>JARVGJ010000027.1 GCA_029762595.1 Methanolobus sp. | reverse complement strand
TAAGTAATACTCAGGGGATTTATCCTTTTTAATTTATTTGGTCAAAATAATATATGAAGTGGGTTTTCTACAGAGCCTTAGTTTTAGGGTTTTTTATAACCCTGATCGGAATAGGAATTTATATTTTTGAACCTGGGTGGATTATAAATTCAAGTGGAACTGGCGGTGCATTCATAGGTGCAGGAATTGCACTGATCTTAATAAGTATCCGTAGCATCCGACTTAAGAATAAAGGAACCATAGTGGAAGATGAAAGAATATTTCATATTGCTGAGAAAGCCAGTCACAAAACTTTGGCGATACTTATAATCCTCGAAGGTATCTTGATGGCTTTTCTTGGAGTTACGGCATTCACTATTCAGGCATATCCTGTTGTGTCTCTATTGTTTGCAATAACAGTGTTGACATATGTTGGATTTTACTACTGGTACAATAGACAAACTTAATTCCGGGATGGATGTTGAATGAAAAATAATCTAAAAGTCTGGAGAGCAAAGAAAGATATAACTCAGGAACATCTGGCCAATGAAATGGAAGTGACAAGACAAACCATCAATGCTATAGAACGTGGTAAATATGATCCAAGTATAAAATTGGCGTTCAAAATGGCACGATTTTTCGAATGCTTAATTGAAGATATTTTTCTTTACGAAGAATGATGTTAATATGTATGTTAACATCACACCCACTTTTGGTATACGATTTCGTATGATCAACAACCTGATACAATTATCAAGATAATGCTTTATTGCAAACATACTTACTTTGTAATCAATATGTTTACTTTGTAGTCAAAATATTGAGTTTGTAGTCAATCGGACTTTATGGTCAAGCCCCTTAAATGTGGTGCAATTTTTTTAAAATCTAACTTAGTGTCCTCACAAAGCCTATTTATTATTAGATGGACTATACCAGAGGCATAATCAATTCAACCGGGATTCTGAACAGATCCCGGAACACATTGACATCGATATAATGGAGATCATATAATGGCAATCCATCCCATAGAATACCGTTACGGAACAGAAGAGATGAAATTTGTCTGGAGCGAGGCAAACCGCCTGGAGAAGATCATGAAGGTTGAGGCGGCTCTTGCCAGGGCCGAGGCTGATATAGGGCTCATACCCAAGGAAGCTGCGGATATAATTGAGGCCAGCATCGGTTCTGTGGAGCTTGAAAGGGTTAAGGACATAGAGGACGAGATCCATCATGATATGATGGCAGTAGTGCTGGCTATTTCTGAAAAGTGCAAGGAGGATGCAGGTAAGTGGGTGCACTTCGGCGCTACTTCAAATGATATGCTTGACACAGCAACAGGCCTTCAGTTAAAAGAGGCTGTCAAGATCCTTGAAGAAAAGATGCACAAACTCCTTGATGTGCTTCTTCTTCAGGCTGCTACTCATAAGAACCTGGTATGTGCAGGACGTACACACGGGCAGATCGGTGTTCCCACAACCTACGGACTCCGGTTTGCAATATGGGCCTCGGAGGTAGCACGTCATATAGAGCGCCTTGAGCAACTCAAGCCACGTCTTATAGTCGGGCAGATGACAGGTGCTGTGGGCACCCAGGCCGCATTCGGTAAAGACGGGATCGAGATCCAGAAACGTGTGATGCAGTATCTGGAGATAGGCTCTGTAGATGTATCCAACCAGATAATACAGCGAGACCGTCATGCTGAATTTGTAATGTGGATGGCAAACACTGTAACCACCCTGGACAAGATAGGCGTTGAAATACGTACCCTGCAGAGAAGCGAGATTGCCGAGGTAGAGGAGAGCTTCAGGAAAAAGCAGGTTGGCTCTTCCACAATGCCTCACAAGCGCAACCCCATAAAGTCTGAGCAGATATGCGGTCTTGCAAGGATAGTCCGTGCGATGGTGGAGCCTGAACTCCAGAATAACACCCTCTGGGATGAAAGGGACCTTACCAATTCATCATGTGAAAGGATAGTGTTCCCTGAGGCATGTGTGCTAACGGACCATATCATAAAACTCGCAACAGGTGTTGTAGAGAACCTACGATTCTATCCTGAGAACATACGCCGCAATCTTGGCCTGTTAAGGGGTCTGAACATGGGTGAGGCTGTAATGATCGAACTCGCAAAGCGTGGCGTAGGTCGCCAAGAGGCCCACGAGCTCGTACGCTCAAGTGCAATGGAAGCTCATGAGAGTGGAAAACACTTCAAGGAAGTCCTGCTGGCAAATCCGGATGTTTCTAACTATCTAAGTGAAGAGGATATTAGCAACCTCGTGGATCCGGATAAGTACATCGGTACAGCAGTTGAACAGGTCGAGATGGTAGTTGCAAAACTAAAGAGGTAAAACACCTCTTTTTATATATTCATCACGCCGTTCACTTTTTATTTATTTATTTATTTATTTGGACAATTCCAATGTTTTCAAAAAGCACATCTTATTCCGCAAGTATTTTCTTCAAAAACTTCCCTGTATAGGATACATCGCTTTGTGCCACGTACTCGGGAGTTCCCTGCGCGATGACCTCTCCGCCTCGATCCCCTCCCTCAGGGCCAAGGTCTATTATCCAGTCGGCTGTTTTTATAACGTCGAGATTGTGCTCGATAACGATTACAGTATTGCCGGCATCCACAAGTCTTTGCAATACCTCAAGGAGCTTTTTCACATCATCAAAATGAAGTCCTGTTGTGGGTTCATCAAGTATGTGCACGGTCTTGCCGGTGGAGCGCTTGCTAAGTTCTGTAGCCAGTTTCACTCTCTGTGCCTCTCCGCCTGAAAGTGTGGTGGATGATTGGCCCAGTTTTATGTATCCAAGGCCCACGTCGTTCAGTGTCTGTAACTTTCGGCTGATGGCAGGCACATTCTCAAAGAATCCAAGTGCTTCCTCTACAGTCATATCAAGGACCTCGGCAATGCTCTTGTCCTTGTAGGTGACTTCCAGTGTCTCCCTGTTGTAGCGTTTTCCATGGCATACCTCACAGGGTACATAAACATCAGGTAAGAAATGCATCTCTATTGTGATTATGCCATCCCCTGAGCAGGCCTCGCACCTGCCTCCCCGGACATTGAAGCTGAAACGGCCTGGCTTGTAACCTCTGGCACGTGCCATCTTGGTTTGGGCGAAGAGTTCCCTTATGGGAGTGAACAGGTTGGTATACGTGGCTGGGTTTGATCTGGGAGTGCGGCCTATGGGTGACTGATCGATGGTTATCACCTTATCCAGTTTTCCCAGTCCTTCAATGGAACTGTACTTTCCTGGTATTTCCCTTGCCCTGTTGAGCTGTTTTGCAAGCACCTTGTTGAGCGTTTCGTTTATAAGTGTACTTTTCCCTGAACCTGAGACTCCGGTGACACAGAGAAGGATCCCAAGAGGAAATTCAACATCCACTGACTTGAGATTGTTCTGGCTTGCACCGTAAAGGGTCACGATGCCAGAGGGTTTCCTTCGTTCTTCCGGGACCTCTATCCTGGCCTTGCCGCTGAGATATTGTCCGGTCATGGAATTATCATTGTTCATGATATCTTCCGGAGTGCCTTCGCCAACGATCTCCCCGCCATGGATGCCTGCTCCGGGACCCATGTCCACAACATGGTCTGCACTCATGATCGTCTCTTCATCATGCTCAACAACAAGGACGGTGTTGCCAATGTCTCTCAGGTGCTTAAGCGTGGTTATGAGCCTGAGATTGTCTCTCTGATGTAACCCTATACTTGGCTCGTCAAGGATGTAGAGAACACCCATGAGGCTGGAGCCTATCTGTGTTGCAAGCCTGATGCGCTGGGCCTCGCCGCCGGAAAGGGTTGCTGCGGACCGGCTCAGTGTCAGGTAATCCAGGCCAACATCAACAAGGAAGCCGATCCTTGCCTTGATCTCTTTTAGTATGAGGCGGGCGATTGCATATTCCCTGTCGTTGAGTTTTGTTTCAAGTTCCCTGAAAAAACCTAGGGCTTCCTCCACGGACATTTCCGTGGCATCGATTATGTTTCTGCCATCGATGGTGACAGCCAGGCTAACGGGTTTGAGTCTCTTTCCCTGGCATACAAGACAGGGCTTTGTGCTGATGTACCTGCTCATTCTGTCTTTACTGCTCTCGGATTCTGTGCCTTCGTAGATCTTTGACAGATTAGAGATAACTCCCTTAAAACGTCCTTTGTGTCTCCAGGTGCCGCCGTTCTTCCCTATATGTACAAAAGGGATCAGTTCCTCGCTGCCGTAGAGTATTATATGCTGTATCTTCTTGTCCAGCTCCTGGAACGGTACGTCCATGGAAAAGCCCATATGGTCTGCAAGTGATTGCAGGGACTGCATGTAGTATCCGTTTTTGTTCTTACTGTACCAGGGTTCGATGGCTCCCTGGTTTATGGTCAGGGTCTTGTCGGGGACTATAAGGTCAGGGTCGAACTCCATGGATGTACCAAGGCCGTGACATTGCGGGCATGCTCCCTGCGGACTGTTAAATGAGAATGCAGCAGGCTCCATCTCCTCAAAACCGATGCCACATTCAGGACATGCAAGTTTCTCACTGAATGTAAGTTCATCCCCGTCAATGACCTGGACCGTGAGTGTACCGCCACTTTTCTCAAGGGCTGTTTCCACAGAATCGGCCAGTCTTTCGCCTATATTTTCCTTAATGACAAGCCTGTCAACTACGATTTCGATGTTGTGCTTGAAATAGCGCCCCAGTTCTATGTTCTCAGCATCCTCCAGTGAATGTACTTCTCCATCCACGCGCACACGGGTAAATCCCTCACTACGCAGGTCTGTCAGGAGTTTCTTGTACTCCCCCTTCCTTTCCCTGACCAGTGGTGCAAGCACATGTATCTTGCTGCCATGGGGTAGTTTCATGATGCTGTCGACTATCTGGTCAACACTCTGCGTTTCGATGATCCTTCCGCAGTCCGGGCAGTGCCTGATGCCGATGCGGGCAAATAGCAGTCTCAGGTAGTCGTAGATCTCAGTAACTGTACCAACGGTAGACCTGGGGTTCTTGCTTGTGGTCTTTTGCTCGATGGATATTGCAGGGGACAAACCTTCGATGTACTCGACATCCGGTTTCTCCATTAGCCCCAGGAACTGCCTGGCATAGGATGAGAGCGACTCCACATACCTGCGCTGTCCCTCGGCATAAATTGTATCAAAAGCAAGCGATGATTTCCCTGATCCACTAAGCCCTGTTATGACTATCAGCTTATCCCGCGGCAATGTGAGGTCGATATTCTTAAGGTTGTGCTCCCTGGCACCCTTTATCCTGATGCTGCTCAAAGACATTGCTTATTCTCATAACCCGACTGATAAGTATAGTTTGCGGTAAAGCGAACAAATCTCATGACCGGCTCTGCCCTTTAGCCTTCTCCCTGTCTGCAGCGCTCTTTTTTTGTATGCTCCGTATCATGTTCATTGCTTTCACTTTCTTCTCGAATTCTGTCATCGGGTGGAATTTGGCCTTTTAATTATTTATTGCAGATGGAAGCGGAGTGAAAGTATTAGAAGTTTCTTGTTTCTTTATATTTGAAACAAGTTATCCAGTAATTATTGATGTGACTATGATTTATGTGAATAATATTGATGTGACTATCTATTTTGGAAACGTATCATCATTGGCAATGTGTCATGAAAATCCCTCTGTTGTGAAGGTCATTTTTTTGTAGTTTATCTGGCCAGCTACATTTTTATGACGCTTATGTATATAAATATATATCTCCTATTCTTCTTACCAAGAAAAAGAGGAGTTGCATATGAGAACACTTGTTACTTACATGACCCAGACCGGGAATACAAAAAGAATCGCTGAAGCCATTTATGGTGAGATAGAAGGGGAAAAGGATATCAAACCCATTGGGGAGGTAAAGAACCTTGAAGGATATGACCTTACTTTTATCGGATTCCCTGTGCTACAATTTGATATACCGCCAAACGTAAAGAAATTCATTACTGAGAATACTGCAGGCAAGAACATTGCCATATTCATGACCCACGCTGTCCCCGAAGGTACTGAGGTTATCCACTCATGGACCGGTTCCGCTGAACAGGCAGCTGCCGGTGCTACCGTACTCGGATCATTTGACTGCCAGGGTGAGCTTGCCCAGCCTGTTATCGACATGCTGTTAAAGGCAGACGACCCCCAGATGAAAGCATTCGGCGAGATGGGTCCGTCCACAAAGGGGCAGCCGGATGAGTCACGCGTGCAGAAGGCAAAGGAATTCGCAAAAGAGATCCAGGCTAAAATATAAATTACCTGTCTGACTTATCATGATCTGGAAAAACGGTAAACATACAAACAAGCGACAAACAAGCGGAGGGGACGATAAGTGACAGACCAGAAGAAGGCTCCTGTATTCTGTGAGAAATACTGCCTTGTATGCAAGGGTGCACGTGCCGGTAATGGCTTTTTCAAGGCTATCCAGAACCTTGAACTCAAGATATTTGGCAAAAACGGTTGTCCATGGGGCAAGGCAAGAACAGAATACTACGGTGTCACACCGGATAAGCCGATTCTAAAGTGAGTATTATACAGCAAATATACAACAAATCTGTATTTTTCTTTTTTAATCATTGTTACCGCAGGTTTTGTTTCTGTCCGGTTTAAATATTTTCATGACAAATTCACACTATGGATATTTATGAGGTAGCAGGGGAAGTTAATATATTTCCCCAAAAGGGAGGCTGGGTATACATCAGGGTACCCATTGAGATCACAGAACGTCTGATCCACATGGCTCAGAGGGGATTGATACCCATCAGGGCAACAGTCGGGATGACTTCATGGGATACATCACTTCTGCCCATGGGTGATGGCACACATTTTATTCCTCTTAATGCAAAGGTCAGGAAAAAAGAAGGCATTGAGACAGGTGGTAACCTAACCGTCTCATTCAGGATAAGGGACTGATCACAAATTCTTTTTGCTGACCGGGTCAACTACTTTCAGACATGAAAAATGATGGTTTTGATTTTTTATTTTTCTCTAACTCTGTTATTGAATAGATAATTAGGAGTTGCGAGATGTGTGGCTGAAGTATGTGGGTTTTTTACTTCCTTTTACCTTTTTGTTTATTCTTTACTCTTTTTTTTAGATTGAGCTTTTTTAGTTCTTTTTTGATTAAAATCAGTAGTTTGCTAAAATTGATTGCAATTTCTTTTATGGCGGATGTTGATATTTTGTATATATACTTATAAACTGATGATAAAATTGCATATATAATAGGAACTGATAATGCCAGAAGTATTTGATAATACCATTGTTCATACCAATGTTTTATATGTACAGTTACACTTTCTTGAGTAGAGTACCACACATTACCATATTCATAGAATACAAAAAACAGAATCTCGTAGTCACCTTTTGGAGCATCTTTTTCTATTGTAAAAGAAACAGTAATAGGAGCTATCATTGAAGCTTTAGAATCTGAATAGGACACCACTGATATAGTATTATTTACACGCTGCCATGGTTTTCCTCCATAATTAAAAATACTATTTTCTTTGTCCATAGTGAAGTAATATGGTGGCAACCATCCACCCAATTGTGCTCCTTCGTTGGGATATAGACGAGTTTCTAGTTTGCCTTCATACTGGCCCGATTCAATTTCTGAATGGTTGCCTTCTATTGTTTGATAAGTGACGTTAGCATCTTTACAAATAGCAGGAGGAACAGATATTCTTA
Organism: Methanolobus sp.; assembly: GCA_029762595.1. Taxonomy (GTDB): domain Archaea; phylum Halobacteriota; class Methanosarcinia; order Methanosarcinales; family Methanosarcinaceae; genus Methanolobus. Next base: position 18,908 of record JARVGJ010000027.1, on the reverse strand, counting down.
TTTTATTGGCATTAACTTGCCCAACGCCTGTGAGGAAATACTCTATTTGTACTTCGTTTTCTTCATCTGTTTCTATATATTTACTATATGAGTATAATTTGTAAACGGGTTTACCAATAGAAATATTGCTTTTAATTTCAGAAAGATTAACAAAACTAGGAATGTCTGCATCTGCAACGCCACAGAAAAAGATGCATAAACAAATTGCAAGTATCAAGCACGCTTTTTTTGATTATACATCAACAATACACCATATAGTAAGTTTATTTTTGGTGATTATAACTCTACTGGAATTAGTTGCATTTGGTCAGTACTGACGATACACAAGTTGCCAAATAAAAGAATATCTTCCAACAGCATTTTAACAAAACCATTTTTCTTTTTAAGTAATCTCGGTTTTACTGCAAGCCTGCAAAGGCGAAGGAAGATTTTTTCCTATTATGGCGAGTAATCGGAAATTGTTGGCAAGTCAAAAACGGAGTATTATGGTGCAATGCCTGATTATCCAAATCTATTATAACTATTAATAAAAAAGTAACAAGAATAAGAAGACTGAAAGTGCTTCTTATTCCTTTTCTGCTCTGTTTCAGTTCGCCTTGATATACTCGATCATCTTCGGAGTCAGTAGTGGTGCTATCTGCGGAAGCATGTTAGGCATGAGATTTCCCATTGCAGCCGGCATGAGATCTGGCATCTGCTCTTTCATATAATCGGGCATGGGGACTCTCTTCTCTACAGCCTTGAGCATCTTTGGCATGACTTTTGGCATCAGGGATGGCATGAGCAGGGGCATCATCCTTGGCATCATGGGCTTCATGAGCATGTCCATGCCGGGTACGTACTTTACAGTTTTCATCATGGCCTGCATGTATGAGGGCATGGCACCGATCATGTCGGGAAGCAGTTCCACCATCATCTCGGTCATGTTCTCCGGCTCCATGAGCTCGATCATCTTCTCAAAGGTCGCCCAGGCGACAAGCGCATCGTTGGTTGTATCCGGTATGTCATAGCCAAGACTGCGGGCGGCAAGTGCGCCAAGGTCCTGTATCTCCACATTGACATTGTTCTCCCTTGCAGCGACCCTGAACTGAACAAGGCAGCATGGACATAGTGCAGCCATGATGTCAGCATCCTGGTCCACAGCCTCCTGCAAACGTGTATTACCTATTTTGCTTGCAACTTTTGGTTCATCGATGAGTGTGACAACTGAACCACAGCAGAGTGCCTTCTCACGGTTGTGCTCCATCTCCTTAAACTTCACTCCCGGGATGGCTTTGAGCAATTCCCTTGGTGGCTCATACACACCAGCACCTGCTCTTCCAAGATGGCATGAATCGTGCCAGGCAATGGTCTTGTTCAGGGGCACCTTGAACTTTGGCTTCAATACCTCAAGCTTATCCACAAGCACTTCAGAATAGTGCTTTGCCTCTATATTGAATTCCATTCCAAGTTTCTCAGCCCACTGCGGATAGATGGTCCTCCACATAAGCAGGCAGGCAGGGCATGATGTAACAACAGTCTTAGCACCATGCTTCTGCATATTGGCGATGTTCATTTTCAGGATCCTCTCAAACACGTCCCATTTTCCGGCAACAAGCATTGGTATCCCACAGCATGATTCCTTGTCGCCAAGGTATGTGAACTCGATTCCTGCCTCATCAAGTAGCCTTACAGTTCCAACGGCAACATCCTTTTCCACAAAGGATGCTGTGCATCCTGCAAAGTAGGCGATATCTGCCTTGTCCTTGATCTTTGCTATCATATCATCAGGCAACCATTTGTCCCTGTCGACCCTGTAATTCGCCCATATGTTCCTCTCCTTGTCCAGGCTCTGGGCCATTATCTCAAACGGAGGAATGGTCATCATGCCTCTCTTCTGGACAAAGTTCTCTCTCAGGGTCATCCAGGATCGCTCGATGGGCAGGTCAAGCTGGCAGTAATAATCACACATCTCGCAGGTGGTACATGCAAGGAATGTGTCAACCTGTTCCTGATCCAGTTCCATCTTTCCTGCAAGATATTCTTTAATAAAGAACCACTTGCCTCGAGGGGATTGTGACTCCCAGCCGCGTCCATAGTACTGGTCACATTCGTTGACACAGTATCCGCACTGGGCACAGGTGAAAGCATGGGATATAATATCTCCCGGCAATCCTTTCTCATCCTTGAATCCCTGGTTGCCGGCCCCGGACATATTTCCAACCATGCGTGCCATGGGCTCAAATGCCTTTGCAAAGGAAAGTCCCATGTTGATCATGGACTTGCCTGTCATTGTTTCCGGATTCATTATGCCATCAGGGTCAACCTGTTTCCTGAAATCCTGGATAACCTTAAACCGATCGTTGTATACTTTTTGTGCCTGGCTTGCAAAATAAAGGCCTGAAGCATAGATCCTTCCACCGTTCTGTTCTGCGATTTTGACAATGCTCAGAGCAAGGGGAAAAGCAAGGTTATACTTGAAGGATCTTTCTGAGTGGGGTATGAAACAAAGCATAATGGCTTCATCACCCTTTGTAACCATTCCTTCAACAAGTACAGGCAGGCCAATTTTCTTATCGATCTCATTGAAGATGGTATCGATCTTATCAACAGGTACAACCACCTCGGCAGGAATAAATGAAGGACCAAGTCTCTTTACCTTCATCGACCTGAACCATTCCTGTGTCTCATGCTCTGCAATCTCATCCGGCAGGATATCGCCGCCAGCCTGCTTAATTATACTTTCAAGGGCACTTACATCCCTTGACCGTGGATAAGCAAAGTTGCATATATAGGAAAGTGGCAGCTCTGGTCTGTGCTCCTCAACCGTTTCCCCGTAGTGTGTCTTATACGGAGCTTTGTTCTTCATATCAGCCCACTGTGGGTTCAGGAATGAGATCGCCCATACAGGGACTTTTTTCTCACCGACCTTCATGATTGCGTTCTTCATTGAAGATGCGTCAGGGAATTTTGCAGAGATCGCGGCAGTCTCCTCGTATTCTCTCAGTTTCAGGGTGACCTGTGTGATGATTCCGGTGGTGCCCATGGTGCCTATTATCTTTTTGAGCTCTTCACCTGAAAAGTCCTTCACCTCACCATTTGGCAGGACGACCCTTGCAGATTCCATGGTATCCTGCGACCATCCGTACTCATAGCTTCCGTAACCCACACCATTCTGGGCAAGCCAGCCTCCGACAGTTGCAGACATTGCACTTGAAGGGACCGCCTGTACGGCCAGCCCATCTTCATTGAGCTTTGTCTCAAGATCATACCATATAGCACCTGCTCCTACCGTTACCCTGAGATTTTCTTTGTCAATATCGATTATTTCCCTCATGGGGGTCACGTCGGCAATGATTCCTCCTTTTGTGGGAATAATGCCGCCGTATCCGGAGGATGCCCCTGCCCGTGGTACAATAGGTATCTTGTGTTTACGTGCAAAATCCACAAGTTCCCTGGCTTTTTCTTCGTTCCTGACTTTTACAATAGCAGCAGGCTTTGTTTTGCCAACCATTGTTTTAATCAGTGAAGGCAAAGCTCCCACATCATGTGTGTAAAAATGTCGCTCTTTATCCCTGAAATTAACTCCCTTGCCAAAGATTTCGGAGAGTTCTTGCGTTTGTTGGTTATTCAGCTTATATATTGAATCAGTCATTATAAACCCCATTGTATATTGGATGCTATTATCTTTAATATTTTTCAATGGTATGTATCTATATATACTGAATTGAATACTTCCGAATAAGACTTAATTCAATCAGTTCTATTAATAAAGATACCATGGATCAATGAAATGATATGTCGTTGATTATCCCAATTAACAAAGGTTGTGTGAATTATGGATTTGCCTGATCATAAAACAAAGATAGTATGCACCATTGGCCCGTCGTCATCTTCAGAAGGAATTCTCAGAGAAATGATCATACAGGGAATGAATGTTGCCCGCCTGAACTTCTCACATGGTGACATAGAGGATCATCGTGCTGTTATCCGCAGGATAAGGGCCATAGCAGATGAACTCAATAAAGTAGTGGCTATCATGGCAGATCTTCCGGGCCCCAAGATAAGGGTGGGAATCATACAGGATGAGCCCATGATTCTTGAAAAGGGGCAGGAGATAGTTCTTACTCCCAGGGATATCCCCAGTCAGGGATTGCTCATCCCGGTCCAGTATCCTCAGATAGCAGATAGTGTAACTCTTGGGAGTCCTATCTTTCTCAATGATGGCTTCATCCAGCTTGATTGCACCAATATAGAGGGCGAAGATGTACATTGCACTGTAGTAGTAGGTGGGTTGCTGTCCTCTAAAAAAGGCATTAATCTGCCAGGTTCCAGGCTATTCATAAACCCGATCACAGGAAAAGACCTGGAGATACTCGATTTTGGCCTGGAGGAAGGCCTGAGCATATTCTGCCTTTCATTCATAGAATCAAAAGAGAACATAGTCCATGTGCGCAATTATGCTGCAGACAAGGGTAAGGACATCTTCATTGTCTCAAAGATAGAACGTGAGCAGGCGGTCAGGAACATAGATTCCATTCTCATGGAAAGTGATGCGATAATGATTGCCAGGGGAGACCTTGGAGTGGAGATACCCATCCAGGATGTCCCAATCGTACAGAAGGATATCATTCACAAGGCAAATCTTATGAGCACACCTGTAATAACCGCAACCCAGATGCTTGAATCAATGACTGGCAACATAAGACCCACAAGGGCTGAAGCTACAGATGTGGCAAATGCCATAATAGACGGAACAGACGCTGTTATGCTTTCTGCAGAGACAGCTGTGGGGAAGTATCCTGTCGAGACCGTAATGATGATGTCAAGGATTGCCCATTCTACGGAGAAGTGGAGGGACCACACTATAATAGGACTGGAAATGATGAAAAAAGCTATACGTAAAATGGGTCCCAGTGTAGAGGATATGATCTCCATACAGGTAAATGATGCTATTCGGAACTTGCCTATAAGTTATGTCATCACACCAACGGTTTCCGGAAAAACCCCTAGATACATTTCAAGATTCAGGCCAGATGTCTGGATCCTGGCATTCAGTCGATATTCTCTTACATGTGAACACCTTGCAATGCAATATGCTGTATATCCCGTCCACGTTAGCCATAGAGTATATGAATGGGAGGAAACTGTCATGGATACCCTGAAAAGCTCAGGTAATGTTGCAGAAGGCGACATGCTGATCCTGACCCAGGGACAGACATCAGGTCATGGTAAACCGGGTGGTACCAACCTTCTGAAATTCATTGAAGTTAAATAATGGCCTTTTTTATAGGATGTTCCCGGTAAAACCTATGACCCGAAGTTTCTGATCAATCGATCCTACGCAGGACCAGGGAACCATCGCGCATACGGACTTCAACATATTTCCCTTTCTCCTTATCCGGCATGTACTTGTTATAGAGCATAGACTCAACCCTTCCCGCTCCCATCAATTCCCTTATAAGTGAGATGTCCTCTCTTTTCAGCCCGGATTTTGCAGCAGGTGAACCTGTCTTTACCTTATTCTTTGAGTAGATGGACCCTCCGGCCATTTCTGCACCAATGAAACCCTTTGCATCCCGGAATACGAGCTTTCCCACTTTCATATAAGCACCAGCGAACTCCCCTACATTCCCATGGACAACAACGGTTCCACCATTAAGATGTGAACCCGTGTTCATTCCTGCATTATCTTTTATAATGATCGTGCATTTTTTAGCCAGCAAGCCTGTGCCGTTGTAGGCGTTGCCTTCCACTATTACCGTGGAAGTACATGTGCATCTGGCAGCAAGGGTGCCCCTGAGTATTCCATCTTTCAGGGTCAATATGCTCTGAGCTTCATTGTATTCATTATCAATAAGCTGATCATTTCCCATGCCTGTGCAGAGGATATCAGTGACGGATCGGAATTTCCGGTAGCCATGCACATCGGATACAATTTCGATTATGTTTCCCAGAGGTTGTTCTATATTTCCATTGATGTAAAGTGTTCCTGCAACCATTCCCATGCCGGCTTCAGGTCCTGCATCACCGCTGATGAATATCTTTCCTGCCCTCTCTGTTTCTCCGCTTCCTCCGAAATGCTTCAGGTCAGCACCCATACTGTAGGCAAAGTTCTTTCCCACATTTCCCTTTATGTGTACCTCTCCACCTGCTTTTAGTTCATTGACAAGGTCCCTGTAAGTAAACTTAGTACCTATCTGGTATGGTATCACCGAGTCAGGCTCAGGTTCTTTGTTATGCCAGTGGAAATTAAAGGTATAATCACAGACATAGTTTGCAGATTCAGCAATCTCTGCCCATATAACCATGGCCCTTTCCCTTCGCTCCTCTCATCCGTGGATAAGTCCTGGAAGGCATCTTGTACAGACCCACAGACTTTCCATGTTATGTCTTACAGGCATCAGGTATCTTTCCTGCTCCCCGCAACCACAACTGAAACATTGTATGGAGATATCAGTTTTCTTTGCTTGTGATTCGGCTTTTCTCAGGTCAAAGGGGACAGCTTCCCTTTCCTCAATAGTGATCGCACCTTCCGGGCATACTCCTATACAGAATCCCATTCCGTCACAGAGTTCTTCTGATACGACCTTTGCCTTTCCGTTAATTATCTGTATGGCACCTTCCGCACACGGAGAAACACATTTGCCACAGCCGGTACACTTCTCTTCATCTATATTTACTATCATTCTTTTAGACATCTTCCATTCTCTCCTGTCTTTATAACATTAGTTAATGATGTGTTCCTTCCACAAGTCTTATTCCGGCATTTTCAACTGTCTTTTTAATCTCATCGATATGGGGGCATTCAGGATAATTCTCCATCTGCATGCAGGAGCTTAGATGAATTACATCCACACCGCGTTTTTTCAGCGATCCGAGCAGACGATATACTCTCCTGCCGGAACATCCTCCGCATGTGAAAAAGGCAACCATTTGTGCGTTTGGACCATACTCACTGAAGTGCATGCTCCTTTTGTTGAAAGCCATGAAACATCCTACTCCAGGACATGCTTCTGACACAATGTCGCATCTTATTACAGCGATCCTTGTTGTGGATTCAATATCTCCGATATGCTTATCGATAAATAACATCTCCATTCAGAGATCAGGATTGGATATAACAGGGGATAGATCCCCTGCAAAAGGTTGATTTTAAAACTGCTTAGAGCCCTACTTCTGACTTGAATTTTTCAATTCCGATCTCATCGATCACTCTTCCAAGACGCTTCTTTGAACCGTAGGTTTTGGTGAAGCTGATTATCTTGTCAACCAGTGCAAGTACATCATCCTCTGTCATTTCATCTGCAATGACATCAGCGAGTCTTGGCTTGATGGCGGCGTTTCCTCCCACCATGACAGTGTATCCTTTTGGTGTACCCATGATGCCTATGTCCTTGATCGCAGGTTCAGAGCATGAGTTTGCACAACCGGAAACAGCCATCTTGAATTTGCATGGAAGTTCCATTCCGTGGTATTTCTCATCGATTTTGAGTCCCAGACCAACAGCATCCTGTTGTCCGCGTTTACAGAATGTAGTACCCGGGCATATCTTTATGCTTCTGACACAGAGCCCGATTGCAGCACCTGGTTTTATACCGAGTTCCTCCCAGGCATTATCGATGTCTTCCTCTTTTAATCCTACAATGGCAACTCTCTGGGATGATGTTACCTTTAGTGTTGCAGCATTGTACTTGGCTGCGACGTCTGCAATTTTACGAAGCTGCTCTGCAGATACTATTCCACCTGGCAGGTGTGGTGCTATTGCGTATGTTTCCTGGTCTCTCTGCAGAATTGCTCCCTTTTCAAGTAGATCTTTTGCCATATTGGTCACTCCTTATTCCAAAAATCTCTTCTGGATTATAGGTATATTATGGATATTCACTTATATATTGGGTGGTTTCTTATAAGATACTATGAAGGATTGCACTATCTATAAAACGGTCGATATTGTCGGCAAGAAATGGTCCTTATGTATCATGCATGAGCTTTACAAGGGTGAGAATAAACAGAAACGCTTCAATGAGCTCAAGAACAAACTGCAGGATGTAACCCCAAAGACCCTTTCCACAAGACTCAAGGAACTGGAGGAACATGGTCTTGTAGACAAAAGAATCGATGATTCGGTCTTTCCCATCAAGTGCGAATACTCACTTACAGAAAGCGGGGAAGAATTCCTTGATATATTGCAGAAGATCAAGAAATGGGGTCTTAAGTGGCAGTTCGAGAACCCTGGATGTGGTGAGACCAACTGTAAGGTGTGTGAACTTTGATATTGTGCAACGTCATCTAATGGTGTGGGATTATTGCAGTAATCACACAAATCCAACAATTGAAAGAATATCATAATTATAAACGGAGGATAGCAAAGCATGGATAAAAGGCTAAAGCGTTCAAGGAGTGACAGGATGATAGCAGGTGTTTGTGGTGGTCTTGGGAAGTATCTTGATGTAGACCCTGTCATAATACGGCTTTTGTGGGCGGGTGCCATATTTATTTATGGTACCGGACTTCTTGCATATATTATTGCATGGGTTGTAATACCTGAGGAATGAGGCTGAGAGCCATTTTCATTCGAATGATATTGCCTGCAGCAATGCTGACATTAAGGCAAAAGCAATAAATAGGCTGCAATTAGTCTATATCTTGTGGGAGATATGTCCGTGCTTACTATTACAAGTGGGTATCTATATTATGCTGGTGTGTACTCTAACTGTTTTCTCAAACAATCGATGATAATATGTATGAGCTAGCCTGATTTGCTGTTTTCTGGTTACATGTTTTCCTTTGATCACAATACTGATGTTCCTGGGGTGCTTGTAGGAAGTTATTGTTGTCATTGAACAGGTGGTACGTTTGCTTAAGGTGCTAAATGTGCATAAAATAATAAACGTGGATGGTATTATATGAATGAAAAATTAAGAACAGATGCTTCTTCTCTCCTTTCAGGGGCCATTGCTGCGGTAGAGCCTTCTGCATGTGTTCACAGGGCAGTCAAAAAGAAGGATACATGTATTTCCATCAATGATCGTCTTTATGATCTTTCTCTCTACGAGAAAATATATGTCATTGCCTTTGGAAAGGCAGCTATACCTATGTCAATGGCAATTGAAGATATTCTAGGTGATTATCTTAAGGAAGGCATCGCCATTACAAAACATGGTTTTGAAGGACAGCTCAGGAAGATGAAGGTCTATGAAGCAGGACATCCAATGCCTGATGAATATAGTGTTGATTCAGGGAGGATGGTACGCGATCTACTGGAGAATACCGGTGAAAAAGATCTTATATTTTTCCTTATATCGGGAGGTGGCTCAGCCCTGGTCACACTTCCCCGTAAGGGGATCTCTATCACTGATATTATAAAAGTGACAGATGGGCTTATGCGTGCAGGTGCTACAATTGACGAACTTAACACTGTAAGAAAGCATCTTTGTTCCATAAAAGGAGGGGGACTTTCTAAAATGGCCTATCCTTCTGAATCAGTGAGTCTCATTCTTTCAGATGTCGTGGGAGACCCTCTGGATGTGATAGCATCAGGGCCGACAGTTGCTGATACTTCCACCTTTGGAGAGTTCAATGATATTGTGAAAAGATATGAGATAAAAATATCTCCTGCGGTGGAAGGTTTACTTGAGGATGGTCTTGAAGGGGTTGTAGAGGAGACTCCTAAACACGGAGAACCCATATTTGAACGTACATCCCATTATCTGATAGGTAATAATGCCCTGGCTCTTAAGGAAGCAGAAAAGAAGGCATCTGAACTTGGATACAACACTATGGTCCTCAGCTCATCAATTGTGGGCGAGGCAAGGGAGGTTGCCAAGGTATTTGCTGCGATTGCCCGGGAAGAGAGGTCCAGGGAGAAGCCAATGCCATTGCCGGTTTGTATCCTTGCGGGTGGTGAGACCACAGTGAACATGAAAGGGAAAGGTATTGGTGGCAGATGCCAGGAGATGGCACTTTCTTTTGGTATAGAGGTATCAGGTCTTGAAGGTGTCCTTTTGCTTGCTGCAGGTACGGACGGCAATGACGGAAGCACTGATAGTGCCGGTGCCTTTGCAGATGGTGATACTTTACAAAATGGTAAGGATCTGCAGCTGGATGCCAGAAACGAACTCTACAATAACAATTCCAATGCCTACTTCAGGGAGACCGGTGGGCTTATTTTAACAGGTCCCACTGGTACCAATGTAATGGATATTTATATGGTCCTTGTGGACAGGTTCTAAAGAAATCGTTTTTAATGAAATCGTCTTTAATGAAGTCCTTTTCCTGAAAATGAAAATGTATCATAGTTCTATATCCACATCATAGACCTTTTCCGGGTTTTCCTTGTGAATCTTCCAGAACGGTTCTTCACCGAACTGCTCTGAAAGTTTCAGGGTCCTTTTTGGTATTGTTTTTGGGCCAAGTACTGCTCCAGGCCTTTCCGGGTCATCGATGTAATCCGTCTCCATCATAAAACGGGTGCCCTGTTGCAGTGCTTCCTCGATGGCCCCTTTGCCGGCCAGCACACCCGGGAAGATGCCAAGCCTCTCGCAGACATCCACCAGTGGTGGAGCGTAGTGTTTGACCACTCTGTGCAGTTTGATGCCGGTCTTTGCGGCACGTTCTGTGATATCCACCAGTTGAGGCTCACCCACACTTTCGGTATGGAGCTGAACGGCACAGTCAAGATCAGCGGCAAGTGTGAAGGCATATTCCATGACCTCATTTGAAGCGTCCCATATTTCCTGACTTACGGGGTAGTGGGGTCTGCCGCTTTTGAGTCCTACGGCAAGGCCTCTATTCACGTAATCTGCAGCAATATCAAGGCCTCCTTTCATCGTTTCAACAGCTTTTGAAAGTTCCATGTATCCGGTAAGTTTAGTGATCTCTGCAGGATGAACTCCCAGCACCGGGAATGAGGTGACTTCGGTCTCATTTATCTGCCTTGATATGTCCACGGTTTCCTCAAAGACGGCGATGTGGTCCTCTGGTCTTGTGACCTTGATGCCAAGGGTCCAGCTTGGTTTCATTACAAGGAATATATGTGTGCCGCCTGCATCCTGGAATTCCTTTACTGCTTTGAGTCCCTTGGCCCTGGGGTCTATATGCATGTGCTCGTCTGTGATTGGGAAATTTTGTGACATATTATTTTGTATGCTATTATCTGCTAAAACGATATTGTTCAAAATCATTAAATTTATTTAATGAAAATATATATATACTTAGCAAGTTACTTATACTTTGTGTATCCTGAAGTATTTTCGGCTAACAAGGAAGTAAGATACTACTATCTTTCCCTGTTTGGCCAGCTTTTCATGATATTCTTTGCATTTAATTCCATTCTCTTTGAAGATGCCGGCTTAGCCGGAACCCTCCGGGATGGTCGAAGTTATTCATGATTCCGGTTAGCAAAACTATTGTTTACGGTACCCTTGTGTTTATGATAGTTCTGCAAAAGATCATTTGGAAACAAAGACCAGTGCAATCATCCACAGCAGGCGGCACATTCCTTTGATGTCATCCTGAAACATTAGAAATAATACAGTTATTGAAAATTGCCGAGTTCAAAGCTGGAATTTGAAGGATTTCTACAGAGCCCAAAAATCAGAAGTATTTATCCGGGACTGTCTTAGCACACAATTTTTCAAAAGAGAATAATTATCACATGGGTGATGAAGTTTTAATCCTTCTTGATCCCAAAAAACCTGAAAAAACTGTGATAAAAGACATTTATTTCTAGTTTATTTTTTTGCATTTAATGTTATTTGTCATTTAAATATGCCTTTCTGGGTATGACATATATATGATGCCGTCGTCAATAAAGCAATTTGAATTTTCATATTCATATTATAATTTACGATTCCTGTCAAATTACAATTTGTTAAAAAAAGTATTGATTTTGAGCAATATTAATTTACAGAGAAAAGGATTAACATGGCACAGAAATCGACAATCATTTATACGAAAACCGATGAAGCTCCGGCTTTGGCAACCAGTTCGCTCCTGCCTATTGTACAGGCTTATGTGAAAAACGCCGGAATCACTATGGAAACGAGGGATATATCCCTGGCGGGAAGAATCATTGCCCAGTTTCCCGAAAGGCTGACAAAGGACCAGAAGATTTCCGATGCCCTTTCCGAATTGGGAGAGTTGGTCTTAACTCCGCAAGCCAACATTATCAAACTACCCAATATAAGCGCTTCAGTTCCCCAGATTAAAGCGGCAATCGCAGAACTCCAGGCTAAAGGGTATGATCTGCCCGATTATCCCGAAGATCCTTCTAATGATGAAGAAAAGGTTATCAAAGCGAAATTCGATATCGTCAAGGGCAGTGCTGTTAACCCTGTATTGAGAGAAGGGAATTCTGACCGCAGAGTTCCTAAAGCTGTAAAAAATTATGCGAAAAAACATCCCCATTCCATGGGAGAATGGAAGTCCGATTCTAAATCCCATGTAGCCAGCATGACCGGCGGAGATTTTTACGGCAGTGAGAAATCTCTTGAAATTGAAGAGGCTACCAATTTCAGAATTTTCTTTACAGATGACGCTGGTAATAAAACACTATTAAAAGACAAAGCCCCTCTTCAGACCGGAGAAATCATTGATGCAGCTGTTATGAACAAAAAAGCGCTTCAGGCATTTCTGGCTGAACAGATAGAAGATGCCAAAGCTAAAGATGTCTTATTCTCCGTTCATTTGAAAGCGACAATGATGAAAGTTTCCGACCCTATTATCTTCGGTCATGTGGTTAAGGTCTTTTTTAAAGAGATATATGATAAATATGGTGATCTGCTTTCAGAATTGGGTGTAGATCCCAACCACGGACTGGGAGATCTCTATACAAAGATCCAGAATCTGCCTGAAGACAAACAGGCTGAGATCAAAGCAGATATAGAAGCTGTGTATGCCAAGAGACCGGCATTGGCTATGGTTAACTCCGATAAGGGAATTACCAATCTCCATGTTCCCAGCGATGTTATCATTGATGCTTCCATGCCTGCAGCAATCCGCTCATCAGGCTGCATGTGGGGACCAGACGGGAAACTGAAAGATATGAAAGCCATAATTCCAGACCGCTCATATTCGGGAGTGTATCAGGAAACGATTGAGTTCTGTCAAAAACACGGTGCCTTTGATCCATCAAAAATGGGAAGCGTTTCCAATGTGGGGCTTATGGCGCAAAAAGCAGAAGAATATGGCTCACATGACAAGACCTTTGAGATGACTGGTACAGGAAAAGTTCAAGTTATCGATGACAACAATAATGTACTCCTTGAACATCCGGTAGAGGAAGGAGATATCTTCCGCATGTGTCAGGTGAAAGATGCCCCCATTCAGGATTGGATCAAGCTGGCTGTTAAACGAGCCAAAGCGACAGGCGATCCTGCAGTCTTCTGGCTCGATGAGAAAAGAGCTCACGATTCACAGCTCATTAAAAAAGTGAACAAATACTTGAAAGGTTATAATACTGATGATCTGGATATATTGATTAAAGCTCCCGTTGAAGCGACCAGGTTTTCATTGGAGAGAATTAAAGAGGACAAAGATACAATCTCCGTGACTGGAAATGCTTTGAGAGATTATCTGACAGATCTCTTTCCCATTTTGGAAGTGGGAACCAGTGCGAAAATGCTATCAATCGTTCCCCTAATGAATGGCGGTGGACTTTTCGAGACAGGTGCCGGCGGTTCGGCACCCAAACACGTACAGCAATTTGAATCGGAAGGTCACCTGCGTTGGGACTCCCTGGGAGAATTCATGGCCTTAGCTTTTTCTCTGGAGCATCTGGGCAACAGTTTTGATAATCCTAAAGCTCTGGTTTTAGCAGAAAAATTGGATAAAGCGACAGAGCTGGTTCTGGAAAACAGAAAATCACCTTCCCGGAAAGTGAATGAGATTGATACCAGAGGGTCTCATTTTTATCTGGCAATGTATTGGGCCCAGGCTCTGGCTGATCAGGAGAAAGATAGCGAATTAAAATCGATTTTTGAACCTGTAGCTAAAGCTCTGATGGAAAATGAAGAGAAGATTGCCAATGAGTTATTAGAAGCTCAGGGCAAAGCTATGGATATCAAAGGATACTACGCTCCGGATGAGAATTTGAAATCCCAGGCCATGAGGCCTAGTGCGACTTTGAATGGGATTATCGATTCTATTTAATTTGATTGTGGAAACAAAAGGAAAGCCCCGGTTTTGTCCGGGGATTTTAGTATCTAAATAAGCAATGTGATCAGGTAGCTAAAGCTTCCGCTTCTGCTTGGGTTGGGAAGACAGGTGCGTCTTCTATCATGGGATCGTCAGTTTTCATGTTGTGGATTCCGTCAAAGGCAATCTTTGCAGCAACCGAGAAGGTCATCGCAGAATGCAAGTATGTAACATACGACCTCGGCGGCAACGCAAAGATTAGCGAAATGTCCGATGCTATTGCAAAGTATGTTGAAGCTGAGATGAAGTGATTTCATCTCTTGATCTTTTTATCCGCAATTTTCTGCTTTTTTACTAATTGTGGCAAGTTCAGCAGACAGCAAAAACCACAAAAAGTGTTATCCTTTACAATAAAGACCTTAGCTGCCATCAAACGACAGCAGCTCGGGTAAATATGTTAACTATGTTACATATCAGTCTACAAGATCATGCATACGGGCCTTGGTGTTTCCCAGGTTGTCTCCCGCATCATTTTCAGAATCACTGTTCTCTTCATCATCCTTGCGGTGCATATCCTTGCTGACCATGGGGTTGAACATGAAGTATTTCTTCACGTAGGCCAGGATCTCTTCATCGGATATACAGGAAACCCTTTTCTCATCATTGTAGAGCTTCTGGATATCTGCCTGGATGGCGCGAAGGCGCTTGTCGTCCTTGCCTATCTCTATCTGGACATCCATCAGATCATTCAGTGTTTCCTGGACCTTATACCTGAGCACCTCTATGCCCGAGGAGTCGCCTATTAAGAATATCCTTTTCCCACCGACGATCTCAGGTGGATATGGTTCGTAAGTGAAGGGGTTCTTGATGACTCCTGCAGAGTGTATTCCTGATTCGTGGGCAAATACATTGTTGCCAACAACTGACTTGTTCCTTGGTATGCGAATGCCAATCTCCCTTTCCATGAACTTTGCAAACTCTACCAGGGATTCAAGGTTGTACTTTTCAAAGCCCTCGATACGTCTTGCAAGGAAAAGCAGGAGTTTTTCCATCTCGGCATTACCTGCCCGCTCTCCTATTCCCAGGAAAGTGACGTTGGACCAGTTGGCACCGTGCCAGTAACCTGCAATGGAGTTGGCAACAGCCAGACCGAAATCATCATGGCAGTGCGTTTCGATGTTTTTGACATTAAGCTCCTCTTTCAGGTGTTTGATAATTGTCGGTATCCCAAAAGGTTCATCAACACCCACAAAAGGAATGCCAAATCCGATGGTGTCACATATGCGTATGGTACAATCCGGGTCTATATCAATTATCTTTTCAATAAGAGGGAATGTGAAATTATAATTGTCTGCACGTGTCATATCCTCTATATGTGCACGGGTACGCAGTCCATGATCCACTGCATACTGGAGTGTGTTGAGATATTTCTCCTCAGCTGCCTCTCGGTTTGCCAGCCCCATCTTATCAAAGATGTGAGGGTCAGAGACTGACATAAGGATGCCTGTTTCTTCGATGCCGTCAATATTGAGGACCATGTCGATATCAGCAGGGTTTGCACGTGCCCATCCGGTAATTTCCGGGAATTCATACCCATGGTCCATCATGAGCCTGATGGCCTTTCGGTCACGATCGTTGTAGACGAAAGACTCGAGTTTTTCTATTCCTATCTTATGAAGGTAATTGTATATCTGGAGCTTCTGCTGGCTTTTCATTACAATACCAGGCATCTGTGCCCCGTCTCTTATCGTGCTGTCGCTGATAGATATCTCCTGTCCAAGGGGCAATTTTATCTTTGGAAGGTCTTCATAGTCCTTGTATATTTTCATTACAAACCTCCTTTGGTGTTAATTTGCAAAAGCCCGGAGCTTATTATCCTACTGCAGAAACGAGTAAACGTCAAATCCAAATACCATATGGTAAAGTGCTTTTACTCCGGGTGATTATCTTTATCGAAAGATGAACTGCTTTTATTATGGTCGAACTCATACTTAAAATGTCGTTTCATGATCAACTACATTATAAATTTGTTTTGAATTTGTTATTTTGTGTCATGAGGGCCTAACCTTAAATCTTTATAATTTAAATGATTACATGATGCATATGTGGAGCATATTACTCAGGAAGTTTGAAAAATATCCTGCCCAGCAAAAGGTATTGAAGCTATTGTTTGAGCGTGGTTTTCAGGTTAATAACGAAGGTAAGGTCATATCCGGTTCCATAGAGATAGCCCATACGCAGCTTGCAAGGGAGGCAGGTGTTGACAGGCGTGTAGTGGATTCCACCACCGAGGTAATTCTTTCTGATGAACTGCTAAAGAAGATCTTCCAGAATGTGAGGTCAATACCTTTTCTTCGTGATGTGGCACCTCTTATGGGACAGGGAGTCATTATAATCACTCCAGACGATGCTTCACATAAAGGCATTATCTCTGATGTATCCACGGTTATAGCGCGTCACGATATAAGCATCAGGCAGGCGGTATCTGATGATCCATTCTTTGTAAGCGAGGCAAAACTAACCATAATAACAGATGCCAAGGTTCCGGGCAGCATTGTGGAAGAACTGCTCAAACTGGATTCAGTTAAGGGCGTAAGTATCTATTAACAGTATTTACAGTATTTATCCTGAAGTATCTGTTAAAAATACAAATGCACATTTCCATTTCAAAGGACCGCTTTTGCAAACGCACGGAAGACCTTTAACATATGTATTGACCTTGAAGGATGCAACATCTTTTTTATTAGTAGCGAAGGATGGTCCATATCCCCATAGCGTGTTATTGTATCAAGTATTGCAGGATTGTTCATTGAAGCAATGAGCTCGTCAAGCTCGCTGTCCTTAAGTCCTCCGATGAACTGGTGTATCTTCATTCCCATGGCAAGCTCCTTTCCAATCTTTGCCCGCCATCTCCTGTCATATTCTGCCAGGAAGTCTGAGGAATAATCTTCTTCAGTAACGGCTTTAGCGGCCACTTCACCGGCTATCTTTGCACACAGGGCTCCTGTGTAGATGCCCCCTCCTGAAGTGGGTTTTACCTGTCCTGCGGCATCTCCTGCAATAAGTATCCCGTCAGAGTATGTCCTTTGCAGGGGTCCCAGGGGGATACCTCCCATCACAAGGTCAAGTTTTCCTCCGCCATACCTTGAAGCTATATGCGAATTCCCGCTGAGCAGTTTTTCAAGCAATTGATGTGCATTCATCTCTCTTTTATTAACAGTTACAGGATCAATTGCCATTCCTACACGGGATATACTCTCATTCACCGGAACTGCCCATGCAAAGAATCCAGGTGCCTGTGAACCAACGAAAAGTTCCACAAAATCCGTGTCATCCGACAGGTAAGGTACTTCTGCCTGTATCCCTGGCAGTATCTTACTGACTTTTCCAAGACCGGCCATCTTTGCCACCATGCTGCGAACCCCATCTGCTGCGATGACAACTTTCGCTTCCACTCTTTCAGTTTCTCCTTTCCTGAGAATGGATATCTGTTTTTTCCCTCCGGCTCCTTTGATACCATTGACCCTTGAGTTCAGCCAGAGCTCTGCACCATTTTCAGCAGCCATGGTAGCAAGCCGGCGGTCAAAGATCTTCCTGGAAACAACATATGCCTTTGTCTTTTTTCCGTCAATTGCAAGACTCTCTCCACTCATGGGATGCACAAGAGCTCCTCTTACAGAATTCAGTACGAAATCCTCAGAGGGCTTAATATCACACTCCCTGACAGCCCGGGTGCTGAGCAGTCCGGTACAACCCACAGGGCTTCCAATGGATGAGTGTTCCTCTACTATCAGCGTCCTGGCCCCGTGCATAGCAGCATATTTTGCTGCAACCGAACCAACGGGTCCGGCTCCAACGACAACAACGTCATATTCTTTCATCTTCACTCAATTCCAGAACCAGCTCCAATATCTCAGCAAAGGTATTGATAGTGTGGTCCGGTCTTTCTATTCCTGTGGTCATGTCTGCTGCACTGTTGCGGTCTCCGTATGAGGCATAGGCTGTAAGCATACCCAGTCTTTTTGAAGGTGCAATGTCGCGCCTGAGGCTGTCTCCTACAAAAATTGCTTCCCGGGGTGATAATCCCATGGTTTCAAGTGCATATATGAATGGCTCAGGAGATGGTTTCTTCGTACCTGTCATGTCATGTGCTGTGAGGGAATGCATATGCTTGTCAATACCAAGCTTTTTAAGTCTTGCTCTGGCATTGTGGCTGCTGGCATCTGTGACGATTCCAAGAAGAAGACCCATCTCTTTTAATATTTCAAGGGTCTCCTTTACCTCAGGATAGAGTACTATGTGTTTTAGTTTCTCACTCTCATATATGTGGATACATTGCTTATATTTTTCAAGGGGATGTATGTTATTATCTACCATATAGTCTCTTATGTTCTCCGGGTTCTCAAAGCCATGCTTTTTCCTGCGGAAATATCCAAATAGCTCTCCCGGGTCCCCGGTACCTAAGAATCCAACTATTTCAGTACATGCGATCATTTTTGCTTCAACAAAGTCAAAGAGTGTGTTATCCATGTCAAAGATGATGCCTTTTATATTCATGCGTATCCTTTGCTTTTCTAAAATAATGCTCTACTTATCTTAGATGTTTTCTTGGTTTGTATTTGATTTCCTTATGATGGTCTTAGGTGTTAATCATTTATATGTAGCATTATTTGGCTCTGTAGAAATCCTCATTTTGACAACAAGTATAACCTTGACATACCTGTCAAGGTTATGCACTAATATCTTTAATTTGATCTCTTTTAGTTGATTCCAATACCTTTTTGCCCTTACAT
>JARVGJ010000026.1 GCA_029762595.1 Methanolobus sp. | reverse complement strand
AAGTAATACTCAGGGGATTTATCCTTTTTAATTTATTTGGTCAAAATAATATATGAAGTGGGTTTTCTACAGAGCCGGAATTACCATTCTTTTTATCATATACCGATAAGCTTAATTCCCTTGATGATGTTAAGAAAGCACTGCTCTTTTTTGTTTTGCTTTACAAAACAATTTGGAACATCAATTCTAGGGCCAAATTGAAAACAGATTAGGATGATGTGACTTCATCTATGTTTTGCATTGATGGCCACATAATCACAGGAAATTTAACATGGAATCATCAACATTCAAAGATCTTAATTTATCCGGGAATATCGAAAAAGCTATCCAGGAACTAGGTTTTGAAGAACCTACTCCCATACAGGTACAGTCCATCCCTCATATTCTTGAGGGCCGGGATGTCATCGGTCAGGCACAGACTGGTACAGGCAAGACCGCAGCTTTTGGGATACCTGCCCTGGAGATGGTAAACCCTAATAGTAAAAAGACCCAGGTACTTGTTCTCTGTCCCACAAGAGAGCTGGCAAACCAGGTTGCAGATGAACTTGGAAAACTTGCAAAATATACCAGTACCAAGATCCTTCCGGTATATGGTGGTCAAAGCATCGAGAGACAGATAAAAGGTCTCAGAAGAGGTGCCCAGATCGTCATAGGAACCCCTGGCAGGGTAATGGACCACATCGAACGCAGGACCCTGGACCTTGGCACTGTGGAAATGGTTGTACTTGACGAGGCTGATGAAATGCTTGACATGGGATTCAGGGAAGATATAGAAAGTATCCTCAGCGGTATATCCCATGATAGGCAGACAATCCTCTTCTCAGCTACAATGCCAGCGCCAATAATGAAGCTGACAAAGAACTATCAAAAAGATCCAATACTGGTCAAGACAATTCATAAGGTTGTCACTGTCCCGAACATGGAACAGTCCTATTTTGAACTGAAACATCACATGAAACCCGATGTTCTCTGCAGGATGATCGATATCTATGATGTGAAATCCTCCCTTGTGTTCTGTAATACCAAAAAGATGGTAGATGAACTTGTCACCACCCTTAAGACCCGTGGTTTTCTTGCAGATGGTCTTCATGGTGATATGAAACAGAACCAGAGAGAAAAGGTAATGGCAAGCTTCAGGAACGGGGAGATAGAGACCCTTGTTGCTACTGATGTAGCTGCTCGTGGTATTGATGTTGAGAACATAGAGGTCGTGTTCAATTATGATATGCCACAGGATGAGGAATCATATGTACACAGGATAGGCAGGACCGGCCGTGCAGGAAGGCAGGGTGTGGCATTCACGTTCGTTACGGCTAAAGAGATCTATAAAATAAAAAGCATCCAGAAGTACACCCGTACAAAGATCAAATGTCAGAAAATTCCAAGCAGAAGTGATGCCGAGGATTTCAAGGCCAATATGCTTGAAAAAAAGTTGAAGGAAACCATTGCTGAAGGCCATCTTGGCAAATATGTGCATTGGGTTGAGAAAATGGTGGATGAGGATTGCACTTCAATGGATGTTGCTGCGGGCCTTGTTAAGATGATGCTTTCAGATAACAGGTAATCTGTTATCGATCAAATTTATCGGATAATAGGTTTTTGTCGGAAATAAACACCCGACATTTTTTTAAAACCACGGTTCATCTTATATAGTATGAGCTTCTCTATTAGAGAATAACAAATTGTCCGATAAGAGACTGTTAAAATACCATATTTTTCAGTAATGGGCATGGAAACATATTGTTTTATTTGAATCGGCTGTTCTTATGGCTTAACAGTCTAAAGCAGCATTTTCATTAATGTCATCGTTTTTGAATAAAACATGAATAAAACATTTTACACACTGAGGTATTAATCTGGCTAATTACAGAAGTAACAAAAGAAAAAGTAACGCACGTGGGGGTAGTTCCGACGGACAGGAAGTTGTCAGGGTCAGGACTCCACGCAAAGACAATAATGAGGTTCTTGCAACAGTATCAAGCATGCTTGGTGCAAACAGGGTGAGGTTACAGTGCATGGATGGGATTGTCCGTATGGGCAGGATCCCTGGTTCAAAGAAGAAGAGAATGTGGGTTCGTGAAGGCGACATCGTTATTGCTACACCCTGGGAGATCCAGGATGAAAAGGCTGATGTTGTATGGAAGTATACCCGTCCACAGGTCAACTGGCTGGAGAGAAAGGGTTTCCTTGGATAAATGATCCTTTAATGAATAAGATGAGATGAATTGTGTAATTCATCTTTCCCAGTCTATTTTACATCTGATATCAATATCTGATATTAATATCTGATATTAATAACTGCTTGATAGCTAA
Organism: Methanolobus sp.; assembly: GCA_029762595.1. Taxonomy (GTDB): domain Archaea; phylum Halobacteriota; class Methanosarcinia; order Methanosarcinales; family Methanosarcinaceae; genus Methanolobus. The sequence goes on along the minus strand of JARVGJ010000026.1, from coordinate 24,640 downwards.
TAATTGGTTATAGCTGAATTGTGTTTATGGGTAAATTGTCAATCGTTTGTCAATCTGAAAACCAACGGCGCTGGAAAACGCAAGTTAAAATCAATGCTATTGAAAAGAAGATCTACTGAAAAGAAAGTAAACTAAATGATATCTTAAAAAAGCTTAGAAACTGAGCTTTTATATTCCCAGAATATACTACTTCATAAAATATATTGAAGTATCATGCTATGATACTTCCATTAACGATTGATAACTGTTATGTTTACTCTTCAACTTCGCCGAATGCGAACTTTCTCAGTACTTTGGTAATTTTAACGGTCACTTCATCACCGACGGATGTACCTGGTACAAAGATCACAAAACCGCTTACTCTTGCAATTCCGTCTCCTTCCTTTGCAATATCCTCGATGGTTACTTCGTATGTCTTTCCGGCATCTACTGGTGCGGTTGGTTCATTTCTGTTGAACATATTGATTCACTTCCTTTTTTATTTAGCTTAAAATTCCTGAGTGCGCTGAAAACATAATGCAAAATAGAAGTCTACGGTTTAAGTAAATGCCATCTAATGCCTATACGTTTAGCAAAACAGTTTTATTTTAAAGCACTCTTTCATGGTCATATTCCTATAAAAGGATTATGCCCATGATAATTCCTTTTTACAGTCAAAGGTGCTTTGTACCAAATAGACTCTGCAGAAATTCTGCTTTTTGACAAATTACATCTACTTATATAAATTTAACTATATAAAATTTAGTTATATAATATTATTGACGATGTTTTTAGGCCTGCATTTGTCCTCATTACTTTCTAAAAATAACATCTGTTCCGTCAGGATATTTTTAGTCGGGATATAATAGTTTCTCAATTGATGACATGCAGCAGCAATATGATTTTTATCTGTCCGCCTCATTATGATGATATATCTGAATGTGGATATATTTAAATAGTAGTGATAAATACTATTTCATGTAATCAACAAACATGTGGAAAAACGACAAAACGAAAATGGTGTGAAATGCGGATATCTCTGTTTCATCGAATCATTCCCTCAGACAATGTCTTTAGAACAAAAGCATTATCTAAATATCCGCATTCCACTCCTTAATGAAGTGGAGTATGAGCAGGGGTTGGGACATGTTTGTTGATGGGGTTATTGTCATAGAAAGGGGTAATTCCCCTTTCAAATCTTTTTTAGTTATCTTACTGTGACAGGCCTGATATGTTCATTCATCCAGTCCTTTTCTTGAGAATATATAATTTGCCACTCTGATAGCATTCCGGTCTCCCGTTTCCTTTCCCTCATCGTCACTTAGTTTTACAACGGGTATACCATCAACGCTATGCAGTTTAATAACCATGTTAAGTGGAGGGCTCATCCTGAAGAACTCGTGATTATTGCTAAGACTTGTTCCAATTCCAAATATGCAGTTAATCCTTCCCTTGCATTGCTTGCGTATCCTAATGGCATTTGATGCAGAAAGGGAATCGCTGAAAATAATGGTCTTGGTCAGGGGATCAATACCCATTTTCTCATAGTGCTGTATTACCATGTCAGCAAATTTGATAGGATCACCACTGTCATGACGAACACCGTCATATAATTTTGAGAGTTTAAGGTTGAAGTTCCTGAAAAAAGGTTCCGAACCAAAGGTGTCTGACAGGGCAATCCCAAGATTACCTTTGTACACACGTACCCAGCTCTCCAGTGCAAAGAGATTAGCATTACGCAGTCCTACAAGTGCTGAATTGCCCATTATCCACTCATGTCCAATGGTGCCACTTGGTCTGACACCATACCTTTTGGCCAGGTATACATTACTTGTACCTGAGAAGGTCCTGCATTTATGGAGAGTCCTGACAGCCAGATCCTGCAGTTCAAAACTCCGCCGTCTACGCGTTCCGAATTCAGAGAATCTGCAATCATTTTCCTCAAGCTCTTTAGCAATACTGACCATCAATTTCTCATAATTATTCAGAAGTCTCTTATGATCGGGTCCACTGTCATGTCCCTCTTCAAGCCAACGGGGCTCGATGATCCTGAAATAGAGTTCTGAAATGGTGGCCATGAGAACGACCTCCCAGAGGATACTGCTATGCCACGGACCTTTTATATTTATATCCAGGTTTAAATCCTCTGTCAGCTGTACATCGACCTCACTTGGGTCAAAGCGATAGTTTTTAAGATACTCCACATAGCTGGGTTTAAAATACGCACACTTCTTTCTCAGCCAGCTGTACTCATCATCAGTGAGTGAGAGACGTGTTATGTCCTCATCGATAATTCGTCTTAGCTCTTTGACGAATTCCTGTGTAAAACGCTGCTTTCCCCGGTTAGTAAAGCGATATTCAGCTGTTGTCCCTGGAAACAACTCAAGTACCGCCATCTGCATTGTCAACTTATAAAGATCATTATCCAATATCGAACAAATCAAGTTTTTCCTTCCTTTTTTCCTCATAAATGCCGGCTGTGCAGCTTCCCTAACTCGTATAACTTTTATCTATTTATCATGTTTGCTTGTGTTAGATGTTTCGGGTTAACCCCGGGATAGCGCAGATATTATATATGCAGGTGTATCTTAATATAGTTACATACTATTATTATGTACTGAGCTATACTCCGTTTTAGCCCGGATCTAAAAAAGGAAGTCTTTGGTTTTGAACGATGAAATAACAAGCAATGAAAAAAATGGCATCTACCTGCAGGAGTTTGAGAACCTGCGCTCTGAGATCATCGCACTGAAAAGAGATGTGAACCGTGTGCTTGAACATTCAGATAACCGCCACATGAACACCCTGCTTCAGGAAATGAAAGGTGATCTTTCCCGTCCGGTCATAAATTATATGCTGAAGGATACAAAGGATACTGTGGAAAAAGGTTTTTGTGTGGATTGTGACAACAAAGAATTCTGTAAGCCTGCATTTTCCAGCCTCCTCCATGAGATGGCCCTGCTTCTTTTGGAAGACAATGTAACAGGAGAGCATTTAAAGCATTTCAGGCAAAGGTTCGATGAACTCAAAAGTCTGGCAATCTCAGATAATTGCGATGAATGTGTAGAGAGTGCATCCAGGATATTTGAAAAACAAATGGAACTCATAAGCTCATTCAACAAATCCCGCAGTGTCCAGGGAGCGCATAACATAATTAATGCAGAAGATACTCCCGATGATGTTGTGACTCAAATCTGCGAACCGCTTGCCAATAAACAACGTCTTGTGATTCTCAGATCCGTGAAATCAGATACAAAGAGCTTTTCACAACTCTCCAGAATCACCGGTTTACGTGGAGGAAACCTTCTTTTCCACATCCAGAAGCTGCTTGATACAGGCATGATATACCAGAGAAACGAGCGTGGGGATTACATGATAACAAGAAAAGGACATATGACCCTGAGGGGAATGTCTGAGCTCTATTACAGACTGCTGGACACTGATATCTAAAAAAGTAAAGACCACTATATAAAGTGACCACTGTTATCAATCTTGCGAGCTTCCCGGACCTATTAGTGAGGTAAAAGATGCGGATTCCCGTATAGTCGTAACAAAAATAGGTTACCTCACTGCAGGTATGGTGGTTGATTCTGTTACAGAGGTCCTAAGGATGTCTGATGATGATATAGAGCCAGAACCTGGCATAACTGTGTCCAGTGTCAGTGAGAAATGCATAAAAGGGTTGGTAAGCTTGACGGCAGGATTCTGTTCCTCCTGGATATTGACAGGATCTTTACCGAGGAACAGAAACAACAGATGAGCCAGCTGGAAAATGCAGGTGCTTTGCCTGCATGATTTTTATTTTTCTGTGAAGTTAATATGCCCCGGTATTTTACCTGATTCGTTATTTCAAGGGTATTGGAGTTTTCTTATCAGCACTCATTCAATTTCGTATAAATTACCATGATCTCTTCGGCAGTTTCGTCTCCCAGCCTCTCTGCTATAAGCTCAAGGAAAACTGTCATGTAGTGCGGTTGCACACAACCCAGGCTCTCTTCACCTGTTCTTATAAGGGACAGGAGGTATTCCAGATCCCCATCATCCAAGGCTGAGATACGTTGCCTGAAATCCTCTTCATTTTTTGCATAATGGTTTGACAGTGGCGGGAGGATGGATCTGTAAGGTGCTTTTGAGCCTGCACATTCAAGTCCCGCACACTCAGGAGCAACCTTTTTCAATACTGCTATGTCTTTGGGTGAAAGTTCTCTTGCCATTTTATCACCTGATATTAGACTTTACGTTCTTATCTGTCTTTTTTCACAGGACACCTCTGAAATAGTGTCCATGACTATATTCCTCAGTTCCTGATGATTTTAATTTTATCTGCTTTCCGTCAAGTCCTCGCCTGAAATTTCTTGTGATATCCTTTACATCTGCCCTGCCATAAAGGGAAAGATCAAGTCTTAGCACATCAGCTCCCAATCTGCAAAGCGTATCAATTTCCTCTATCGTGTTCAGGACAGTCGAATTGTAGATAAGTGTACGTTCATGCTCTCTTCTGACAGGGAACGAACCCTTGGTGTTGTCCACAAGCAGCACTTCGCTGCCATCCGGGATCACCCCCTGGTCAATCAGGGGCTTTAAAAGGTCGTTCTTTGTCACAAGCAATAGTTCCCGTCCAAAGGCCATGATCTCGGTCAGGACATCAGGGTCAGTGTTAGTACATACCTCCTTTAATTCCTCCAGGTTAAGTTCACCTGACAGTGTCACACAATAAGCTCCGGATGACTTAAATGCGTTTGCTGTCCATGCATTGAAGATGTTGAATTCTTTCTGAGCGACAAAAGGTATGCCCAGTTCATTTGCAAGCCTTATGGTGCCGTAATTGGAACATGCAAGCCTGAAGCCTGCGTCAGTGACCAGTCTCATCTGTTCTTTAAGTGCAGGCATTTCCTCTTCAAAACTTATTTGGGGTGTCATCAGGACAAGTTCCACGTTCTTTTCCTTCAGGCCTGTGGTTCTGAGTATGTTGTCCTGGTTCACAAGTTCATCATAAAGACCTATAGGTGCATAGACAATATCAGCACCTGCTTTTGATGCCACAAAGATATGATCGGCATCAGAGACCTCTACACTTAAAAGGGGTATATTCTTCTCCTCATCTGATACTGCTTTCCTTTTAAATCCAGTGGATACCGTGGGACATGGGCGGTTCCTTGCATGCATGGGAAACCTTGACATGAACAGTTTATCTACGGCTTCCCGGCGAGCACCGGAGAGTGCACCCAGAGGTATGAAAATGTTATCATCCACATCCATGATGATCTCCTCTGCATGGAAGGTGGTATCACCAAGTTTTGCCAGGGTAGCCTCTATCTGCTCCCTGGAAGTTGGTGAACTTTTGGCCTGCTGCACGATATATTCACTTGTTACCAGTGATTCCAGGTTCCTGCTTTTAACAAGGATGCTCATTTTTTCCCCTTTGCGTGCATGTATCTTTATTGTAAGGGGCGTGGTCTTAAGTTCGGTGTTCTGCAGGCGTTCAAGCAATTGAGGATCAGTGGATACATATACATCATCACCTTTTCTGACAGATCTGCTGGTTTTTGGGCTTATGACCAGAGTAGCATTCTCTCCTTTTTTGGCAATTTCCACCGGCTCTGCGTTCACAAGAATGCCGTCCACCCTGCAGCCGATGATCCTGATGCGGGTATTTATGCTGATACCATCATTGACCTTTATGTCCTGTAATGGGACCAGGGTCAATCTGCCCTCATCCTCTGATTTACGTATGTTATCCACTTTTCCGAGAAAGGCACCGTAATTGGCACTGTACTTGCGCTGGGTGACGTCGGTCTCACCCAGGACAAAACCCCTGGTAAAGCCCCTGTAGAACAGCTTTGCAAGTTCTGTCTCCATTTCCTCAAGCTCTTTATCCTGGAAGTTACTGCCGCTATTGCAAACCTTTTCCACAACACTCTTATATGACCGGGAACTGGAGGTCACATACTCAGCTTTTTTCATCCGACCTTCGATCTTAAGGCTTTTGACTCCGGTATCTATTATATCCTCAAGTTTTGGTAAAGTGCAAAGCTCAGCACAACTGATGGGGTAATCGCCCACCAGCCTGTTGTCAATGAACTGGCCGTTGACAGAGAGTCTGTACGGTCTTCTGCATGGCTGGAAGCATGCGCCCCGGTTTGCACTGCGGTCAGTTATTGCGGTGCTGAACAGGCATCTGCCTGAAAAAGAGTAACAAAGTGCACCATGGACAAAGATCTCAGTTTCAATGGATGTTCTTTCTGTAATGTTTTTGACCTGTTCGGTTGTAAGCTCCCTTGAGAGTATCACCCTTGAGGCACCTGCATCAGCCATGAATTCAACGCCCCGGAGGTTGTGTATGGTCATCTGGGTGCTTGCGTGCAGCGGCAGGTCGGGGAAATGTTCCCTTAACAAAAAGAATAAACCGAGGTCTTCCAGTATGATGGCATCTATATGATATGAATAAGCCTTATGTACTATATCTATGGCCTTTTGCATCTCGTTCTGTTTAAGAGGGATGTTCATTGCCAGAAAGACCTTTACACCATAGGAATGTGCAAGGTCTATGTTTTCCCGCAGCACATCTGTGGTGAAATTCTTTGCGCCCTGCCGGGCGTTAAATTCACCTACACCCAGGTACACGGCATCTGCCCCTCCTTTAATGGCAGCACGCAAGGCATCGGGGTCACCTGCAGGCGCCAGTATCTCTGGAGAAGTATATTTTAAAGATAGTTCTTTTAAAAGGTGATTTTTTAAAGATCTAGCAGGTTCATTAGTATACATATGGATCAAAACTTTTAACTGGACACGTCGGTCAGCTCATCATCCGCATCCCTGTCCGTATCTCTGGTGAGGGGTTCGATAGTTGTTCCTTTTCCTATCAGCAGGTTGTACGAATCGTTTGCTTCATTATATTTGACAAGTACATTGTATATCTTAATTATACTGCCATAAGCAGCCTTGGTGATGGCCTCGTTCTCATCATTCAGATTATGGGAAGGCAGTACGGCATAGACTGCTTTTGTGGATGTACCGTCACATATCCTGTAGAGCCTGTACTTCTCATCACCCAGGTCACCGGACATCAGAGAGCAGACCACATTTATGCGTTTCTTATTGTGCACATCCATCTTTGACATGCGTGCGAACTTTGCCTTTCCGGAAATTGTGAAACACTGCTTTGAGAGAGTATCTTTTCTAAGTATGACATATGAATATTTTATATCAGTGTTCATATAACGATATGGTTCATCACAATCGGCCAGTTTTTCCATAAGTCTTGTTGGTTTGATGTCTTTTTTCTGCTCAAAGCTCCAGCATTTCTCAAGGCTACATTCAGCGGACCATATAAACGAACAGGGGCTGTAGATCCTCACTCCCATTCTCTTAAGCATTATACTAAGCCGGCGCATCTCTATTGAATTATTCTTATCAGCCGGTTCTATGATTATGATGTTGCCATCATCTGCTAGTTTTGCAGACATCTCTTTGATAATAGTAGCTTTTTGCTCCAGATCCATACCTTTTAGCTCATTGAGCACATTTGAAAAGACCATAAGGTCAAAGTTATCCGGCAGTTCTTCGATCTTCAGTTCTTTAATATCTACCTTTATGGGTTCCTCTATAATGACGTTTGACTTCATAGCAGCATACTGCGGCACGAGAAAGTTGTATGCTTCTATGTTCTCATCAAAGAGCTCAATGGCATGGATATCCGCAATGCGGCCGTCAAGACGTTTATACAGGTCTATGACAGCAAGAGGTATCGTTCCCGGTCCGCTTCCAACATCCAGTATCTTCATACGGGTCTTCAGCAGCCCGTCCTTTGCCAGCTCATAAAGCAGGTACTGGAACTGCACAAAATACACAGGGAACTGGTATGCCAGGTAGCCAAGGATGCTATATCCTTTTTCATAACTGATGGCCTTGGAATTACCTTCTTTCCAGTAACTGGCCTTCTGGGATTGTATTGCTTTGCGGACCTTTTCCAGAACAAACGGATCATCCCAGTTTTTTGCAGTCTTTTTCTCTATGTACTGCTCGATAAGGCGTTCCATTTTCCTGGAAACACCGGCTGAATTGAAAAAGAGTTTATTCTTTTGTTTTTCCTCATCAAACAGCTCAAATTTCAGTGATGGTGCTGCACGTATTATCCTGAAATCATCTCCCTGTGCAACAGCATCTGTGCCCAGGTCAAAGAAAAGTGGCCTGAGGGTTTTGTATATCTGCCTCACCGAAGCCTCTTCCTTAAGGTAGTCCCTGAGCTCTGATAGCATGAACTCTGTTTTCATGCGTGAAACGTATTTGAATGTGGATATTATCTCCCTGTCTGACATTAAGGATTCATACCTCTTCCCTCCTGATAAATATAATGATAGAATAACAGCAGAGCAGCAGTATTAAAAGAAATTATATGACAGGCGTGTTATTTATATACCATTATATCATAGTCAAGAAAAATTGTTATAACTAAACTTAAGTTGTTTAAACTCCGGAATACGGGTAGCTACGGGATCATCCTGATGGATGAGGGATATTCCATAAAATAAAGGATGAATTATTTATGAATCATATGGAACCTTACAGATCGTCATTCAAAAAAATAATAGCAAAAGCACGGGAATCTATTCTGAATTTTGACAGCAGGGAAGCTGAGTCCGCAGTAAGGGAAGCGTTAGATGCCGGCATTGACCCTGTTGATCTTGTAGAGCTTGGATTCATTGAGGGAATGAAAGAGATGGGTGACCGTTATGAGAAAGGTGATGCAGACCTTTTACATGTGCTTGCAGCTTCAAAGATAATGGAAAAGGGTCTTATTATGCTTAACATGTGCTCAAGTGCGAATAAAAAGGATATTAAGGTTTTTGGCAATATTGTAATGTGTTCATGAGAGATCTGTCATATCCATATTCATTCTTTTTTGCTTACATTGTTTGCCTGTATACGCCTGATTTACCGTACCATGCAAAATCCGGGTCATAAACAAGGTTATCAAGGTCATTGATTCAGGCTGTTTCCGACTATAATGCTTAAATAGCAATGACGTTATATTTTTAGCTATGGCCAGTCCTTACACTGACAAAGAGCTTCTGCTGCGCAGGTCAGATATCCTCATAGCTGACGGGTCATACGAAAAAGCGCTGTTCTTTCTGGACCTGATACTGGAAGAAGACCCGGTAAATGAGACTGCCCTATCCATGAAAGGGCTTGCCTACTGTCTTATGGGATATAAAGAAGAAGGAATTGCCATCTTTGAAGATGCGCTGGAAATATGTCCTTTCTCAAAGGTCCTCCTGATCAACTTTGCAGATGCCTGTCTAAGATCATCAATGCCCGGAAGGTCCCTGGAGATACTTGAAAGGGCCATCAACCATTATCCGGATGATGACGGGCTTTTAATGTTAAAAGAGGTCATTATTGCAGCCCGGGACAGACGTTGTATGCTTTCATCTTTAAACTAAGTTCAAACCAGTAATTATTTATTGTCACACTTTCTATTAATTTATATGAGCTGGTACGTCATAGATGCTGTGGACAATGCGTTTGAAAGGACAAAAAACTGCCTTTTCCAGCCTTTTGATATTCTTAAATGGATAAAACTGACCATCATTACGCTGTTGATAGGAGCCGGGGGAAGCTTTAATGGAGGTAATGGAAGCCGATACAGCAGCACACAGCCTGACAGCTCATGGGTTCCGCAAAGCTTTGCAGACATGATCAGTACATATTACCAGCACCTGACCTCATTTCCTGATCTTATACTTATTATTGGTGCCCTTGTATTGGTAATACTGTTCATTGTAATACTGGGCATTATAAGCAGCGTGATGGAATTCGTCTTCGTGGAATCCCTTGTACGCAATGATGTGCGTATCCTGAGCTATTTTAAGAGGTACCTGAAAGAAGGTATGTACCTCTTTGCACTAAGGATACTTATAGGTCTGGCAACCCTCATTTTTATTGGAATTCTCATACTTCCTTTTTTGCTTGGTGCCGGTGTCATGGGCAGTGGCCTGAACGGCCCGGAAGGATTTTTTGTTCCTCTTTTCATTATTTTCGGGATGATGGGTTTTTTTACCCTGCTTTTCCTGATAATTCTGTTTTCAAGTATCATCGGTTCATTTGTCAACATGGCAATTCCGGTTTCCCTTTATTCGGACCGGAATATATTTTCTGCACTTTCCGGGGTACTGGGCCAGTTCAGGCGTGACTGGCAGCAGATAATCATATACTGGATAGGCCGTCTCCTTCTGGGCATTGCAGTTGCGATAGTCGTTGCAATAGCTGCTGTTATAATATTGCTTTTATTCTTTGCATTGATCCTTATTGTCGACCTTATCCTTTATTTTGGCCTGTCGGCAATATTTTCAGATACAACAGTGTGGATCCTGTTAATTCCAATACTGCTTGTTGAATTCATTCTCTTCATACTGCTGATAGCCTTTGTGGGCATGCCGGGAAAGGTTTTCATGAAATACCATATGTTAAGTTTCCTTCAGAAATGGTATCCGGTACAAATACCTATGTTCGATACACGTCAAAGGCCGGACAGCCATATGGACGAATGGGTTGCTGAGTCTTCAATAGCCAATGAATGAAGGCTTTTGGGCAAGTAATGTTTTGTCTTTGGTTTACTACCGGAACGTGCAGCTATGTCCGGTAAGATTGATATTTTTGTTTTACATCTTCATATTCATGAAAAGGATCATTCTTGCTTCTGCATCACCGCGCAGGAAAGAACTGCTTGAACAATTGATAGGGCCGCAATTTGATGTTTGCATCAGCTCCTACGGCGAGGACACCGGCCAGGGTATGTGTCCCTCGGAACTGGTAATGCATCACTCGCAGGAAAAAGCCCATGATGTAGCCCGCACTGTTTGTCAGGGCATCATCATATCCGCAGATACCGTCATTGTGTGCCTGGATGAAGTGCTCGGTAAGCCGGGGGATGCAAAACATGCCAAGCAGATGCTTCAGAAGATCAGTGGTCAGAGGATCACAGCTATAACAGGGATCACTGTTATGGATGCCGGCAGCAGGAAACAACTTAGCGCACATGAGCTGACAGATGTCTGGATACGGGAACTGTCGGACAGGCTGATAGACGATTATGTTAACACCGGTGAACCTGTGGGAAAAGCCGGCTCCTTTGCTATACAAGGAATAGGAGCTATTCTCGTGAAGCGTATTGAGGGTGATTATTTCAATATTGTGGGACTTCCGCTTTTCAGACTGTCAGTGATGCTTGAAGCTTTTGATGTATGTATTCCCCAGGCTATTCCCCAGGCCTGAAAGACCACCAAAGGACCACCAAAGGACCACCAAAGGACCACCAAAGGACCACCAAAGGACCACCAAAAGAATACTAAAAGAATACTTATATTGGTGCATATCATTATTACTTCAAAATCATTACATATCAATTATGGAGGGATCATTCCTGTCGGAGCTTACTTTAAAACAACGTTTCATTGCTTCTCTTGAAAGAAAAGATGTGGATAAGGTACCTGTCTGTTCAGTAACCCAGACCGGAGTTGTCGAACTCATGGAAATTACAGGTGCGAAATGGCCGGATGCACATTATGATCCGCAGAAGATGGCAACCCTGGCCATTGCAGCACATGAGCTCACAGGACTTGAGGCAGTAAGATACCCATTCTGTAACACGGTAATGGTTCAGACCCTTGGTTGTACCATCACAGAAGGCTCTTTTGACTCCCAGCCCCAGATAATCGATTTCCCCTGTAAGAAAAAGGAAGATGTTGAAGCAATTTCTTCCATGTCCGGGATGTCCGGGCATATGGATGAGAGCGTATGCCCGGAACTGGCCCGGTCTGCCCAGGGCTGCCTTACCATCCCCCAGGACCTGCTTGAAAGCAGACGGATAAAGACAGTCCTTGAGGCAACAGATATCATAAAGAACAGAGTTGGTGACGATGTTCCTGTGATCGCAGGGATATTAGGTCCTGCGGGAATAGCCTGCTGTCTCTGCGGCGTTAAGAATTACCTTCGCTGGTGCATCACCAAACCTGATGTCCTGGAGGAACTTATCGCTCTGGGTACCAGGGTATGTACCGAATATGCGAATGCCCTGTTTGACCATGGGGCTGATGCTGTTGTAATAATTGATTCAGAGGCTGGTCCTGACCTGTTTCCCCCGCCGCTGTTTAAATCCATGATAATGCCGCATTACAGGTCGATAACAAAGGAAATGAAAGGTCATTCCATCCTGCACATGTGCGGCGATGCTACAGATATACTTGACAATATGGCAGATTCAGGATTTGAAGGACTTAGTATCGAAGAGAAAGTGGATATTTCTTACGCAAGCCAGGTAGTTGATGGCCGTGCGTGCCTCATCGGAAATGTGTCTCCTGCCTTTACATTGCTTGGAAAGACCCCGGAACATATCAAAAAGGAAGCAAAACAATGTATAGAGGACGGGGTGGGCATACTTGCCCCGGGGTGTGGGATAGCTCCCCATACTCCCATTGAGAACATCCGTGCATTTGTGGCTGCCAGGGATGAATATTACAGGGAGAAAAAGGGATAAAAGAGCTTAAAATGCACAAAAAGAAATTAAAATAGATAAAGTGAAAAAATAGTTTGTTTAAAAGGTCCGATGCCTGTCATTTCGATGGACCTTCGATGTTTTTATCATATTGTTCTCTATTTCAGAGTATCTTTTCATAGGCATCTGTCCAGTGTATCTGTGAACCTGCTGCAATGAACATCGCAACAGACAAAGCTTCTGCTATCTCGTCTTCTGTGGCTCCTTTTTCCTTTGCTCTCTGTGAATGGATAACAGTGCATTTCTCACACCTGAGCAATACCGCACAGGCAGTAGCTATAAGTTCCTTGGTCCTGGTATCAAGGGAATTATCCTTAAATATGGAAGCACGCATATTCGCAAGGGCCTCAGCTGTTTCAGGTAATCTCTCATTCAGATAGGTCATGAAAATCCTCCGTTCTTTGTGTGTATATTGATGATACAGTGATACAATAAAAGATTTTAGATGGATTTGTCATCATGTGCCATTATTTTCCCGGTTCGTTTTTGTGCATGATCTTCTGGTTGGTTCATACTCTGTTCTCTGGTTGCTGCAAGTATTTTATGTTCATGCGGTAAAAGTTATTTTTACTAGCAGAGAGTATTATGCTCCAGTCTGAAAGAGGTTTTACCGATTGAAAGGATGGATACTTTATAAGACAGCTCAGCGCTCACTTAGTCCGGAAGCGTACGAAATTCATAGGTTTATCGATGCAGCGAAAAAACAAGGGATAGAAATTGAAGTGTTTTCTCCTGACCAGTTCGATCTTGTGGTCACAAGGGAGGATCGCAAAAGCATACTTGTGGATGGGAAAATAGTACCATTGCCCGATTTTCTCCTGCCCCGTATGGGCGCGGGAACCACTTATTTTGGCATGGCGGTTATAAGACACCTGGAAAGACTTGGTGTATATACTGTAAATTCAGCCCAGTGTATCGATACAGTTAAGGATAAGCTCTATTCCCAGCAGATACTGGCTGAGAACAATCTGCCTGTTCCCAGGACCATGCTTGGAAAGTATCCCATTGATGATGAACTGGTCGAGAAGTACCTGAAATTCCCCCTGGTTGTGAAAACACTTTCAGGTTCAATGGGTAAAGGAATATTCCTATGTGACAATAAGTTCCAGTTCAATGACCTTATGGGACTGATACACGTAACAAATCCCAAGCTGAACATAATCCTCCAGGAGTTCATAGAAACCAGCAGGGGAAAAGACCTGAGAGTATTTGTTGTGGGAGGAAGACCTATAGCATGTATAGAACGCAGTTCAAGTGATAATAGTTTTAAGGCAAATTTTTCAAGGGGTGGACAGGTCTCAAACTTTGGGATGACACCGGAGATAAAATGGCTGGCAACAGAAACTGCAAAACTCTTTGGGCTTGAGATCGCAGGTATAGACCTGCTTTTTGACGGGAAGCATTTCAAGGTATGCGAAGCAAACTCTTCAACGGGCTTTAAAGGTATTGAAAGTTGCTGCGATATAGATGTCGCCGCTGAGATCTACAATTTCATAAAGATCCGGCTTGGCAGATTTGAGGACTGACAGATCCCCTGATAATTGAGATGTCCCTTGAATTTTCTGGTCTGCAAGGCAATAAGATATATCCTGGTTATGAGGGGGTTTACAGTAATTTATACATATGGCTGGTCCATTTCCTTTTTTGCAGCCTCTGCTCAATCTTTAATAACCTATGCCCTTGTTTGTGTATTTTTCTCTGTTCCTTTTCAGTTCGTCAGATGTTCGTCAGATATAAGTATTTGAAATTAAAATTATCTATTTGAGTCTATAATAATAAATGGTTCATAATGAAAGGTTCAATATAAAGGTCATAAGATAATTGCCCTCCTTATTTGGAGGATTTACCGAAAAGTTAAAAAATCAGATGGATGAGTTTGGTACAACTAAACAGGGTATTAAAGTGATATTATGTCAGATCTAGCTAGCAAAAAAGTTCTAATGGTTATTGCACAGGAAGATTTCAGGGATGAGGAGTTCTTTGAACCAAGAGAGATATTTGAGGATGCGGGACTCTCGATCACTATCGCAAGCAAGACAACAAATGAAGCTACAGGGGTGCTTGGAAGGGCTGTAAAACCGGATGTTTCCATAGATAATGCGATCATTGCGGATTATGATGCAATTGTCATTTCAGGAGGTCCGGGTTCCAGAAAATTCCTGTGGTCGGATAAGAAGCTGCAGAAACTGGTTACAGATGCCTTTGAACAGGAAAAGGTTGTTGCAGCCATTTGTATATCGCCTGTTGTACTTGCAAGGGCAGGTGTTCTTGAAGGTAAGAAGGCTACGGTATTTAAGGACCCGGAATCCATCAGGGAACTTGAAAAGGGTGGAGCTGTCTACGAGGACAGGGATGTCATTGTTGCGGACAATATAGTAACCGGGCGTGATCCTAAATGTGCTGAGAAGTTCGGTGAGGCAGTTGTTGAGACCATGGAGAAATTTTAAGATAATAAAAAGCTTTAAATTTCTTTTTTAATAAGGCAGGGTAAAGCTATATATGTACATTCTAAGTGTAGTGTTTTTCCTCTGCAAAAAGGGCATATTTATAAATGATTGGAAGATTGTAAAGGACATGACCCTTTTGCCCGTACTCCTGAACAAAGAAGTCCTGCATGGTATGTTGTGGCTGCTATGAGACATAATGTCGTTCTTGGAGTATTGGGCCCTGTTCTCTGGCTGCTTGCAGTTTTTATGATAGTTCCACTGCTGGTTGCTGTTTACTATGGGGAGCCCATGATCACCTTTGCATTACCTCTTCTGATAACCGTATTACTGGCGACTTTCTCTACATTGTTCTTTAAGAGGAAAGAAGAGGAATGGAACCTGAAAGAAGGGTTTTTCATTGTGGCTATCGGATGGCTGATTGCAGCGATTATATGTTCCCTTCCCTATATGCTGGAAGGAGTGCCTCTTTTAAATGCACTGTTTGAATCCATGTCAGGTGTTACTGCTACCGGTGCAACGGCACTCACAGATATCGAGGGTCATAGTAAAAGCCTGTTGTTTTGGCGAAGTATGACCCAGTGGCTGGGAGGTATGGGAATAATCATGCTTTTCATTGCCATCCTGCCAAAGCTGGGTGTTGCCGGACGACAGATGTTCCGTGCAGAGGTTCCCATACTGCAGGAGGAAAAGCTGCGTCCCAGGATAAGGGGTACTGCCAAGATCCTGTGGCTGGTCTATGTTGTGCTGACGATCATTGAATTCATCGTGCTGAGCATTGCAGGACTCTCGCCTTATGATGCTATTACCC
Source organism: Methanolobus sp. (assembly GCA_029762595.1). Classification (GTDB taxonomy): domain Archaea; phylum Halobacteriota; class Methanosarcinia; order Methanosarcinales; family Methanosarcinaceae; genus Methanolobus. The sequence continues at coordinate 8,853 of JARVGJ010000026.1, read as the reverse complement.
ATACATTCACATCCATCTCATGTGCAGGCTTCTCACCGTATTCTGACAGTATCGCAGCTTTTGGGGATCCTGTGGTGGAATCGATACTCATGGTGTTCATGTTCCTGGGAGGAGCGAATTTTGCCCTGCACTACAAGACATTGTTTAACGACAGGAAAAGCCTGGTTAAGGATCAGGAGTTCAGGTTCTATTTTGTAATAATCGCAGTTGCCACTCTTTTGCTTACTTTCATGCTTTTCCGTGATGAGGTATACTCACTTACAGATGCTTTCAGATATGGTAGTTTCCATGTCATATCCATTATCACTACCACAGGCTATGCAACAGCGGATTTTAATATGTGGCCGGATTCTTCCAGGTTCATACTCTTTTTGCTCATGTTCATAGGGGGATGTGCCGGTTCCACTTCAGGTGGCTTTAAGGTTGTGCGCTTGCTCCTGTTACTAAAACATGCCAATAATGCCCTTTTCAAGGCTATACATCCCAAGGCTGTCAAACCTATACGCTTCAACAACAAGAGAATACCGGAAGAGATCATCAGTTCCATCTTCTCCTTTTTGGTAATATACATCATGATATACTTTGCCAGCTCAGCATTGCTGGTATTCATGGGCATGGATATTATCACTGCTATGAGCGCGTCAATCGCAACTCTTGGTAATGTGGGTCCCGGCCTTGGCCTTGTTGGCCCCATGGAGAGCTTTGACAATATACCGGACCCTGGCAAGCTGCTCTTGACCGCAAATATGTGGATCGGAAGGCTTGAGCTGTTTACCGTTATGGTATTGCTGACACCTGCTTTCTGGAAGAAGTGAGCAAGCCGCAGCTGCAATGACATGAGACGATCCCATGGGCTTGCAGATGCATCTGCCTTTTCTTTTAATCAGAGCTTTATTTCCATGAGGTCCTTTGCGATGATCACTTTGCCTGTAAAGTATTTCCTTATGTGGTCCACAGCTTCTCTTTCATGTCCCTGCATGTGGGTGTAGAGGTGTGTGAGGTAGAGTTCCTTCACGTTGAGCGGGTATTCTTCCATCATGAGGGTTAGCATGTCAGGTGTGGTGTGGTTGGTCATGGGGAAGCCCAGCGGGAAGGAGCATTCGTGTATGAGCACGTCCGCACCCTCTGCCAGCTCCATTACTTCCTCGCAGGGTTCGGTGTCACCTGTGTAGACCACGGCCTTGCCCTGGCTTTCGATACGATAGGCAAGGGAGTTGTCGGTGTGTATGGTCTTTGCGCACCTGATGACACAATCTGAGCCCTGGGGGCTGAACCTGTCCCCGGGCGAGAGTTCTGCTATCTTAACGGTGAACCTGTCCTTTAGATAGTCATAGACGTCCAGTGTCCTCTCAAACCATTCCCGTGTGCCCTGCGGCCCGTATATCTGCATGTCTGTCTTTCCCACAAGCCAGTTGGCCTTGATCAGTGCCAGCACATCCCCCACATGATCAAGATGCAGATGTGTGAGCACTATGGCATCAATGCCCTTATGATCATGCCCGCTCTCATAGATCCGCCCAAGGACCCCGCACCCGCAATCAAAAAGCAGCAACGAGCCCCCCATATCAATGAGCACACCCGACTGCACCCTGCCAGCCTGCGGTATGCCAACTCCTGTTCCAAGTAATGTAATATCCATACCTGCTATAATAAGGCTTAAGTAACTTAATTGTTATTATCTGGTGTTCAAAACCGCATGACCAGCATAGACTGTTATTATTCTACTGCGAGGGTTGCCCAGCTGGTCAAAGGCGCCGGACTTAAGATCCGGTATCGAAGGATTTCGTGGGTTCAAATCCCACCCCTCGCACCTGGGTTTTGGGATATATACAAGCGGAAAAAAGTGTACGCTTTTGTTATCAACGCATACCAGTATTTTTCGATATTGGTAATATACCCTAAAATAAATAGAAGAAAAACAAAAATTTAAAACTCATTTATTGGTATAGAGTCTTTCAAGCAATATTGAAAAAACTCCTGTCCCCATTCTACTGCTTTTCTACTTTTACATAAAATATATCTATTATCAACAATCCCATCATCCCCAAGTATACTTAGCATCAGATAATGATCATTGGATGAAACAAAATGGAATTTCATCTCATTGTTGTAGATGTAAATTTTTACAAAAGTGCTCTGCAATAATCGCATAAACTCTTCACGTTTTGTTGTAAGAAGATTTCTTAGTAGTTCATCAGAAATTATAAAATGAGCCGTTACACAATTTGTAATGAGCTCAGACATTAATTCGGGAAAATTAGGATGGAGGTATGTAGTAACAATATATACGTTCTTTGAGAACTTTGAACCTTCATGAAATCTTCTATCATAATCATACATATCCACAAGTGAAGGGCTCACAATGCTGCATTTTCCAAGACTATTTATTCGTTCTAATAAATGCGAAGGTATGAAACTTAAGTCTCGAGTTCCCCAGTAATCAATGTCAATATCCAGAACTTCAATTTTATTTAGCAAAGGTTCCATACCATTAACTAGTAGTTTTCCAATAGTTGTCAGTTCATAAGTATCATCATAGTGATCAACAAGATAATGCTCTTCCAGTACCTTCATCTGAGGAAGTAAACCTTGCCGGTTGGTATCAAGGGATTTGAGAATACTTTCCATTTCCTGAGATCCTTCCTGCAATAATAGAAGTACTTGTTTTCTCTTACCAGATGCAAATATAACATCGCACAGTGGTTTATTCATTTTGAGGTACATCCTGTTAAAAGTGTACATCCAACAATGAAACATATAACTAATATACTTGTTGGTTGGTCAATTCAGCATAATCAAGTTGCAGATAACTGATTGGATACATAATTCTTAAAATCAGAAGAGCTAAACCCTTGGCATCTCATATTTATAAATTCCTGTCTGCAGAAGCTAAGGTGAAAAAAATAATTTACCAAATAACCTTATTCAATATCTTCCTCATCTCCTTCGTATTCATATTAAAATTCCCTTTTTTCACCCTATCCTTCAACTGCTTTAATGTACTCCTGTGTTTTATTCCAATATCCCTAGATTCAGCAGGAGTTAAACCAAGAACAAAACCCCTTATCTTCTCAATATCATGATACGCCTCAATAGTATTGCTCTCAAGTTCCTGTATTTCAACCTTATTTGCTTCCTTACCAATATACACGCATCCTTTTGGTATGAGATGCCTTCTTTGCAGTACTCCTATATCTCCTTCAAATTTGGCTTCAGGATGATTTATGTAATCAAGAAATACATCACTTAATGGCTTCCAGTATTCCCTTCCCTGAATCGTAATTCCTGTATTGTAGTCTATGAACTCTTGTTCAATAGCAACCTGTGGATTATTGTTGTAAGGAGCAACAGGCTTGACCTTCTCACCGTCTTCATTTGCTGTTGCACCACTCCCAACAAGCATGAAATTAAAAGGCTTGATTTTCTTATCTAAATTCTTCCCCTCATTCATTTTCTTGAATCGCTTCAGTATTGTTCCTGTGGATACTGCAAGCTTGGAGATAACTGCATAATTCTCATACTTCTCCAACACATCAGATAACTCTTCAGGATGGAAATGAACCTTGAGAATATCTTCCCATAATCGTTTATGCCATTGATCTCCTTCCTTTAGGTCTCTGCTAAATGGATTTGTAATATGCCCTAATCCATGCAGTTTATAGAACAACTTCTTACCTTCAGGAATGATGATTTTATTGCCTTCTTTCCTGAACAGACAATATCTTTTGGAACTGATTCCATAAAACCAAATGTCTTCCATACCGTCCTCAATCTCCAGAATTGGCTTATCAAAATCATAAGGATTCAATGAATCAAATAAATGGCTTAATTCATCTGCGAGATATGAAGGAACAAAAACAGAATCTGTATCCATGTAAGCGTGAACTTCTCCCTTATCCATTACAAACTTCTCAGCAATTGCAAGCAATAGCCTTGCTCCTGCTGTGATATTTGCTCCAATAGTTGCATTATAGTATTTGCCAGGTTGTTCATATTTGCCCTCAGACTCAAATTCAACATTACTAAATACATCCAGTTTTTCCTCTTCCTTTGGATGCATCTCAATGTAAATTCCGTATGTTGTGGAATTGTTGAGAATCTTTAACGCTCTCTGCTGTGCATCCAGAACATCATAGTCATGAGAGTCTCTTGATACCTTCTTCATTTCATCTTTAATCTCTTGTCTGCGTTCAACGAGAACTTTAATAAGATTATCTTCTTTTGGTTTCACATGAACTCCATAGACCTCTGATTCATTGAGACCTTCCTGTACGCCTTCAGGAATGAATCTGATAGCTCGCTTTATCTTAGGAGACTTACCTGTAAGCAGCTTTGAGGCTAGAATGTCAGGAAGAAAGTAATACAACGATTCTTCCATTGTTATGTGATTAATACCAATGTTCAACGTTCCATCCTCTCCCGCATACTTTGTTCTAACAGGTAGAATATCACCATCTGGTTCTGTTTCAACAAGGACATTCAATTGATTCCAAGTATCACGGTTTAGAGTATCCTCAAATGTGAAATCTTCAACAAATTGTCTAACGCTCTCCGTGTCATCTACATGATGAATTTCATCTGCAATCACAAAATCCCAGAGACCAAGAAGTAATGTAACTGTTGGATACATGCTGAAGAAGTCCAGAACTGTAACCTTAGTAGGTGTTTTTCTTATCCTGCACTCACATCTTCCTCCATAGTAGGCACTCATCGTATTTCCAAGGACTTCAGGAGGAAACTCAGGATTCTGTTGTATGAAGGGAGTTATATTGAATTGTTTTAGTGCCTGTTTTCCAAGAGAAGCAGCAGAGTAAATATCAGTCATCGAAATGCTTAACTGATACTTTTGGTACTCTTGCCTTACTTTTTTGAAAAGGTCGTAAGTTGATCTTACGTCTGTAATGTTGTAATCAATGTATTTCGGAGTTATCACTCCATGTTTCTTTATTGATTTCTTCTTTATCGGAGTGTCGAATATTTCGCAAGCCTTCTCAAGTGTAAGGGATTTATTGTCAGTCAAAGTACAAGCAAGATTACATACATCCAGAAAGTGACCTTTGAAGGTTCTCTCCTTCCTGTACTTGCCTTTTGCTCTGGTAAACTCAACGTTGTATGATCTCCCAGTCAGATGCTTGATGCGCAAACGTGGATATGTTGTATCTTCAGTTAATTTAAAGGAAAATCCATCCTTGCCTGAATACCTGCCATGTCCATAATCAAGAATTATCCTTGACAGGTCAAAGTTGATATTGTATCCAATACAGAGTGTTTTCCTTTCATAGACTTCCAGATAGAATATTTTGATGAATTCTTCAAGAGTGAATAAGCGTATATTGTACTTTTCTGCATAAGCCTTCAGAATTTTGTACTCCTTTTCTGAGACATGCCTCTCATCCCAGAACAAGCCTGCATATTGATACACATCATTCTCATGTACCATAAATGAGCCGAACTTCAAATTAAGGAACTCATCTGCTGTTGTTTCTGTATCGAAAGTAAGGACTCTGGAAAAATCAGGAACTTCCTGTTTATATCTAGTAATTGTTTGCTTCTTCTCATCTTTCTTCGTTGAGAATGTTCTCAATGCAACATTATTCATTTTTCAATCCCTCATATTTTTTATTTATCAGATCAATTTCAATCTCATCCATTCTTTTCCTGAGTGCTGCATGTGAAAGTAGGACATAGTCTAGTCTCTCCTCTAGCGGTAATTGCTTTGACCTGTACTTTGGAGGCAATTCATTCTGAAAATGAGTTACAGCAGCATGACAGTTCAGACAAAGAACTCTTGTTTCATCCGAAAAGCCTCTTGTGGAAATGTGATGATTCTCGTAAATCTTCAAAGCATAGGGATTGGTTTCTCCACATATTTCACAGATACCGTTCTTAACAAGCTGTTCGCTCTTAGCTTGCTGTTTTATCTGTAAAATGAAGTCTTCGTTGGACAAACCAATTCCCCTACTCGAACTAGAGATGTTTAGTTCCTATCATCGTATATTGGCAAGAACTCAGAGTCCTCGATTTGTTCATTAGCCTCATACAGCTTCTCAAGGTCTGTCTCAAGTGGGTAATCCTTCCCATCAGCACCCTGTATTGTGACATTCTTGAATGGCTTGAGTGCTTCTTCATCTCCTGTCCTCAGAGCAGTCCTGACAGCGTTCAGATACTTACTGATAAGGGAAGCGTCCTTTGAACTTTTGATAACAACACTAACCCTTTTCCCATTGGAATAAAACCATCTACCTCTTTCAATGCTATCTGTTTTTGCTGCAACCCAACGTCCATTCTTCTTATAGACTGAATTTCCAAGATGCTTGAGAGCGTCCTGTACGCTGATTCCTTGATCCTTTGCTGCTGATGTAAGAGATTTACCCTTCCTTACATCGCTTAACGCTTGAACTGCTCTTATTCTCATGTCCCGTTGTGCAGGAGAAAGTACATCAAAAGATTTCAAAGCAGGAGAGATCTCTGATATTTTTAACGTTCTTAGTTGGCTCAGGCTTTTGTCTGGATACATTTTGTGTTTTCTGATAATATCCTTTGCATATCTGCTATCTCTACGTTGAGCCTTGTGCCATTCTCCATAAGTTCTGTATTCTCTGGAAAAACGAGGTCTGCTCATTGTTCATCCTCCAGATGCCTTATTAGAGCCATCCTGACAACTTCAGCCTGAGAACAGCCATATTTCTCTGAGTACGTTTCCACCTTCTCCTTAAGGTAAGAAGAAAGGCTTACCAATAGTCTTGTTTTATTTTGCATAATGTTTCACAAAAAACACTATGTAACTCACCATATCTATACAGAAAGTGAGTATAACATTAAGTATAAATATGACATACTTCCTACATCACTTAGGGTATGATTATGTATGAAAAAGGGTTAGATTTTGACACAGAAGTCATTGGCATATTATCTAAGAAAGGGTTTGTTAGAAGGACGCAACTCATACAAATCCTGAAGAATAAGCATAGAGGGGATAGTGGATATAGTGAAAAGAGTATCAATAGAAAACTTGACAGTATGGTCAGAAGAGGAATAGTGTCCAAGCTGAAAGGGGATGCACTTAAAAAAGCAGGTATAAACATAGAGGATGGACGTGCTAGCTATTTTACCCTTAAAAAATCAGATGATATAAGGAGACATATAGATTCAATCATAGATAATATATCTTCAGATAATACCATAAAACAAAAAATGGCTCTTAAAGAACTAGAAAGATATGAAAAACACTGTCTGCTCAATCCAAGCCAATTAGACATACTTATATCCCTATTAGGTACGGAAGACATAGACCTTATAGGCAATATCCTAAGAATAGTCTATACCTATATAGACAAAAAGGATATAGAGCCTTATAACAAAGCAGAAGCCATAAAAATGCTTCGAACCGTTTTAAACAGATATCCTAAGCCATTACCACATAACCATAAGAACTTAAGAACTCATTTAATCTTCCTATTAGGACACTATCATGATTATGCTATTGTTGAACGACTAAAAAAGGATGCTGAAGAGTTAGATAACCTTCAAGAAATGCATGATTATGATTCTAACTATACTGCTAATGTAATAGAGGAACATAGGGGAGAATTATATGAATTTGAAGAAAAATTAAGGCTTGAAGGTCAGGAAGAGCCTGCTCAGTTCATTGGTCAGGTGAGAGTTCAAGCTATGATCCATCTTGGAATGCATGATGATCCTTTTAAGCAGAATATTGCTGATGTGAGGGATTTCTAATGAAAATGCTCTTGCTAAACGGTCATGGCATAGATATGCGTGTCAGTAATGCCAAACTGCATATTAAAGACGGAAGATATTCAGCAAATGAAGAGCCTGAAAAATATGAATTCTCACCGAAACGAATGGATATTGACAATATAGTGGTATATGGTAAAAGTGGGAATCTTAGTATCGAAGCAATCAGATGGCTTATTAAACACAATGTACAGGTTACTATTCTTGATTGGAATGGCAAGTTACTAACAACTATGCTCCCTCCTGAAAGTACCAATGTTAAGACTAAGTTTGCACAATATCAGGCTTATGAAGATCATGAAATACGATTAAAAATAGCAAACAAGTTCATTGAAGCTAAGATATCCAAGTCTGAGGCTGTTCTTGATTACCTTAAACAACGCTATCCTGAAATAGAGTATGATTTCACAGAAGATAAGTCTAAACTTGGGTATGTTAAGTCTATTAGGGAATTGATGGGTATTGAAGGTGGTATTGCCTGGAAATATTGGGTTGAATACTCTAAGGCTGTTCCTGCTGAGTATGATTTTAAAGCAAGGATAGACAAGTACAGGAGAGCAATGGGAGCAGGTGACAAAACCAATGTCATGTTTAATTATGGCTATTCTCTCCTTGAATCAGAGTGTTTGAGAGTTATCAATTCAGTAGGTCTTGATTCTCATGTAGGCTTCTTACATGAGATGAATCCAAGTAAACATAGTCTAGCCTACGATCTCCAAGAACCATTCAGGTTTATTGTGGATATTGCTGTCATTAACCTGATCGAGAAGGGAGTTATGGAAAACAAGGATTTTATCAGGACTGAGAGCTATTCACTCAGGTTAAAACCTTCAGGAGCAAAGAAGATCACTGCTGAGTTCAATTTAGTGATGAATTCCAAAGTTGAGTATAGTAAAAAGAATACTACTTGGGGAAGTTTCCTTTTGTTGAAGGCAAGGGAATTAGCTCAATATTTAGTCGGTAAGAGGAAGACAATTGAGTTTAGCAAGCCTGTTTATGTTGGAAAGAGGGATGATACCGATATTTTGAGAACGAAGATTCTTGCTATTGGTTATACTGAATGGAAGGAAATGGGATTCTCTAAGGGTACATTGCACT
>JARVGJ010000025.1 GCA_029762595.1 Methanolobus sp. | reverse complement strand
ATCTGTCGGTCTGGGTGGCCAGGTCACAGTTACCAGTGAAGCAAATGTTGGCTCATTTATTGTTGAAGCTACTTCTGCTACTGATAATGGCATTATCGGTATTCTTGAAGTTACTCTTTCACTTGAAGATCCTGTTGTAACTACTGTTGTGGCTAACGGTACAAATTCAATTGAGATTCCTGCAGTAGGTACCAGAAAGGCAGTTTATACAGCTACTGTCCTGGATCAGTATGGTACTGAAATGTCTGGTGAAACAATCACATGGAGTCTTTTTGAAGACCTGATTGGAGTCCGAATAGATGAAAATACGGGTAATGTTACCGTCAATACAGACGCAGAGGTTGGTTCTTTTAATGTTGTTGCTACTTCTGATAGTAACGAAAGTATTAACGGCAGTTTTGAAGTGGCACTCTCCCTTGAAGACTCGGTTGTAACCCGTGTTGGAATTGATGGTGAGTCATTTATTAAAATTCCAGGCAACACAACAATTCCAGACAACACAACATTTTCTAATTATACAGCCAATGTTAAAGACCAGTATGGCAAAATAATGTCCGAGGAAACTGTTGTCTGGAGTTTGAATGAACCAGTAAAAGGTGTTTCTCTAGACGAAGAAAAGGGTATTGTACTTGTTACATCAGGGGCAAGGGAAGGAAACTTTACTTTAGTAGCTGCATCAGTGTCATATGAAGAAGTAGTTGGTCAGAAAAGCATAACTCTTTCACGCGCCCCTCCAAGAGTTACCAGTATCTCAATAAAAGGCGATTCTTATGTTATCATCCCTGCAATAAGAGAAGATAGGTTTTCCTATGAGGCAAAGGTATGGGACCAGTATGGTGTTGAAATCAAATATTCAGGTGTCACTTGGAGCTTAGCTTCAAATGTTACCGGTGTTTCAATTAATTCTCAATCAGGTCTGGTAACTGTAACAACCGAAGCAAGTAAAGGATTCTTTACTGTTATGGCCACTTCAACAGAAGACAGTAAAGTAATTGGTGAGAAGACTGTAGAGATGCCATTTGATGCTGAAGAGTTAGCAAGCAGTTCAGGAAGTGGGGGAGGTGGCGGTTCAAGTGCTTCTGAAAATTATAACAATATTGTGTATAAGGACTACTCTATAAAATATGTAACATTGGGAAAGGATATAGTATACAGGTTCCCAAATGTTCAAAATGATATTGAATCTGTGAAATTTACTCCATTAAAGGCGGCAGGTCAGGTAATAGCAACTATCGAAATATTAAATCATCGCTCTTCACTTGTTGATACCTCTCCTCCCGGGAATGTCTACCGTAACATCAATATATGGGTTGGTGATGCCAAATTCAACTCAGGTAATTATATCTCCTCAGCAGAGATCAGTTTCAAAGTTGAGAAAAAGTGGCTCACAGAAAACAATGCAGACCCCTCATCGATCAGATTGTACCGGTATTCATCCGGTTCATGGAGTGAATTGCAAACTTCAAGGATAGGCACGGATGTCAATTACTATTACTATCGGTCCAGAACACCCGGATTTTCGCCTTTTGCCATTGTAAGTATGGGTGAAATACCTGTTGTCCCAAGTTCTGAACCAGTAAGCAGAGTGGCCGAGGATGTAATCTATGCATATGATTATGATCTGACACTGAGTTCGGTTGGCCCTTCTGATGCAGCAGTATTAAACAGTGCTTTACAGGCAGATCCGGTAAAACCTTTTAATGTGAAAGTGTTCTTTATTGGTATTGTTGGAATTCTTATCATCGGCTCTGTGCTGGGCTACAGATCAAGGAAGAATTCGGTGGTGCTTAGCAGATATTATGATTCTTTGTATGCTTTTTACAAAGGTTCTAAGACTGCAGCAGGATGGGTAAGATATAAGCTAAGTTCAGAGTCCATACACAAGGATTATGCAAGTCTTTCCGGGAAACTCCAGAACATAAGGGAGGCAGATTACAAAAGTATCTACGATAGGAAAATCGCTGAAATAAAGGAAAGGCAAAGGGATTAATATAATCCACAGTACACACGAATTTAACATTTTATTATTTTCATTTTATCCCTTAATTTTATCTATTATTGTACTGTATTAAAATAAGGGAAAATCTCAGGGATAAAATCATGCTGGAAAAAATGTTCGATCCTGATTCTGTAGCAGTTATAGGTGCTTCCAGGACAAAAGGGAAGGTAGGCCGGGCTGTACTTGAAAATCTCATGCAGAACGGTAAGCTCCGTATAGTACCCATCAATCCCAATGTCGATGAGATACTCGGGCTTAGATGCTATCCGAATATCATGGATGTTCCGGATGGATTAAAAGTTGACCTGGCGGTAATAGTTGTGCCTGCACAAATGGTGCCCAACACCATTGATGAATGCGGCAGGGCAGGTATTGGGAATGTAATCGTTATTTCTGCAGGCTTTAAAGAGGCAGGTATTGAGGGTGCACGCTTTGAGAGGGAGTGTATTTCCCTCTGTGAAAAATATGGTATAGCAATGATAGGCCCAAACTGTCTGGGGATAATTGATACATCTTCGGGTCTGAACGCTTCCTTTGCTGCTAATATGGCTTATGAAGGTAACATTGCCATGATGTCCCAGTCAGGTGCCATATGCACCGTTACCCTCGATTGGGCCGAGAGGATAGGTGTTGGTTTTTCAAAGTTCATAAGCCTGGGTAACAAAGCAGTGCTTGCAGAGAATGATTTTTTGCAACTTTTCGAGAAGGATCCGTCAACAGCCGTTATCGCAGCTTATCTTGAAGGTGTAAAAGACGGGCCGGAGTTCATAAGGATAGCACAACGTGTTTCCAGATCCAAACCAATGATTGTGGTCAAATCCGGACGTACCTCAGTTGGTTCAAGGGCAGTATCATCACATACAGGTACTCTTGCAGGGTCAGATGCAGCTTATAATGCAGCTTTTAAGCAGGCTGGTATCATACGTGCAGATTCCCTGGAAGAGATGCTTGATTACAGCCGTGCCTTTTCGGTCTGTCCTCTGCCCGAAGGCAGGAATATAGCTATCATCACCAATGCCGGTGGTCTTGGAATCCTTACTGCAGATGCATGCTACAATGCAGGGCTTTCAATAGCTTCCTTTGAGGAGGCAACGGTTGAAAGATTAAGAGAAAAACTACCACCTGCGGCAAACTTCTATGATCCTGTGGATGTCCTTGGGGATGCAGGTGCGGACCTTTATGAGCATGCCCTTGATGTTGTCCTTGAAGACATAAATGTCAACGGTGTCATTGTCCTTGTATCTCCCCAGGCGATGACCGATATTCCGGGAATTGCTGAAAAGCTTGCTAAGAAGATACAGCATTCAAAGAAACCCATCCTCTGCAATTTTGCAGGTGGCAGCAGGATAGCTGCAGGTGAGGAGCTTCTTAATAGTTATGGTATTCCAAATTACTCTTCTGCAGAAAGAGCAGTTGGAAGCATGAATGCCCTTTGCAATTACTATTCTATTAAGCACCACAGTCATGAGGAACCTGAAAGGCAGGATTCAGACCTTGTATTTGCCCGTTCCTTCATAGAAAGCGCTTTATCGGAGAAGAGAAGGACACATGGTCTTGAGTCAATGGACATTCTGAAGGCATATGATATCCCGGTTGTGGATTCAAGAATTGCCAAAACACTTCCGGAAGCCATACAGGCAGCAGAGAATATGGGTTATCCAGTTGTCATGAAGATCCTCTCTCCGGATATTTCCCACAAGACCGATGTGGGTGGTATACGCCTGAACCTTGAGCATGCTGATGACGTTGAGCGTGCGTACATCTCCATGATGTCTGATGTCAGGCACTACATGCCCGATGCTGTAATCACTGGTGTACAGCTCCAGAAGATGATAAGTGGTGGCAAAGAGGTTATCATAGGTATGGACAGGGACCCTCAATTTGGTCCGCTGTTAATGTTCGGCCTTGGTGGCACATATGTGGAATTCCTGAAGGATGTCTCTTTTGCAGTTGCTCCTGTTACAGGGGCAGAGGCAAAACACATGGTATCATCCATCAAGACATATCCTCTTATAGCAGGCGTGAGGGGAGAGGTTGCATCGGATATTGATTCTATAATCAGGACTTTGCTGAAGGTGTCACAGCTGGTCACGGATTTTCCGGAGATACTGGAATTTGAGATTAATCCTTTAATGGTACTGCCTGAAGGTCAGGGATGTGTTGCGATGGATATCAGGTTCACCCTGAAAAGTTAAATGATGGAGGAAGAGGTAATATGGCTTCAATATTGATCAGTTCATCAGAGGAGTTCTCAGGCAAGAGCTCCATATGCATGGGTCTGGGGAGAATTTTCCAGGAAAGTGGTCTGAAAGTAGGTTACATGAAACCGGTGGGTAATCTGCTAATAGATGTACATGGCTCCCTTACGGATGAGGATTCCGAAGGTATCAGGAAACTGCTTGGGATAGCTGACCCCGGCAAGTACATAACTCCTATTCACCTGACAGACAGCCTTATAGATGATGCCCTAAGGGGTGTGGAAAAGGATCTTGATGAGAGACTCGTTGAGGCCTATTCAGTCATATCCAGGGACAAAGATGTTGTTTTCATCGAGGGGACCGGAGGTATTGGAGGTGGTTCAATGTATGGTCTCTCTGACCCGGAAATCGCTTCCAAGCTGGGAACACGGATACTTCTTGTAACACGCTTTGATTCGATTTCCGCAGTTGACAGGATACTGTGCGACATGCGTATAATCGGGAACAATGACATGTTCATAGGTCTGATACTCAATGAGGTCCCGGCTAATATGGAAGACAGGGTCTCAGAACTTGTGGTGCCTTTCTTTGAGAAGAAAGGAATAAAGGTCTTTGGTATGATCCATGAGGATGACACCCTGCGCTCGGTGTTCATTTCTGAGATAGTTGAAGACCTGCATGCAGAGGTTCTTGTGGCTTCGGACAAACTTGACCAGCTTGTGGAGCACTATCTTGTGGGTGCAATGGAGGTTGGTTCTGCGATAAAGTACTTCAGGAGACAACCCAACAGTGCTGTCATCACAGGCGGTGACAGGGCTGATATACAGATGGCAGCAATCGAATCCAGAGTAAAATGTCTCATACTGACAGGCAATATGCGCCCAAGCGGCGCTGTCCTGGCAAGTGCCGAGGAGGCAGGAATACCTGTGATCCTTGTTCGGGGGGATACTATGAACACCATCGAAAGAATGGAACACCTGATAGGGCATGCAAATATTAAACAGCAGGTCAAACTTGACAAGGTCATAGAACTCATAAATGGCAATCTTGATGTTCCTGCAATTGCTGAGAGTATCGGTGTCAAGCTCCAAAGTTAAGGCCCGGTAGCCTGCATCATAACAATAACTGTTGAATATGGTCATGAAGCATGTGCAACATGTAGGTAGTTGGATAGATGGAAAGATCGAAGGATAGATGGAAAGATCGAAGGATAGATAGAAAGAAGGAAAGAAAAAGAGTACAAGGAAAGAGAACACAAATCTTTTCGATTGATACCTTATAAAGATTCCAGCATCCTTGTCCTCTCTTTTAAGCTTTCAACAACAGCAGGGTCCTGCAAAGTGCTAACATCGCCGGGATCCTTTTCATTTGCAATGGCTTTCAGCACCCTCCTCATTATTTTCCCACTCCTTGTTTTAGGAAGGTCATCAGAGAATATTATATGTCTTGGGCGTGCAAAAGGACCGATGTTCTTCTCAGCATACATCCGCAGTTCTTTTTTGAGCTCTTCGCTCTCTTTTATTCCAGATCGCAGGGTGACATAGCAATAGATCACTTCTCCCCGAAGCTCATCTTCCTTTCCTACTACTCCGGCTTCTGCCACGGATGGATGTGATACGAGTATGCTCTCAAATTCGGCACTTCCTATACGATGTCCTGATACCTTGATGACATCGTCAACACGTCCTATTATCCAGAAATACCCATCTTTATCCCTTTTTGCTCCGTCGCCTGCAAAATAGGTTCTTTTGTCCCACTTGCTCCAGTATGTTTCTACGAAGCGCTCTTCGTCTCCAAATACCGCACGGACCATACTTGGCCATGGTTCCATGATTGCAAGATACCCATCCTGTCCGGGTTCCACTTCATTACCTTTTTCATCCAGGACTGCAGCTTTTATTCCTGGCAAGGGGAGCGTTACACATCCGGGTTTTGTTGTAGTTATCCCAGGCAGAGGTGATATCATGATCATTCCGGTCTCTGTCTGCCACCATGTATCAACAACAGGACATCTGCCATGGCCGATGTTCTCATGGTACCAGAGCCATGCACCTGGGTTGATGGGCTCTCCGACCGAGCCGATAAGTCTTAGTGTGGATATGTCATGCATTTGTGGCCAGGATGCTCCCCACTTCATAAATGTCCTGATAGCAGTGGGTGCCGTGTAGAAGATAGTTACCTTGTGCCTTTCTATTATATCCCAGTACCTGTCCTTATCAGGATGATCAGGGGCTCCTTCATATGTCACAATGGTAGCTCCGTTGGCCAGTGGTCCATAGACCAGATAAGAATGACCCGTGATCCAGCCACAATCTGCAGTACACCAGTAGATGTCATCATCCTTCAGGTCAAAAACAAATCTGGTGGTACTATGGGTTGCAACCATGTAGCCTCCTGTTGTGTGCACAATTCCCTTTGGTGTGCCTGTGGTACCACTTGTGTACATCAAAAAGAGCATATCCTCAGAGTCCATAATCTCTGGCTCACATGAACTGTCCAAACCTTGCATCACCTCATTCCACCAGAGATCTCTCCCTTCTTTCATGGAAACGTCATTTTCCATGTGTCTGACAACAATGACCTTTTCAACAAAGGCAGATGAACGGATTCCCTCATCTACTTTGTTCTTCTGCTCCACAGTCTTTCCCCTTCGTGAGTATCCATCACAGGTTATGAGTATTCTGCTATTGGCATTTTCTATGCGGGTGGCCAGGGACTCACCCGAGAAAGCTGCAAATACAACACTATGGGGTGCACCTATCCGTGCACACGCAAGCATGGATATGATGACCTCTGGTATCATGGGTAGATAAATGGTCACAATATCGCCTTTTTCCACACCCATGCCCTTAAGGACATTTGCAAAACGGCAAACTTCTTCAAGTAATTCCTGATAAGTATATTTGCGGATATCTCCGTTCTCACCTTCCCATATTATGGCAGTCTTATCCGCTCTCTTTTCAAGGTTCACATCAAGACAATTGTAACATGCGTTAAGTTTTCCTCCGATGAACCATCTGGCATGCGGAGGCTCCCAGTCAAGGACCTTGTCCCATTTACGATACCAATGTAGATATTTTGCGTTCTCTTCCCAGAACCCTTCCGGATCTGTTCCTGCTTTGTCATATATATCTGGTTCATTAACTATGGCATTCCTGGCAAAATCTTCTGGTGGTCTGAAGTCGGTAACGTCTTTTTCAGATGTGTCTGATTTCTCTCCCATGATAGCACCCACTTAAGGAAAAATCCTTGTATAATGATTATATCAATTTGTTTATATGGTTTGTCGTGGGGATAAAAAACGAAAATCAACAGATGACATATAAGAATCTTAAAAAGCAAGATTAAAAAAATAAGAGCAAAAAAGATAGGATTAAAGCAAAAATTCAAATGCTGCAAACAGTTTCAGGATTATTTGCTCATCCTCTCCAGTACATCACATATCTTGTTGATGGTATCAACTGCAGTCTTCATTCCCTCTTCGTCTTCAGCAGCAGGTTTGCGAAGAATGCCACCAAAGTGTCCCCCGTCACCGACAACTATCATTCCATGTATGTGCATCCATTCATGTATTGACTGTATGGTCTTTTCCTGGCCTCCGTTCCTGGAACCACCCACAGCCATGGCAGCACCGACCTTGTTGCTGAGCCTGAATCCCTGGCGCCTGTGCAACACACTCCTGTCACAGAGGGCTTTTAACTGAGCGGTCATCGTGCCAAAATAAACGGGTGATGATACTACTATCGCGTCAGCCTCTGCAAGTTTTCCATATACCAGCTGCATGTCATCATCAATGGGGCATCTGTTCTCTGAAGCACAGACACCACATGCATTACATGGTGCTATTCTGGATGAGGATATGAAAACAGAATCTGTTTCAAAACCTCTTTTATCTGCTATCTTCAATACTTCCCTGATCAAAGTATCGTTGTTTCCGTTTTCTTTAGGGCTTCCTGATATTCCTAGTATCTTCATATTATCACCGTTTTTGAATAGAGTGCAAAAGATATTAGTCTTTGGTTTTTTCTTCATGGAAAATGTATAATAAGATTAGTTCAATTAAGCAAAAAAATAAAAGCATAAACGCCATTTATATAATAAATACCATTTATATCCTTATATTCATTCTATATATTGATCAATGGTCATTCAGGCTAAAAGAAACGGTGATGGAATTTTGACTACCAGGGACTATCTTACAATTGATGATTTTGATGTGGCCAGCAAGACCATACTTGTGCGAGTGGATCTGAACACACCTATGGACACAGAAGGCAATATTCTAGATGACATGAGGATCAAGAGTCACATACCTACCATTAAGGAACTTGAAGATGCAAAGGTTGTGCTCATGGCTCACCAGAGCAGGGCAGGAAAAAAGGATTTCACAACCATGAAGCCACATTCTCTGGTCATGTCCCAGTATCTGGGAAAAGATGTGAAATATGTTGATGATATCTTCGGGACACATGCAAGGTCTTCAATCTCTGATATGGAAAATGGTGATGTGATCTTACTTGAGAATGTGAGGTTCTATTCTGAGGAAAGCATAGAAAGATCTGCTAAAGATCATTCAGGTACCCATATGGTGCGCAAGCTCTCTCCACTGATTGATATTTTCCTCAATGATGCATTTGCAGTTTCCCACAGAAGCCATCTTTCCATCATGGGTTTCACTGAGAGCCTTCCATCAGGTGCCGGCAGGGTAATGGAAAAAGAGATAAGTTCTCTGGACAGGGGTATCAAAGGTGGGGAAAGGCCATGTATATTTGTTCTTGGTGGTGCAAAGGTCGATGATTCTTTGAAAGTTGCAGAGAATGTGCTTATAAACGGAGGTGCTGACAGGGTACTTGTTACGGGTGTTGTTGCCAATGTCATGCTTGCGGCATCAGGTGTGGATATTGGTCAGACGAATATGGATTTTATTGAGTCCCAGGGCTATATGGAACAGATAGAAAGAGCAAAGCAGGTGCTTGACAAGTTCAATGGTAAGATAGGTATCCCTCAGGATGTTGCCCTTAATGATGAAGGTGAAAGGCTTGAGGTACAGGTAAGCGAGCTTCCGGACGGTAATCTGCCGATAAATGACATTGGACTGGAAACGATCGTTGCATTCAGTGAAGAGATCAAGAATGCAAAGACAGTTATCCTGAACGGTCCGGCAGGTCTTTCCGAGGTCAAGCCGTTTGCTCTTGGAACACATGAGATCATACAGGCAGCTATCAACTCCGAATACTCGATCGCCGGCGGGGGGCATATCTCGGCGGAGGTAAGGAACCTTGGCTTTGAGGATCAGTTCTCCCACTTAAGCACAGGGGGTGGAGCATGCATTGATTATCTTGCAGGTGAGGCTCTTCCCGGGATAGAGTCTCTGAAAGCAGCAGCCTCAAGATACAGATTTAACAGATGATGAGCAAATCAATGTGATCAGACTGGAGTGTTGTCCATGAGCGAAGAAGCAAAGTTGTTTTCAGACTATGAAGGTAAGGCGGCTGTCCGGCTTGCCAGGAATAGCATTGAAACTTATTTGAGAACAGGTAAAACCCTGAACAGTTCAGAGAGCCACCTTCCTGCAATATTCAACGAGGCCAGAGGCGTCTTTGTCACATTGACAAAAAAAGGACAACTTAGAGGCTGTATCGGCTATCCATATGCAGACGTCTCTCTAAGTCACGCTATCGTTGATTCTGCACTCTCTGCGGCTCTGCGGGACCCTCGGTTCCCTCCTGTAACCATCGATGAGATGGGCAATATATACGTGGAGCTGACAATACTTACCAGGCCGGAAATAATGGATGTGGTGCCAAAGGACCTTCCGTCTTCAATAAAGATAGGAAGGCATGGACTGATAGTAAAAAGCAGCCATAGGCAGGGTCTGCTTTTACCACAGGTGGCTGTGGAAAATGACTTTGATGAGATAGAGTTCCTGGGCCATACATGCCTAAAAGCAGGCCTGCCCCATGATGCCTGGATGATGGGTGTGGATGTGTATTCTTTTGAAGGCCAGATATTCTCTGAAAAAGAACCAGGTGGCGAGATCGTTGAAAAGGATATCAGCAAGAAGACATGTTCAAATGACTGAAGAAATGTTCTAATTTCAATTGTTTATATTATATCACAGGTATCTCTCAAGCACTTTGAGGATACTTTCTATATCCATTTCCAGGGCTTCAACAGACATCTCCATCATTAGATTTACAATGCCCTCTTCTCCAAAGGTCCTGAAATCGGTTTTAAGCCCAATTACAGGTATTCCTCTGGCATATGCATATCCCATCTCCCACGCGGTTCCAGAATCCACATCACTGCCCCCGTCCAGCACAGCGAGTACGATGTCTGATTTATCTATTCCAAGGACATCGTTTTGAAAAATGGTTCTCTGTCTTTCTTCCATTCTGCCTGACTCCGTATCGTTACCATCCTCCTGTGGCAGGAATACATTAAAACCCATCTCAACGAGCCTGTCTCTCAATAGTACATTAAAATCCCTTTCAGCCTGTGAAAAAAGCGGTCCTGCTAAATATATCTGTTTTTTTCCATCCATGATTTCCTGTCCTTTGAACTTAAGAGAAATGTATATTGTCGGTCTGATTAATAATAGTGTTGTAAGCATGATGAAAGTATTTTCAGGTTCTTATTTTTTAATTGATCATTGTTTTTCCAATTATCCTGATATGTAACATTGAAGCTGGAAGTTAATGGTCTGTTTAAAAGAATACAGGGTTATCACAAGGCTGAGTTTTCCAAGGAATCAGTTAAATATACCGTTGGACACTCTTATTTATGGCGATATGAAATCCTTATTGCCGATAAAAAAACCTGCGGGGTTAGATCATTAGCTTACGGACCATCAAGTCAGACATTGATTTTATAGAGGATATGGCAAAGGGAAGCTATTTTTCCCTGCTTTATACAAAAACAGATGAATTTGTAGATATAGCTGTTGCTTTTATTGAAGGGGGTCTCAGGAACAATGAATGTTGTCTATGGGGTATTTCCGGGCAGTTTGAGGTCGATAGTGCAAGGAATCTGCTGAATGAAGCAGGAATGGATGTGGACCACTATATGGAAACAGGTCAGATTATCATTTCTTCGTGTAATGAATGTTATATTGCAGGAGAAGGCGCTGTCTCTGAAATGGACCTTGATAAATGGCAGGAGATCTATGATATTGCAATAGAGCAAGGTTATGAAGGTCTGAGGGTCATCGACAAGTTCACTATTGTAGGTGAAGATGCCTGGGAACATTTCATTGAATATGAGAAGAAGGCCATGGACCTGATCAAGATTAAAGGTATTGTGGGTCTGTTCGCATTTTTACAGGAGGCCCGCACAAGGTCTGAGATACTGGAGATAATCGGAATGCATGACGGCACCATTATAGGACAGAACGGCAGGTGGACCCTGCTTCAGAGTTCCTCGTCATGTAAGACCATCCGCAAAGAAACACATTTTCCAGATGATATGCTTGAGAATGTGTGGACAGGTGTCTGGGCTGTGGATAAGCACGACAACATAGTTTACTTCAACAAGGGCATGGAATCGATCTCAGGCCTGTCAAAGGGTGATGTTTTCGCAAAGAAGCTTGTCAGTTTCATACCCCGAAATGATGAAGAAGATGGGCTTGGTTTTGTTGATATCTTCCGCATGGCAAAGGAGAGCTTCCAATCCCGCAGCTATGATATATTCCCTTTCATCAAACCGGACGGCCAGTTCATCTATCACAGTGGTTTCCTGCTCCCGCTGACAGATGAAGACGGTAATTACGGGGGCATGATTGGGACCATCGGCAAACTTGTAGAGCAAAGGATCGATCCGGTGACCCTTAAGGATAAGTTCAAGTCCATCGAAAAACTTGAAGATATTTACAGAACCAGTCCTGTTGTTGCTTTTCTATGGATTGCTGAAGATGAGTGGCCGGTTGCATTTGTATCTGAGAACATTTCCCAGTTCGGTTATACTTCTGAAGACCTGACATCAGGAAAGCTCAACTATGCTGATATTATCCATCCTGATGATCTGGATATTGTCCGCACCGATGTCTCCCAGCTTGAGATACAGGGAAGAATGTTCTTTTCAAAAGAGTATCGTCTTCTTACAAAGGCAGGTGATATCAGGTGGGTTACTGAGAGATCGTACCTTATACGTGATGAGAAAGGAGGTCCTGCATATTACCAGGGTATAGTCATTGATATCACCGACAGGAAAAAAGCTGAAGAGGTTGCCCTGGAGGCAGAGAAGAAATATCGTCTGATCTTTGAGAACTCCCCACTGGGACTTTTCCATTTCAATGAAAAGGGCATCATTACCCACTGCAATGAGAAATTCCTGGAAATAATGCAGCTCAGGAGTAAAAAGGATATAATAGGTTTTAATCTTATAGATTCCATTGTAGACAAGAGGATGAAAGAGGCGGTAGACAGGGTTCTCTCAGGTGAACCGGGTTATTTTGAAGGAAAATATCATACCGTTTCAAGTAATGTCACAATTAACATTAAGGCACATTTCAGTCCTAATCTATCCACTGACGGAACCCTGCATTGTGGTATAGGGGTCTTTGAAGACATTTCGGAACTTAAGAAGGCAGAAGAGGCTTTTTTTGAAGCTGAAAAGAAATACCGTTTGATTTTTGAGAACTCTCCTCTGGGAATATTCCATTTCAATGCCCAGGGTATAGTAACCCACTGCAATGAGAAATTCCTGCAGATATTAGGTTTGGAGAAAAAGGAGGAAATCATCGGTTTTAACATGGTCATGCTGATCAAGGATAAAACGATGAAACAGGCTATCGACGATGTTCTTTCCAGGAAGACAGGTCATTTTGAAGGCAAATACCACACGGTTCTAACTGGCAGGGATGTCTACTTAAAGGCGGATTACAGTCCTAATATCGCAGATGATGGTACTTTCCTTGGTGGTATTGGTATCTTTGGGGATATATCTGTACGTAAAAAAGCAGAAGAAGCCCTTCGACTTGACGAGTCCCGGCTTGAGGCTCTTTTGAAGATCACACAGTTTACAGATACCTCTCTTAAGGGTATAGCTGATTTTGTGCAGGAGGAGGCCGTCAGGTTGACCCAGAGCAAGATTGGTTATCTTGCTTTTTTGAATGAGGATGGTACAGTCCTTAAGGTCTATTCATGGTCTAAGAACATCATGAAAGAGTGTAAGGTCAAAGGCATGAAACTTGAATATCCTCTTGGGAGCACGGGTCTGTGGGGTGAACCCATAAGGCAGAAAAGAGCTATCATCATTAACGATTTTGATGCTCCAAATCCCCGGAAACATGGTTATCCTGAGGGCCATATCAGGCTTAAACGCTACATGAGCATCCCGATATTCGATGGCAGGAATATAGTAGGTGCTGCAGGTGTTGCAAATAAGGAGGAGGATTATGATAAGGCTGATGTGAGGCAGCTGACCCTTTTCATGGAAGGGATGTGGAGGCTCATACAGCGGCAGGAGGCGGAGGATACACTGCGCGAGTATGCCGATGAGCTATCCAGGGTCAATGAAGAACTCTCAAAGACCAATGTTGAACTTTCTGCAGCTAACGAGGAGTTGAAATCCCTTGATCGTATGAAGGATGATTTCCTGTCCAATGTGAGCCATGAGTTCAAAACCCCACTTACATCTATACAGGGATATAGCCAGCTTATAGCAGACGGTACACTGGGCCAGGTCAATGCTCAACAGCAAAAAGCTGTTGATACGGTTATCAGGAACTCCGAACGTCTTCGCAGGCTTGTAGATTCATTGCTCTATCTTAGCAGGGCACAGTCAGGGAAGCTGAACTATTCTTTTGAGAGTTTAAACCTTTCGGATGTCGTTGATAATTCCATCCAGGATCTTGCACTTCAGGCAGAGGGAAAGAATATCAGGCTTGAGAATAACATAGCAGCTGACCTGCCTCCTGTTACCGCTGATCGTGATAAGATGATGGATGTTTTTGTCAACCTGCTGGACAATGCTATCAAGTTCACACCTTCAGGTGGTAAGGTTAGCATTTCCGCAAATACATCAGAGGATGTCCTGAATCTTACTGTGGAAGATACCGGTATCGGTATTCCTAAAGATAAGATCCAAAACCTCTTCGAACGTTTCTATCAGGTTGACTCGTCTGTGAAGAGAAGGTATGGTGGAACAGGGCTCGGTCTGTATATCTGTAAAAAAATAGTAGAGGACCACAATGGCGACATCAGAGTCACAAGTGAAGAGGGTAAAGGGACAACTATACACATAGTTCTTCCATTGAAGCAATAAGTGCTCACTGGGAATTGCCGCTGCAGTTATCTGCTTTAATTGTATGCGAACAGATATTTATTTGTAGTCTTTAATCTATAGTTTCTCTGCTAACGATGGTGATAAGTATGAAAATTATAATCATAGGCGGTTTTCTTGGAAGCGGTAAGACGACTACGTTAAGGAACCTTGGAAAACATCTCATTGATAAAGGGCATAAGATAGCCATAATTGTAAATGAGGTTGGTGAGGTCGGGGTGGACGGGGAGACCATTTCAAGCAGTGGTCTTGTGACAAAGGAGCTTACCAGTGGTTGTATATGCTGTACCCTTAAGATCAGTATGGAACACACCCTGCAGGCAGTGATCGAGGAGTATGGCCCGGATGTGGTGATCATAGAACCTACAGGTATCGCCTTCCCGCTGCAGATCAAGGAGCATATAGAGCTTATGGATATAGGTAAGGTGTCATTCGCCCCGGTGGTAACCATTGTTGATGCCAGCAGGTTCGGTGTTGAATGGAAGGAGATACCCAGGTTCATCGAGAACCAGATAAAGGAATCAGAGATTGTTTGTGTGAATAAGATAGACCTTGTGGACAGCGAGGCTATCGCGACCTCTACCAGGATGGTCCTGGGGATAAATCCCGATGTTATTGTTGTTGAGTTCTCGGCAAAGAATGCCGATGAGAAGTTTGAAAGGTTCATGGACCTCCTGACCGGTGAAAGTGTTATCGTGCAGGAGCGTGAGGACCTTAATTCAATGGAAGTCTCTGGAGTTGGAAGTTATGCAGGTGAGTATTCCATCATCTCTGAAAACATGCACACTGATAAGGTCACAACGATGCTGGTGCATCTGCTCATGGATATCAGGGACAGGGTCAGGCAGTTAAATCCTGATTTCATAGGCCATATAAAAATTAGCCTGAGGTTTAAGGAAGGTCTTGTCAAGGGCAGCCTTACATCCTCTGAGGGCGAGCCGGTGGTTGAGATCCTTGATGAGAAAGGAAACGGTGAAGAGCACCTCAAATTCCTCAGCGCGGTCACAAAGGTCCAAAAAGAGGAGCTGGTGCAGATAGTGGATAACTGCATCTTGGATACGCTGGAAAAGGAAGGCATGTCATTTGAAAAGGTAAGCTCACAGGTCCATGACGATCCAAATCTGATAAAACTTGATATTTAGCCCTGTCCAGTTTAAACTTTTTATGGAACTGCAGATGTCAAATACACATTTATCTGTGTTCATCTGCGGTCCTTTTTTGGGTCTAAAGCACAGGGAATTCACTTCCCCGGGAGCTGAGTGCCTTCTAAAGATTCTTTTGGCAGACTTCATCCGCGAAGCAGGTTATTTTTCAGAGTGTAGAATCTCAATTGATAAATAGCATTGAAACATCTTTCCTTACCATGAAACAGAACTGTGAATCCGAAGTGATGGAATCGCTTGCAAAGACTATTCTTGTAGCTGCACGGACTGCTCCAAAGGGTAAAGGTGTGGATGATATCGTGACCTTCCTTCTTGATGAAGCTGACAGGATGATGCTTGCGGATAAGATGGATGAGCTCAGCCATATAAAGGATCTGAAGTTCCTGATCCGTGATGCAAAGAATATCAGGGATGCTGACTGCCTGGTGCTGATCGGGTTAAAATCTACCGGCGTGAGCTCACTTAACTGTGGTGCCTGTGGATTTACCACATGTAAGGAAATGCTTGAGCAGAAAAAGGTCAGGGTAGAGTTCACCGGCCCCCAGTGTATGATCAAATACATGGACCTGGGAATTGCGGTCGGATGTGCCGCAGCAAAGGCAAAGGACCTGTGCATTGACAACAGGGTACTGTATTCGGCAGGCGCTGCAGCATGTTACTTCGATATGATAGATGCTGATGTGGCCATGGCCATTCCGTTAAGTGTAAAGGGGAAGAATATCTTCTTTGACAGACCATCTGCAAAGTAGGTGGTCGGTTGACCATCTGCAAAGTAGGTGGTCGATGGAACATCTACAAGGTAGGTGCTTGTTTGACCCATTCTCTGTGAACTCAGCGGTTCAAATTCAAGGTGTGTGTTTTCGAAGGGTAGAGAATTCCGAAATACATATTTTCTCTCTCACTTTATTATTGCATATTGTTAATATTTATTGTATGAACAAAAAACTATAACTGTGATTGTAGCATATGTTAAGGTCGGGAGTGTTGCGAAATTACATGTTTGCCTTATACGGGCTTTCAACAGGCCATGTAATTAAAAAACATGTCTCAATGGAGGCAGTGGATGAAAAAGATACTGATAATCTCAATGTTACTGCTGGCAATGCTGATGCCGGTTGCAAGTGCTGATATAGTCAACGATCTGGAGAACAGGGTCGATGAATACAATGAGAATGTGGAATATGTGCCTTCTTATCTGAAGTCCCTTCTGGGAAACGAGGTCATCGAACTGGTCATAGTCACTGATGATGGAGATGAGCGCCACATCAAAGTTGTCACAGAAGACGCTTACATCACCACTTTCGAAGAAGTGAATGAAGACATGGACTTTGGGGCAACAACGATAGTCGGAGCAAACGAAGCCACAGTAAGGACCATCATCAGTTCTTCAGACCCCCTTAAGGAATTCATAGCCGCAAAAGACAACGGTGAAATCATTATAGAGCCGGTAGGTCTTGTCAATACTGTGAAGTACACCGTTGCCAATGTGGTCATGAAAGTAGCATCGTTTTTCGGATTCTGATGGATTGTGTCTGAAAGTGATGTTATGACCGAGGACATCGGATTGGTTTTTAATATCTTATTTCCAATTAGACATCTTTAAGGTTACCGAATATGTCTCTTTGTGTAATATGGAGCTTTTCTACAAAGCTATCATTTTCATTTTCCTTTATTTATGGGTAAACACTTTCCCTTCTGCCCAAAGCGCAACCATTATAGCACTAAAACCACTTCTCCCTCAGTATACTTGGTACTGGCCTTACGGTGAAGATCATGATAAAAGCAGGAATAATCGGTGCATCGGGGTATACCGGGGGGGAGCTTATGCGCTTGCTCCTGGGTCATCCCGGGGTCAATGTTACGGTGGCTACTTCAAGGAAACTTGCGGGAACAGATGTGTGTGATACTCATCCACATCTCAGAAGGCTTGCAGATATGGAGTTCCAGAATGTGGGGGCTGATGAAGTGAGGTCTCGTTGCGATGTGGTATTTGCGGCTGTGCCCCATGGTACTGCCATGGACATAGTGCCACATCTCATTGACGGGAAAACAAAGGTCATAGACCTTAGTGCGGATTACAGGCTCAGGAAGGATATCTTCGAGTCTGTTTACGGGCTGTCTCATAAGGATCCCAGGGAGGCAGTGTTCGGTCTGCCGGAGCTTCATCCGGAGGTTGCTGATGCGGGCTTTGTGGCAAATCCCGGGTGCTTCCCCACAGGTGCTGTGCTGGCCGCTGCGCCGCTGGCAAAGGCGGGACTTATCAGCTCGGTGGTATTTGACTCAAAATCTGGGATAACCGGTGCAGGGGTTGAGCCTTCACAGACATCACACTATCCCAACATGGCCGAGAACGTGCAGGCATATAAGCTCACCACCCACAGACATGTGGCAGAGTTTGTGCAGGAACTCAACAGGCTGGACAATTCCCTGACAAACATCAGTTTCACACCTCACGTTGTGCCATCCATCAGGGGAATACTCACAACATCCCATATATTCACAAAGGAAAAAATGAAGCTTGAAGATATCAGGTCAATGTATGAGGAGATGTATGCAGACAAACCCTTTGTACGCGTGATAAAGGGTGTTCCGTCCCTTGGTGCTGTTCGTGGCTCTAACTTCTGTGACATAGGTTTTGAAGTTGACAGGCACAACAACCGCATAGTTGTGGTCTCAGCCATTGACAATCTTGTAAAGGGTGCATCCGGGCAGGCAATACAGAACATGAACATTATGTGTGGTTTTGATGAGATCGAAGGACTGTGGAATGCTGCAACCTTCCCCTGAGTGCAAATCCTGAAATATTATAGTAAAGTAAGGTATTATCATGTATGTTAAAGACGTAATGAATCCCAACGTTATCACTTGCTCCCCGGACACCTCCATAAGGGAGGTAGCCACCATCCTGAAACAGAATGATATAAGTGGTCTTCCTGTTGTGGAAGATTCTGAGATCATCGGCATTGTTTCTGAGGGTGACATACTAAAGCTGTTGAATATGCCCGATCATAGTGGTCTGTGGCTGCCAAGTCCTTTTGAGGTCATAGAAGTGCCTATCCGTGAGCTGCTGAACTGGGAAGAGACCAAAAGGATGCTCGAGGACATAGGATCAAAACCTGTAAGTGAAATCATGAAATGGTCCGTTTACACGATAAGTCCCGAGGATTCCGTTGAGGATGCCTCGTCAATCATCAGCAAACACAGGATAAACCGTTTGCCTGTTGTGGATGAGGACGGAAAGCTTGTGGGTATAGTAACACGTGGGGACATCATTGCAGGTCTGGGGAAATTATAAGCTAATTGCTAGATACTATTTGAACAATATATTTGAGAGGGACACTATGAAATTCATTCAAGGCGGTATCTGTGCTGTAAAAGGCGTTCGAGCTGGTGGTATAAAACCAGGGAAGATGGGAATAGCGGTCATCCAGGCAGAAGGGAACGCTGCCGGAGTATATACCAGAAACAGAGTAATTGCGGCTCCACTGGTGGTTACCCGGGACCATATATCAAATACCGGCAGGCTTGCAGGTGTCATCGTTAACAGTGGCAACGCGAATGCTTTCACAGGTATTCAGGGACTGGCAGATGCACGGATAATGGCATCAACTCTAGCATCAAAGCTTGGTGTCGATGAGGATCTCATAGCTGTTGCATCAACAGGAGTTGTTGGTCGCAAACTTGATACCGGCTGGATCAGTGCCCATATCCAGGAGGCCCTGGATTCCATGGGCGAGGATGCCGATGCAAGCATGAGGGCGGCACGTGCCATCATGACCACTGACACCGTCCCGAAAGAGATAGCTATAGAGATGGACAGCGGCATCCGTATAGCAGGCATTGCCAAGGGGTCCGGGATGATAGAGCCAAATATGGGTACCATGCTTGCTTTTGTGTACACGGATGCGGATCTTTCTCCCCAGATCCTTCAGTCATGCTTAAGCACTGCAGTGGACAAGAGCTTTAACATGGTGGTTGTGGATGGTGATACCAGTACTAACGATATGGTGCTTGTGACCGCAACCGGTGCTTCGGGCATCATCCCTGAAACAGTTGATTTCCAGTCCGGGCTTGACCTCGTGCTGACCGAACTTGCAAGGATGATAGCCATTGATGGTGAGGGTGCGACCAAGCTCATAGAATCCAAGGTAACCGGTGCAGCCACGCAAGAGGATGCTCGTCTTGTTGCAAAGGCGATAGTCCGCTCCCCGCTGGTCAAGTCCGCCATCTTCGGCGAGGACCCTAACTGGGGCCGTATCCTGGTGGCAGCAGGCTATTCAGGTGCCGACATGGACCAGACAAAGATTTCCCTGTCCATCTCAGCCGGCACCGATGTAGTGGAGCTTGTAAAGGAGGGCAGGGTTGTAAATAATGACGACGATACCCTGGACCAGTTAAGAAACATCATGTCACAGGACGAGATATTCATCATAACAGACCTTGGCCTGGGGCATGAGAGTGCAACGGCCTGGGGTTGTGACCTGAGCTATGATTATGTCAGGATCAATGCGGAATATACGACATGAAATATACTAAGTAACTACCTTATATTGTAGCACGCTTATTTATATGAGCATACTTTTTCTTTTCTGTTGCCTGCAGAAAAGAGCTTCACTTTTTTAGAACCCCTTATTTTATGTTCGCGTAAAACATATACATCGTTCACATATACAGTATAAACATAATTCATATTTACCGGGTGAAACAATGGACATTGCCGATTGGGAGAAACGCTATGTGGAAGCAGTTTCAAATGTGCGGGAGCAGCTTTTGAACGTGCAGGGAGTCTTTGTGGCCTATAACAGTAATATTGATGCCATGAAACATATCAGGGAGGATGAAATAAAAAAGCTCATAGGTATCCTGGGGTGTAAGAAGGTAAATGAACGGATAGCCCTGTATCCACGGGAGATCAAAGACCCTGTTGATCTCATGGCCAGGCTCATCATTGCCATGCGGGATGGGAAAGCTGCGGAGGTGCCCACATATAGCAATGACATTCATGAGTGGCTGATGGACAATCTAGTATTTGATTCCGCAAGGATGGGAGGGCAGGCGGGCATCATATCCAATCTCCTGGCAAACCTTGGTGTGAAGAACGTAATAACATACGTACCATGGCTCTCAAGGGAGCAGGCGGAGTATTTTGCAGACTCTCCCAATCTCAGGCATCCTGTAATGGAAAATGGGGAACTTGTACTGAAGCATCCAAAGGAAGCTTATGATCCACAGCAAAAACCAAAGATAAACTGGATAATAGAATTTTCCAGAGGTATGAAATTCAGCTGTGCAGGAGAAGAATACAAAATCCCCAGGGATAATCGTCTTATAGTATCCTCCAGGCCTGACTGGATCCATATTGATATGGCACCTGGGATGTATGAACATCTGTCAGATATCAGGGAAGGCATAGACGGTGCCATACTTGCCGGATACCAGATGATAAAAGAGGAATACCAGGATGGAAGTACATATAAGGATTATGTACAGAGGGCCGTCAATGTCATACAGCGTCTTAAGGGTTGCAATCCACAGATGCGCATACATGTGGAGTTCACATCCATACAGAACAAGGTCATACGTAAGGCCATACTGACAGATATAGTGAAAAAGCATGTAACTTCCCTTGGACTTGATACTGTGGAAGTTGCAAACGCCCTGAACGTACTTGGTTATGAAGAACTGGCATACTCTGTCATCAATAAAGGAGAGAACAGCATCCTATCCCTTTATGAAGGCGCTGTAATGCTTCTCAGGGAACTTGAGCTTCAAAGGGTACATATCCACTCCCTTGGTTACTACATCTGTGTGGTATCAAAGGACCATCCCCTTGATGCGGATGCACACAGGCAGGCGCTTCTCTTCTCCTCGGCCCTGGCAGCAACACAGGCAAGTCTCGGCTCAATCAGGAGTCTCGATGACATTTCTGCTGGCCTGGCCATACCTGTCTACGGCCAGGGATATGATGATCTCATAGAACTTGAGCGACATCTTGTTAGAACGGGTGTGTGTACTGCCGGGGATTTCGAGGATGGTTGCATAAGTGCCGATGGCCATGACCTCATAATCATCCCTTCCAAGGTGGTTAAGGAGCCCGTGGCAACGGTGGGAATAGGTGATGCCATATCTGCAGGCGCTTTTGTTGCACTGCTTGCCAAAATGCCCAAAATGAACATATGCAGGATGCCGGAGTAAAAGGATGAATATCCTCTGCGCCTATAATGCCAATATAGACTCGATATCCCATGTAGATGGCGAAATCCTTTCCCGGATGCTGGAGGGCCAGACAGGGGACGTAGTCCATGAAATATTAAAAAACCTGCCAGGTACTATATCTTCAAGAGCGGATTTTTTTGCAGGGCTTGTTACATGCATGCAGCACGGAACCGGTGCCGAATGGATGATAAGTGAGATCGAGGTCTTTGATTGGCTGAAAGGGACATTCCTAGCGGATTCATTAATGAGAATGGGCGGCAACATGGGTATAATGGCAAATGTCCTGTCTGAACTTGGTGCGTCCGGGGTGATTCCGAATGTTGCCAGTCTCTCAAGGTTACAGGCATCCTTTTTCTCTAAAAAGGCCATTTTCCATCCGTTTAAAGGGAAACTCTATGACAGCAGGGAAATATCCAATGTACTGCCGGCTGAAAACAAGGGTCCCGAACTTATTCATTTTGTATTCGATTTCAAAAAAGGAGAGACCCTCACACTCCATGGTGAAGACATCACAGCTCCCAGGGAGAACAGGTTCATTGCAACGTATGATCCTCTTAACTTCAGTCTCTGCATTGACGAGCATTTCCGGGATTACGCCCATCAGCATGCATCTGAAATGGACGGAGCAATAATTTCCGGTTATCATCTCTTACAGGAAAAAGAAATGCAGGGACATGGGAATGAGGTTGGATTCGATGAACCCGGTCAACAGCATTATGGCTATAAAGAAAAACTGGATCATTCCCTGGAACAGCTCAAAAGCTGGAAAAACATAAGAGAGGACCTTCACATCCACGTAGAGTTCGGACATTTCTCTTCCGGCAATATCGCATCCTATGCTTTTTCAATCCTTTCTCCGGTGGTGGATAGAATTGGAATGAATGAGGATGAACTTGCAATGCTTGCACGTATCAATGGTATGGATGCAGAGCCCATCCTTGCAATGGAGCCTGTGGCGATCGCAGAAGCGGCCATAGAACTGTGCAGTGCCTATGGTCTGTGCAGGATGCTTGTGCACACAAGGGAATTCGTACTTTCGGTGTCATGCAAAAAGGATGAAGAGCCGGAAAAGATCATAGAGGCTATGGATTTTGGTTTAAAGTGTGCTGCGGCCTTTGCATGCTCAGGTAAACTTGCTGACAGGGATACCATGCTGGGTATAGCTTCGGCGATAAGGGAAAGTGAGTACGGGATAGCAGCATGCTCAAAACTTGCAAGGCATATGGAAAAGAAATGGACCTGCAGTCAGGTATGCGGTCTGCACATGTCCTTCCAGGTGACAATTATCCCGACCCGCATATGTGATGAACCGGTGTCCACCGTGGGACTCGGGGATACTATATCAGCCGCAATTTTTTTAAGGGAGCTTGAACTCCTTCCATAATATGTATACTATTTTCTCTGAGGATTTCAACCTGGACTATACACTTGACTGTGGCCAGGTATTTCGCTGGGACTACGTTGAAGGCTGGTGGACCGGGGTTGTTAACGGCCAGCTAGCACGCCTGCAGCAGGATCATAAAAGCGGTGAGATACTTGTGGATTCCGGGCTGCCAGTGGATTTCTTTGAGCATTATTTTCGCTTTGATGATGATCTCAATGCCATCCTGCAGGAGGTCAATAAGGATGAGTTCATGGGCGAAGCCATAAGAAAATACAGAGGCCTTCGTCTCATAAGGCAGGACCCCTGGGAGTGTCTGATATCCTATCTGCTTGCAACCGCATGGAGCATCCCCAATATCAAGAGAGGCATTTCGACTATGTGCAGTAACTATGGTAAGGAAGTTGGGGAAGGTCACTACGGATTTCCAGACCCCAATTCACTTGTACATGCATGTGATGACGACCTGCGGGGATGCAAACTTGGTTTTCGCTCCGGTCGGGTGATAAAGGCAGCAATGCATGTGGAAGAAGGAAGTCTTGTCCTTGAAGATATCTTCAAGCTTGACTATGAAGCTGCAAAGCAGAGGCTTATGTTCCTTGAAGGCATTGGTGAAAAGGTTGCAGACTGCATCCTCCTTTTTGCATTCGAAAAAATGGAAGCATTCCCCGTGGACACCCATGTGGAAAAAGTTGTCAGGACCATTTACGGTCATCATGATTTCTTCAACGGGAAAGCCACAAAGAACAAGATTGGCAACTGGGGTCGTATGTATTTTGGACACTATTGCGGCTATGCACAACAATATTTCTTCTATCAGAAAAGGCTTGAAGGTATCTGATGTTATGGAAAAAGGAAGATATATTTACCTTCATCCATCAACTATCATTACTGACCATTACTGATCATTAATTATAATCAACAATTTGAGAGCTGGTACTTCTGTTACTTGCCTTGATTCCAGTTTCTAAGGAATGTCCTGAAATCGGGGTCCTTTATGATTGTGATCTCTTCATTTTCAAGGACTTCAAAACCGTTGCCAACTGCTTTTCCGATGTGCTTTCCAAGGGAGCATGTTCCTATTCTTTTTATTAGGAGTTGCTTTGCAGTTGTTATCTTTCGCCTGATGTCGGCAACGTAGAATCCGTTTTCTATGTACATTGCAAACATTTCTTCTGATCCTTTGTATTTTTCCTTGAAACCTCTGGCATGCTCACTGACCCATACAGGAGGACCACTGTGCTTTTTTACAAAGGGCAGTTGCGAGGATACAAGTTCTATCATTATCACTGCCTTTTCCTTTGACCAGTAGCCTGAATTTAGGACATGGAATTCATGATCTTCAAATAATTTACGGATAGAGTGTTCCATTTTATCCAGCTGAGGATAAAGTATGTCATCCACAAGATCCGGTGCATTGAATACTATGGCAACGAAGGAACTTCCTCTTGCATGCATCATACCTATAAGCTCGCTATCTGACATAGGCCTTTTCTTTTCAGGAAAGAAGAACTCTTTAGAGGGATCATCTGTATATTCCCTGCAGGCATCGATGAACTTTGCGAACTGGTTCAGGGAAAGTGCTGCAGCTACGTTCCTTCTCGGATCAGTGGGGTCAATTACAACAAGAGGATCGTGATGTTTAACTATCCCGTGTTCCATCATGTCGATGGTTAGTCCCGGTTTCCAGTTGCAGGCATTTATGACGGTGTTCCTGAAGGAGCCATAATGTATAATTAAAAGTTCTGTAAGATAACCGGAGAATCCCTGGGTCCGCAGCTCAGAGCCGTAGGTACCGGTACCTTTCATGAACTGTTTCATTATC
This sequence comes from Methanolobus sp., assembly GCA_029762595.1. Classification (GTDB taxonomy): domain Archaea; phylum Halobacteriota; class Methanosarcinia; order Methanosarcinales; family Methanosarcinaceae; genus Methanolobus. The sequence continues at coordinate 3,539 of JARVGJ010000025.1, read as the reverse complement.
AGCACCTCGTCTTCACGACCAGGGATGCTCACCTTCACAAATTCGTTATGGAATGGGGTCCTGTCAACCGCAGATATGATACATGATGCGGAATCCACGGCAAAACATGGCACTATATCAACATCAAAGCCCTTATAATGCATGTTAAGATAAGGATGCTCTGCATATCGCTCCTCTACGTTCTGTCCACCCTTTGCAACTTCCCGGGCAATGAGAAGGCCATTTATTTCCAGTTCTTCACGGCTGGTCTCTGCAGGGAATGAGATGAATATATCAAGGTCATGGGTCCCGGATATCCACGTGTTCCGTGCCGCAGAACCTACTAGCTTGGGGGCAATTCCACAAACTCCCTGTTCCTTTGCTGCAGCACTTACCTTTGCAAGCAATTCTGCAGCAATTAGCTCCAGTTCCCTCTTTTCCTGTGTACTGGGTTTTATCTTCTTAAGTACCTGTTCTTCCAGTGTCATCTTCGATCTCAGCCCGGTATTGATTGCTGTCAACAGATACCAATGTTCTCTTTCTTTATGACATGGTTATAGTTCTTATAACCAAGGATGTCAGCTATCATATCCGTGTGCTGGCCTTTGACCTTTTCGATCTCATCTGACGTGTAGTCTGTAATACCTTTTGCAAAGACCTTACCCCCGCAGAGTATCTCGACGATCTCGCCTCTGTCAAACTTACCGTTAACTGCCACAACACCTGATGGCAGGAGGCTCATGCTGCTAAGTATTGCATCCCTTGCGCCGGTATCCACTTCTATTGAGCCGCATGATCTAGAGAGCAGTATCCAGCGTATCCGGTTCTTTTGGACTTCCCTGTTTGCAAGGAACAGTGTTCCTATGTCTTCCCCGGACAGTACCTTAGTGACAATATTGTCGGTATTGCTGTTCGCGATTATAAGATAGCATCCTGACATGTGACATATCTTGGCTGCATCGATCTTTGTTCTCATGCCGCCAACCCCTTTCATGCTTGTAGGGTTGCCTCCATAGCTTTCTATTTCAGGGGTTATCTCCTCTACAAGACTCAGGAGTGTGGCATCATGGTTGCGTTTTGGGTTTTTGTTATAAAGTCCGTCAATATCGGAAAGGATGATCAGCAGGTCTGCTTCCATTTTGCTTGCTACCATTGCAGAAAGTCTATCGTTATCACCGAATGTAGCCTCTATCTCGTTAACACAGGTGCTGTCATTCTCATTGATAATAGGTATAACACCGTAGCTTAAAAGGGTGGATATGCTGTTCCTGAGGTTGAGGTAGGTCAGCCTGTTGGAGAATGATTGGTATGTAAGTAGTATCTGGGCCACTTTGAGCTTGTGTTTTGCAAAGGAATTGCTCCACTCCTGCATGAGCACACCCTGCCCAACAGCTGCACATGCCTGCCTGACGGGTATTTCCTTTGGTCTGCTGTCAAAGTCAAGTATGTCTATACCAATACCGATGGCTCCGGAACTTACCAGGATGACCTTTTTACCCATCTCATGAAGCATGGCCACCTGTGCAGCGATATTGTCCATTAACTGGCGGTTGAGCTTACCGTCTTCTGTGTTGATGGATGATGTGCCTATCTTTATGACTATCCGGTTCACATTTTTGAAGAGCTCTTCCCTGTCATTCAAAAGTAATGCTCCTGTGTATGTTTTCTATTTTTGCCTTATGTTTGCTTCCAAGTATCATTTTCCAAGAGCATCAAAGGCTTTTTTATTGAGCTTTCGGTGCGTATACTTCCTTGCCTCAGATCCTGCATAGTCTGCAACCTTATCTCCGTTGCCCACAAGTATATACTTGTAGATGAGCAGACCTTCCATGCCTACAGGACCACGTGCATGTATCTTGTTGGTACTGATGCCTACTTCTGCACCTTTGCCATAGCGGAAACCGTCTGCAAATCTTGTTGATGCATTGAGCATGACACTGGCGGAGTCCACAAGGTAAGTGAACCTCTTCTTTTTCATGTTGTTCTCAGTGATGATGCAGTCTGTGTGGTGGGAACCATAGTTGTTGATGTGCTCAATGGCCTCTTCAATTGAGTCCACTATCTTTATGGAAAGTATAAGATCGTTATACTCTGTCCTCCAGTCATCATCGGTGGCTCTGCCCACGCTCTTTATGAAATCTATCTGTTCCAGTATCTTGAACGAACTATCATCGCATCTCATCTCCACCCCGGCTTCGTCGTACATACTTGCCATCTTCGGCAGGAATCTATCGGCTATCCTTACGTTGATGAGCAGTGTCTCCATTGCGTTGCATACGGCCGGATACTGGACCTTTGAGTCAAAACACACGTCATATGCCTTTGAAAGGTCAGCCTCTTCATCAACATACACGTGGCAGATACCGTCAGAGTGTCCGAGAACAGGTATCTTTGTGTTGTTTTGTATGTATTTTACAAATGCATTTGATCCTCTTGGAATGAGCAGGTCGATGTATGCATCCATACTAAGGATGTCGTTGACCTCTTCTCTTGTTTCCATTAGCTGGAATGCCCCTGATGGAATGTCCTTCACAGAGCCTGCAGCCTGGTTCAGAAGATCGAAGATGACACGATTGGAATTGAGTGCCTCACTTCCACCTTTGAATATTGTGGCATTCCCACTTTTAAGGCATAAGGACATGACCTGTGGGACTACATCAGGACGTGCTTCGAATATAACACCTATGAGTCCAATAGGACAGCTCACCTGGTAAAGCTCAAGTCCCTGATCAAGTTCCAGCGCATCAATCGTCTCACCCACCGGATCCTCCAGGCTTATAACATCACGAATGCCGTCTATCATTCCGCTTATCTTGCTGTCGGTAACCTTGAGCCTGTCAACAAGAGCCTGGGATAGCTCCCCTTTCCTTTTAAGTTTCTCAGCAGTCTCAACGTCTTTGCGGTTTGCCTCAAGTATCTTCTCACGATTATTTTCAAGCGCCTGTGCCATTGCTTCAAGGGCGGCATTCTTGCTTTCAGTGTTCACACTTGCAAGGATGATGGATGCTTTCTTTGCTTCAATGACCTTTTCTTCGATTTCCATGACCATGAATAAACCACCCTGGGTTCTATTAAAAGAGTGATGTAAGTATTGAGCTATATGTAATATAGAGATATTGCAAATAGTTCTTTGGTTTTATATTTGTCGATTATGATTTACGAATTGAGTGTTGAATCAAATTATAAATTACTAAACTTATTTAATATTCTTCTGCAGTACTCGCATTCGCAGGTTGGTGCCAAAATTATAAAAAACGGATCAGTACCTGCGGCTGTGAGGTCTAAGTAAAGCTTTCCTTATTAAAATGCTATCTTCAATTCTAAGCAAAGGAACCTTTACTTAAAACCCCCACCTTCATTCCAAATAAAGCAGAGACTAACTTCTTTTATGTAATACATAAAACAAATCAACATCGCCTCCCTGTCACAGAATAACACGATTCTGTTTTTCTTAGATATCTTTATCAATAATCATTAAGTATAGGCTGGCAGGAGATAATCATGAGCACACGCGAGTATATGCTGGGAAACGTTGCAATAGCACGCGGTATTGTTGAAGG
>JARVGJ010000024.1 GCA_029762595.1 Methanolobus sp. | reverse complement strand
TAAGGCTAGCTAAGGTGTGCTGAAGACGAACACCAAAACCCAGGGTCAGAACCCAGAACATTATCACAGGATCGATTTTTCGTTCCCTTTTTACAAGACCTGTTTCATTAGCTGTTTGGCGTAGCCAATCAGGAGAAAAAATATCACAAAGGTTTTTCTCAATTATTTGTGGATCGTTTACCATTATTGTCCCCTCAGACAATAAAAGAAATGTAGCAGAGTATATAAATAACTAGGTATAGGGTAGAAATCCAGTCAAAATCGTTTATATTGAAAAAACAGTAGCATCTGACTCTTTTTATGTCTTAACCGATGACACATGAAGTCCGGTTATGATCGTTGTCCTGAGCGGATAGCCCAGTATGAATGTAACAAGCCCTGATGTCATGGATTTCAGTAATATGACTACAGCTGCAAGTGCAAGAAGGACGGTGACATTCCCCAGGAAGAAACTGACATCCATCAGCATTCCAATGGATACGAAAAAGAAGCTTATGAATACATCCTTGAAAGGCATCATATTTCCTATCGCCTGGTGACTATACTCCGACTCTGATATTATCAGTCCTGCCAGGAATGCTCCAAGGGCCAGTGAAAGGCCTGCTTCGGATGTAAGCCATGCTGTCCCAAAGACCGTGAACAGGATGGTCAAAAGGAAAAGTTCCCTGTTCCTTGTCTTAGCTATTCTGAAAAGCAGTGCAGGCATTATCCATCTTGCACTGATAATTACAAACAGCATGATCCCAAGCCCTTTTAGAAGGAACATGGTGGCACTGTCACCGGAAGTGGATGGCACGCCGGCCAGTATGGGTGTCAGGAGTATCATGGGGACAATGACAATGTCCTGGAATATGAGTATACCAAGGGATATTTTGCCGTAGGGTGTGTATGTTTCTCCCTTTTCCTGAAGTAATTTGAGAACAATGGCAGTGCTGCTGAGGGATACAAGAAATCCCAGGAAAAGAGCAGTACTGGGGCTGTGTCCTATATAAAGGGATATGTAATACACCAGTGCAGTAGTTATCGCTACCTGCAGGCCTCCACCTACCAATACGAATCTCTTGATGTCCCATAGTTCTTTAATGGACATCTCAACACCTATTGTGAACAAGAGCAGGATAATTCCTATCTCTGCAAGTATCTCTACCTGTTCCACTTCATTGATGATACCAAGCATATGTGGCCCTGCTATCATTCCAGTCACAAGGAACCCAAGAACAGGAGATAATCTGACCCTGTGGAATAGAAGTAGTATCAATATAGATAACCCAAAGATTATTTCAATGTCAGTAAACAATGTCAGATCCATGTTGCTTGCCATTTGTATCCCAATTGAATCTGTTTTATATTAAAAAAACGTTTTGACATAATTCAGGCAGGAGGGATTGGGATACCTATAGTATGTGACAGTAGTGAACTTTAAAATGCATGGGTGATAAAAATAAGGGTAATATCTACATAGAAATAAAAGTGATGAAAGGGCTTATAGTCCGGCCCTTTCAACGATTACGTCTGCTACTTCTTTTGCACTTTTGAAAGGGAAGTCGCTCTCCTTAAGCAATCCTCCTGCTTCTCCTGCTGTCACAGAAACATCTCCTGATCTGCATGTAGTATCTGCTCCTGCGGGGAATGCAGTAAGCATTTTTTCAGGTGTGTTAATGGGGAAGGTTGCATTTGCAAATCCGCCGACTATCTGGCTGTGAATGTCTTCTTTTACGCTCATTAGGTTCTCTCCTTTTATTCTTTCACATAAAGGTTTTGATGCTGCTTTTATTGTTTTCTCCGGAGTGTTTCAGCAATATCTTATATGACAGTTTCTGATATATACTTAATAGGCATTGTATTATACTTGCTACAATCAAATATATCTAAATAACTATGGTGTATTTTGCAAAAACCTTTTTAAATGATTGCCGATTATTTTATTTTATGATGCAAGAACAGGACTATGAGTCAGAACTGTCTGACATAAAGCATAAGCTATCTGATATTCACAACGATATAAGGTCATTTATCGAATCTGCAAATCACCAGCATCTGGATTCGGTGGTTACAGCCCTTAAGGATAATTATTCCGGGACAATTGTCCGGCATCTCATGGAGGATGTGGGCAGGGGGCTTGAAAAGAACATGGTGAAAAACTGTGAGATGCGTGGGGAGTGCAAAAACCTTCTTTCAAACGTATTACAAAACAACGCAGGGCTCATCAAGCATGGCTCGGTAACTGAGGCATCTATAGAAGAGAACCGCCTTGAACTGAAAAAGCTTCGGACAATGGTGCCATACGACAAATGTGATATATGCTTTGCAGAGGCTTCTGACATATTGTCCGGGCAGGTAACTCTCATGCGATCCATGAAAATATATGAGACCAACAAGGGAAAAAGGCAGGATATAAGTAAACTTCCATCACAGGTAGTTGTTGATGATATCCTTGATCCGTTATGTCACCAAAAACGTTTCGATATATTGAAGGCCATTTCTGGTGAAACTAAAAGTTTTTCTGCTCTTTCGGGCCTGACAGGTCTGAGGGGTGGAAATCTGCTTTTCCATCTCCAGAAACTCGCAGATAAAGGTATGATAATCCAGCGGCATGAAAGGGGTGATTATATGATCACTGCTAAGGGTTTCAAAGTAATGGAAGCTGTTAACAGCATCTATACTGATTTAATTCCTGTTGATGATAGTTAAAAAATGAAATACGAAATCTCTTTGGAATTTCTAAAAATTCCGGGCAAAGCTGAAAAATGCTTTGCCGCTGATATATATATATTTGTTATTTTGTTGAATAGCGGACGGTATGGGCCTAATATCTCTTAGGTCTGTGTTTCTGGAAGCACTCTCTGCAGTATACGGGTCTTTCGCCGGAAGGTACAAAAGGTACTTCTGTTTCCTGGCCACAGTCTGAACAGGTTGCCTTGTGCATCTCTCGTGGTCCACTTGGCCTGAAACCTCCGCCTCCGCCACCGCGGGGTCCGCTTCCGCCTCTTGCGCCACCTCTGTAACCACCATCGTTTCTGTTGTTCCCTTCTCTTGAACCGCCTCTGAAGCCACCGCTTTTATTGTCTCTCATGTTTGATTTTCCTTTGTTGTTTGTTCTTGACGCCTAACTTCGGGTTAAGATTATTCGCACGATCCGTTCATTCTGATTCTTACCAAGTCTACAATTTTTGCAGCCGGAACGAGTTCACAAACCCGGAAATACCATATTTCAATAATACACGGGCAGTGATTCTGTAGCAGTTTCTATTGAGACGGGAACCTTTATCCCGCAATCTATACGATGCACTCTTTGTTTAGCAATTAACCTAAAAGAAGTAGCCAAATGGAATTCTCCCTTTCCTAACCCGCAAGTAAGTTAACTGTCAATTTCCCATTAGGGTACATACATATAAAAAACTATGCTTCATATTCTCCCATTTCTTGATAAGAATTGTCGAAGTAATCTGATGTGGACCCGGCGGGATTTGAACCCGCGGCCTTTACGTTGCGAACGTAACGATCTCCCCCTGATCTACGAGCCCAGGAATAATTGAATTGATCTGGTGAATAGGGAATACAAAAATCAAAAAAAGAAAAAAAGGGTTTAAACAGGTCTTCCGACTTCTGTTACTGTTACGCTTTCAGCACCTTCGACTGATGCGAAAGCCTCTTCTACAGATTCGGTGCCTCCTTCAAGATCCCCTACAATTACTACCATGATAATGGCTTTCAGTCCAAAAGCTATAGGTTCGAACTTGTGGGTGCCGTACTCTGCTCCCTCGGGCAATACTGCTATCAGTTTATCTTTAAGCTCTTCAAGATCTGTATCTACGTCAACAGGCATTATCTTGATCGTTGCTGCAACTTCTCCCATTTAGCTCACCTCATGCTCCTACAAAGCCGCATTTCGGGCATTTATATGGGTTGCTCTGCTGTCTGCAGCTTATACATCTTCCAAGCTCGGTACCACAAACAGGGCATGGGAAACGTACATAGCCGGTTTCCACAAGGTTCTTTTTGCATGTGGTGCAATTTTCGACTTTATTTGCCATTTAGAATCTCCTTATTATGAAATGGTTTACGGGTAATCTATTAATATAAACACTGAAAAATCAGCATGTTGATGATTCCAGTACATAATCAGTATCTAATTTAAATATTCCCCTTGATATACGTACCTACTACATTTTCCCCTATAACTGCATCTATTACCCTTTCAGGATATCTCCCATTAACCACGATGCAATCCATCTTGTTCTCCATCAGAAAAACGGGCATTGAGCTGTCAACACATGTAACTTCCATCTTTGATAGTTCCTCTGCTGTCATCCTTTCCTGTACAATGTCATCTGCAATTATTCCGTCCACATCTGTTACTTTGATAAAACGTGATCCTGTTTCTTTGGCAACCCATGCTGCAATAGTATCTGCGGTAACCTTCCACGAATGGGCTAGCGTGTCACTATCTTTTAATATTCTGTAAGGTAACAGCACAGAAACTCCTGACACATCTGCAAAAGTTTCAACAGACTTTGCTCCTGTCTTGTCTATCATGTAGTAAGCATATTGTTCCATGGAAAGAACAGCCATCCAATGTGCTGCATCATCTCCAACTGAATATTTTTCGCATATCTTACGAATAGAATCTGCAAACATTCCTCCTCCCGGAACTATCAATATGCTGTATTCTGAATCATCTCCTCCTAGATAATATTGGAGTGTTCGTATGATCGACGGGGATCTTTTGAGGAGACTTCCACCTATTTTAACAACGGCTCTCATATTCGCTCACACTTCTTCTTTTTATAATATATGTCTTTGTCACTTATTCTTTTCTTGATTTGAGCATCATCAGTTCATTCTCCATGATTTTTGCTGCAGCATATGCTGGAAATACTTTTGAGATATCAGATCCCCATTTTCGGGCAACAGATATATATTCAAATCCAAGTTTATCCGCAACTTCTTCTATAAGGAACTCCCCAATGCCGGCAGAGACAATTCTGTTTAGGTTATTTCTTTTAGCAACTATATCTATGGACTCACTTAAAAGTTCAACTTGTCTTTCTTTAACCTGCCGGGCAATATTTTGCAACTCATCTGTGGATATTTCCGTAAGATCTGCACAGACAATACGTGCCAGTCTCCTCATGGCTTCTTTTCTTGTTTTACCGGCACCATCAGCCGTATCGCATGTATATATCTCCTCGGATATGTCTCCCAGCAGAAGATATGCATCCGCAGTCGTGGAGAAAAGTTCGGATGCAATATTACAATCACCATCTGCAACATTTACTTTTTCAAGGAGGAATGCAAGGTTTGTCCTGAGTATCCCTGCATAGAACAATTCTTTACGGATAAGTCTGGAAAAATCCGTTAGTCCTGCAAGGTGTATTCCATTCTTTATGGGAATAATGTCACTGGTGGTGCTTCCAACATCTACAAACATACAGTCGCCGATCTCAGTCCCTATCAGCCTTGTTGAGGCTGCCCAGTTTGCAGCAGCAAGATCTCGAATATTTTCAGAGCTCTCATAAAAATCCCCACGACTATTGATATATTTCACCTCGCAATCAAAGGCATTGTTCACAGAACTCATGATAAATTCAATTCCTTGAAGCTTATCTTCAAAACAATCGGCAAGCTCCCCGGTCATGACCACACAGACCCTATCAGGTCGCAGCTTATCTGCAATGTCTTCAAGGGATGAAGGCAATGTTGTGTCTTTCCACAACGGTATATAATGCAGCTCGATAATCTCCCCGTCAGAAGATGCTATTTTTGTATTGGCACCACCAATATCGATACCTATTATTCTCATATGATGTCCTCTATATCATCTTTTGTGAAAGTACATTCTCCCTCAAGGCTTACAGACTCCGGAAGTCTTCCAAACATATTCATTAGTATAAGATCTCCTATCTCGGCTTTGAGGGTCTTTACAAGACCAATTATCGCTGTTGTGGGGCGTGGGTTTACATCAATTACATATGCCTTGTCACCAAAAACTATGTCGACTCCTGCATAGCCGTTACATCCCAATGCTTCAACAGTTCTGGTAGCAACCTGAATTATTTCTTCTTCGTGTTCTGTTCTGTATGGTACCTGATTACCTTTGTAATCAAATATCGTTTCACCCTTATATTCTATAATGTCAATGAACTGTTTGTTAAGACTCAGGGGGAGTGTTCTCTGCCCACATATAATGCTTACACTCAGATGTTCACCTTCGACATATTCGGTTGATATGCAGTCCTGTTCTTTTTCCCTTGCATTTTCCCCAGTGTTTGAAAGTTTTAGTCTGACCCCTTCGGATGCACATCCATATCTTGGTTTAATAACTGATTTACCTTCATGGGCTGGATCCAGTATCTTTGGGACGCAGATAGAATTCAGCTCAAGTCTTTGCGTGCACAGGAGTTTATCCGCACAAAGTCTTACTGTATCTGCCGGGCAACCAAGGTTGATAGTATTCCTCTCAATTATGTCTGTCATGTCTCCAAGGAGTTCATCGGGTCCTATTACAAGACCTGCATCACTTTCTTTTGCAGCTTCTTCAAGCACTTGCTCAAATGTTTTTTTATCTGAGATGATCGGATTCCCGTTTTTTATTTTACTGCCTGCGGTCAGATAGGTCACATCATGTCCAAGATACTGAAAACTATTGACAAGAGTGCTCAGCATGGCTTTCCCCTCTTTTAAAAGCGTGCCATCCAGGCCTATTCCTGTAGCATATTCTGCAAGCAGTATCTTCATGTTGGATGCAAGTGCATTATTTGATATATCCTTTGCTATTGTTGATCCGAAAGTCAGTTCTTTCTGCTTAATTGCCGGTTAAATGATGCTATAAATTATAATAGCTTTATAATTTGAGCTGGAATTGTAAATTTCATTCGATTTGCCTTAAATACAAGGGATGATATTTTACTGAATTGCGATTGGGATGTTATTAAAATCTTAATCGCATATGCACACGGGTTGGAAACGGGGGTTTCTATGAAAAACGTGGTATAATGGCAAAAGGAATGCATAGGGACACATGAGGGAGTGGAAATACTGCGATGTCCCGAAGCGGTTTGAAAGAAGAGGGATGATAAGGCCTCATCCTTCTATCTTCCTTATTATATTGCATAGATTTGTCAATATGATCTACAAAAGGGGATACATATATGGGTTTATTGAAAAAATGTCCGAAATGTCATAACGCACTACATACGGATGATAAAAAGGATGTACAGATTTGTAAGATATGTGGGTACTGGACAAAGAAAAACACTGCAAGGTTAGATTCAATAATGTGTATGGGTGAGTAAAAATGGAAATTGATGTACAAAGGTCTTGCACATATTGCAGAGGCACATTGAAAAAACAAAAGCTGGGTCTGAATATCATATATTACTGTCCTAAATGCGGATGCATGACCAGTGCAATATCTGTATGACCGGGAGAATTTGAAACTAGGTTTATTTATTTATTAATTTATTTATTTATTAATTTATTTATTAATTTATTTATTTTCAAAGGATGTGTGTGATTATCTTTAACATATTCTCCTTGATATTGAAAATCTGGATGTGGATTATACAAACAGATGGAAAACATTTATACTTGCTGGGTTCATATATTACAATTAAGGAATGAATGCGTGCAGGCCAGCAGCATATTTCCAATATTCTGGAACAGGTTCTCTTAAGTAATTAAGAACTCGGGTGGTGGGGGAGTTATTATATGAGACGTTCAATGATCGACACAATATTCATGTCAGAAAAAAGGAAGAACTTGATGCTACTTCTCAGAAATGGTCCAAAGACCATGATTGAAGTACTTGAGGTTCTTGACGTCACTCGACATGCTCTGCTGCCACAGATAAAGATCCTGTCGGAAAACGGCCTTGTGGTAAAAGAAAAGGATGTATGCAGGCTTTCGGAAATAGGTAGTATCGTTGTGGAGGATATGGTGCCTCTTATAAGTACTTTAATAGTTCTTGAGGAAAACTATGATTACTGGACCGAACATGAACTTGATGCAATTCCGCCTCAACTTCTCAGGAGGATCGGGGAACTTAGAAATTGCAAAATGGTCGAACCAGATATTAATGATATGTTTGAACTTAACAAAGATATGATAGTACGTGCACGTGAATCGAATTTCATAATGGGGGCTACGGCTTTTCTACATCCTTCTTTCCCGTCATTTATTCTGGACCTTGTGAAGAGTGATATCGATGTTTCCATTATACTTGCTAAGAATGCTCTGGAAAAACACAAGGTGGCCTATGGCAAAGAGCTTGACGTATTTCTTCATAGTGTCAAGGGTAAACTTTATGTCTACCCTGAACACATGAAATTAGCATCACTTTTCATCGCAGAGGAATTCCTTATGATATGCCTTTTTGACAAAAGTGGTAAATATGATCGTAAAGATCTTGTATTCTGCAGTGCAGATGCACTTAATTGGGGTCTTGAATTGTTCGAGCACTACCTTACAAGATCATATCGCATAACAGGGCTTTAGTTACGATCGTGTGTTTTGTGGTGTTTTCTTTTGTTTCCTGGAAACATATTGTTTAAATTATAATCTTTGTTATTCCTTGATATGGGTTAAGTTTTCGATGTTTCGCTTATATGGGATGTACTCCGGGCTCACAGAATATATAGGGTTTGGAACTATATATTAACAATGAATATATACTATGATTGCCGATAAGGACTGGGATGAATATCGATGAATACAGAAAATCCATTTGTGCAGGCGCTGACAGTTTCTACTACAATGGCAGTTTTCATGGTAGGTGTAGCTTTTGGGCTTATGAGTATTGCTAAAACCGGCTCTACTGCGGTACCAATGCCCTTGATGCTTCTGATCTTTGCAATCCTTTTCATAGCAGGTTCGGTCTTCTTTGAATCACGCGGTGCTGATTATATGGGTTCCATGGCAGGCGGGGCAATAGTTGCTTTGGTTGCAACGTTTTCTGCAACGGCTTTTTTCAGTGGGGTAAAATATGCCATTGAGGGTGGTATATCCGAACTTGGCTGGGAGCAGATTATTTCTGCTATGGCCGTGTGTATGATCGCGAGTATGCTTTTGATACGTGTTTTACAGCACAGGCTAAGCAGCACTTTCTGAAATGCTTTTTATATTATGCTTACAGTAAGCTTTTTCATTTTTGGTATTCGGGATGTGCAAAACAAAGCAAGCATACAAAAAGTATTTATAGAACTACAAACAATCACTAGTTCGGGTGCACATTACTACACACAGAATATGCGGAGATATTGAGAATGGCTGATGGACCAGAGAACAGTGAAGACATTAATTCGAAACATGATGAAGAAGAAAAGGCGGAAAATATCCCCTGCGAAGATGAAGTTGCACAGCTTCGGGAAAAAATTCTCCGCATGACTGCAGAATTTGATAATTTCCGAAAGAGAAGCATAAAGGAAAGAGATGAATATCGTAAGTTTGCAGTAGAGCAGATAGTTATAGAGCTCCTTGAGGTCTATGATAACTTTGAACGTGCTCTGGAATCTGCAAAGCAGACGGATGATGTCGCATCTGTGGTCAAGGGCGTTGAGATGGTCTTCAAGCAGTTTGCTGGCATACTGGAAAAAGAAGGTCTTCAAAAGATCGAGTGTGTAGGTGCAGAGTTCGATCCTTACATGCACGAGGCAATGATGCATGTTGAACACCCGGATCATGATGAAAACACTGTGGTTGATGTCTGCAAACCCGGATACTGTCTGCATACAAAGGTTATAAGGCCGGCAATGGTGGCCGTATCAAAGAAGCCGGAAGATGCAGGAAAAAACGAAAGTAATGGAAAGGATGCTTAACGAAGGATGCACTGTCCCGGGAAGAATTCGCGAATCATACGATAACCTTCCATAGGCAATGTGTGGTCAGAGATATTTAAAAAGCAAAATATAACACAAATTATTATGGCAATCAGATAAATTTATGGAATAGGATAATTTATCAGAAACGTCAGAGTATCTTAAATTAATTGGTTAAAGAGGTAATAATATGGGAAAGATATTGGGAATCGACCTGGGAACTACAAATTCCTGTATGGCTGTAATCGAAGGTGGCGAACCCACCATTATTCCGAATGCTGAAGGTGGCAGGACAACACCTTCTGTAGTAGGCTTTTCAAAGAAGGGCGAAAAACTGGTGGGTCAGGTCGCAAAGAGGCAGATGATAACCAACGCCGAGAATACCGTAAGTTCAATTAAAAGGCATATTGGGGAGTCCGATTATCAGGTCACTCTAAATGGAAAGGAATATTCTCCTCAGGAGATATCTGCAATGATCCTTCGCAAGTTGAAGGAAGATGCTGAGTCCTATCTGGGTGAAACCATCACACAGGCTGTGATCACTGTGCCCGCATACTTCAATGACTCCCAGAGGCAGGCAACAAAGGATGCAGGTACCATTGCGGGTCTTGAGGTCATGAGAATTATCAATGAACCTACTGCAGCATCTCTTGCATACGGACTTGACAGGGATGATGAAGAACACAAGATCCTTATCTATGATCTGGGAGGCGGTACCTTTGATGTATCCATCCTTGAGCTTGGAGGGGGCGTATTCGAGGTTCTTTCAACAAGTGGTGATACTAAGCTTGGCGGAGATGACTTTGACCAGAGGATAGTTGACTTTTTGGTGGAAGAATTCAGAAAGAACGAAGGTATCGATCTTTCCAAAGACAAGGCAGCTCTACAGCGTCTGACGGATGCAGCTGAAAAAGCAAAGATCGAACTTTCAGGTGTGACTTCTACAAACATTAATCTTCCGTTCATAACCGCTGATGCCAACGGGCAACCAAAACACATTGATATCGACCTGACAAAGGCCCAGTTTGAGAAGATGGTATCCGATCTGCTTGACAAAACACTTGTTTCTGTTAACCAGGCAATGAAAGATGCAAAACTTTCATCCAAGGACATAGACAGGGTGCTTCTTGTAGGGGGCTCTACAAGGATGCCTGCAGTTGGGGAGCTTGTGAAGAAAGCAACAGGTAAGGACCCATACAAGAACATCAATCCGGACGAGGCTGTAGCAGTTGGTGCAGCAATACAGGCCGGTGTCCTTGGAGGAGAGGTCCATGATGTGCTCTTGCTTGATGTTACCCCACTGACCCTGGGTATCGAGACACTTGGTGGAGTATCAACACCTCTTATTGAAAGGAACACGACAATCCCTACCAAGAAGAGCCAGATATTCTCAACAGCAGCTGATAGCCAGCCATCTGTGGAGATCCATGTGCTACAGGGTGAGAGGGGTATAGCTTCTGCCAATAAGACCCTGGGTAGGTTCACACTTGATGGTATCCCCCCAGCTCCAAGGGGACTTCCGCAGATAGAAGTGACATTTGATATTGATGCAAATGGTATCCTGCATGTAACTGCAAAGGATAAGGGTACGGGTAAGGAACAGTCGATCTCCATCCAGAAACCAGGTGGTCTTTCCGATGAAGAGATAGACAAGATGGTAAAGGACGCAGAGCTACACGCCGAAGAGGACAAGAAACGCAAGGAAGAGGTCGAGGTAAAGAATACAGCCGAATCTCTGGTCAATGCTGCTGAAAAGACTCTCAAGGAAGCGGAAGATATCGCAACACCTGAGCAGAAGTCCAAGGTTGAAGGTGCGCTGGCTGATCTGAAGACTGCACTTGAGAGCAGCGATATAGAGGATATAAAAGCAAAGACCGAAGCTCTCCAGACTGCTATCTATGATGTATCTGCTGCAATGTACCAGAAGGCACAGGAAGAAGCTGCATCTGCTGCATCCACTGCCAGTGATGAAGATTCTGCGGCAGGCTCCGATGACGAAACTATCGTAGATGCGGATTATGAAGTTGTTGATGAAAACAACAACAACAACAAGTAAAAACATGGATATAGGTCGTAGGTAAGATACTTTAATCTTTAAGGTATCTTACTACCTTGATCTTGGCTTATAATTTAAATCTAATATACACAGGAATAATCCATGTCCACAACACGCGACTATTACGAAATACTAGGCTTATCCAAGGATGCCACAGAGTCTGAGATAAAGAAAGCTTACAGAAAGCTGGCACTACAATATCACCCGGACAAGAACAAGGAAGCTGATGCAGAGGATAAATTCAAGGAAATATCCGAAGCGTATGCTGTACTTTCCGATCCTGAGAAAAGGGAACAATATGACAGGTTCGGTCATGCGGGTATCGATGGCCGCTACAGCCAGGAAGATATCTTCAGAGGCGCGGATTTTGGAGGCTTTGAAGACCTTGGCGACATACTTGGAAGTATATTCGGAGGCGGATTCGGTGGCTTTGGAGGTTTCGGTGGCTTTGGTGGCGGCCAGAGGCGCCGCGGTCCGACACGAGGTTCGGATCTTCGCTATGATCTGAGCATTACGCTTGAGCAGGCAGCAACAGGTGTGGATACCACTATCAATGTCCCACGGGCCGAGAATTGTGATACATGTGGGGGAACCGGTGCAAAGGCAGGTACAAGCCCCCACAGGTGTTCCACATGCCAGGGCTCAGGACAGATGACACAGGCCAGGAAGACTCCTTTTGGAACATTCATGTCCACCAGCACATGTCCGGCATGCCACGGCCAGGGTGAGACTATCGATGATCCCTGTCCTGCCTGTAAGGGTACTGGCAAGATCAAGAAGGTACGCAAGATATCTGTAAAAGTTCCCAAAGGAACTGATAACGGCCTTCGCCTGAAGGTAAGGGGCGAGGGGGAAGAAGGAAGTCCGGGGGCACCTTCTGGTGATCTTTATGTGGTAATGCATGTGGAGCCCCACGACAAATTCCAGCGCGTAGGTGATGATATTATCTATGAGCAGCCAATTTCTTTCACAATGGCTGCACTTGGTGGGGACGTGATGGTGCCTACACTTCATGGTAAAGTGAAAATGAACATTAAATCCGGCACCCAGACACATTCCATACTACGTCTGAAGGGTAAAGGTATGCCTCATCTCCATGGCAATTCAAATGGAGACCAGCTTGTCAAGATCATTTTGAAGACTCCTGTTAAACTTACGGATGATCAGAAGGAACTTTTCAAGAAACTCCAAGAACTTGAAGGCGGACCTGATTCAAAAGGTCCAAAAGGTGGCAAAGGTATCTTCGAGAAAATGAAGGGTGCTTTTGAAACCGGAATATAGTCTTTTTTTAAATAGCATCCATTTCTTTTTTCATTTTATTCTCCTATTTCTTTTTTCTCAGATACCTGTTTAGCTGTTTCTCCAATTAAATGATGATAAGGTTTAAAAACCAATAGGAACATTTACGCGTTTTGTTTTTATAATCTGTTTATTTCCCATATATGGCCATTTGAAGGTATTATCATGAAGATTGTAATAATCGGTGCTGGTGAGGTTGGTTATCATATTGCTAAAGCTCTTTACCAGAGTAATGACGTGGTTGTAATTGATCGGAATGAAGAAGCGTGTGAACGTGTGGATGAGCTGGATGTTCATGTAATACACGGGAACGGGGCAAATGCATCTATCCTCCAGGATGTTCTTGATGGTGCCGGTCTTCTGGTGGCGCTGACAGGCTCTGACGAGGTAAATATAGTTGCCTGTATGGCTTCAAAGCTTATAGTCAAAGACAAGGATAAATTTAAAACTGTAGCCAGGGTAAGCAATCCTGATTATATCGATAAACCTGTTGCAAAACGTCCCCAGATAGGTATAGATATAATGGTGTGTCCAGAGCTGTCACTTGCCTCTGAGGTGGCTCAGATACTTGCAATCCCTTCTGCCATAGATGCTGAATATTTTGCAGATGGTAAGGTCGAGATGATGGAATTCGTAGTTCCTGATGATCACTCCCTTGTAAATAAACAGATGCATGAGCTCCATCTTGCGAACTGTTGTATCGTAAGTGCTATCTTCAGGGATTCGGATGTCATAATTCCTCATGGAGGGGATACTATCAAAGGTAACGACCATATAGTGGTCATAGGAAAATCTTCTGCCATGAAAGAGGTGCGTGACCTGTTCGGTAAAAAAACCGGAAAAAGAAGCAAAGTTATGATAATTGGTGGTGGAGTTGTTGGTTTCTACCTGGCAAAGCTTGTTGCAAAGAGCGAGTTTGACCTGAAGGTAATAGAATCTGATAAGGAGAGGTCCGCGCTTATAGCTGAAGACCTTCCAGGTGTCCTTGTCCTGAATGGCGATGGGACGGATATCAATCTCTTAAAGGAAGAGGGGGTTTCTGAAATGGACGTCGTCATATCAGTGACAAATAGTGATGAAAAGAACCTTTTGTGTTCACTGCTTGCCAAACAGCTTGGGGTGAAAAAGGTAATTGCAAGATCGGACCGGTCAGATTATGTTTCACTCTTTGAGATGGTGGGTGTGGACAGTGCCGTAAGTCCAAGACAGGCAACAGTAAATGAGGTCCTGAAAATGACCTTAGGCCAGGGTATAGAATCTGTCACGACCTTGGAAGGTGAAAAGGCTGAGATTATCGAGTATATAGCCTCTAAAAAATCAAAGATCGTTGGGAAACCTTTGAAAAATTTAAAGTTCCCTCCCGGTTCAATTGTCAGTATGGTGGTCCATAAAGGTAATACTGTTGTCCCTCGTGGGGAATATGTCATCGAAGATGGTGACAGGGTTGTTGTTTTTGTAATGCAATCCGCAATCGAAGATGTAGAAAAATTCTTCAAATAATCGACAGGGGTCCTGAATTTGAATAAAGGGGTCATCTTTAACGTCCTTGGAGGACTTCTGAGGTTTTTAGGTGCTATTATGGTAGTGCCATTGTTGGTAGCACTTTATTATGGTGATCCATTATCCCCTTTTTTAGTACCTGTTATTATTACCGGTACTACGGGCATCCTTCTTTCACATTTTTATAGGTCAACGGACGAATGGAATGTCAGGGAAGGTTTTGCCATTGTTGCGTTTGGCTGGCTTGCAGCTGCATTTTTTGGTTCTATTCCTTTCATGCTTGACGGAATAAGTCCAATAAATTCTTTTTTTGAATCCATGTCTGGTTTTACAACAACCGGTGCTACAGTCCTTGTGGATATAGAAGATCATTCCAAAAGTATTCTCTTCTGGCGCAGTATGACACAATGGCTCGGTGGGATGGGTATCATCATGCTTTTCATTGCAATCCTTCCAAAACTTGGCGTTGCCGGAAGGCAGCTGTTCAGGGCGGAAGCTCCGGGTCCAACTGAGGACAAGATCAAACCGCGGATCAGGGAAACTGCAAAGATACTATGGATGGTGTATGTTTTCATATCTCTTATAGAGGTAATAGTTCTGGTGATTGTGGGTCTGTCCTTATATGATGCTGTCACTCACACCTTCACAACAATGGCATGTGGTGGTTTTTCACCTTACTCTGAAGGTATTGCTGTTTTTGGAAGTCCGCTTATCGAAGGGATAATTACCTTTTTCATGTTCATTGCCGGGGCTAACTTTGCACTTCATTACAGAACCCTTTATACCAATCGTTGTAGTTTGGTGAAAGATGATGAATTCAGATTCTATGTTTTTATTTTGGTCTTCGCAACATCGATCCTTGCATTCGATCTCTGGAAATACATGGGCGAAACTGCCCCAAACGCTTTTAGGTATTCAGTTTTCCAGGTGGTTTCTATTACTACAACCACTGGCTTTGCAAGCGTGGATTTTAACCTGTGGGCTGACTCTGCAAAAATGGTGCTGCTAGTGGTTATGTTCATA
The DNA here is from genome assembly GCA_029762595.1 of Methanolobus sp. Taxonomy (GTDB): domain Archaea; phylum Halobacteriota; class Methanosarcinia; order Methanosarcinales; family Methanosarcinaceae; genus Methanolobus. The sequence continues at coordinate 19,342 of JARVGJ010000024.1, read as the reverse complement.
GGGGGATGTGCAGGTTCCACATCCGGAGGTATCAAAGTAGTAAGGATCCTTTTACTCCTCAAATATGCAAAACGTGCATTGTTCAAATCGATACATCCCCGGGCTGTGAAACCCATCAAGTTCAACCAAAGAACGGTACCTGAAGATGTGATGCAGTCAATAGTTTCCTTTGTTGTGATCTATTTTATGATATTTGCCCTGTCCACAATTATTCTGTCTCTTATGGGGATCGATCTTATTACTTCTATAACGGCTTCCATAGCTACGCTAGGAAATATCGGACCGGGTTTTGGTCTTGTGGGCCCGATGGCCAGCTTTGATGTTATGCCATTGGCCGCAAAGCTCTTGCTCATATCGAATATGTGGATTGGCAGGCTTGAGGTCTTCACAGTTATAGTGCTGCTGACCCCGGAGTTCTGGAAACGTTGATAAATGGTTAATCACAGCTATCTCTTTGTGACAGCCTTGTACAATGAACCTGCAAACCACTTATTGGATCTTACAGTTTTCATACTTTAAAATAGAATGAATACCGGTGCATGTGCACCGGTCAGCGCTCAAAGTCCATATCGTATTTGATTACATTCTTGAAAAGCACTCTAAGGTCCCACAATAGTTTCTTATTTGCCTTGAAAAGTGCGTATAGCAGATCAAGGAGACTCATACTTGAAAAATTAACTTTCTCAAGTGAGTGGGCCAGTGAATTTATTTCCGGATCGGTGAATTTGATAAATATGTCTTTGACCATCAGGCTGTTATCTATTTCGTGGCCTATCTTCGCTCTCCATCTGTCTTCGTACTCCTTTAATGCGTTGATTGACACATCGCCTTTGGATATGGCATTATATGCAACCTCTCCGGCAATCTTACCTGCTTCCATTGCATTGATTATGCCTCCTCCTGTTATGGGGTCGGATTGCCTGGCAGCATCGCCTACAAGCATGAGTCCGTTTGTGATGGTCTTGTCAATAGACCCGCAGACCGGTACACCTCCTACATCCATCTCAAGTGTTCTGGCATTTGGATAGTTCTTCTCTATGAACTCATTGAGGTAATCAACAGCATGTTTTTCCCCGGACTTACTTCCAAGGATGCCAATGCCTACATTTGCAAGGTCCCCACCCTTTGGGAAAATCCATACATAGCCTCCGGGAGCGATTTCGTTTCCAATATGGAAATAACAATAGTTCTGGTCGATACCTGTACCACTCATCAGGTACTGAGCACAGGTCTCAATATCTGAAGGTTTGATGGATGTGTCAATGCCTGCCCATCTGCCAACTTTTGATTCCACGCCGTCAGCTGCTATAACTATCTTTGAGCTGATATCATATGTTTCTCCAAGATGCATCACCTTAACACCTTTTATGAAACCATTTTCTATTATAAGGTCTAATGCACGTGTTTTAACCATCACTTCTACGCCAGCTTTTGCACTTTCATAGGCCAATGCCCTGTCAAAGATCTTGCGTTCAAGGACATATCCTACTTCCCCGCCTGCAATCTCCTCAGCCATTTCTATCATGGTGCCATCCGGAGAGAATATGCGTGATCCTTTCAGATCTGCACATATCCAGCGATGGTCAGGTTCGATATGTTTTCTTAACCATATTTTGCTGACTCCTTCTGCACACCTGACCGGGTCACCAATTTCCTGCCTCTTTTCTATCAGAAGTACATCTAGACCTTTTTTGGCTGCGGTTTTTGCTGCAATGGAACCTGCAGGACCTGCACCAATGACCACTACATCATATTCGCTCTTCACTTTTCCACCTCAATGGCTCCAACAGGGCATATTCTGACACATATGCCACAGGCGGTGCACATCTCACTGACATCTATCCAGGTTTCGACCAATTCAAGTGCTCCTGTCGGACACACACTTACACATGCACCACAATATCCGCATTTGAATTTATTTACTACGACGGTCACCATCATCACCTATTAATTGTATAAATTGTTCCTAATGTATTAAGATAAAATATATTCTTTTTTAACAATTGTATCACACAATTCTGGAATCAATAATAGCATAAGCAGTATATGTGGCTTATGCATTACCCGGAGCGCTGATTTTAGCTCTTGACCTTCCGGTTTCAATATCAAATCTTTCATTTATATATCTAAGGGAATTTCCATGCCCATGCAGCATTATCTCTACAAGGTCATGAGGCTCATCAATGTCAGTGCTTAATAGGAAGGAGTCATAAACGTACACAGAACAATTCCTTTCTTTTGCTATACTACAATGATTGAGGAAACTGGGGCCGTAATATTTGACTCTGAAGTTTGCAGGATCCTTTATGAAAAGAATATTCGTCCCTCCTCCTTTTCCCGGAACAATGACAACATCCTCTGATCTTGAACTTATCTCTCTTAGATGCTCACTCTTTGCCAGGGGCACATCCGCCATGATTATCAAAACAGGTTTTCTCTCATGTTCAAGATAGCCATTGATGGCTTCATTCAGATCATGCTCATCAAGTATTACATTTGCTCCCAGGTCTGTAGGAACTCCGTTCTCAGGTGTTGTAAGTATATCAATTTCATCGATTCCTGCTTCACTGAGGCTGAAGGCAACATCTCTGAGCATTAACTCCACAAGATCTTCACGTTCCTGCTGCGTAAGTACTGCTGAAAGTCTTGACTTAGCGTTTTTCTTTTTATAAGGTATCAATGCTTTCATTGGATTTCCTCATAAAGGGCATTTCTTTTTTGTGGTGTCCTGCCTGTCTGGCGTATTATCCATTCAAGCTCTTTTGCAGGGGTATATTCTCCACATGTTCCACCGGAAGCTAAAGTGATCATGTCTTCCATAAGGGTTCCACCCAGATAATCAGCACCACATAACAATGCCGTATGTGCCAGCTTCAGTTCTAGGGGATTTGCATCCATTAAGGCAAAAGCATCTTTCTTGCAGTTCTCACCACTGTATGCACTGTCAATAATATCATCAGTAACGTTTAGATACATCTTGTCCTCAGGCAATCTTTAACTTCATATGTGCCGGGTTGCTGCTTATTATTGGTTTATATGTGGTATTTCTCTGAAGTGGTTTTCTTCCTGATGAGGTGATAAACCATTCAAGCTCCTGTGCGGACATGAACTGACCATTCGTGGAACCGGCTGAGCTTGATATCTTTTCCTCCATAAGTGTCCCTCCAAGATCATTTACGCCACAGAACAATGCCACTTGTGCAAGTTTCTTTCCAAGTTTTACCCAGCTTGCCTGTATATTGCTTATATGGGTGTTAAGTATTATGCGTGAAAGAGCATACAATTGCAGGTCCTGTATTCCCGGAGTGGCATATCTTCCTGCTTTGATCATTTCATACCCTATGCTGTTATTGTAAGGCATGAAAGTGAGCGGTACAAATTCAAGGAATCCCCCTGTTCTTTTTTGTATGTCCCGTATAAGCATGATGTGGTCAATACGCTCCTCAATGGTTTCAATATGTCCGTACATTATAGTTGCGGTTGTGTTTATTCCCAGCATGTGTGCCTGAGTGATGACATCCATCCACTCATCGGTTTTAAGCTTTCCTGGGCATATTATGTCTCTGACTCTGTCTGATAGTATCTCTGCAGCGGTTCCGGGCATTGTATCAAGCCCTGCATCCCTGAGGCGCTTTAAAGCCTCTTCAATCGTAATGTCGCTTTGCTTTGCAGCATGGTAGACCTCCATTGGTGAGAATGCATGCGTGTGCATATGGGGGTACTCGGCTTTAACAGATCTTATTATGTCTGTATAAAAATCGATATCTACTTCAGGTAACAATCCTCCCTGGATGCAAACCTCTGTAGCCCCGAGATCTTCTGCTTCCTTTACTTTTTCCAGTATTTGGGCAATATCCATAATATAACCCGTATTATCTCTGAATGCACAGAAGCCGCAGTTGCCAACACACTGGTTAGTAAAGTTTATATTTCGATTGACCACATAGGTAACAGTGTCGCCCACTGTTTCAGAACGTAATCTGTCAGCAAGCTCGTAAAGTTTGAACGGTGGTATTCCAAGCAGAAAGAGTGCATCTTCTTTTGTGGTCTTACCTTCGTAGGCACGTTCTATTATATCATCAGGAATAACAGTAGGGTTCATATTTTCTCCGATACTTATCATTTCTATTTAAACCATGTGCCCAAATGAAATCAGATCTTACGGTATCCTTCATTATCTGAAAGGTCATCAATGAGCTCTTTTAATGTATCGCTATACCATTCTTTCTTAATGTACTGTGGGTATATAGGAAGTCTTTCCTTTAGCCCGACCTCCTGTAACATCTCTACGAGTTCCGAGACGTCTGGCCATTCGGACTCAGGATTTATCCAGTCAATGGTTGTCGGGGATATCCCTCCCAGATCGCTGGCCCCGCACTGTATCAGGGTGTAAGGGTCGATCAGGTTAGGAGCAACCTGTATTGCCACATCGTTGGGAAGTATTTCCCTTGCTATCAGTATGGCCTGCATCATCTCTTCTTCACTGGGAGATGGCATATCAGACATAAGGGTGTCCGGTTTTGGTGTGAAGTTCTGTATTATAACTTCCTGTATGTGCTCATATTCTTCATGTAATTCTGCAATAGCCAGCAGGGAATTGATCCTGTCGTCCAATGTCTCTCCAATTCCTACAAGTATCCCAGTTGTAAAAGGGATATTCAGTTCTCCTGCATAACGTATCGTTTTAAGCCTTTTGGAAGGCGTCTTACCGGGTGAACCTTCATGTGCGACAATATCTGCAGTTGTTTCAAGCATCAGGCCCATGCTTGCATTTAAGGATTTTAGCTGTTCAAGTTCTGAATAGTTAAGAACCCCTGCGTTTGTGTGTGGTAATAGACCTTTATTGATGGCAATTCTGCATAATTCACATATATAATCGATCGTGCTGGGGTATCCAAGTTCTTGCAGCCATTCCCTATATGCGGGCACTTCCTCCGCATATTCTCCAAAAGTAAAAAGAACTTCTGTACATCCTGCTTTTTTTCCTTTTTCAAGGATCGGTACGATCTCTTCTATTTTCATGAGCTTTGCCCCGGGGTCAACAGGGTCGCGTCTGAATGTACAGTACCCGCATCTGTTCCTGCAGACATTTGTCACAGGTATGAATACATTACGGCAGAATGTTACAAAATCATTCATTTTCAGTTCCTTGATTAAAGCAGCAATTTACATAAGATTAATCGCTTATGATTTCACAGTTCATCTCTTGTCATGATCTCCTTCATAGAGTTTTGAACCCCAAGTGCAATGCCTTCTACTTCAATTCCACCTTTACCTTTTGCTCCATCTCCGACTACATATATGTTTGGTACAGGTGTTCTGTTATTAAGGTCCGCTCCGGAAGGTGATCTGTTGACAGGCCATTCATTTGAATATGATTGTATGAGAAGTACTTCATATTCTTTTCCTGCAAAAATATCTTTGAGATCCTCTAGTCCCATTTCTATCTCCTTTTCAAGATCATCGATATCATCCCAGTGAACACATTGATGTGACATTGTAAGGTGTTTCCCCTCTGGTGCAAGGCTTGGGTCGATGTTTGTGACCTCGTTTATTCCGTTGACTCTCTTTGCGTAGGGTGTGAGAAGTACTCCTCCGTGTCCTATGAGCGGTTTGTCTGAAGAAAGGCATATCTTTATTCCTGCAGAAGGTCTGAGTTCCCTTGCCTTGTTAATATATTCTGCCATTGCAGTGTTGTTCTCATTTTCAGATATTATGTCTGCAGTTGCATTATGGCCAATATCACTGATGATGATGTCTGCGACATGTTCTTTACCATTGACTATTACGCCAGTTGCCTTTCCTTCTTTTATCTTGATTCCTGTGACTTCGGATGAAGTGTGTATGGTCCCCTTGTGGGTTTGCACAAGCTTTACAAGTGCATCTGTGATGCCCTTACATCCTCCCACAGGGACCCCGGGTCCTCCGTTACGGTAAAGGTTCTCGATAATCTCAAAAGCTTCTTCTACAGGCACGTCAGCAGCTTTAAGGCTTAATGACCATCCAAAGAAGGAATCTGAAATTCTGTATGTCCAGTCCTGGTCAAGGTGCTTTTCACACCATTGTCTGAATGACTGTTCTGATGGAGGATTTTTCCGGGTGCTGATTACGTAATACATTAGTTTGATACGGTTAAGAAGTGTGAAGGGTGTTTTGAAATTCTCAAAGAGCAGGTCCTTATGTCCGAATTTATAGTCTGTATCTCCTCTCTTTCGTGGTATCCTTATAACAGCTATGGGTTTCCTGCGAACGATATCCACATCAGCACCAATATCCTTCAGAAGCCGGGCAAGAGGTCCTGTAGGACCGTGTGGAAGCATGTGCAATGCACCTGTGCTCAGCTGAAATCCCTTGTAAGGGATATTTGTGAACCTTCCTCCAATGATTGGAAGTTTTTCAAATATCTCTACTTCATGTCCTGCTTTTGAAAGTTTGGCAGCGCTCAACAGTCCCCCAAGTCCAGAACCTATAATAATTGCTTTCATCCTATGCCTCTATTGCTTTGACCGGGCAGTATGCGATGCAATACCTGCAATCCACACAGGCAGAAGTTATGATTGCTTTCCCCCTTACTTCAATGGCTTCAAACTTACAAAAAGCAGCGCACTGACCGCATCCTACACAGTTGATGTTTACTTTCATAGTATCTTCACCGGATTGTGTTGTATAAGGTTTTCAATAATAAAAAGACTTGCTGTTCTTTATTTGTCTGCATTTCATATTTTTGTCATTTTCAAGGATGGTATATTTTGAACATTATCGCATATTAATTTCATGTTCTGCTTCAAACAGAAATATTTATTATTATAGACGTATTATTATATTATCATGGATGAAGTTGACCTTGCGATCTTAGAACGCCTTTGCAAGAATTCAAGGATGCATAGTACTGAAATTGCAACGGACATTGATCTGGCTACCTCTACGGTGCACAAAAGAATTGAAAAAATGCGTGAAACCGGTGTTATCCGTGAGTTCACGGTTAAAGTAGATACCTCTGAGGTTGGTCTGAATGTCACGACATTTATAGGGGTTAATATTGAACAGAGTAAAAGGATCAACATAATAAACCGTCTCAAGAATATCGATGACGTGCTTGAGATATACGAATTGCTCGAACCATATGATATTCTTTTGAAAGTAAGGACATTCGATATACATTCATTGAAAGAGAATGTCCTTCAGGTGATAGGGAATATGGATGGTGTAAAGGATTCACAGAGTATTCTGACAACCAAGTGCCATAAAGAAAAAAGTTGTACTATTCTTAAGAAGTGATTTGATATATATTACATGGGCTTATTTTCCAAGGCTACAATGATACTTCATGATTATTCATGATCAATATCCGCAAGATATATATGAGTAAAACTCGTTTTAGTATTTAGGTGGACTTATGAAGAATGAAATAATTCAGGTAGTCTCGAAGAATGGTGGAGGGGTGACCTCAAAAAAAGTTGAGGCCTCTACGTATGAATTTACTATCGCCACGCGTGCTAAATGGGAAATGGTGATATCTGATGAAGATCTGGATATGCGTGCTGGTGAATTCAAAAAGATCAAAGTGAAAGAAATAACACTGGAACCTGATATGGTTGCACTCCCTTGTACTTTCTCTCATCATGCCCTTGTTTCACTTGTCAAGGTTGGTACAAAAGGAGGCTCCAGGCCTGTAGACAATGAACGGATAATAGATTCCGCCTATGTACTAGGCCAGGAAACAGGAAGAGTTGCAGAAGGTGATCTGCTTGCGGTGCTTAATATCTTTCCGATAATGTTCACCCGTGAGGCTATGGTTCCTCACTCTGTGGATTGATGGGGGATTATTGGTGGAAACTTGTATTATATGCGGGGAGTTGCAGGACTTCAGGCATTATGAAGGATATGATATATGCACTGCATGTGTGGACATAATGGAGGATGTCATGGGAGCATATTTCCTGCGAACCATCTGGAAAAAGGAGCCTAAGGCACATGCTGCTTATCTTAATTATCTTTCAAATACTACGAAGTATGTTTCTGACTACAAAAAGATATCACAAAGGTCTGAAAAGCATACAAAAGATGTCAGTGCCCGTGTTTCCAACGCAATGGATGTGCAAGGAAATGATCCCTCAAGAAGAAGGTATTTCGAGCGCATGCAGCAGGTTCTTGAGTGGCTTGAAACAACGCCTCATTTTTATCACTATTACTTCAAGGATTACTATGTGTGTCCCACATGTGGTGCTTCTATCTTTGATAAGTACGTCCGCAGTGATGTGGGTGACTGGATGGTCATATCATGTTTGGAGTGCGACAGTGTAATAAAAAAATATTTTTCACCAAAAAGTGTCTGACACATTTTTTGAAAGAACATTTGTAATCCTATTATTTTTTGTTGTCTGGTTTTAATGATTAACTTAGGCTATAGTCGCGACTTTGATACAATTTAAATATGATGAATTAATATCATTAATAGCCGACACGGTCTATTGAAAAATATTATGAGAGACCTGTCTTATCTAGCTGCACTGGTTTAGAAGCGTTTGTATTAGTCCCTTACACGAAGGTGTTTTATACAAATAGCCTATCTACATTTATAACTTTCAGGAGAATAGTTTATGTCAGGAATAATCGATATTAGTAACATAGCCAATAGTTACATACCGGTTGCAATCATTCTTATCGTGGCGCTTTTGATGCCACCTCTGACAATGTTCCTTGTTAAAACATTAAGTCCGAGGAGTAAATCATCAGCAAAGTACACGACATATGAAGCTGGTTCTCTTCCCAAAGGAAGTGCCAGGATACAGTTCAATGTCGAGTATTATCTATATGCCATTGCTTTTGTTCTTTTTGATATTGCGGTCCTTTTCCTCTATCCTTGGGCTGCTATCTTCAAAGGACATGGTATCACTGAAATAGCAACCATTGAAATGTCAGTCTTTATTTTCATTGTACTGTTTGGCTACGTGTATCTGGTCAAGAAGGAGGCTCTCAAATGGATGAAGTAGAGCAGACACAAGTCGAACAAAGTGAAGTCCAAAATGTGGGATATGCTGATATCCCTGGTGTAGCGCTGACCGATTCGAATGTCATCAGTGACTTCATTAAGAAAACAAAAGTCCAGGATGTGCTGAACTGGGGTCGCAAGAATTCTTTGTGGTTCATGGTTAATGCAATGGGTTGTTGTGGTGTTGAGCTGCTCTCTACAGGTATGGCTCACTATGACACTGATCGTTTTGGGATCATTCCACGTAATTCACCAAGACATGCTGATGTTATGATCATCAGTGGATATGTGACAAAGAAGTATCTTCCTGCGCTGAAAAGGATCTGGGACCAGATGCCTGCACCCAAGTGGATCATTTGCTTTGGTGATTGTGCTATAAGTGGTGGCCCTTTCTATGAATCATACAGCACACATCAGAATATTGATGAGATCTTCCCTGTTGATGTTTTCGTACCCGGGTGTCCTCCACGATGTGAGGCTTTGATCCAGGGATTTGTTGAGCTTCAGAAGAAGATAGAAACGAAGAAGGATAAAGGTACCGATTATTGAGGTGAATAAATGGACGCTGAATCTATGATCGCTTCACTTACAGACAGGTTCCCTGACGATGTATATGATGCAGACATCGAATCTGCCATAAGGACCGCTGCCAAAGTGAAGCCTGAAAATGTGGTGGATGTATGCCGCTACCTCAAGGAGGAACTGTCTTTTGGACACCTCTGCTGTGAATTCGGAGTTGACTATCCGGACAGGAATGAGATCGAAGTTATATATATGCTAGGTTCCTACGAACATCCGGTCATACTTACAATGAAGGCTCTCCTTTCAAGGGATGAACCGGAGATAGAATCCGTAGTGCCTGTATACTGGAATGCGAACTGGTACGAAAGAGAAACGTACGAACTTTATGGTGTGAAGTACCTTAACCACCCCGACCTTAAACCTCTTGTACTCCCTATAGAGATGCTCGGTGAGTGGCCACTGCGTAAGGATTATAAAGGCTTCCCCAACAAAACGGCTAAGAATTTGGTGTGAGGATTATATTATGGAAGAAACAGTTGGACCTTCTGAAATGATAGTGCACCTTGGCCCACAGCACCCCATGATGCCAGGACCATTCAGATTGAATGCGAAATTAAGAGGTGAGACGGTTGTGGATTCGGAGGTAGACTTGGGCTGGATCCACAAAGGTATCGAGAAGATACTTGAGAACAAGACATATCTTCAGGGAATAACCATTGTTGACAGAATATGTTATCTTGAAGCCCTTACCAATGAAGAGGCATATGTAGGTTGTGTTGAGAAACTGGCAGGTATAGAAGTACCTGAAAGGGCACAGTACATCCGTGTAATAGTGGAAGAACTTTCCAGGATACAGAGCCACCTGCTTGGTATGGGTGAATATGCATCCTTTGTGGGTTTTGTGAGTATGTTCATGTACACTATAAGGGATAGGGAAGATGTGCTCACTCTTTTGGATTCTGTTACAGGCGCACGTATAACCCATAGTTTCCTGCGTTTTGGTGGCGTGAAGGATGACCTTCCTGAAGGTTTTAAGGATGATGTTAAATATGTATTTGGAAACCTCCGCAAAGCCATTGATAGTTATGAGGATCAGTACAGTAGCGATTCGATCTACAAGGCAAGGACTGTAGGTATAGGTGTGCTAACAGCAGATGTTGCCAAGGATATGGGAGTATCCGGTCCACCTCTTCGGGCAACAGGTGTTGACTTTGATATACGCAAGGATGAACCTTATCTTGTCTATGATGATCTGGATTTTAAGGTCTGTACACATAGAGATGGTGATGTCTACGCAAGGATCCAGGTACGTCTTGATGAGATGCGTGAAAGCATGCACATAATAGAGCAGTGCCTTGACCAGATACCATCCGGTCCTATCTTTCCCGAAAACACTCCCTATGGAAAAAGATCACCTGTTATGAGGATACCTGCAGGAGAGGTTTTCCACCGTGTGGAATCTCCCAGGGGGGAAATGGGATTCTATATGGTCTCAGATGGTTCTGAAAAGCCACATCGTGTTAAGATAAGAGGACCTGTTTACCCTACTCTGCAAACGCTGCCGCCACTTCTTAAAGGTGTCAACGTTGCAGATATCGTGGCTATTGCCGGAAGTATGGATACATGTACCAGTGAGGCTGACAGGTGATAATGATGATGCATTTAGATGATATTATCTACAATCCGCTTTTACGAGGTATACTTGGCCTGGTCCTTATGGGTGCCATTTTCCTTGGTGCAATGGCTGCTGTGTGGTTTGAACGTAAACTTTCTGCAGATATCCAGCAGAGATACGGTCCTATGAGGGCTGGTCCGCATGGTTTGCTCCAGCTTTTTGCCGATGCTATCAAACTGTTCACCAAAGAGGACATTATTCCCAAGAACGCTGACAGGTTGTTGTTCGTATCAGCACCTATCATTCTCATGGGTTCCGTTTTCCTGATGCTTGTGGCAATTCCTTTCGGTGCGATAATCATTAACGGAGAAACATATCCAATTGCAGCAACTGATATGGATATCAGTGTGCTTTACATTGAAGCTATGTCCGCTATATCCATTATTGGTATTTTCATGGTCGCATACAGTGCAAACAACAAGTATTCAGTACTTGGTGCTTTCAGGAACTTTGCACGTATGATAGGATATGAGGTGCCTCTTGGTATCTGTATAGTGAGTGTTGCTGTAATGGCCGGCTCATTGAACATAGTGGAAATAGCCCAGGCACAGAGTCCTCTGTGGTTTATATTCATGCAACCAATAGGATTCATTGTATTCTTCGTTGCTATCATGGCTGATATGGGTCGTCTTCCCTTTGACCAGAACGAATCAGAGGAAGAACTCGTTGCCGGGTGGATCACTGAATATACAGGTATGAGATTCGGTCTGGGTTTCTTTGCAGAATATATTCACCTTATTCTGGGTTCAATGCTTATTGTTCTGTTATTCCTTGGCGGATGGAATCTGCCTGCAGCACTGACTGCGAACACTATCCTTGGTATAATTCTTCCGACTGCCTTCTTCATGGGTAAGGTAGTGCTGGTAATACTCACGATCATAATGATCAGGTGGGCTCTTCCAAGGTACAGGATAGACCAGGTGGTAGACCTAAGCTGGAAAAAGCTTCTCCCATTATCCCTCCTGAACCTTGGATGGGTAGTTGTATTGGGCCTGCTGGGGGTGTGAATGAATGGTTATAAAAAATATTATCACAGCAGTTAAAAACATTTACTTCGGTCCTCCTGTTACAAGGATGTGTCCGGAAGTAGCCACAAAACTTTCAGACCGATTCAGGGGCTTACAGAAACTTGATAAAAGTAAATGTATCGGTTGTGGAATATGTGCTAACACATGTCCCAACAATGCTATCAAAATAGTCAGGGCACGCATTGGTCCGGAAAGTGAAAAACAAAGATGGTTCCCTGCAATAGATGTCGGTCACTGCCTGTTCTGCGGGCTATGCATCGACCAGTGTCCAAAGGATGCGCTGTCAAGTTCAAATGTGTATCTGACGGGTGTAATTCGCTGGAACCACGAAGATCTTCTCTTTACGCCTGATATGCTGGCAAGAGAAGTTGATATTAATGCTGAAGAAGAAGCTGGTGACGAGGTGAGCAGATGGACACCACAATAGGCTCAATAATTGAAATGATCGTTTTTGCGATCCTGGCGCTTGTATCGATAGTATTCTCACTGTTTGTGGTAACTGCCAGGGATGTAGTAAGGGCAGCCATTGCATTGGTAGTCACGATGTTTGTTGTTGCAGCGCTTTACATACTGCTCAATGCGCAGTTCCTTGGTGTTGTCCAGGTTCTTGTCTACATTGGTGCAATAGGCGTACTGATACTGTTCGCTGTAATGCTTACGAAGAAGGAGTTTGGTACAGATGCTGAATAAAGAGGTATCATTCACATTGATGGGTGTTATCACATCTGTGTATAACTACCTGAAACCACGTATCCTGGGTATGATGGTTGCATTTCTGTTCCTGGCGGTCATACTGGTTGCTGTTTTTTCAACCGCATGGCCTTCACTGGACCAGATTCCCCAAAATCTGGAAGACCAGAGTAATATACAGGGCATTGGTGTGCTCATATTCACCGAGTTTGTGGTTCCGTTCGAAATATTAGCTATCGTTTTGTTATCCGCATTGATGGGTGCCATCTACATGGCAAAAGGAGATGATAAATGATGATACCGATCGTCTTTTACCTTGCTCTTGCTGCAATCATCTTTTCCATAGGTCTCTATGGGCTGATGACACAGCGCAGTGGTATACGTATCCTAATGTGCGTGGAACTCATGCTGAATGCAGCTCACATCAATCTTGTGGCATTCTCAAGCTACAATGGTGATCTTACAGGACAGGTGTTCACATTGTTCTCCATTGCACTGGCAGCTGCAGAGGCAGCAATCGGTTTTGCTATACTGATGTCTCTCTACAGAATGAAGGATACCATAAACCTTGATTCCATTAACATACTGAGGTGGTAAAAATGGCAGTAGAAGATCTTGCATTCTTAATACCACTCCTGCCTGCGCTGGCCTTTGTGCTTACGTTCTTCCTGGGGAAGAAACTGCCAACTGGCGGCGCTATAATTCCAATAGCAGCTATTTCATTATCATTCTTGATATCAATATCAATAACACTAAAACTACTTGCAAATCCTGAAATGGTGATACACCAGTCATACAACTGGTTTGCAATGTTCAACATAGGTATCCTTGTTGATCCGCTGGCAGCTGTTATGCTTTCAATGGTGACATTTGTAAGTCTGCTTATCCATATATATTCAGTAGGCTACATGTCTCATGACAAAGCACCTTCCAGGTATTTTGCCGAAACAGCACTGTTCACAGCTTCAATGCTGGGTCTGATCCTTTCGGACAATATCCTCCAGCTCTTCATTTGCTGGGAACTTGTAGGTGTATGTTCGTACCTGCTCATCGGTTTCTGGTATGAGAAGCCATCTGCTGCATCTGCAGCAAAGAAGGCCTTCCTGACAACTAGGATCGGTGATGTGATGTTCCTTGCAGGTATCGTTATTTTGTTCTCTGACCTGTTCAAGATATTCAATGGTACCATTCCGGAAGGAGTTTATATACTACGGTTTGACGAGATATTTACTCACATTCCGGAAATTGCAGCAATGAATGCAAACATCCTCGGAATGGAGGTAAGCCACATCACACTGATAACACTCCTGTTCTTCGGTGGTGCTGTTGGTAAGTCAGGTCAGTTCCCGCTTCATGTGTGGCTTCCTGATGCAATGGAAGGTCCAACGACCGTTTCCGCTCTCATACACGCAGCAACCATGGTCACTGCTGGTGTCTATCTGGTAGCAAGGACATTCCCGATGTTCATAGCTGCTCCTGATTCACTGATGATAGTGACATATGTTGGTGCTTTCACTGCAATATTTGCAGCGACCATGGGAATTGTGATGAACGATCTTAAGCGTGTGCTTGCATACTCTACCATAAGCCAGCTCGGGTATATGATGCTGGGTCTTGGTATTGGTGCAGTGATCGGTGCGGAAGCAATTGGTATATCACTCTTCCACCTTGTCAACCATGCATTCTTCAAGGCCCTGCTCTTCCTGTGTGCAGGTAGTGTGATCCATGCAGTAGGTACACATGATATGAGGCAGCTTGGTGGTGTTGCCAAAGTAATGCCATTAACAGCGGCAACTATGCTCGCCGCATCCCTGGCACTTGCAGGTATAGGTATCCCCGGAACATCCATTGGTACCAGTGGTTTCTTCAGTAAGGATGCTATCATAGAAAATGCATACCTGTTCGGGGAAACGACGGGTACATGGATACCATATGTACTGGCCATTGTCGCAGCACTCCTGACATCCCTGTATATATTCAGGTTGCTTTTCATGACATTCTATGGAAAACCACGTACCAATTACGGCGGACATGAATCACCTGCATCCATGACAGTACCATTGACCATACTTGCAGTATTTGCACTGTTCTTCGGTGGTCTTACGTCCAAGGTATTCAATGAATTTGTCAGCGGAACCTTCGTTAACAATTTCGTGAACATGGATATCAATGAACTTGCAACTATTGGCGGTTATCATCTTGCATCACACGGGCATCATCATGAGCCAACACTTATACTCTGGATGCCAATGATCGTGGCACTTGCCGGTTTGCTGATAGCTTTCCTTATCTATGGACTGAAGGTCGTCAACATGGACAGCCTTGTATCCAGGAACAATGCCATTTACAAGCTCCTGTATAACAGGTACTACCAGAACGCAGTTTTCACCAATTTCTTCTCAGTCAAGGTTATCTATGAAGGACTTGCCTTTGCAGGAAGTTTCATTGACAGAGGTTTTGACTGGCTGGTCAAATGGACAGGTGAAATCATGCTGGAGGCTGGAGAGTCACTACGCCAGTTCCAGACAGGAGCAGTACAGAACTATGCCACTGCCGTTATCATCGGGGTAAGTCTTCTGGTGATTCTTGTTAAAGTGGTAATGGAGGTACTCTAATGATGCCGATATTATCTATGATCGTGCTGATACCTCTGATAATTGCAGCACTTATATTACTTACAAAAACAAAAGAACAGGCAAGATTCCTTGCCCTTACAGGTACTGTTATCGTACTGTTACTGACAGTATATATGTACTTTAACTTCGACAGCACCATAGCAGACAACCAGTTCGTGGAATTTATTCAATGGATACCTTCCCTTGGTATATCTTACCACCTCGGTGTTGACGGAATATCAATGCCATTGATACTTCTCAATGCAATTGTCCTTCCGCTGCTGATCATCTTTACATGGAATGATGAGAGGAAATCGCCTAACAAGTTCTATGCACTGATACTTGCAACAGAAGGTGCAGTCATTGGTGTATTCACAGCTCTTGATTTCTTCCTGTTCTATGTATTCTGGGAACTTACACTCATACCGCTCTTCTTCTTGGTGAGCATATGGGGAGGACCCAACAAACACCATGCATCAATTAAGTTCTTCATATACACCCACGTGGCTTCCCTTGTGATGCTGCTTGGTATATTCGGAATTTACTTTGCAGCATGGAACCTGACAGGAACACCAAGCATGGATATTCCATACCTTCTTGCACAGTTCCAGTTCATTGAATCCGGAATTGCAAAGGATATGATATTCCTTGCCCTGCTATTTGGTTTCATAGTGAAGATCCCAAGTTTCCCGTTCCACTCATGGCTTCCGGATGCATACACTGAGGCACCAACTGCCGGAAGTGTGCTCTTTGTAATGCTTAAGATCGGTGGATATGGTCTCTTTAAGATAATGTTGCCGATATTGCCATTCACTGCATCTCCAAACCTGATGATAAGCATCATGGCAGTCCTGGGTTCAGTGAGCATAATCTACGGTGCATTCCTGGCACTCTCACAGAAAGACCTCAAGAGGATGGTTGCATACTCCAGTGTAAGTCATATGGGCTACGTAACATTGGGTGCAGCAGGTTTGGTATCCCTCTCTGTTTCAGGAGCCATGTTCCAGCAGTTCTCACACGGCCTGATAATGAGTGTTATGTTCATGTCATGTGGTATTATCAACAATGCAACCGGCACAAGGATAATAAACGATCTTGGTGGCCTTGCACAGAAGATGCCAAAACTAGCAGTGATAATGGTACTGGCATTCATGGCATCTCTGGGCCTTCCGGGACTTAGCGGTTTCATTGCAGAGGTATCTGTACTTGCAGGAGCCTTTGTGAACCTGCCTGCATACGTTATTATTGCACTGATGGCAATTGTGATAACTGCTGCTTATCACCTGTGGGCTCTCCAGAGGGCAATGTTTGGTGTATTTAATGAAAAACTCGGTACTGTTTTGGATATCAATGGATACCAGACCTTTTCCATGGGTGTCATTGCAATCCTCATACTGTACTTCGGACTTAATCCAAGCCCGGTGCTTGAAATGATGTTGACAAGTTCAGAACAAATAGTAAGCCTTATGGCTGCAATGGGGGTGTGATATATGGATCTGATGTTATTCGCTCCAGAGATCACCCTTGTGTTAACAGGGCTGGCAGTATTGCTGATCGGACTTTTCCTTCCGACAGGCTCTAAGAACATACTGGGTTACCTGGCAAGTCTGGGTATTCTCATCGCCCTGTTATTCACGGTATCAAGTCTTGGAACCCAGGCAACAGCTTTCTATGGCACAGTGTCCATAGATGCTCTTTCCCAGTTCTTCAAAATAGTATTCCTTGTGGTTGCATTGTTATTTGCGATATCAGGTATCAAGTATACAGAAGGTAACAGCCACACAGAGGAGTTCTTCACTCTTGGTATATTCGCAACAATTGGTATGATGTTCGTTGCATCTGCAAACGATCTTGTGGTACTGTTTGTTGCATTCGAGCTTGCAAGTCTTGCAACATATGCACTGGCAGGCTTTGAAAAGAAGAATCCAAGGTCACTTGAAGCTGCAATGAAATACTTCATCATCGGCTCCCTCTCAGCGGCTTTACTGCTCTTTGGTATATCCTATATCTACGGGGCAACAGGTACGACCAGTATTCCTGCAATAGCAGCCAACATGGACGTGCTTGTCTCAAGTCCGATGGGACTGGTTGCAGTAGTTCTCCTGATTGCAGGATTCGGTTTCAAGATAGCACTCGTACCTTTCCATATGTGGGCACCTGATACATACCAGGGTGCTCCCTCTGTGGTATCAGCACTTCTTGCAGCCGGTTCAAAGAAGATGGGTATCGTAGCAGCTTTCAAGGTATTCATTGTTGCACTGATAGCCCTCCAGGCAGAATGGCAGATAGCCTTTGCAATACTTGCAGTTATCACAATGACATATGGTAATATTGTGGCCCTTAACCAGACAAGTGTCAAGAGGATGCTCGCATACTCCTCACTTGCCCAGGCAGGCTACATATCCATGGCATTTGTGGTGCTCACCCCCATGGCACTTGGAGGTGGCATACTCTATGCCCTCTCACATGGTTTCATGAAGGCAGGAGCTTTCATTGCAACTGCAGCGGTAGTATACATGGTGCTTTCTGAGAACAAGGATTCGACTGACCCGGACCACATAGACAACTTCAGGGGTCTTGGAAAGCGAATGCCTGTAACGGCTCTGTCTATGACAATATTCGTATTTGCACTGGCAGGTATCCCGCTTACAGCAGGTTACATTAGCAAGTTCGTCCTGTTCTCATCAACCATACAGGCAGGATTTGTGTGGCTTGCAGTGATAGCCATACTGAACAGTGCAATCTCCCTGTACTACTATGCAAAGGTTGTTAAATACATGTACTTCCTTCCAACGAACAGTGAGAAGATATCAGAACCTCTTCCATACACCATTGCACTGATTATTGCTGTGATCGGTGTACTTGTTATAGGTTTCTGGTCAGAGCCATTCATCTACTGGTCAATGGAAGCTGCAAAGGTACTTCTTATCCCAGGAGGAATTTAAGATGGCAGACTGTGATCTTTGTGGAGTTGCTATTCCAACAGTGGTTCCTGTCAGGGTGTTCAAGCCAAAATATGAACATTCCTATCCACATGGTATGTGGCAGGGACTATGCGAAGGATGCATTGATGCAGGAAAGAAAACCCATGATAAACTGGCAGAGTCGCCAAGCTGTGGCACAGCAGGTAAATGTGAGTTTTGTGGTGCCATTGCACAGTTGTACGATGTGACCATCAGCAGGCCATCATTCTCAAAGGGTGCTGAGGAAGATACTGTACAACTCTGCAAAAAATGCCTCAGCTCAATAGATGAGGCAGCTAAGGCATGGGAAAAGCAGAAGGAAGAAGACGAGCACGCACATCATTAAATGACCGGTTATACCGGTCTCTTTTTTATTTTTCAAAAAAGACAAGGCTCCAGAAGACTCTTCGGTCTAATTCCATTTTTCACCTAAATGGAGTAAAAAAGTAAAAATTTACGGGTCACAACCCGTAAAACTCAATGTTCTTATCAGCAATTGCCTGGATCTTTGCGATCTCTTCCTCGCCGCCTTCCATGGTGAAGAGGTGCTTGAAACGACGCTGCATTTTGAGGTACTCCTCTACAGGCTTTACATTCTTGCCTATCTTCTTAACCTTTGTGAGCTCTCCATCCTCCATCTCGTAAAGTGGCCATAGTCCTGTCTGAACTGCCATCTTTGCAACCTCTACGGTCTTGGAAGTATCGAATCCCCATCCTGTTGTACATGGGGCATGTGCATGTATATAGGTAGGCCCTACGATCTCGGTAGCTTTTTTGACCTTGTTGATCATATCCTTGGGGAAACCAATGGATGTGGTAGCCACATATGGTGAACCGTGTGCAAGCATTATAGCAGG
>JARVGJ010000023.1 GCA_029762595.1 Methanolobus sp. | reverse complement strand
AGTAAGAATGGTTACTCAGCGTCCACTTGGCAATGTTATCATATCCCAGAGCGAAACAGAAACTGTTGATGCAAAATCCTATATTGAGGAAGTGATAGGGATACAGGTAGAGTATGTACGTGAAATAGATGATGTTATAGGATATGTTTTCAAGGATAGTTAATATAAAAACAATTGTAACTATTCAGCCTGGTGTCCTGGCAAATTAATTATAGTAAATAATACTTTGACATTTTTTCATCTGCAACTTTTTGCGTAACTCACATTCCGCAGGCAGACAATTAAAGCTCATAATTTTGCTTGATGCTGCTATTTTATATAATCAGATATATACATATATATTCTGCTTGTTCACTATGAATGTCGCAATAAGCAAATAGTGTATAAAATATTTTATTAATATCATTAATTTTTAATTAATGGTTGGATCAACTATAATGATCACAATATTTTGGTGTTTATTTTGAAGTTGATATAAAAATCCACAGCGTGTATTTGGAGCGGTGAAAACAGTTAAGACCATTTATTTTGTTTTAAAACTCTTTTTTTAGTGTTAGAAAAATAAGATATTGCTTTAACAATTGACCATGATCCGGATGATGTTAATGATCCTGTTTTGGTCTCAGTTTGCGGGGATATATTTGAAGATTGGTTTTTAGGTTGAATGTTTAGCACTCGTTTTTGCAATGAATGCATCCTTGGGTCCGCTGATCGGTCTGCTGAGCTTTGCTGCATGCTCTTGAAGGATTTTTGATAACAATACAACCACCCCGCCGCAGACGGCACGTTCCACTTCCAAAAAAGGACACAGATCTCAGTTCCGCAAGTCTTCACGCATTTTAATGCTATCTTCCGGGTCCGACGTAAAGATCCACCGTTTTCAAAAGCTTTTCATGGTATAAAAAACAAAATTTCGGAGTGAAAGATAAGACATTCTATTACATTAGAGTGAAAATGCCAAGGTCAGGTTAAAAGTGTAAGATGTAGTTAAAAAACAGGTCTAAAAAGAAGAAATGGAAAAGCAAATATTTGATTTTCCGGATGTTATGTTGATAGCAAGATCAAACAAGTTCGCCAAATGCGAATTTGCTCATAACTTTGTTAACGGTGATAGTTACTTCGTCACCGACTTTGGTGTTAGGGACAAAGACCACAAATCCGCTTACTCTTGCGATTCCGTCTCCTTCTCTTGCAATATCTTCAATTGTCACATCATAATTATTTCCGGCTTCTACCGGAGCAGTTGAATCCATGTTACTAAACAAATATTTCACGTCCTAATTAATTAGCTTAAAAAGAAATACAACCATTTGGTTGAAAATACGAAAAAACAGTAATTGTTAAAAAACCATCTAAACTTATTATTCAGCAAATCAGTATCAAGCTCTAAAAGCATTCCTACTAATGTTGATATGCTATAAGTAACTGTTCCTTGAATGGAATAGTTAATTGGAGATTATCAAATTAGAATGGGGTGAATTATGACCTAATTTGATAATCTCAATGGATCAGATGATAAAACCGTTGATATAATAAATCAATATCCTGTTAAACTAATACAGGAGTATTCTAAAAACCCGTATATAGCAAGGAATACAGGTGCTAATTGTTCTACTGGAAAAATATTAGCTTTCATCGATTCTAATTGCGAAGCTGATATCTGCTGGCTTTCATCTATAAATGGATACATTAACAAAGGAATTGAAGTATCACAGGGTCCGGGGCATCTGACCAAACAAGAAGATCTTCTCCCCAGGGCAGAATCTAATCGGATTAAAATGACCGAAGATGCATTTTGGGAGATGGTAAAAATATTGCAATGCTTAAGAGTGTATTCATAGAAGTAGGAGGATTTCCTACATATTTTACTGGAAGCGATTCATTGATTTTATATAAATTGCAATATTTGGGATATAATGTTAAGTTCAATGAAAAACAAAAAGTATACAGAGAGTTTTCCACAAACTTTTTTGTTTTAATCAAAAAACACTGGAAATACGGGAAAGGAGACATTGCTAACGACCTGTTTAAAAACCAACTTAATAGAAAGAAAAAAATGGTTTTATGCATTAAACATGTATTTGGCATATTCATAAGAATACCCAAATACAAAAGTTTTGAAAACTATTTTATAAATACTTTTTATAATAATTCAGTAAAAATTGCACGCTATGTGTCCTACATTGTCAACTACCGTTCTGTATTAAAAAAATGCCAAGACATTGAAATCTTTTAATATTTTTAGCCTCTACAGAGAAACATTAAAGCCAATATTATCTGCTAGATCTTTATTAAGCAAGTCAACGGTGTACTGTTCAATAATCTTAAATGAGCACTCTTAATTCTTTTGAATATATTTGATCTTACAAGAGAATGGATACTCGTGCTCATGATCAAGGTACTTGAATTTTTTCAAGCATTTGAGAATCCGGGATTATCCGTATTCATCAAATAATTTAGCTCTTATTGAATAAATGATACCTTTTCAATCAAATATCCAATTAGATGATTTCAGCATTATGCTCAAGTTTTGACAGCAGTTTTTCATAACATACTTATACGTGGTCATTTAGTTTTGTAACATTGCCTATTCAACATTTTAAAAAATGGTGATCCGATGAGTAAAATACCAATAATCTTACTAATTACCTTGTCTGTATTACTTTTCTTTTTAGCGGCACCGGCAACTGCCATGCCTGCAGACAATGAGAAAGTGCCTGTTCTTATAATGTTCAAGGCAAATCCGAATGCAGATATCGTGAAGGCCTTTGGGGGGGAAATAAATTATCAGTATGATATTGTGCCTGCAATTGCTGCAAACCTTCCCCCAAAGGCAATAGCTGCCCTTTCAAGGAACCCTAACATCGAGTTCATTGAACCTGACGGGATAGCCAGCATTGTGAGTGAGACCACTCCATGGGGTGTTGACAGGGTAAATGCACCTGAAACACATGCACTGGGATTTACCGGTGATGGGATAAAAGTGGCCATAATCGATACAGGTGTTGATCACAGACATTCCGACCTTGCAGCGAATTACCTTGGTGGATATGATTTTGTTAACATGGATGCAGACCCGATGGATGATCACAGCCACGGGACACATGTTGCAGGGACAATAGCAGCACTTAATAATGATATAGGTGTGCTTGGTGTTGCTCCCCTGGCAGGTTTCTATGCCCTCAAAGCTGCAGACAGCAGTGGAAGTTGTTCATGGAGCAATGTCATAGCATCCATAGACTGGGCTGTTAAGAACGATGCTGATATCATCAGTATGAGCCTTGGTGGTTCATCCTCCTCCACTCTCAGATCAGCATGTGACAATGCATATGATAGCGGTGTAGTCCTTGTTGCTGCAGCCGGTAACAGTGGCGGTTCTGTGCTCTTCCCTGCAGCATATGATTCTGTCATAGCGGTCTCTGCCACGGATTCAAACAATGTCAGAACATCATGGTCATCATACGGTCCGCAGGTCGAGCTGGCAGCGCCAGGTGTGTCCATATATTCCACCATGCCAGGCTCTTCATATGCTTTTAAGAGTGGCACAAGCATGGCCACGCCTCATGTTGCCGGAGTTGCTGCCCTTTTGCTGAGCACAGACGTTTCAGGCACAAGCTATGACCTTAACAACAATGGACAGTGGGACCCTGCAGAGCTGCGTGCAAGACTGCATAGCACAGCCACAGACCTTGGTGAAACCGGAAAGGATGACTATTACGGCTACGGTCTTGTCAATGCCCTGGCAGCAGTCTCAGACCTTGACCCTGTCCCGCCTGCATCAGACGAAACAGAGGATAACGCCACAGATGATACCGCAGATGATACCGCAGATGATACCACAGTGGAGGATCCTACATCAGAGAGTCCCACAGATGAATCTCCTGCTTTAGATGAACCTTCAGATGACAGTTCACCTGAGGATCCTACAGACAATCTTGACAAACAAATGTACCTTAGCGACCTTAGCATCAGCACAGAACACGTCCTTAGGGGTCAGAGGAACATTTTCGCCTGGGCGATATCAACGGCCAGGATCCTTGATACCGACGGAAATCCGGTTCAGGGTGCAACAGTACATGGCCAGTGGAGTGGAATAGTATCAGGCACCGTGTCTGAACTTACAGATGCAAATGGTGAGATCACAGTAGGTTCCGGCCAGGTAAAAATGCCTTCAGGAAACTTCATATTTACAGTCACCGGTGTAACCCTGGATGGCTATGAATACGATTCCTCCTCAAACACCTGCCCAAGCAGTGTAAGCATCAGCTTTAGCTGATACCTCTAAAGACCCGGTACCCCCGGGTACCATTCTTTTTTATTCTTACTTATGTTCACACCCAAAGATGCGGATTTTCAAGGTTTATGCTATAAAACACTTATCTGGAGCATGTGGGCATATAGTTTACAATGTCAGCACTTCTCCGGAAGATGCCTGCCTTCTTTTTCCGGGGTCTTAAATACTTATTCAGATGCATATCCAGAAATATGTCAGATACTCCGGGGAGTTTATCGCTCTTATGTCCGAAGGTATATGGACGTGGTTACCTCTGAAAAATTCGAATTCCCAGTTCCCGGCCTCATATACAAAACCACAGCGCCTGTAACTCACATCATTGTTTATACGATCGACCCAGTAGCTTTTGACAAGACCTGCAGAACCTATGGACTCATACCACTGCAGGTCATAACTTATCTTTTCATCTTCGCCAAGGGTGAGTATGGTATCAATGGCTGTTATCACACCATCCTGGAACATATCTGACCTCAGGTTATAGGCCTTAACCTCTAAGTTTTCAAAGACAAGGGTCTCATGCTGGCCTTTAATTATCACTTCAGGAATGATTGTCTTACCGCCGTTCTCTTCCTTACGTCTTATTTCATCCAGATAGGTCTCATATATCGGATCAAGGTAACTCCCTGATTGCCTTACCATGTTAATTGTCATTTTGTCCTTGTATGGGTAGTGATCCATGCGGAAAACACTTCTTTCCCGCCAGCCGCCATCGTAGTAGGCATCATACCACCAGTTTTCATGACCATTAAGATCGCTGATCACATAGGTGTTCATATTCTCATCAAAATAATAGTCGATCTCTATCTCTCCCTTTTCCTCCAGATGGACCAGGATATCAAAGATAGAGAAATGCCCTTCCCTGAAAATATCCTCCCGTACGGTCCTGACCTCTTGCGGATCAAAGGAAAACGTTCCCAGTCCCTGGATACCTATCTTTCCGGACATGACAGCTGGACTATCGCTGACATTCCCAAAGATCCTGTTCTCATGCTCATCCGGGACAAGGTCCCTTCCCTGTGCTTCCGGTCCGGCTACCTGTCTTTCAACACACGCGCTGAAGAGCACAAGAAAAATGACAGTCACAAGAACAAAGATTATTTTTCCGATCATGGATAGTGTTCCCCATAAGGATAGGTGTCTTTTTCTTAAAAATCAAACCCTGTTACTTTGAGATTGCTTCTTTAAGGGCAAATCCAGTTCCTCACTCAACCATCACTTCCCCACTGTACTTTTCAATTGTCAATTCTCAACTATCTATTCTTAAATATCACTTCTCAATTGTCACTTTGCATCAATGCAATGTATCTGACACATCCTGGCTTGTATGGGTTGATGCAGATACTGAATAGTTAACATGAAAAAAGCATATATGTAAACATATACATTCATTCCCTTAAAATAGCTCTTTGAGCAACAGAATAAGAAAGAGAAAGGGAATAAATAAATTGATCGCAAATGAACCTTCTGAACGGATAGATCCACGGGCATTGAAAGCCTGGTTCTTTGGCGGAATACTCAAAGGACTTGTTCTACTTTTGATCCCTTTAGTGTATCTTGTAACTATAAGAGATATCTTCCCACACCTGCCTGCTGCATGGGGATGGATAGGTATCGGGCTTATTGTGCTTTACACCACGTGGGATGCAATAATCGCACCTCAGCTGCGGATAAGGTTCTGGCGCTATGAGATCCGGGAAGATGAGATAGATATCCAACACGGTATCTTCATAATAAAGCGCACTCTCATACCAATGATCAGGGTCCAGCATGTGGATACTGAATATGGGCCTCTGATGCGATATTTTGGCCTGGCGACATTAAGGATATCAACAGCTGCCACAGATCACCGGATCCCTGCACTTTCAAAAGAAAGGTCTTCACAACTTATGGGAGAGATAGCCGCTCTGGCCAGAGTGAGTGATGAAGATGTCTGATATAAAACGCCAGCATCCTGTAATGATAATACTGGAAGCAGTAAGAAGTTCTGTCTATATGCTTCCACCTGTGTTCGTATTCCTGCTGTCGGTAAACGGGGATACAGGCTTGGGTGATCTGCGCCCATATGTCTGGTTATTAGCTGTTATTTTCATTGCCTCGTTTGCACTATCAGCATTAAGATGGTATCTCTATACTTACAGATATGAAGATGGCTACCTGCACATAAAACAAGGTCTGGTATTCAAAAAGGAACGGTCCATAAAAAAAGAAAGGGTACAGACCGTAAATATCCGTACCGGCCTGCTGCAGCGTTTACTTGGTGTTGCAACAGTCCAGATAGAGACCGCCGGCGGTGGAATGGAATCCGAGCTGGTCCTTAAGGCCGTGAAAATGGAAGAAACCCACAGGATCAGATCATATCTGGAGAGCAGACAGGACATATCTTCCCTTTCTGATAAGGGAAGCACATATCAGCAAACAAAGGATCAGGTGGATGAAGGCGGATCAGCAAATAATGCAGGATATGAAAAAATATATGAAACAGGATATGAAACTGAAAATAAAGCAGAAAATGAAACCCAAAATAAAACAGGGAATAAAACCCAAAATAACACAGGGAATAACACAGAACAAAAAATAACAGCCAGCTATGTTGTACCTTTGTGGAACACTTTTTTGGCCGGGGCTACCTCCGGAAGGTTCATGTTGCTATTTTCATTTATAGCAGCCATATTTTCCCAGTTCTATCCATATATACCGGAAAATGTTACGGATCTCCTTATTGAACAACTGCTACCTAAAAGTGACACTAACATCTTTTTGATCGTGGTAATATTATTATCATTGCTGCTGCTTTCATGGTTGACATCAATTATTGTTTACATGGTAAAATATGCCAGCTTTACCATAATAAGGCAGAACGAATACCTGAGGGTCTCATGGGGGCTAATCGAGCAGAAGGAATTCACTTTAAAGATCAACAGGATACAGGCTTTATCAATACAGGAAGGAATACTCAGGCAGCCTTTTGGCCTGTGTGCTATCAACTCTGAGGTTGCGGGGGGAGGTTTCCGGGACCAGGACAATGTGACCATAATCTGTCCTATTTTGTACAAAAGGGAAGTTGTCAACTTTCTGGAAAGGATAATACCTGAGTACAAAATGCCAACATCTATGGAATCGGTGCCAAAGCGAGCCAGAAAACGTTATCTTTTCCGTACACTGGGAATTGCAATTATACTCATCTTACCTTTGCAGTTATTACCATATGGCTGGCTGGGATTACTGGTCTTGCCTCCTGTGTTCATGTTGGGGCTCTCACGTTACAGGATGGCTGCTACATCTATAGATGATACGCAACTGAACTTTCGTTTTCGCAAGATAGGGCGATATAATATCCTCATGATGAGGAGCCATGTCCAGTCCCTTAGGATCAGCTCCAATCCTTTCCAGCGACGAAGTGATCTGAGCACTATAAGTGCATCTGTTCTATCATCACCATCAGGAAAGACATTTCATGTGGAAAATGTTGATGACCAAAAAGCAATGAAGATATGGGACTGGTTCTCAAGGAACTGAAACATTACCTGTAAAATTGTATCTGTATGTCTATTAGAGTCCTGTATCATAGTATTACGCGGTACAGGTCACAAGTATCAAGATCACTATCTAAATCACTATCAAGATCACAAATCTCAAATTCATTTGCTTTACAGCATCCTCTTTACCGGCAATCCCTGGACATAACCCATCAAAAAGTGAGCGGGTTGGGGAGTGGGGGTTAGTGTGGGAGTGGGGTTAAAAACAGACCCGCTCACTTCTTCCTTCAATGGAATTATAATATATATAATTTGCCTTATCGATTGGTCACAGGCGGAATAAATATCGTTATCGGCTAAACAAAATATAATAATTGTTCAAGTATTGTCTGGTTCCATTGGCTATAAATTATTTTGTTAAGTATGGTACGTATGAATACTATTGATGGTGATTATAGTACAGATAAACTCAAGTAATACAAGTTGAATATATGTTGAATATTTTATAGAAGAGCATTTGCAAGATCGATGTTCCTGTGTTCCTTATCGGTTCTATATATATCCTATAGTGTCCAGAAAAAAATCCCTTCTATTTATTTCACTTGTGCAAGAATTATAACAGAAAAATCCTTTTTTGCCTTTATGAAGAGATTACATGGTCTTACTGAACCTTCCCCGGTTTTTTATATATCGCCGTTTATACTTCTAAGCATGCCATGTTCTCTCTTCATTCCTGTAATCCTGCCGGTCTGTGTTTTACCGGACACGTTACCTGAGAGTATACAAGAAAAATGAAATGAGGGCTGGAGTGGAATCTGTGAAAAAAACGGTCGTGTATGTGCTTACCCTGTCCTGCATAGCAGCAATGCTGATCCTCTTTGCTTCAATGCTGCCCGCAGCATCTGCGGCAGCTACGTTCTGTCCCTGTGCTGATCTTGATACCTGTGTGGAGTGGGTGAGTGAAGGTTCCCTCAGTATCCAGTGGGGACGTACGGCGGTCAAGGAGGTAAATGGTATAAAGTATACCTTCCGAGCAGATGACTTTGACGACAGCATGAAGGCGGCGCTGATCTCTGCCGAGAAGGAAGGTATCGTTAAAAAGGAATTCCTTTTCCTGGAAGGTGCAGATGACCGGAAGTCCTTTGTGTGGGATGATGAGATCAAGGTGGAGCTGAGCGGTATTTCGGTGGACGGGCAGAAAACCCCTTCTGCACAGATAAAGCTCTATTCCAGGGGCAGGCCAAAGCTTGAGATAGGCTTTGCTGCAAGTTCTGAAACAGTGGATGGGGTTTCCGTTTCAGCCAAGCAGTATGCTCCCGGCGAGGAGAAGAAGATAGAGGTTACGGTTAAGAACACAGGGGATGCATGGGCGGAGAATGTCGTCCTGATGGTCGATCTTGTCGATTTCAGCCTTAAAGGTAAGGGGGATTTCCAGTTCAGGGACCAGATCATTAAAAAAGAGCTTGGCTGCCTTGAGAAAGGTGACACCGCGGCCATTAATTTCACGGTGATAGCCCCGCAGTGGGACGGCAGGACCTCACCCTACGAGCTGGTGTATTCCATCAATGCCACAGCCGGCGGATATGATATAAAGAAAGGATACCACGACACTTCAGCTTACACTTCATTTGAATGCACAGAACCCGATATGAAGGTCATCCTGGAAGTGATAAATGATGATATCAACATGACTTCATGGTATGTCCGGCATCTTCAGAGCGGCAGCAAAACCTACAGTTCAAAGGATTATGAGATCCGGGATGCCTGGGAGTATTCTTTGCTCAGGACACATATCTTCAATACCGGACTGTACACTATCAGTGACCTGAATATCACTTTTTCCCCGGTTGCGGATGAGTTTGTAATTTCTGAGACATACGAGTCAGGCAGCCATGCTTCCATGGACCCTGACGGGCAGTATTATCTTGGCCAGAAGCTTGTGCCCATGAGACAGGGCACATACTCCTTTGCCAGTGTGGTGGTCACTGCGAACTTTTTCGGCAAGGAGCTAAGCTGGAAGTCCGGGACATCGGGCATCAAGGTCCACGGTCCCTATATAGTGCTGGCAAAGACCCTTTCGGCTTCTGAGGACGCCCGCTCTGTGACCCTTAAAGTGTCCAACACCGGGGACCGTGCAGCCTGGGTGAACCTGACCGACACCATTCCCGCTGCTGCAGGCTATGTGGACGGCAGCATTGAGGAGAGCCTTAAGGGAGGCGACCTGCCCCTGAGCGAGTGGGACCACTCAATATCGCAGTACAATGGCTCTCATGTTGTCTCAGTAAAGGGTGTGCTCCTCCCCCCCGGTACTGACCTTAGCTTCAGTTACGATATCAGCTCCTCTTCAGCACCCGACCTCCCCCCTGCCGTATGCTCGTTCCGTGGCATCGGAGATTACAAGGGACAGGCCCAATCCTCCTTCTATGTAGCCGGCAGGGAGGTTAAGCAGTACTGGGACCCCTTCAACGGCGGCTGGCTACCCGAAACCCAGGGTACGTCAGATGATGCACCCGCAACCCCCGCTGAGCCCCTCCCCTCCTCCGAAGATGAGGAGGAGGAGGAATATGATGAGGAAGAGCTCTATGCCATGTATGAAAGGCCTTCTGAGATCTCCATGGAAGTGCAGCAAGAGCCGGCAAAGGAGTTATCTTTCTTAGAAAGAACAAAGAGCATTGGTAAAGGATTCGATAAGATACAGCGGGTTGTTACTGACCCTTTCGAGGGCATGTTAGAAGGCATATTTGCCTTATTTAGTCTAATTGAGAATGCTGCTATAAATGCTGTTGAGAAATACTTATATCTGATAATTGTAGCCATCGCACTGACAGTTTTCTCTCTTGCGTATACTCTTGTTTACAAATAATCCTGAATAAGTGATTATTTTCATTATTCTTTTGACAGGATCTGAAGGGATCCCGGACCGTCTCGAACTTTTTCCTGCTCAGATCAAAGACACCTCGCTTCATGAACTTACTTATCAGAGGATTGATGCCTGAATGCCTAAATTCAATACTTTATGCCTCGAATCCATCTGCTAATGCTTCTCAAATATTCCTTGCTATCAGGTTTCTTGCACTATTGTTACACAGATTGTCATTAGAACTTATAAGGCATAAAACCTGATCTGAATATACTCTGTACTTACTGCAAATTATGTTTAACACCAATATCTTATGATATTTTTTACAAATATATAGATATACTACCAAAATATGTATGTAAAAGGGCTATATACATCACTTGTAGAACAATTATATATTCGTCTTGACAATGTACGCCTCAGAGCGATTAAAACCCGCTCACAAATTGGAACATAAACAAAATTGGTGTACGATAAATATGAACTTTAAGAAACTCTTTAACAACGAAGCTGGTGTTTCACCCATCGTTGCAACCCTCGTCCTCGTGGTAGTTGCAATCGCCGGTGCAGCAGCAGTCGGTACGATCTTAGGATCATTCTCAGGCGACGTTTCCGACCAGGCAAATTCCGCTAGCGTGGCATCATCTGCCTCAACTGAACTTCTCATTGCAGGCAGCACAACTGTACAGCCTGTAACAGACCTTGTTGCAAAAGCATACATGGCACAGAACCCAGGAATCAGGGTAACTGTACAGGGCGGCGGCTCTGGCTCTGGTGTTGCAGGTGCTGCAATGGGTGTCATTGACATCGGTCAGGCATCAAAGACCGTACCACAGACTGAACTTACCGAGAAAGGTCTCACAAAATACACAGTAGGTGGCAGCGCAATCGCTATCATAGCACACGAGGGATTCGCAGTAGATACTATTACTAAGGATGAGATAACAGCATTATACAACGCAACAAGCTCAATATCGGGTAATACTTCAACTGTAACAACTGTTGTTCAGAGGGCAGATGCATCCGGAACTGAAGAAACTTTTGCTAAATATGCAACTGGTAATAAAGATGTTGACAATGCAGGCGCAGATGGCAGTGCTGCCGGTGTCGATTTTGTCGCATCTAATGGAAATGCAGGTGTAATAGCTTCTGTAGCTAGCACTCCTAATGCAATTGGATTTGCAGACTTCGGTCTTGCTGTAAAGGCAGATGGTGTAATAATACTCGATATCATTGACGGTAAACTCTACGAGGTAGATGAGAAGAAGGTACTCGCTGAGTTGAAGAATATGGATGGAGATAACTATCCAACAGGTCTGACCCGTCCATTGAACATGTTAGTAAAGGGTGAACCAACATCTGTTCAGAAGTCATTCATAGACTTTATGATGGCTCCTGGAGCAATGGAGTACTTTGAGAAAGTTGGTTACTACTCTGCAGTGAAGATTGCAGCTTAAAACTGACATAAACACAAATGAGAGGATTTAACTTCTTTTTTTAGGGTCCTCTCTTTTTATTCTTTTAAGGGTTAAGAAATGAATACAAAAAACAGAGAATCCTCTTTACCTCAAATGACCTTTTTTGCCTGTACGTTTGTGACAGTACTTGTGGCTCTCATCTTCATAACATTCGTGTTCTATACTGCATATCCTGTTTTAAAGAGCGAAGGTCTAAGCTTTATAACAGGAAAAACATGGAGCTATTCTGATAACGTATATGGGGTCCGTCTCTTTCTGGCCGGCACACTTGTAATGACGGGTCTTACTTTAGTTCTTGCTGTTCCTCTGAGTATATTTACTGCTATATTCCTTTCGGAATTTGCACCGCGCTCAGTAGCTTCGACCATGCGTCCTATGATCGAGCTTCTTGTGGGAATCCCATCCGTTGTCTATGGAATATTTGGCCTTTTTGTGTTAGCGCCCATATTCAGGGATCATCTAAACCCTTTAATAAGCGGTGCTCTGGGCTTTATTCCTTTCTTCTATGATTCTTCACCTCAGCTTGGTATAGGTCTGTTGCTTGCTTCCACTATACTTACGGTTATGATCCTGCCTACAATAACCGCATTCTCAGAAGATGCCATTAGCTCTGTCCCCAACGATTACAAGGAAGCTTCTTATGCACTGGGGGCAACACATTGGGAAACCATAAGTAAAGTAATTCTGCCGGCAGCATCTGCTGGGATTATTGCTGCTGTGATCCTGGGCATGATGCGTGCCATGGGAGAGACAATGGCTATTGTGATGTTACTGGGCAACTCTTTCAACATACCTTCTTCTATATTTGATACGGGTTATGCAATGACATCAAAGATCCTGAATGATGCAGGGTTCTATATTGAACAGGCAACTCCAAGAAGTGCTCTTTTTGGTATAGCTGCAGTTCTCTTTACCATGGAGATGGTATTCGTTGCCATTGCCAGGAAATTGGGTGGTAGGATATGAATAAAAGAAAGATACATGAGCACATATTCAAACTTATTTCATATCTTGCCGGAATAACCACCGTTTTAATCCTTTTTGGGATCCTGGGTAAGATCACCATTGAAGCAATGCCCAGTCTGAGCCTGTACTATATTTTAACCCCGGAGTCTGATTCTCCTCGTTTCGGTGGAGCAATAGCAAATGCAATAGTAGGAACCGTGTTCTTATCTGTTCTTTCTACTGCCATGGCAACCCCGGCTGCTGTGGGCACAGCGATATATCTAAAACGATATGCAAAAGATAGCCATTTTGCTCGCATGATAGGCTTTGTAATAGACGTGCTTGCAGGCACTCCCACGATCGTGATAGGATTGTTCGGACTTCTGGTTCTTGTATTCTATCTGCGTCCCATTACCGGTGGCTTTTCCCTGATCTCCGGTTCAATTGCACTTGCAATCCTTATTATTCCTGTGATAGAAAGGGCTGCAGAAAAAGCGATCGAAAGAGTTCCGCATGATATCGAAGAAGCAAGCTATGCGATGGGAGCTACGAGATGGGATACATTAAGGCTGATCACTTTACCATATGCACTTACAGGAATTGTAACAGGCATCGTCCTTAGTATTGGAAGGGCTGCCGAAGCATCAGCAGTTATTATTTTGACTGCAGGTTATACACAGTTCTTACCGGAATTTAAGGTATTGGCAAATGAAAGACTTCTTTTTGGAATCAAAATATATCCTTTTCAGGACTTAGTTGCTGCACTGCCAATAACAGTGTACCATGCATATGAATTTCCTCATTTCGTCTCACCTTCAGAAGGTTTTGCTGCTGCCTTTGTGCTGATAGTTATAGTAATGCTGATAAACGCAACCACAAGACTGCTTCTATGGAAACGCCGGATAGGCTGACCCCCTATCCCCCCTCCCCTCCCACACCACCAAAACTCCCCTCAAACCACACACATTTCCCGACCTATCTCTATATTTTATTGTCATCTACATAAATCATTGAGATTAAGTATATGTCTGCATATCCTTTTACTTATCAACAGATGGCTGGTACAAACACGGAATCCGTTCTTGAGCATGATAGCTCGTTCCATGAGGGGGAGCTGGCTTCTCCGGGGTATGGAGGGGGGTATGCTTCTTCTGATGAGGATGCAGAGGCTCAGGATGTTTTGCAGGTGACGGAGGGGGAAGGCGGGCAGGAGGATCCTGAAGTGGAGGATATTCCTGAGCTTTCCGGCAACGGTAAGGTGGGGAAGAAACGCAGGTTCCCTGGATTTGGCAGGAAGAAGAATAGTGAGGTTGCGGATGCTATTGCGGACGATATCCCTGATGTCATTTCTGATACTATGCCTGATGCCATTGCGGGTGATGTGATATCCCTTGATGATGACAATGAAGGAGTGGGTGATGAAGACATTGCAGGTAAGGGGAAGAAAGGCAAAGGGAAGGGGAAAGGCAAAGGTAAAAAAGGAAAAGGAAAAACAAAAGACAGGGAGAAAGGGAAAAAGGGATTCAGGCTGGGGCTTGGCCTGAGGCGGAAAAAGAAGGACAGTCCGGGAATTGCGGAAGTACAGGAAGTACAGAAAATACAGGAAATAACGGATAACGATGATACCACTTCCGGGGATACGCAGGGACATGAGAATTCAAAAAAGGCATATTCTTCGCTTTTGGAAAAGATAGAACAGATAATAACCCCAAAACCTGAAACTATCCAAGAGCTGGAGTTTGTTGTTGGAGAACTGTCTGTTCCTGCTCCCGGAGTTCCACAGAAGGAAGTGGATATAACCTATGAAGTGACCCCGGGGTGCCAGTATGTGCACATCGGGTTTAAAGAGGATGCACTCCAGTACACATGTCTTGAACCTCCTTTAAGTGAGACTGAGAAGGAGGCACTTTACATCATACAGAATGCCTTTGACAAAATGGCGCACTCAGAGATCCTGGTGGTCGCAGAAGAGGACCGCGTGGATGCCCTCAGGGACAGGTTCAACCTTATAGTGGACATCTACCGGCTTAAGCTCAGCGACAGCCAGAAAGACAAATTCTTCTACTACCTCCACAAAAAGTACATGGGCTTTGACAGGATGGACCTGCTCATGAAGGATCCTTACCTTGAGGACATCACCTGCAATGGTCCGTACTCTGCCCTCTACGTCAACCACAGGGTATATGGCTCTGTGGCCACTGACGTTGTCTACGAAGAGATAGAGCTTAACAACTTTGTCATGAGAATGGCACAGGCAGCCGGCAGGCACATCTCCGTACTGGAGCCCATCAGGGATGCCACCCTCACCGACGGCAGCCGTGCCAACCTCACCCTTGGAAAAGAGGTCACAAAAAGAGGCTCCACCTTCACTATCAGGCGTTTTAAGTCAAATCCTGTCTCATGCATCGACCTGATGAACTACAAGACCTACGATTCAACAGTACTTGCCTATTTCTGGCTCATGGTGGAGTACAAACGCTCCATACTGGCAGCCGGCGGTACTGCATCCGGTAAGACCACCACCCTAAACGCCCTTGGTGCCTTCATTCCCCCGGAATACAAGATAGTATCCATTGAGGATACTGCTGAGATGAACCTCATGCACCCCAACTGGACCCAGTCCATCACAAGGGCAGGCTTTGGGGGAAGCAGCGCAGAAGGTGGCAGATCCGCAGGTGACATCGAACTCTACGACCTTCTCAAAGCCGCACTGAGGCAGAGGCCGGAATACATAGTGGTTGGTGAGGTCCGTGGAGCTGAAGCAGGTACCCTTTTCCAGGCTATCTCCGTGGGTCACCCCTGTATGGGCACCATACACGCCGGCTCCATACATGAACTGCTCTCCAGGGTTGAATCCGAACCCATGAACGTGCCACGTAACCTCTTTTCCAGTGTGGACATGGTCATCTTCAACTCCATGATAAAGGTCGGGGAACACTTCCTCAGGCGTGCCCTGAGGGTAGTAGAGATAGTCGAGCTTGACCCGGAGCGTGGAGACCTCATAACAAACCCCGTGTTCAGGTGGAACCCTGTGACCGACGAATACGAGTTCAGCGGCACAAGTGCCCTCTTTGACGACATCTATGAAGAGTTCGGTGTGGAGCAGGCAGAACTTGTGCAGGAGATGGAGATGCGTGCCAGGTATCTGGAAAACCTTGCACAGGAAGGTATCCACGAATATGAAGCAGTTGCCAGGGCCATCAGGAAATACTCAAGACAGAAGGATGAGCTTATGGAGCTGATGCATTAAATGGCCGGGACAAAGGCTTCTGATATCCACCAGGCTTTCAATGAGGAGCCCACCAACAAGTACATCGAGAAGTACAAGATGTTCTGCTACGTATTCGGGAAGTACATAGACAAAAAACCCCAGAATGACATCTCAAGATCCCTTTACCAGGCAGATCTGGTGCTCACACCAGGTATGTTCATTTCCCTTGCTCTGGTAACAGCAGCAATGGCATCGCTTGTGGTCCTGATCTTCTCTCTTATATTCTTCCGTAATTCCGCTTCTCCTCTTGTCTACATATCCATGCTTACCGTGCTCACTTTTGGTCTTTCCGTGAGCAGCTTCCCATTCATGCTCTACAATAAGATATCCGGTAAGAACA
Source organism: Methanolobus sp. (assembly GCA_029762595.1). Taxonomy (GTDB): domain Archaea; phylum Halobacteriota; class Methanosarcinia; order Methanosarcinales; family Methanosarcinaceae; genus Methanolobus. The sequence continues at coordinate 19,706 of JARVGJ010000023.1, read as the reverse complement.
TGAACATAGAGCACGAACTGCCCTTTGCCCTGGGCTACATGACAATCCTTGCAAGCGGAGGCTCTTCTCCCATGGACGTCATCAGGCAGGTCGCCATAGAGGATTACGGGGACGTATCAACGGAATTCGGAAAGGTCATGTACCGCGTGGATGTCCTCGGGGAGGATGGTGTCAGTGCCATGAACAATCTCATACGTAACACCTCCTCGGAATCCTTCAGGGCCATATGCATAGACCTTGCCAATTCCATGCAGTCAGGCGGAGGACTGCGCACCTATCTTGAAATGAAGTCCAGGGAGCTCATGGACATGAGGCGGAAGATGCAGCAGGAATTCGTGGAGTCCCTGGGCGTCTACGGTGAAGGCTACCTGAGCGGTGTGGTTATGAGTGTGGTGCTTGTGGTACTGATGATAGTAGTTGCAAGTGCCCTTGGTATCGAACTGGGTCCGTTCACTGCCAAACAGCTGTTCCAGTTCTTCGTATACTTCATGCTTCCCTTCATTAACATCGTCTTCCTCCTTCTATTGTGGATGAAATATTCAAGGAGCACCCTATGAACCTTGCCACGAATATCACAAAATACCGCATGATATTACAGCGTTATTTCCAGATACTGACCTTGCGTTACGATATCAAGCGCGAGTACCTGACACTGGGTATTCCTGTATTTATCGCACTGATGATACTGGTCATGGCTGTCATGGCCGGCCATACCTTTGTGACCGATGATCCCACAGGCAGTGGAGAATCTGTGAACGATGAAGCCGCTGCAAAGAAAGCCGCATATGAAGCCCTGGTAGCAGAAATGGAGGTGGCAGAGGCAGCAGAAAGAGGAGAGGTCGTGGAGGCCGAAGCTGAGGAAGCCGAACCTGAAACTTCAAAAGAAAAGCCCAAGGACGATCTGGACCACATTATGGTCTTTGCCGTACTTTTGGCTATCATCCCCTACTCAATAGATTCATTCCTCCAGAAAAGGCTCCTGCAGAAAAGGGAAGTAGCCTTCAGTGAGTTCCTCTACAAACTATCAGAACTCATGAGAGGAGGTATCGATCCTGTAAAAGGTTTCATTAACCTCTCAAAGACGAATCTGGGTGTCATAAGCAGCAATGCCCAGGATGCAGCCTCTTCAATGGTACTTGGCAAATCCTTTGAGGAATCCATGCACAGGATGTCCGCTTCCATGAAGAGCCGTCTTGTTGCCAGGTATATCGACGTGGTGGTCCAAGCCGCCTACACGGGCGGTAACGTTGCAGACCTGCTCTTTCGCACATCCGAGGACATGAGGTCGGTAATAAACATCCAGAGGGAAAAAGAGGCGAACCTGAAGCAGTACATCGTCATCTTCTACCTTGCCCAGGGTATCATCATAATGCTCACATATATCCTCTCCACCTCCCTCCTCCCCCTTATACAGGGTGTGGGCATGGAAATGCTGGGTGGCTCAGGCCTGTCAGACATCGATTTTGAACGTGGCTTCTTCCACATGATCATACTGAACGCCCTGTTCGGGGGGCTCATCATCGGCCAGATAACAGAGGGCGAGATAAAGCATGGATTCAAGCATTCAGCAATATTGATAATACTAAGCTATATTGCCTGTGTGACCCTGCTTTTGCCCGCCGGTGCAGGGACCACCTACATGATAACAGTGTTCTCAGGCGACAGCCAGGAAGCCTTCGGAGGTATTCCCCTCCAGCAACCCATCATCTTCAACGTCACCGACATGGACGGCAATCCTGCTGCAAACGCCTTTGTAAAAATGTCCATCTCTCCCGAAGGGGTGATATCCAGCTCCATGACAGCTGAGGACGGCACCGTTGCCGTATCCCCTGTACCCGGCTCGCAAACAGGCACATACCTGGTCACCGCCACCGCCGGAGAATCATCTGCCACCGCAACGATAATAGTGGGTGGAGGGGGCGAATGACCCCTCTTTTGAAAACAGGAAGATCCATATGGATGAAAAACGAATCCAGGTCCTCATATCGCAAAGACAGAAAACCACCCCGCTGCAGGTGGCGCAGTCCATCATCACTGCACAACAGGACCGTAGCCTTAAACAACATATCTATTGTTTCTGATCCCTTTCACAAAAAGACAGCATAGACTTCATGAACCGAATTCATGAACCCATTCTGCGAATGCAGCATCAGAACAACATAAGTACAGTATCAAAATGTATTAAAACAGTATTAAAAAAACATCAGACCACTATTAGAACAACATCAGATCAGGGCTCTGTAGAAATCCTTTCTTTATTAATAACCCACAGATAAATACGGATACACTCACCTTCTACGGAGTTGAGTGTATCTGAGGTTCACAAATTATTGATAATAGCTTTTCTACAGAGCTCAAATCAGCATCAGTACAGTATCAAATCAGCATCAATACAGCATCTTTGGGACTAACCTACCCTTTCCCTTGTATCCATGGTGATACCCTGGTTTGTGACATTGTAAGCTATCATTTTTGTGAGAGGGAGGCTGCCTTTCATCTTTGGGATATTTATGTACCTGTTGATCTTACCGCCGATGTATTCGGTCCTGAACTGGATCACGCCGTCAACCATGGAGCGGACTATCTTCTCGGCCCTCTCGGGGAGGATGCCCGTGTCGGCAGAAAGCAGGAACGTAATATCCTCCTGTCTGCTGATGCTGATAAGTGCTTCGATGGTCTCGGAGATAACCTCTATATCCTCATGTATCAGCAGTGAGGAGAACATATCTATGATACACACATCAGCATCGGTTATGTTGTGCAGCGGGCCATTGACATCGCCGTAAAGCCTGTTGCTCAGTTTATGCCGCCGGTAGCACATATCAAGCAAGGCTACATGATCTGAGAAATTTCCGATGATGATGAAATTCTCCGGTATTTCCTTGATGCCAAAAACCTTCAATTCTTCTATGATGTCCTTCTCAGAGCTTCGTGTGGATATATAATATACCCGCTTTCCCATGGACAGTGCATCGGAACTGATCTTGCGGAAAAAGACACCCTTCACATCTCCTATGTCTTCCTCTACCAGCAGTACCACATTTACAGGTACGTTTTTCAAACCGAAGCTAGTTAACACCATCAAATCCCTAAAAGTAATCATTGTTTAAATCGTTTTGGAATAAATCAGCCATCTAAATAGAATATGTTGGGCTATATATATTATGGAAACAAAGTATATAATAAGTAATACACTTCTCATCACAGATGGCTGGCAAGGATATGCATACATTCCTGCGGGATGATCGCGGGGTTTCCGTTATATTCGGTACACTGCTCTTGATACTCATTACGGTGATAGCTGCCTCAAGCGTGGCTTTCATGATCTCTACAATGCAGAAGGATGCCATGGAACGTGAAAGTTTCCAGTCGTCCGTGGAGAATGAGAACCTGAAGATAGTCTCCATCAAACCCATAGGTGACGGCAGCTCATGGCAGTCTGTTGATCTGCTGGTCTTCAATAACAACATTGAGGATTCCTATATCTCTGCAATAAGCATAAACAATGGTTACTTCCTCAATTTCAGGGCATATGACAGTTCGGGTTCGCTGGATGCCTACAACAATTATCCTGCTGTCTACAATGCAAACCGACGGCTGAAGATCCCTGCAACTAAAAGCAAGACTATTCATCTGAACTATTCGGACATCACTGTTGCGGGCACAGAGACCATATACACTTCAGGATGGACCAATAACAGCCTTGATTTCACCTATTCCCTCAAAAAACATCCCTGGGATGCCTATGGTGCAGTGCCTTATGATTACCAGGTGAATTACTCGTCCAATTCCACCATGTGCATTAAAACGGGTAACTTCTCAATAGGCAATGATAGCAGAAAGATCACTTTCTTTGGGAACGGCTCCGGAGGCAATCTCACCAACACTACCAATTACGATATAAGCTACCAGGTAGATTTCACTTCATTTGCAGGGATTCCCCCTGCAGCAAGCGACCCGTTAAAGGTGGAGATCATCAGCTCCTATATCAACGTATTCAGGGAACTTTTCACCCCGCCTATGCCAATAGCCGAAGTTAATTTCAAAGTGGAATACCTTCAGAGTGCCAACGGTACCCAAAGCCCTCGTAGTTATATTATACTGGATGCATCAGGTTCGCAGGACACCGACGGTTTCATTACCGGCTACAGGTGGGCCGTATCGAGGGACTCCGGCAACGGCACGGAAGCACTGTATGACTACAACCTTTCAGGCATGGTTGTAAGGCCAATTGGAATTGATCCTTACAATGACAAAAACGTCACTATAGACCTTGAGATAACCGATGATGACGGCATGACATCAAGGCTCAGCCAGGTTTCCGGTTACCTGGAAATCCTTTAAGATGATCTACTATAAAGGAAGGATGCACATATCAGATAAAAGAAAGATCCAGTTGACAGGCGGTTCTACTTACATAGTTTCGCTTCCTATTGAATGGGTAAGGAGCAATGGGCTAAGTGCAGGCGATGCAGTGATCCTCACAGTAAGGCCGGACCGCTCACTGATAGTAGCCCCTGACCAGGGTGGCCAGAGAAAGAATACACATTCAAAGGTTGAAATGCTTGTCTCCGGGGACCAGGAAGAGAACTTCAGGCAGCTTGTTGCAAATTATCTTGTGGGTTACGATATCATACGCATAGTCTGCCCCGGGGGTTTTGCGGCCTCTGAAAGAAAATATCTCAAGGAATCTGCCCGCAAGCGCCTCATAGGTATCGAGATAGTGGAAGAGTCCCGGACCGAGATTATACTTCAAAACCTTCTGAACTTCCAGGACATATCCCTGGAAAAATCCCTTCAGAGCATGTTCCGTATCATATACTCCATGATAGAAGACTCCATAGTTGCTTTGCGTGAAGCTGATTCCGAACTTGCCAGGGATGTAATTCATCGGGACAATGATGTTGACAAGTTCTACCTGTTAAGTGTCCGGCAGATCAAAGCCGCCCTTGAGGACTCTTCCCTCTCGCAGAAACTGGGCATAAAGAACTCCAAGGATTGCCTTGGATATCGCCTTATCATAAAGCTCATGGAACGTATAGGTGACCATGTTAATGGGATAGCTCATGTTGTTACCCAGATGGATGGTAACAAAGAGGAGAACGGGGATATCATTGAGATGGGAGTGCTTGCACAAAAGCTGTTCAAGGATTCTTTCAGGTCTGTGCTGGAGATCAATACTGAACTTGCCAATCAGGTTATAAAGGCATCAGGTATGGCCTCTGTACTTGGCAACAGGATCACGCGCAAATGCGATCTTTCAGATAATACTTTTTATCTTTACCATGAGAGGCAGAGGAAAATAGTTGAAAGTTTCCAGCGCATAGCTGAATACAGTGCCGATATCGCCGAGATGGTCATAAACATGAAGGCAACAGAGATAAAGGATTCTCTTTCAGGAGAGGCCCAGGTACTCGAACAGGCTTAAGCTCACAAATATCACCATCAGGTTGTTGATCACAAGCACAAGGCCAAACAGGCCGATTCCCAGTCTTGAGATATCCCAGAGTTTCCCTGCATATGAGTGAACTGATGCTTTTATTGACCTGTAGCTCCAGTAGATAACAAGCAATATCAGCAATTTGACCACAAGCAACGACCACAGGCCGTGCTCAGCCATTATGCCCGCAAGGAACCCATTCTCCTCAAACCCGTATCCATTGTTAAGCGCATGGAATGTGGTCAGGAAATCTCCTACAATGTAAAGCAGGATTATATACCTGGCATCATGCAGGAACCTGTATATCTCTTCTGTGTTGACAAAACTCTTATTGATATTTTTAGTGAGCATAGATGTATGGAAGTATGCTCACCTATATTGCCGGGATGTAGTTATTTTTGGAACTTATGTCCATATATTTAATTAATCTAAAGTAAATAATATTAAAATATATATTATTTATTATCTTTATATGCCACTATTTACTTCCCTATACGTTAAGGTCGATCATCGTATTCCAGTAGCTTAAATTGATGAACAGTAAATTATAAACCGGTAATGAAATATGTGTCGTCTGAAGCAAGATCGTTTTTTTGTTTTTGGATCTCTCTGCTTTTATTTTTATCTGTCGTCTTTATCCGGAGAATAGATAAATGAGAGTAAAACTAAAACGACTAAAAATTGGAAAAAGAAAAAAGAACCTTATGAATTAAAAAGAATTGAGCATCAGATATTGAGTTTGCTCATTCTTTCTACTGCTTCATTGATCCTTTCTACCGGGCGGGTGAGTGCGAACCTTATGTAGCCCTCACCGTAGGTTCCAAAGCCTACACCGGGTGTTGCCACAATACCTGCGTTCTCAAGCAGCAATTTGGCAAATCCAACGGAATCGTATCCATCGGGCACCGGTGCCCATACGTAGAATGTCGCCTTTGGTGGCTTTACATCAAGACCGATCTCTTGCAATCCTTTAAGCAGTGCATCCCTTCTTTTGACGTAGATGCGGTTCATGTCAGCAACACATTGCTGGGAATCTGAAAGTGCGGTTATCCCTGCCCTCTGTATGGCATCGAAGGCACCTGAGTCAACGTTGGACTTGACCTTACCGAAACCGGATATTACATCCTTGTTACCAACAGCAAAGGCAAGTCTCCATCCTGTCATATTATAGGTCTTTGACAGTGAATATAACTCTATACCAACGTCCATTGCACCGTCAACGCTCAAAAAGCTTGGTGCCTTGTAATTGTCATAGGTCATTTCGGAATAGGCATTGTCATGTATGACGATTATATCATTGTCACGGGCAAACTGGACCACCTCTTCAAAGAACTTCTCATCTGCAATGGCTGATGTGGGATTGTTCGGGTAGTTGAGGAACATGATCTTTGCCTTTTCCAGCTTATCCTTTGGTATTGCATCCAGATCGGGCAGGAAATCATTTTCGTTCAGCAAGGGCATTATGTATGGCTCTCCGCCTGCAAACTGGGTCCCTATCTTGTAGACCGGATAGGCCGGGTCGGGGCAAAGTGCTACATCACCTGGATTGATAAAAGCCAGGGGGATATGAGCGATACCTTCCTTTGAACCGATCATTGTCAGGGTCTCAGATGCAGGATCTATGTCCAGTCCCCTGCTTTCCCTGCACCAGTCAGCAGCAGCTTTCCTGAAAGAAAGCATCCCTGTGTAGGAAGGGTATTTGTGGGTTTGCGGATCACGTACAGCTTCACACATCGACTCCACAATGTGGTTTGGGGTAGGCTGGTCCGGATCTCCCACACCAAGATCTATAACATCTACACCTTTTGCTTTCATCGCTGCTTTCGATTCGTCTATAGTTGCAAACAAATACGGGGGCAATGAGTTTATCCTGTCAGAATACATTTATTCACCTAAATTATGAATTTTTCTTTGCCGTGAGGCATCTATGCATCTATTCTAATGAATCACACCTATTTAATATCATTGTAAGCGGTTAAATTGTTTCTGTAAGCAGTTAAGTTGTTTCCTGCAGCTTTTCAGCGAAATTTGCAATAACATCCATTAGCAACAAAATCTATTAATATTAAAAATATAAATTATAATTATATATTAATCTCTCCAGAATGTGGTGTGGATCATTAACTTAAACCAAAACATTGTACAAAAAATAGATTTCCTGGAAAAAAGAGAACGGGAACTTGAATGCATCTACAGTGTATCCGATCTTTTTGATCTGTATATACCTCTCAATTCCCTTCTCAGGGGCATCCTGCAAAAACTGCCTGCAGCTTTTCTCTATCCAGAGGTTGCAGAGGCATGTATAGTACTGGATGGGGAAGTTTACAGGACCAATGGCTTTGAGAAGAGTGACACATCATTGTCCAGTGATATTCTGATAAATGGAATAAAACACGGTTCACTTAATGTATCATATCGGGAAGAGCGTCCTTTGCACGATATGGGTCCTTTCCTCAAAGACGAGCAGCGTCTTCTGGATGTTATCACATCACGACTGTGTAAAGTGATAGAAAGGAGACACGTAGAAGATGCACTTCTTGATTCTGAAAAACGTTACAGGTTGATATTCGATGCATCTCCCCTGGGAATCTTTGTAGACCACATGGGGACTATAACCCATTGCAACAGAAGTTTTCTCAATATATTCCATACCCATAAGAAAGATGTTGTTGGTGCAGAGTTATTTGACTATGTAAATGATGATCGTCTAAACCATCTATTTGCCGATCCCCGCAGCAAAACCCTTCCCTTCTATGAGAACGAATATTCTGCAAGGATATCCGGGAGGGAGATCTTCCTTCGCTCATACTATGTGCCCCTGAGGTCAAAGGATAACAGCATTGAAGGAGGCATAGGTCTTATAGCTGATATAACAGAGAATAAGAATTCCCGTGAAGAACTGCAGAACCAGAAAGAACTGCTTACAAGCACTTTCAATGCCCTCCAGGATCTTATTATTGTCGTGGACCGGGAAATGAGGATAGTTACCAGTAACTGGAAAAGCGATATGATATCTCCTCCGCAGGAAGATGACCCGCATCCACTGCTATGTGATTGTTTTACACATGATCTTATGCCACGTGACCCTTGTCCTATAAAGGATGTTTTTTCAACAGGTTGCATGAAAGAGTTAGAGCACACAGATCCTTTTGACCACAGGGTAAGGGATTTCCGTATATTCCCTGTATATGATACAAAAGGTGACGTGATCATGGCTGTAGGTCATATACGTGATATCACCGAGCGCAAGCAGACAGAGCAAGCTTTAAAGAATTCAACACGTAAGCTGGAAAGCGCATATGAAGAGTTGAAATCCCTTGACAGGCTCAAGGATGAATTCCTGGCAAACCTGAGGCATGAGCTGAATACTCCCCTTACGTCCATAAAAGGTTTCAGTGAGCTATTATATGATGGTACTTTAGGCAGTTTGAACCAGGGTCAGATGGATGCCATAGAACGTGTGGTAGCAAAATCACGCAAACTGCAGAATCTTATTGACTCTCTGCTTTTTGTGAGCACAAACCAGAACGGGAACATAACGTATAATTTTGAACGGATCGAATTGTTTTCTCTTCTTAATGACGTTGTGAACCTCTTCTTTGATATTATACAAGAAAAGAACATGCACATTTGTATGGATATTAGCTTTGATTCCTGTTCAATTGAAGGGGACAGGACATATCTGCAACAGGTCTTCCTTAACCTGATGGATAATGCGGTCAAATTCACAGCCATAAATGGTACCATCACCGTTTCTGCACATATTGAAGATGAAAGTGTGCATGTAGTAATAGGTGATACTGGTATCGGTGTTTCTGAGAGGGATATCCACGTCCTTTTCCGCAAGTTCCATCAGATAGACAGTTCCTCAACAAGGAATTACGGTGGCAATGGCCTTGGGCTCTATATCAGTAAAGTGATAGTGGAAAGCCATAAAGGGAATATATGGGTAGAGAGTCAGGAAGGTGTGGGAACAGATGTCCATGTATGTATTCCTATGAGACAGGTTCAGTTCTCAGCTTCTTCCAGTTCTGGACCCAGATCAGGTGAAAAGCCCATGTTAAGATAATCCTGGTTTGCGGTTAGTTCCAGATAGAGTTTGTTAGTGCTGTCTATCTCTATTGTACCATAACTTATGGTGTAATCCAGTATATGCCCTCCGCCTGTTCTGTTGTATTTGAAATGACAAAATCCAAAAAACCGATTCCTATTTAACTATTTACACCAATACCACGCTAATATCAGGACCATTTTCAATTGTTTTACTATCACACTTTATCACAAACAAATTTATCACGAGGTTAAATATGAGCGATATTTTACGTAGAGGACGATTATCTTCAACTCCTGATGAGGATATTATCCGTTTCACTTCATCGATGTCCGCTGACAAATGGATATTTGAGGCTGATGTACTGGTAGACATGGCTCACACTGTCATGCTGCATGAACAGGGCATCATTAAAGAAAAGGACTGCACCGGCATTCTGAAAGGCCTTTCCATTATCAGGGAAGAAGGTATCGGAAAGCTTGACCACAGCTATGAGGATATCCATATATCCCTGGAATCCCGGCTTATAGATATAGTAGGGGAGGATACCGGAGGCAGGATGCATTCCGGACGCTCCCGTAATGACGAGGTTGCGACCTGCATCAGGATAAGATTGAGGGATGAGCTTCTGTCCCTTGCAGAGGAGTTGCTTGAGCTTCAAACCACGCTGCTTGAGAGGGCTGCCGGGAATACTGAGACCCTGATGCCGGGCTTCACGCACCTGCAACATGCACAGCCGACCACCTTTGCACACCACCTGGTTGCACATTCCGATGCCATTGGCAGAGATATAGAACGCGTGATAGCCGCTTTTTCCAGGGTGAACAGATGTCCGCTGGGTTCTGCAGCTTTTGCTTCAACAGGTTTTGACCTGGACCGCAACAGGACATGCTCCCTTCTTGGATTTGACAGCTTGCTTGGCAATTCCATGGATGCGGTCAGTACACGCGACTTTCTCATTGAATCTGCATCTGCAATGGGAAATATAATGGTCAACTTAAGCAGGATGGCAGAAGAGATAATCATCTGGTCCAGCACGGAATTCTCTTTCATAGAGCTTGATGACATGTATGCCTCCACATCCTCCATCATGCCACAGAAGAAGAATCCGGACTCAGCCGAGCTTGTCAGGGGCAAGACAGGTACGGTCATAGGTGCATTGATGTCCCTGTTGTCACTTTGCAAGGCCCTTCCCCTGAGTTATAACCGTGATCTTCAGGAGGCTACACCCAATATGTGGCGTGCAGTTGAGACTACCAGGGGTGCTGTTCGTATCACAAAGGGCATGATGTCGGGCATGAAAGTGAACTCAGATTCAATGGCCCAAAAGTCTGTGCTTGGTTTTACTACAGCTACTGAACTTGCAGATACGCTTGTAAGATGTGCCGGTATTCCATTCAGGACTGCACACCAGATAGTGGGCGTGCTTGCAAGGGATAACGAAAAACCGACACTTGGCCGGATAGATGCTATAGCATGCAGTATACTTGGTGAGGATCTGAGTAGCCGGGGACTGACCGATGCGATGATAAAGGAAGCTTTGGACCCTGTTATGAACATCAGTAAAAGGGATATTACAGGCGGACCTGCACCTGTTGAGGTGAAAAGGGGAATAAAGGCACGCAGAGAGGAGATCGGAAAAGTACAGGAAATCCTCACAGAGATGAACCGCGATATCGAGGATTCACTGAAACAGCTTTTCAGTGTTGTTGAAGGATATATTGGAAATACACCAGATTCACAGGTAACCAGGGGATGAACATGGAATTTAAAGAGGGTGACAGATTAAGGGTCAGCAAGAGCGGCGTTGAATATGAAGGCATCGTTATGCCAAGCACTACAGGTCATATTGTCATTAAGATGAACAGTGGATATAATGCAGGCATCAGGCCGGAGGGAGCTACGGTAACATTATTGCAGAAAAAAGAGGACATTGAGGCCTCTGCAAAGACCGCGGTAAAACCGGAGATAACAGAAAGGCCCGGGCTTCCAAAAGTATCTATATTGTCTACCGGGGGAACTATTGCCAGCAAGATAGACTACAGGACAGGTGCAGTCACTTCCCAGTTCTCGGCTGATGATATCCTGCAGGCAATACCCGAGCTTACTGAAATAGCCAACTTCAGCGGACGAGCTATCTATAATATACTTTCCGAGAACATGAAGGCAGCTTACTGGCAGGAACTCTCAAAGGCTGTTGTGGAAGAGGTCCAGAAGGGTGCTGATGGTATCATAATAGCCCATGGTACGGACACCATGATGTACTCAGCAGCTGCATTATCCTTCATGATAGATACACCTGTACCGATTGTTTTTGTGGGTTCTCAGAGAAGTGCCGACCGTCCAAGCAGTGACAATGCCATGAACGCTATATGTGCTGCAAGGGTAGCTGTAAGTGATATTGCTGAGGTCAGTGTGGTCATGCACAGCGACAGCTCTGATGACAGGTGTGCTATTCACCGTGCAACCAGGGTGCGCAAGATGCACACGTCCAGAAGGGATGCCTTCACTTCTGTCAACTCCGGGCCGATAGGTTATGTGGACTATGCAACAGGAGAGATATGCACATCCCTGCCTTATATCAGAAGGAACGAGAAAATACTGACACTAAAAAGTTCCCTTGAACCCAAATGTGCCCTTGTGAAGTTCACTCCTGGTGCAAGCCCGGACATACTCGGCTGGTTCATTGATGCAGGTTATAAGGGTATAGTGATCGAAGGTACAGGCCTTGGTCATGTGTCAACTGAATGGATACCCCAGATAGAGAGGGCCACATCCTACAGGATACCGGTGATGATCACTTCCCAGTGTCTCAATGGCAGGGTATGTGACAGGGTATATGACACCGGCAGGGACATACTGAAAGCCGGGGCCATTGAAGGTGAGGATATGCTTCCCGAGGTAGCTCTTGTGAAGATGATGTGGGCACTGGGGCAGTCTGTGAACTACGATGCAGTGCTGGATATACTGAAAGGGAATATCCGGTGTGAAGTCAATGAAAGGAGCCTGAAATAGACTCAGGGCAAATGAGGTCAAAGGCTGATTAAGGTTAAAGACGGATATGTCACAGTTTACGTTATAATTAGGTTTATTACGAATTAGTTCGGTATTGATGCAAATATCAGTTATTGTCAGTTATCATATATGGCTTTGAAAAGTCCTGTATGATCCATATGTAATCATAATAATGTCAGTCAGATCAGGTGAATATATGTCATTAGCAAATCTCAGGACGCATTATACGTCACAGATAAACCCGGAGGAACTGGGCGACCAGAAGGTTACAGTTGCCGGATGGGTACACGAGGTACGTGACCTCGGTGGAATTTGTTTTGTTGTGCTCAGGGACCGTGAGGGACGGGCCCAGGTCACACTGGTGAAGAAGAAGACCGATCCACAGCTCCTGGAAAATGCCAGGAAGCTTGTAAGGGAATCAGTTGTATCCATAAGCGGAACTGTGAAACCAGAAGGTAAGGCACCCAACGGTTATGAGCTCATCCCCGAGGAGATAACAGTTCTTAATGAAGCGGATTCACCCCTTCCAATGGACACAACGGGTAAGGTTGAAGCAGAACTTGACACCCGCCTTGATTCGAGGTTCATCGACCTTCGCAGGGAAAGAACAACAGCCATATTCAGGATAAGACATGAAGTGCTCAGGGCTGTCAGGAGCTTCCTCACGGATAACGGTTTCATTGAGACATCCAGTCCAAAGGTTGTAGCAACTGCAACAGAAGGTGGGACATCCCTTTTCCCCATAACCTACTTTGACAGGGAGGCTTTCCTGAACCAGAGTCCCCAGCTCTTCAAGCAGATCCTTATGTCAGGAGGACTTGACAGGGTGTTTGAGATCGGTCCTATCTTCAGGGCAGAGGAACATGACACCCGCAGGCATCTTAACGAGGCAACATCCATTGATATAGAGGCGAGTTTCTGCGATCACTTCGATGTGATGGAGGTCCTTGAGAACATGGTGGCCCATATCTATGAGCAGGTCATAGGGAATGCATCTGATTCACTTGCAGTTCTTGGTGTTGAGCTGAAAGTACCAAAGCTGCCATTCCTGAAGCTCACCTATGATGAGGCGATCGAGATCGTAAATGCCAACAGTGATGAGATGCTCAACTGGGGCGATGATCTTGGTACTGTGGCCGAGCACACCATCGGTGAGCATGTGTTCAAAGAGACAGGAGAATCCCATTATTTCATCATCGACTGGCCAACCGAGATCAAGCCTTTCTACGCAATGCCCTATGAGGACAACCAGGTGTTGTCCAAGGCATTCGATATGATGCACAGGACCATGGAGCTATCCTCGGGTGCACAGCGTGTCCACATCCCTGAGCTTCTTATAAGCAGAATAGAGTCCCAGGGACTGGATCCTGAAGGCTTTGAATTCTATCTCAAGGCATTCAGGTACGGAATGCCTCCTCATGCCGGCTGGGGTATCGGATGCGAAAGGCTGGTAATGACCATGCTGGGCGTTGAGAATATCCGTGACGTTGTCCTCTTCCCAAGGGACAGACGCAGACTTTCCCCCTGATCCAAAGGATGGATACTGATGAAAGAGAGAAATCCTGCAGGTGAAAGTCCTGAGAAAAAGGCTGCAGGATATGCAGCCGCAGACCTTGTAAAAGATGGGATGGTAGTTGGTCTTGGCACCGGCTCCACCACAGCTTATACGATAGCAGAGCTTGGCAGGCGTGTGGATGCAGGGCTGGACATGATTGCAGTTGTAACATCATACCAGTCTGAGATGCTTGCCATACAGGCAGGTATCACCCTCACATCGCTGGCTGAACACCCGGAACTTGATATTGCCATTGATGGTGCCGACCAGGTGGATGCAGACCTGAACACTATTAAAGGTGGCGGTGCGGCCCATACCCGTGAGAAGGTCGTTTCATGTTCAGCAAAGCGTTTTGTGATAGTTGCAGATGAGTCTAAGATAAGTGAACAGCTGAACCACTATGTTCCGCTGGAAGTACTTCCTTATGCCAGGGAACTGGTCTTGGGTAAAGTCAGAAAGATAGGCGGGGATCCTGTGCTTCGTCTTGCTGCAAGGAAGGACGGACCTGTTATATCCGATAACGGTAATTTCATAATCGATGCCAGTTTCGGTGTAATTGAAAATCCCCTGCAGATGGCTGAGATGCTTTCCCAGGTGACCGGTATTGTAGAACATGGTATCTTCAGTAATGTTGATGAGGTCTACATCGGCAGGAAAGACGGCTCAGTGGATAAAATAAATAAATAGATAAATAAATAAATAAATAAATAAATAAATATGTATATATACAAGTTATTTATTTACAAATGTTTAAAATCTTGTATCGGTTAAATATCCTGACCATTTGGTCAGGAATCGTTTTTATCGTCAAGCGGACAGGCACATAGCTCAAACAATGCTTCTTCTCCGGTGTGTGAACCTCTGGCTATTAGAATATCCCCTGGCTGCACAATGGTCTTCTTATTGGGCCTGTAGACCCATCTTTCTTCCCTCTTTATAGCCATTACATGTACACCGGTCTCGGTTTCCAGTTTAAGCTGCCCGAATGTCTTCCCGACTATAGGGGAGCAGTCCTGGACTACCAGTTTTGTTATTACCTCATCGGATTCCCTCACAGCTATTGTGATGATCGGGTGCAGGTCGATATCCCTGAGAACAGTATCTGCAATGGTGTAGGCAGCATCTGATATGGCTTCAGCGGAGTTTGCAAGTTGCAGGAGGCCTCTCAGGATGTTGACGTCGGGGACATGTTTTGCAGTCTCAAGCACCCAGTGCTGGAGCTCATGTTTCATGGAGTCCATCTCAACCTCAAGGGCCTTCACTTCATGGGCTATATCCTCATTGTTAAAGAGCAGGGCGGAATAGGCAAGTCCTACTGAAAGTTCGCCCATGTTCTTCATCTCCACAATAATATCAACGGCCCTTTCCAGGTCTATAAGGAATCTCTCATGCTGGACCTCTCTGGGAACGTATTTGCGGTTTGTAACCAGTTCTATGAACAGGTGAACACCTTCGTCGTGACCCCTTGAGAATAGTACATCATCCGGTCTTATACGCGTCGCATGATTTGGATCATATATCCACTCATCATTCCTGCGGATGGCAATGATCCACATGCCTGCCTCAGTGTCGAACTCAATGTCTTCCAGGTTCCTGCCGGCAATAGATGAGTCTGCGCTGACCTTGGCCCTGGTGATCGTCTCCTCGGCCTCTCTCATTGCAAGTTTCAGTTCCATGGGGATACCCATGTCCATTAAGACGATCTTGGCAATGTCTCCGGCGGCGTTGGCTATGTTCTCAGATGCACGTGCAACCTGAAGCACACCGGACATGGCCTCAGCTTCCTCAACACGTCTTGTGCTGAGCATGGCAGCTATCTTCATGTGATAATCCAGTGTGTCCATCTTCTCTTCAAGCCGGATTACCTCTTCGGCAATGTCCTCGTCATCGTAGACCATGGCTGAATATGCCAGGTCAACCATGAGTTCGGATGTGTCTTTCATCTCGATCAGAAGATCTTTGAGATTGTGCGGGATATACTTTATTTCCTTTGGACTCATAAATTCCTACCGTTCATGTATTCTTATTGAGTATTTTGTCTTTGACTATATTATGTTTTAGGTTAGGTTCAGGATATGCATCGTCACAAATATCCCGATGACGCCTATAAGGTCCCCCAGGGTGGCTATAAGCGGGATCACTGTGTCATCGGGGTCCAATCCAAACCTGTGGGATGCAAATGCAATAGCTATTGTGGCTGAAAAGACGACCAGCAATTCAAAGCTGCCGGCTATCAGGCACAGGGCCATGATTTTTGTGAAGGGAATCCCCATGCCAAGTACATTCCCCAGGATCCATACTATGATACCCACAAAGGTGCAGGCACTAAGTCCGACTATCAGGGCTGCAATGACACTATTGCGGACAACGGGGTTGCGATGAAGATGGCTTCCAAGACCCATGTGAAATGATGATGAGAGTCTGGCCCCGAGCATGCTTCCGGTATCTCCTCCGATCTTGATCAGTGCCGGTATCAGTACAAGTATGATGGGCATGGAGACAAGTTTCTCTATCTCCAGGTTAAGTATCTGGCCTGAGAATATGCCTATTACCGTTGTGAAAAGGAGAATAGGGAAGCTTCTTGTTATGATGCCTCTCACTGTGTAGTAGCTCATATCATAAGCACCACCTTTGCTGCCAAAAAGAGCATCATCATGGATACGATGTCACCAATGGTCGCAATTGCAGGAGTAACTACATTGTCGGGATCGAATCCGAAACGGAACATTCCAAGTGCCAGGAGGACAGCAACGACAGAGAGAATGACTCCTGAGGATACTCCCGCAAGGACCGCTATGGATGTAAGGGCAAGCACACCTGCACTTTCAAGCCCCAGGCCCACGGTTATGAGATGGCCCATAATGCCCAGTATGAAGGACATTATAAGGCTGAGCAGCAGGGACCCGGAAACGTTGTTCACAAGTTCGGGATTGTTGTCTATCTTTGTGATAAGACCCATGTGGATGGCACTTCCAAGACGTGAGCCCAGTGTGCAGGATATGTTCCCGCGCATGCCCAGTACAGCGGGTGTTATGACTATGAGCCCCGGTATCATTTCCAGTTCCTGGCTCATGCCGGAGAGGATCAGTCCTGCCATTACTCCTCCTATTGTGGCCATGAGCTCAAATGGCAACGCCTCACGCACTATGGAGCGGACACTTCCGTAATCTCCAATGTACTCCTCGACGACCTCTATTTCGTAGTCCTCGTCCTCATCACTTGTATCATGAGGCATTGTGCCCTATTTCAGTTTATTAATACTTAAATACATCTCTGACAGTGTCAGAAGTTTACTCCTGTTACTTCACTTCACTATTATGGTCCTTATATCGCTTATCTTTAGTTTCATTTGGCTCTTTAATTCATTCCCATGGTCAATTTATGTATTTCCGTTAACCATGGTTAAGCATAAAAGAGATGTATGCATTTGAAGAGTGAGGTAAATTCGATGTTAAAGCATATTGTGATGTGGAAGTTGCTGGACCATGCTGAAGGTAGCAGTAAAACAGAGAATGCATTGATCATGAAAGGAATGCTTGAAGCTCTCAAAGACATGATACCTGAGATAGAGACCATGGAAGTGGGCATCAACATCAATCCATCAGGCGCTGCCTATGACGTCTCCCTTTACTCAGAGTTTAAAGACAAGGCCAGATTTATAGTATACCAGAAGCACCCCGATCATCTGGAAGTTGCTGAGTTTGTAAAGAAGATAAGCTCTCATCGAAGCGTAGTGGATTATCTTGTATGAGCAATCCCTTTGCCATACAGCTCCTTTCAATTCAGCTCCCTTCAATTCAATTCAATCAAATCCAATTTCCTTAGCAATCCCTTTTACTCCCATCCAAATTGCCATCCGAAGCCATTTGGAGAAAAAGGTTATATACAACTAGTTACATTATGGAGTTGCTCGAGGGCAAAAGCGCCACCGATGCACATATTGTACACCAATGGGCCCGTGGTCTAGCCGGTTATGACATCGCCTTTACACGGCGGGGGTCATGAGTTCGAATCTCATCGGGCCCACCATGATCAACTGCTTATTTTGATACTTTTTTCTCTTGATCGATTGAAGTTGTATTATTCTCATTGCGGTGCTGAACGAAGCTTAGCACCTCGCTCCGCGCTCCCGAAGCGTCATCGGGGTTGTGAATCTCACCGGGCCCGCCACTTACAAATTTTAGTGTTGTTGATGGCTTTTTAAGTTTCATGTTTTGCTGTTTTTAGGTGATATTTTCGTTGCTTGAGGGGTTACTAAAATCTTCTTGGACAATAAATGAATTATCCATATCTTGTATCTGGGAATTGAATTGATTTAAACTTGCTGAACATTTCTTATTATGCTTTCACTATATAGTAAGGGCTATATACAGGAATTGATTCCAAAGGATGAAGAAAGTATCAGCGAATCATTTACTCTTTAGATAAATAAGGGAGTTGCATCATGAAAATACGAGAGCTTATCAACCAGTATTGTAGCAGTACTGAAAAAAAAGGAAACGGGATTACCATCTACACAATCAATGTTCCCGAACCTATAGAAACACCTGCATTATTCAGTTATCTGGACTTCCTGTCTGAGGAACCTCACAGGAGGATTTGGGTCAGTGACGCTTACAGGATGATAGCAATAGAGATTGATGGCAAATTAACAATTCACGAACACGTGAGGATGGCAAATTACAGGATACAGTTAAATGATCTCCAGGAAAAGTATGAAGAACAAAAGGAGACAAATCTGACAGAAATTGCTGATGTGTTTGCGTTTGCCGTTGATTGTCACAAGAACGGTAAGAGGAAGTCAGGTATTCCATATATATCGCATCCAATGGATGTAGCATCCATCCTTCTCAAAGAGGACGTACCTATTGAACTTGTTTTTGCAGGTTTGCTTCATGACGTTGTTGAAGACACTGACATTCATATTGAAACAATATTAGAAAAATATGGCCAACAAGTTGCTGATTATGTATACGCTGTTACTGAACCTGAAATACTTAGAAAGCCTTTGCATGGTGACAAGAAACAAACCTGGAAAGAACGGAAGGAACACACCATAAAAGAGATGCCAGGTGCTAAGCGCGAAATCAAACTCCTCTCATGTGCAGACAAGCTTGCAAATATCAGGGACCTTATAAGCGATGTAAGAATGCAAGGAGAAGGCTTCTGGGATAACTTCAATGCACCTAAGGAAGAACAGGAATGGTACTACCGCTCAATGCTGGAATCCTTCGCTATGGGTACAGAGAACATTGCAGAAACCCGTGTGTACCGTAATCTCAAGGAATGTGTGGAAGAGCTATTTTGAATTATAGTTCTGGGTCATCTTGCACTTTATTTACCCTACCCTGGACAGGCAGGGTTTACAGGTGTGAATAGCGAGCTGTTTCGTCTTGCGTCTGAGAGTTTAATTAAGTTATATCATCTGAACCTTGGGTCATGATTCTTATTCTTATGGCTCTTTAGAAAACCTATTATCAATAATTTGTGAACCGCAGATACACTCAACTCCATAGAAGGTGAGTTTATCCGTATTTATCTATGGTCTATTAATAAAAAAAGGATTTCGGCTCTGTAGAAAACCCACTTCATATATTATTTTGACCAAATAAATTAAAAAGGATAAATCCCCTGAGTATTACTTA
>JARVGJ010000022.1 GCA_029762595.1 Methanolobus sp. | reverse complement strand
ACTGATGCGCAGACCGCATCATTTGGCTCATCGCGAGCACCCCTACATAACAGGCTTTGTATAAAAGCATTGCGGGATATGGTATTCTATAAATTGCAAGAGATATAATTCACTGCATGCATACTTACGGAGAGTATTTATAATATAAGTTACAAGGCGGGAATGATTAACATGAATTCAACCGTAGAACTGAGGGATCGCTTTTTACAGCGATAAACCACTGATAAACACACACAAGACTATTTTTGACACGACACTGCGCGATGGTGAACAAACACCTGGCGTTTCACTCAACAACGAGCAAAAACTCAAGATTGCCCGCCAGCTGGACAAACTTGGGGTTGACGTGCTAGAAGCTGGTTTCCCCGTATCTTCGGAAGGCGAAAAGCAAAATGTCAGAGCCATAGCCAACGAAGGACTAAGTCTCGATGTCTGTGGTCTTGCCCGCGTTCTTACAAAGGATCTGGACGCCTGTATAGATTGTAATGTAGACATGATACACACCTTCGTATCAACTTCTGACATCCAGAGGATACATACAATAAAGAAGAGCAAGGAAGAAGTCCTTAGCATGGCAGTAGATGCTGTGGAATACATCAAGGAACATGGAGCTAAATGCATGTTCTCAGCCATGGATGCCACCAGGACCGATATTGGCTATCTGGTAGATGTATACAAGGCCGTAGAATCCGCAGGATGCGACATCATAAACGTACCCGACACAGTTGGCATTATGTCACCATCCTCTATGTATGAACTTGTAAAGAACATCAACTATCAGGTAAACATACCCATAGATGTACATTGCCACAACGATTTCGGAATAGCTGTTGCAAACAGCCTCATGGCAGCAGAGGCGGGCGCCAGCCAGATACAAGTCACCGTCAATGGTATCGGGGAGCGTGCAGGTAATGCAAACCTTGCAGAAGTGGTCATGTGCCTGCATTCCATATATGGTGCCAAGACAAACATCAAGACAGAATATCTGCTTGAGACCGCCAGGATGGTTGAAGGTCTCACAGGTATTCACATGCCTGTGAACACACCCATAGTAGGAGATAATGCATTTGCCCACGAGTCCGGCATCCACACCCATGGAGTACTCGAAAAATCCGACACATTCGAACCAGGGATCATGACCCCTGAGATGGTGGGCCACAAGCGCCGCATAGTCGTGGGAAAGCATGCAGGCAAGCATGCTGTAAAGAGGTCTCTGGAAGATATGGGCATCGAGACCAACGAAGAACAACTTGATGAAATACTTATCCGGATCAAGGACATAGCCAATAAAGGCAAACGCATATGTGACGCAGACCTCCATGCAGTAGCATCTGCCGTACTTGGTCGTAACCTTGGCAACGAGACCATAATACTCAAAGAGTTCTCAGTAATGACAGGCAACCTTACAACCCCGACAGCTGTTGTCAGGGCAAAGATAGGAGATGAGGAAGCCGTTGCCTCCAACTACGGAGTAGGACCCATCGACGCTGCCCTTAAAGCAGTGGAACTGATGATAGGTAATTATACCAAGGTCAAGGTGCGGGACTTCAGCCTTGAAGCAATCACTGGCGGAAGTGATGCACTTGCAGAAGTGACAATCTCCGTGGAAGATGAGGACGGCAGGGTGGTAAGTGCACAATCAGCAAGTGCCGACATTGCTACAGCATCCGTTGACGCCCTTATCACAGCCATCAATATACTTCTTGAAAAGAAGAAGCTATGGAGCATGCAATAAAAAGAAGATAAATCGCAGGACCGTAAACATCCACCCTTATATTCATTCCTTTTCCCTTCCTTATAATTACGGTTCTACATTTTTCCGGCCCAGAAATCCAAAAATTTGTTCAAGCATGTATTCAGACTCTTCAATACTGTAATTCCTATATAATAAGACCCGAATGTATATACATGGAATACGAAGTTATCGACTCCCACTGCCACCTTGATTTTTCAAAGTTCAATAAAGACAGGCATGAAACTATAGAGAGGGCCAGGAACAGTGGGGTTGTGACAATGATCAATTCCGGTATCGACTACAGGTCGAATGCTGATTCCCTTGAACTGGCCAGAAAGTACGAATTCATCCATGCAACCCTTGGCCTCAGCCCCCAGATGGTGCCTGATGCAAATGATGAAAAGATAAAACAGATACTGTCCCAGATGGAGCGCAACATTGACAAGGCCATAGGAATAGGAGAGGCAGGACTTGATTTCTACTATTGCACCAAGGATGCTGGCAGGGAAAGGCAGAAAGAAGTATTCAGGCAGGTCATTGAGATTGCAGACAGGTACAACAAGACCCTGGTGATACATGGCAGGGACGGCGAGGAGCTGGCACTTGAAATGAGCAGGGATCTTGACATGGTGGTCTTTCATTGCTATGGTGGGTCACTTGAGACCATGCAGAACATCCTTGATGCAGGACACTATATATCAGTGCCAACACTTGTCTGTTTCTCAGAACAGCACAAAAGAATAGCACAGAACCTGCCCCTGGAGAACATGCTCATCGAGACAGACAGTCCTTTCCTCTCACCAAGGAAAGGCAGGAACGAGCCGGCATTCGTGCTTGATTCAGTCCCTGTTATCGCTGGTCTTAAGGAAATTGAGGAGAAAGAAATAGCCATGGCGACAATGAAAAATACCCGCAGGGCTTTTCATCTTTAAAGTAATTGTTCAGGTAATCCCTTATTCTGATTAATCTTTTTTGGCAGGAGAATAAACATGCAGGTCAAACATATCAATACCGGGCTTTACGATGCAAACTCATTCCTAATCAACGGGAAGGTACTGGTAGATACCGGTATGAACACAAAAGGAATGTTAGAGGAAATAACTAAAAGCATAGAATTAAAGGACCTTGAAATGGTAATACTCACCCATTGCCATTATGATCACACAGCTTCAGCTCTGGAAATATCACACCTTAGCGGTGCAAAGATAGCTATTCACATAAATGACGCTGATCTTCTAAAAAATGATCATGTCAGCGCAGCCTCAATGTTCGGATACAAAGCCCCTTCAATCGAACCTGACGTCCTCCTAAATGAAGGTGACAGGATAGACATTGGCAATGATGAAGAGCTTGAGGTGATCCACACACCCGGGCATACCCCAGGAGGTATCTGCCTCTATGAAGCAAAATCCAGAAGTCTTTTCTCAGGAGATACCGTATTCCCCGGAGGAAGCATCGGACGCACTGATTTTGAAGGTGGCAACCGCTCACAGCTTACGGGATCCATAGAAAAGCTTGTAAAGCTTGACGTAAGGACACTCTATCCAGGACATGGGGACGTAAGCTCCAATGATGTTAACAGGCAGATCGAACTATCCCTGCGTATGTCCAAAGGTATATTCTGAAATTCCAGAAGCAAGGACCCAACATGAAAAACAAGAAAGTTAAAGGGAAGATTCCTTCCACAGCCTTCCTGCCAACCAGTAAAAAAGAAGCAAAAGAGAAAGGCTGGGAAGAGCTTGATATAATAATAGTAACAGGTGATGCCTATGTTGACCATCCTGGTTTTGGAACAAGTATCATAGCCAGGGTACTTGAAGATGCAGGTTACAGAGTAGGAGTGATCCCGCAACCTAAATGGGAAAACACGGATGAATTCAAAAAACTAGGCAAACCACGTCTTTTCTTTGCCATAAGTGCCGGGAACACCGACTCAATGGTCAGCAACTATACCCCTTCAAAGAGATTGCGACACGAGGATGTATATTCACCCGGGAACAAAACAGGACTTCGGCCAAACAGGGCAGTTATAGTTTATTCAAACCGCCTTCGTGAAGCATTTCCAAACGTACCTCAGGTGATCGGAGGAATTGAAGCTTCCCTGCGCCGCTTTGCACAGTACGACTACTGGTCAGACAAAGTACGCCAGTCCATACTTGCAGACTCGCCTGCAGACCTTATTGTATACGGCATGGGAGAGCTGCAGATACTTGAGATCGCAGACATGCTCAACAAAGGAAAAGCTATCTCTGATATAAATGAAGTTGACGGCACCGTCTGGAAAATGGACATCAAAAGCTGGAAAGAAAAAAAAGAGGAAATACTCAGGGAATGCATAGAGATACCTCCATATACCGAAGTCTCAAAGAATAAGGAGCTTTATGCAAATGCATTCAGGATCATCTATGAAGAACAGGACCATATACGTGGCCATTGCATCGTACAGGTCCACCCCAAGACAGTGATAGTGCAGAACAGACCCATGCGCCCTCTCACAACTGAAGAGCTGGACCATGTATATGAGCTCCCATATACCCGGGAGACACATCCTTCATACAGTGAAACTGTACCGGCACTTGACATGGTAAAGTTCTCCATCAACACCCACAGAGGCTGTTTTGGTGCATGTTCTTTCTGTGCGATCGCCCTGCATCAGGGGAGGATGATCCGCAGCCGCAGTATAGGATCCATACTTCGGGAAGCAGAAGGCTTCAGGAATGCCAGGGGATTCAAAGGTACTATCAACGGACTTGGAGGGCCTTCGGCCAACATGTACGGGATGAAGTGCAATAACTGGGAGAAAAAAGGAGTATGCAAGAATAAGCTATGCATTTATCCCGATGCGTGCCCATCCCTTGACACAAGTCACAAAAAACTAATTGAACTTATGCGCAGGCTCAGGGAGCTGCCAGGGATATCAAAGGTCTTTGTAGGTTACGGAGTACGCTACGACCTTGCACTGCTTGATGAGGAATACATGGAAGAGCTATGTGCCCACCATGTCAGCGGACAACTGAAGGTCGCACCGGAGCACTATTGTGACAGTGTCACCAGTGCCATGAAGAAGCCTGGCAGGGAGGTATTTGAACGGTTTGAGCAGAAGTTCACAGAGATCAACAAGAAAGTGGGCAAGGACCAGTACCTTGTGGCTTTTTTGATGTCAGGTCATCCCGGGTGCACCCTCGATGATATGATAGAGACCGCAGAGTATATCAGAGATACCGGAAGGTACACCAGACAGTTACAGGACTTCACACCTACACCCATGACTGCGGCAACCTGCATGTTCCACACAGGAACGGATCCTTTCACCGGGAAGAAGATATATGTGACAACCTCCCAGAAAGAGAAGAGCATTCAGCGGGCAATGCTGCATTACAGGGAGCCTTCAAACCATAACCTTGTGTATGAAGGGCTGAAACGTGCTAACCGCCTTGACCTTGCCGGCAATTCCTGGAACTGTCTGATAAGCCGGAAAAAAGGAAAGAACGGATGGTAACTCCATGATAAGATCGTTTTTTTAAGGAAAATATAAGAGTATCAGAATAAGAATATTAGAATATGCTTTTCTTGTAAAAATATTGCCGGAAGATAGCAATTATTTCATTGCCATTTCCAGCAGATCGATGATATCCAGCACCTCAATCCCAGGGTCGCCACGTTTGAGGTTTGTACGGCATAGAGGACATGCGGTTACAAGATAATCCACATCTTTTGGAATCTCCTCAAGTCTTTTCTTTGAGATGTCAAGGGAAAGTTCAGGATAACCTTTGAGCACTCCTCCACCAGCACCGCAACATTTGGATCTTTCCCTGTTATTCCTCATTTCCTCAAGGTCGCAGACTGACATTATTATCTGCCTGGGGGCATCGAACACACCATTGCATCTGCCCAGGTGACAGGGATCGTGATAGGTCACCTTAAGGTCCAGCTTTTTAAGGCCCAGCTCGGCCAGGCGATCGGCCAGGAATTCTGTTACGTGGACAACATCCAGGTTTCCGGGATAATCGTTCTTAAGTGCAGTGTAACATCCTGCACAGCCGGTGATTATAGTATGTGCACCGGTATTTTTTATCTGCTGGAGGTTATTTGAGATGAGCTCAGAAGGATCAGAACCCGTCCTCAGAAGCGGGGATCCGCAACACACCTCTTCTTCCAGTACAGTGACACCGAAGCTCTTCAGTATTTCAAAGGTCCTTTTTGTGAGTTCAGGATACCTGTATGAACCCAGGCAACCTGCAAAGAACACATAATCTGCCTTTTTTGCAAGATCCCTGCCGGAGTCACCAAGCCATGCCATCCTGTCTTTTATCTCCCCAAGGGGATTTCCTTTTTCAATAGCTTCGCTGCGCAATGATCTCTGTGCCTCGGTCATCTTACCCTGCAGAACAAGCTGATGCCTGACATTCTCTATAACTTTTACAGGAGATGCACCTGAAGGACACATCTGCTCACAGAGCCCACAGGTGGTACAGGTATTCAGGCTGTCAAATACACCCTGGTCTACGTCCATACCCTGAGAAACACCATGAGCCACCAGCATTCTTCCGCGGGAGCTGGACGATTCCCAGCCTACCACATCAAAGACAGGACATATAGAACGACATGTACCGCAACGGACACATTTCAATATTGAGCGCATATCAGAATTGTCCATTCTCATACTCCCATCTTTCCCGGATTAAGTATGCCCTTAGGATCAAGAGCTTTCTTTATCAATATCATGACATCAAGACCTTTTCCAAGTTCCAGACCCATGTATTCTGCCCTGGCACTGCCTACACCATGCTCAGCAGTAACTGTTCCGCCGACCTCTATGGCAGTGCGGTGTATCTTATCTGCTGCCATGTTAAGTTTGTCCCATTCCTTTTCATCAAGCACATCGATACACATACCGGTATGAAGGTTGCCATCACCGATATGCCCATAGGTCATTATCGGCATGGAGAATTCCTTTGAGATCTCACTGACCTTATGTAGCATTCCTGGAAGTTCCTTTATAGGAACGCCTATGTCCTCACCCACATAAACCCTGGTACGAAGAGGGTCAAGCCTGGAAACTGCTGCACCTACAAGCCTCCTTGCAGCCCATATCTCATCCCTTTCCTTTTTGTCAGATGCAGCTCTGATACTGCTTGCAAGTGAACTGCAGGCTTCTTTTATCATTTCTATACCTTCACGAACTGTGTTCTCCGTCCCGTCCACCTCAAACAGAAGAATAGCTCCTGCCCTGGGAAGGCCGATATTAGGATCGTAGGTATTTATGGCCTCAATGATGTTGCGGTCCAGGATCTCACAGGCCGAAGGGATCATCCCGCTGGAGAGCACCTTGACAACTGCTTTGCCTGCAAGTTCTGGATTTTCAAAAGATGCAAGCAGTACAGAACGCTCCTTTGGAAGTGCCCTTACCTTCAGGACAGCCCCCGTGATCACACCGAGAGTGCCTTCCGAACCAACGAATAGATCGGTCAGGGAATATCCTGCTACAGATTTTGTGGTCTTTGAACCGGTATTGATCACAGTACCGTCCGCAAGTACCACCTCAAGTCCCAGCACATAGTTCCTGGTGGTGCCATATTTGACTGAACGCATTCCACTTCCATTATTGGCGATAAGCCCGCCAAGTGTGCACATTGCAGAACTTCCGGGATCAGGAGGGAAGAAAAAACCATATGGTTCAAGTGCCTCATTCAATTTTTCCTGGACAATACCAGGCTCAACTACAACCTGGAGATTATCCAGGTCCATCTCCAGTAGTCTGTTCATTGAGGACATATCAACAACTATGCCTCCTTCTATTGGAACAGAACCCCCTGCAAGTCCTGTGCCTGCACCTCTTGGAGTAACAGGGATCCCATTGTCATAAGCAAGCCGGACTATCCTTGAGACCTGTTCGGTACTTACAGGCCTGACAACAATATCGGGCATTCCCCTTACCTGGGAAGCATCACATGAATAACAATAAAGCTCTGCAGCCGAAGTGGTTACCATTTCCTTTCCCACTATTTGCTGCAGTTTTTCAAGTAAATCTGATTTTTGCATGGAATCGTTTTTTAAGTGGGATAGTAAGATTTATACTTTTTGGTGAAGGCAAACCTTTACATCTGACTACAACTATTAACCAGCAATGACACGATACTTTGAAGTACAGCAACGTGACGGTGCTGCAAGGATAGGGAAACTTCTCCTGAAGGAAACTATAAGAACGCCTTTAATAATCGATACAAGAATCCTTAGTTCCCCGCAAAGCCCGATAATAGACGCAGGCTCTCTCTGGAAACATGGGACATTTGAAAAAGCAGAAGAGCACTTGCAGGAATTAAGACAAATTGCCGGAGAAGATGCTATCATCATACTTCCACATCAGGATCTTACACCTGATGCACCCCATGAGATTGTCCTGAAACCTGCAAAAAGCCCAGAACTTGAAAGTATCGGAGCTACAGGAACAGTCCGCATCAGCGGACAGAAAGTAAAGGAACACGACCTCTATGTAATGGAGGGCGCCGGTTGTTTTGAGAATAATGCAAGGCTTTTCCTGAGCACACTGATAGGAATGAGAAGTGAGATATCCCCCGATACAGCCATCTATGCACCAAATATATGCACTCCTGAAAACCTCGCTATGCTGGTCTACCTTGGTATCGATATCCTTGACAGCACAAGAGCAATAACTGCGGCATACAGCGACATATATCTTACTACTGCAGGAAAATTTCACCTTGATTCAATGACAGAGTTACCCTGCAGGTGCAGCGCATGTTCATTGACCGATCCTGCAAGTATGTTGGAAATGGATAAAAAGACCCGGGCTATGCTCCTTGAACAGCACAATATCAATGCCATGGAGGCTGAAGCAGCCCTTGTCAGGGAAAAGATACGCAAAGGAATGTTGCGTGAATATGTAGAGGGCCAATGCAGAGTCCATCCCTGGTTAACTGCCCTATTAAGGCTTGCTGATGCAGAGTACGATTACATGGAAAGTAAATGTCCCATTGCAAGGAACAACGAACTGATAGCAACCTGCACTGAATCGCAGAACAGGGTGGAGATAGCCAGGTTTGCAAGGAGGATACAGGAGAGATACACTCCACCGGAAACGGATATACTGCTTCTATTACCTTGTTCTGCAAAGAAGCCATATTCAACATCCAATTACCACTGGAAATTCATCAATGCTCTTGGTAAGAACCGCAAATATGTACATGAAGTAATTATAACATCACCTCTTGGAATAGTACCAAGGGAACTTGAGCTGACATATCCTGCAGCACACTACGACACCACAGTGACCGGATACTGGGACGCCGAAGAGAAGGAATGGGTTTCATCCTGCCTTGAAAAGTATCTTTCACAACACCGGTATAAGGCAATTGTTGCACATGTGGAGGATGCATACCGTCAGATATGTGAAATGGTAGCAGCCAGACTTGGCCTCAGTATAACATATACAAGCCTTGGAAATGTAACCTCAAGCGAATCACTGAAAAAGCTCAGTGAAACAGTATCTGCAATCTCCACCACTAGAAAGCGCAGCCATGAACAGACCCAGAAAGACTTAATGAAGGCTGTTGCTGATTTCCAATTTGGAAAAGGTACAGGAGAGAGACTCGTACCCGATGATTCTACAATCAGGGGACCATTCCCAAAGCATCAGGTGTTCGTTGGAAAGAAACAACTTACAACCCTTATACCTCAATACGGCACCCTTGCTGTCACCATCGATGGGGCCAAAGCGCTCCTGGGGCAGGGAAAATATATTGTCGAGATAGATGATTTCGTTCCCAGAGGATCACTTCTGGCCCCGGGGGTCATAGACGCAGACCCAATGATAAGACCCAACGATGAAGTGCTTATCAGAGGAAAGAATGCGATTGCCGTAGGCAGAGCTAACATGAGTGGCGATGAGATGAAAAGATCCACCCGCGGAGTTGCAGTAGATCTGCGCCACGTCAGCAAGATAGAACAATAAAAGATATGTGGTTTTCAGATGATAATTATCAGGAACTTCCAACCTTGTGATTTTGAGGAGGTTATGGAAATAGAATCAGATGCATTTTCAGAGCATAATCCATTCCTGTACATGAACTTCTATGAAATGAACAACGAAGGGTTCTTCGTTGCAGAGCAAAACGGCTACATTGTGGGTTTTGTTGTAGGTTACCAGTCAT
This sequence comes from Methanolobus sp., assembly GCA_029762595.1. Classification (GTDB taxonomy): domain Archaea; phylum Halobacteriota; class Methanosarcinia; order Methanosarcinales; family Methanosarcinaceae; genus Methanolobus. Next base: position 26,960 of record JARVGJ010000022.1, on the reverse strand, counting down.
CCTTAAGTGAAGGGAGGATATTCTCGCTGGCTGTAAGAGATGGATTCAGGAGTATGGGTATTGGAGCAAAACTCATGGATTCCATTGTTTCTGTGTTCGCGACCAATTTCCTGCAATATGCAAGTCTTGAGACCAGGTTGAGCAATGAAAGGGCCCAGGAATTCTACGAAAGAATGGGTTTCATACCCTGCTGGAGAGAGCATGGCTACTACTCTGACGGAGAAGACGGGGTCATAATGAAAAAACGCCTTACTCCGTTTACGGCAATCTCTGCGGATTACACAATTTAACCTGCGCTACCAGAAGGGGGTCACAAGTCCATACCCCCGGATCATACCTAGTTCGTATTTCCAAGACGCCCGCTTGCACGAATAGCAAATTCCTGCATCCTTGCAGAAGTCCTGCCCATTCCGGAGATATCATCCTGAGATAATGCCGATGCTATATCATTACCAAGCACGAATATGGCATGTTTGTGTTCGGCTTTGCTTCTGTGAACATGTAAAGGGCTTATGGAAAGGGAATCATATCCATTGAAGGAACTGCCCATTCCCATATGTTCAAAGTGCTTTTTGATCTGTGCCATTAATGTGTGCAGTTGTATCAACTCATCTTTATGCATACCAACCAACCTTTGTTTAGAATTAAATTCTTGTTTTTGTGCACTTTTAAAAATAATACACTAATGATAGTTGGTTGATTTCAAAATAAAGGTATTTCCCACGGAAATGATTTCCGTATATATTATTAATAAACATTATGGCATAACTATCATGAATAATAATGAATATTTGCAGACTTTTGTCCGGTGGACAGGCAAATAAAATAGAGACTTGCAAAAAGAAAAACAATAAAAAATAGAGAATATATATACTGTGCGCAAGCACAGTACACAAATAAAGTTGAACTCAGAGTGAAGCTGCAGTGAGCACCTTAACAGAAGCAGGCCTCTTTGTCACACTGCCAACCTTCGCACCGATCAAGCGCTCAATACCCTTGTCTGCTGCTATATCAAGGATCCTTTGTGTGACCACACCATCGAAAACAACGGTCTTTACCTCAGCCTCATAATCCTTCAGGGTGCTAACAAGGTCACGAACTGCCGTTTCGTTAACAACATTATCTTTGCCATCAAGGAATCTGGCACTGAATGTACCTATCAGGTCATTGGCATGGGTTTTAAACCTCTTGTTCTCAGGAGATGTGGGTACTCTGGGCTTCTGAACAGCAACCTCTTCTGCCTTTTGATCCCCTTCTACCTCATCTACAGAATCCTTTTTGCGGCTATCTCGCCCACGTGGCTCCCTGACAGGTCTTGACACCTGAGAAGCACCACCAACACGTTTGATATCAGGCGCAGGCCTTCTTTCCTTACGTGTGGGCAGACGCGGAACACGAGCATTATCAGACTTATCAGATACAGGCTGGTCTTTGACAACATATTTGTCGATAACCTGCTCAACTGGAACTTTTTGCCTCAGGGAGCGGACAATCTCTTTCTGTACAAGATCCTCAACACTCTTCCCATCAGGTGCCCTGGCAATGTAGTCTACATTAGCAACCTGCACCAGTTCCTTTACGATTAGCTCCCCCCCACGGTCGCCGTCGGTAAAAACAGTGACTGTATCTTTTTTCTTGGTCAGCTCTGCAACCTCTGGAGGAACATTGGTACCACCTACACAAATAGTGTTCTTAATACCATATTTCAGAAGGTTTAAGACATCTGCACGTCCTTCTACTACTATAATTGCATCAGAATCAAATATAGCAGGACCACATGGTATCTTGTTCTTACCAAAATACTGCATCTCCTCAACCCTTACGGACTGGCGGACCTCATCGGCTATTTCCTGGGACTCTGGAAGATTCTCATCAAACATCCCCCTGAAAATGAATTTCGCCCTTTCAATTATCTGCTGGCGCTTTGTTGCACGAACATCCTCTATGTGGGTTACCTCTATCTTTGCACTGCATGGACCTACCCTGTCAATGGTTTCCAGTGATGCTGCCAGAATAGATGTCTCTACTTTATCAAGGCTTGAAGGAATAAGGATTGTACCCTTGGTCTTGCCACCTTTGGCATTGACAACTACTTCGATACGTCCTATCCTTCCTGTCTTCTGCAGGTCACGAAGGTCAAGGTCAGAGCCAAGCAGGCCTTCAGTCTGCCCAAAGATCGCCCCGACAATATCAGGACGTTCGATAATTCCATCGGCACTTATCTTTGAATGAATTATGTATTTAGTTGTATCTGCATTTTGCATATTGATGATCCTCCTAATCCAGTTATTAGTGAAGATACCGGAACATTAATAATACAAAAATAGCAGTTTACAGCAATCAGGCCAATCACGGGATCAGGCATGTAAGCAGTACTAACAAATCAAAAGAAGAGCGTGAAACTAAAATTCAATGAATAAAAATGAAGAAATGCACTTAATCCTAACCAACGCCAAGCTGAGAACTGCAGTAACTTTGCACTCTATGCAAAATGCAATAAGCTATTGAACCTTTTTCCTGACCTGGTCAATAAGCAGCGATTCCAAATCCCTCATTGAATAATATGGCTTTTGACCTGCTAAGTACCTTTTTGATGATAATATAAGTACCTTTTTGATTGATGATCCCTATTTGAATCTGTAATGATTACGATGACTGAACTATATTTGTATTATTGGAAGATACCTTGTTCACAGTATCTGTATTATCTCAATTTCGATCATTGATGCAATTATATGATCATAATTACATCATAATTACAGTAGATAATAGAATTCAAAGTTTTATAAACTTATGGGTTGACATATTTCCGGATACCAGATATGAAAACACAACTTACATTGAGTTACCGATTAATGATTTGCTGATTTAATGATTTGCGGATTATAACTTTCTATCAGACTTTTAATGATAAATCACAGAGCAGAGGAATATGATTAATACATAAACCATCTTTTAAAAGGACATGCAAAACAAAAACAATGGAAAGAAAGCAATTATAATAGGCGGTGGTGCTGCGGGTATGGCAGTGGCTACAGGCCTTATTCGTCACAGTGATTATTCAGTAACGGTATTTTCTGCTGATAGTCAAACTGCATATAGCCAGTGTGGTATGCCCTTTGCCATAGGAGGGAAAATAAAGGACCTAGGGTCACTTATATTGAGGGACAAGGAATTCTTTGAAGGTATGGGAATAGACCTCAGGCTTGGGAAAAAAGTAGATGGAATTGACCTGGAAGAACGTTTCATACGTTGTGAAGGGAAAAACCATCATTTTGACAAACTTGTGATTGCAACAGGAAGCAGACCAAAGATACCAGAGAATATAAACGGAACCTCACTTAAGAACGTATTCACCTTAAGGACACTCTACGATGCGATCAGGATAGAAAAAGCACTTGAGGATGCTTCAAATGTTGTCATTATAGGAGGCGGAGCCATTGGTGCTGAGCTTGCTGTTGCCACTGCTGGAAGGAACATAGTCACAACACTTATCAATAGAAGTTCATCGATACTCGCTCACAACATCGATCCTGACATGGCAGAGCCTGTCCGGGAGCACCTCGAATCCCTGGGCGTTAAGGTAATTACAGGCTACGTACCCCGTTCCATCAATGGGAACGGATCTGTTGAATCTGTTACAGTTGATTCAACGGATTTCCCCGCAGATGTAGTGATAATATCAACAGGTGTTGAACCGGAAAACGAGCTGGCATCAGCTGCAGGGATAGATATTGGTGAAACCGGAGGCATCATCGTAAATGAATATCTAAACCCTTCTGTTAAGGGAGAGTATGACCCTGACATCTATTGCGGTGGGGAATGTGTAGAACTATGCGACCTTATCAGCGGAAAAGCAATGTTAGGTCAGATAGCAGGCAGTGCGAGAAGGATGGCAGGCACTATAACTGCAAACCTTAGCTCAGGGCCTGCAACATTTGGCCCGGTCCTGAATCCATGGATAGCCGTTATCGGAGAGATACAGGTAGGAAGCACAGGAAGCACGTCAAAAGAAGCAATTGAAAATGGTATCAGAATAGTAACAGGCATTTCCACAGGTTCCACAAGGGCTGAATATTACCCTGGAGGAAGCAGATTATACATTAAACTCATATTCAGTGACAGGTACCTTATAGGAGCTCAGGTTGTCGGAGGTGAAGGAGTAAAAGAGCGCATCGATGCTCTTACACTGGCCATCAAAAAGAGAACAACAGCAGATGAGCTGGCAAGCATCGAAACCTGTTATGCCCCACCAGTAGCAATGCTAATAGACCCTGTAAGTTTTGCTGCAAAGGGTGCTCTGAAAAAGATGCGTAAATAAAAGACATGATAGAAATAGATGGTTCATACGGAGAAGGCGGAGGACAGATACTCAGGACATCTATTGCCCTTTCGGCTATTATCAAAGAAGAGGTACACATCAGAAACATACGCAGCAACCGCCCGCATGAAGGACTTAAACCTCAACATGTCAGATCTGTAGAGACAATGGCCCTGATGTGTGGCGCCGATGTAAGGGGACTTTTTGCAGGATCAACTGAGATATACTTTTCTCCATCGGAAATAAGGGGGGTTGACGCGGATATACACATCGGTACTGCAGGGAGCATTTCCTTACTCATGCAATCTATCATGCCAATGGCCGCTTATTCCTCCGGGAGGACAAAGTTTAGTATCACAGGTGGAACAGATGTCACCTGGTCGCCTTCGATAGATTACATGAAAAATGTGACATTAAAAGCCCTCTCAAAAATGGGATACAAAGCAAGTATCAGGCTTATAGAGAGAGGATATTACCCAAAGGGAAGAGGTCTTGCAGAAATAGAGATCAAACCCTCCAGACTGAAAGGATCTGATCTTCAAAAAAGCAAAAGTGCCACATATGGGGTTTCGCATAGTTCCAACCTGCCTGAGCATATCTCTCAAAGACAGGCTTTTTGCGCAAAAAGATTGCTTGATAAAAATGGGATCGAAGCTCGTATTGACACTGAGACTAAGAATTTACCCTCTACCGGAAGCGGGATTACACTATGGTCTGGCCTCATAGGAGCTGCAAGCATTGGTAAAAAGGGACTAGCTGCAGAAAAAGTTGGCACACAGGCCGCAAAGATGCTGCTTGAGGACCTGCTATCCGGAGCAAATGTGGATATACACCTTGCAGACCAATTAATACCATATATAGGACTTGCAGGAAGAGGTTCTTTCATGGTCAGGGAACTTACACAACATTGCCTCACAAATATACACATAACAGAACAATTACTTGATGTCCGATTCAGCATCAACAAAACAGAAGGGTTTGCGGAAATATCATTGGAATGAGGATTAATCCCCGGATTCCACAACGCTGATGTATTCTGGAGGGATTCCCCTTGCAAGCACTATATCATCATTCACTGTAACGATATCCACACCATCCTGCTGGGCTGCACTTGCGTCTATCTCGATAATAACCGGATTGTCTGTATGTACCGAAGCAGCATTCATTGCTTTTTCAAACGACGTACTTAAGTGTACATAGCATTGCCTGATAGGAGAGATCCCATTGTCAAGCAACATGTCCGTTTCCTCCTGACTAACACCGTAATACAGATACTGCAGTTCATTTTCAGGATAGTCGGATATCAGGTCCACATCTACTGAGTGTCCATATCTTGCCCTTATGTAACGTCCGTCTATCTCATAGCGCCCTTTCCAGTCTGATTCCACAAGTGATACCAGACGCTCCATGGTACCCCATTTGTAACGCCTTTTCATTATATCACATAGCTTGTCCAGAACCACCCAACCCTGAGCATCCATTTCAATACCCACATCTTCAGGGAAGTGTCTCAATGCACCGGAAATGAATCTTCCAAGCCGCTCTTCCCGATCATCATCCAGCACATAACGTCCTTCCTCTCCACAGTCAGGGCAACTCTCTCCCCTGAAATAGCCATGCTCTTTACATTTACGGATCATGATAACTGCAAATACACCTCATAATTAATATAACTTATTAAAACGGCACAACCATCATCTCAAAATACGCAATGGCAAACATTTGGTAATGAGAACATTTTCGTTAGATTAATTATATAAGAGAATACTAGATTAGGCAAGAGATAGATGGATAATTGATCAGTATAATATTCAGACTTTAAATTCACATTTCAGGGTATTATTATGGATGAGATAAAAGAAGTATACGAAAAATTGGGCGGTATCATCAGTAAAGATGATTTTACACGTAAAGTTGAAGAAAAGGTTGAACAAATGAGCGGGCTCTGCGACACCAGGACAGCCGCCATGCTCGTGGCTCATGATCTGGGTGTCAGTGACAATGGGGAAACACAATTACAGAAAATAGCGGACATAAATCCAAATTGTAATAATGTCAAGTTCATTGCAAAGATCATGTCAGTTTTCCCTGCAAAAGAATTCAACCGCAACGATGGCACCATCGGCCGGGTAGCCAATATCATAGTTGCTGATGAAACCGGTTCAATACGCCTGACATTGTGGGACGAGCGGGCAGACCTCATAAAGACAGGAGAGGTCGAAATAGGTCAGAATTATCAGATAGCAGGTTACGTTAAGGAAGGTTACTCTGGAATAGAGGTGAATATCGGTAATAATGGTGTGTTCTGTGAGAGCGATGAAAAAGTTGAGGCACGTATTGAATCCCAACAAATAGAGGATATTAAGAACGGAATGGGAGACATTAATATTCGTGCACGTATCCTGGATATATCCGACATAAGGACTTTCAACAAAAAAGACGGGGGAACAGGAAAGGTAGCAAACGTCCTGATAGGCGATCGAACAGGCAAGATAAGGGTGACTCTCTGGGACGAGATGGCAGACCTTACAAAGGACCTTGAATTGGATGATTCCGTAGAGATAATCAATGGATATGCACGGGAGAATAATTTCAACCAGCAGGTGGAAATGCAGATTGGAAATCGCAGCTCAATCCGCAAAATAGAAGAAGAGATAGAATTCAGGGAGGAATTCACACCTGTCTCGGATATCATACCTGGCGAATCCTACTCAATAGCAGGGCAGGTGTCCGGAATTGGTGAGATACGTGAATTCAATCGCGATGACGGCACTGTGAATATGGTTTCAAATATATATGTATCAGACGACACAGGCAGGATACGCGTAGCTTTGTGGGGTGACCATGCACTTCTTGTAGACCAGTTGGATATTGATATGTCCGTGGAGATAATAGATGGATATGCCAGATCGGGCTTTAATGATGAGATCGAGCTCAGCGCAGGAAACAGAACAAAGATAATGGTCCGCTGAAACAACATGATCATTGAACTTAAGATATCAGAAAGGACAGGGAAATACCAAGGGATGTCACAGATCAATAATCCTCACTGAAATAAACATCAATAAGCTCATTGTGTTCCACAGGAGGACATTGAAAAGAAAGCACGAACACCTATTTATAGAATAACAGTCACATTTTAATTGTGGACTATAGGTAACAACTTCCTTTAATCCGGGATTCTGGAGAACATCTTATGGTCTTGAATAATCATAATGGCATGGAAACCGACAGCTCGATTCTGGAGATACAGAATGATATGTTGGTCAGGGAAACGATGTCAAAGAACATTGTTGGCATCGATGCTGCTGCCAATGTCCTTGAAGTCGCAAGAAAGATGGCAGAGAATGATACTGATAGCATCATTGTAAAAGATGATGCAGATAGCATTGGTATCATAACTGAACATGACATTATAATCAAGACCGTTATCAGGAATGTCCTTCCTGCAGAGATGATAGCCAGAGAGATCATGTCATCTCCCATAATATCTATAAAACCTTCCACAAATATAATCGAAGCTGCTGAAATGATGGTCAGATACAACATTCGCAGACTTGCCGTAATGGAAGGTGACCAGATAGCCGGGATGATAACTGACAGGGATATAATTGCCATTGCTCCCGGTCTGACAACTATCCTGGAAGGTCTTATCGAACTGCATCATGAAAGTGATGTCCGGCAGGAACAGGAGTTTGAACGTGGTATTTGCCAGCGTTGCAGCGCTTTTGTAGATAATCTTGCGGATGTTAACGGATTGATGCTTTGTGAGGACTGTAAAGAGGATGAGGGTTACTACGACTAGTTCTTTGACTGGTCAACTGATAAAGGACACTTCAAGCTGGTGAAATAAATGTCTGTCCCGATATGTCTTAAAAGAAGGAATGTATCGACTTTCAAAGCAACACTGCAATTAGAACCAGGTAAAATGATAAGAGCCTGGTATTCTGTGTTAGCTGGATCCACTGTTACTGCAAACAGGCATTGTATATTAACTGCATTTTGAAAAGCAATAGCACATTTGCATGCAGAAAGATCATTTACCTGAAAGCTGGAACGTCGTTCACATAACTTCCGGATATTCTGACAAGAGAAACACGGTTTTTTTGTGATGTCCTGGATGAAGTGGTTCAATTGGAAATGAGATACAAGGTCAATGAACTGGAACATCGAATAATCAATAGCACAATTCCAAAGATGATACCCTAAATTATGAATACACCAGTGTTAACTATGAACGGATGGGTGAATAATATCCTAGGAACCATGCTATGCATATATTCGATAAGATTCTGGTAAAGAATGGTCCAAAAGTAACCTGAAGGTCACATCAGTTGATGTTGAATATTAACAGGAGGTGGAAATGGAACCCTGAATCGGAATCAAGACCGCAAAAAATGTGGTTACAAAATAGGTCTTTGTTTACCTCACATGCGTAAACGGATCCATGGAGAAGAATAGGAGTAAAAAAGAGCACATCAATTTCGATATTGATCGTATGCGCTCTTGAAAGATTAAAAGAAAAAAAATATCCTGCAGGCTTGGCTGAAATAATGGCCCGGGCTTACAAAAGGAGGAACAACATGAATGTGAAGGACATTATGAGTTCACCGGTCTTTACCATTGCACCGGAAGAAACAGTAGCATACGCAAGAAACCTCATGCTGAAACATAAGATCAGCACTCTTGTGGTAGCTAAAGATGAAAAGATGATCGGAATTGTCACAAAGACAGATCTTGGAAAAAGGCTGGCACAAGCCGAACCGATGTGGAGAAGAAGACCCATTGACAAGATTCCGGTAAACATGGTGATGCATGAGAATCCTATCACAATATATCCTGGGGCATCTGTTGCCCAGGCAAGCAACCTGATGATAGAGAACGGCATAAACTCACTTGCGGTGGTGAACAGGGAAGTGGTAGGCATAGTGACAGGAACTGACATTATGAAGTACTTCTCAGAGCAGGATATAAACACAAAGGTATCAGAGATAATGACAGATGATATCGTGTTCGTCCACAGGCATCACACGATCAACCATGTTATCAGCGAAATGGAAGAGAACAAGACAAACCGTGTGATCGTCAATGACGATTCCGATGAAGCTGTCGGTATAATAACCACTACCAATGTGGCGTTTAACCTTATGGCCGACAACGAAGGGAACCTGCCTTCAAAGAGCATAAAGATGACAAGGCGCTCAAGCCCTGCCGGCCAGAAAGAATATCGTTACATAAAAGAAGTACCCCTTGTTGCTGAGGACATCATGTCAGAACTGCCACCAGCAGTTGATATGAAAAATAAGGCGGTTTATGCTGCAAAGATAATGATTGATGAGCATACTATAGCCCTGCCTGTGACCAACGGCGGACAAATCACCGGGATCATCAGCAGAAGGGATATACTAAAAGCAGTTCAGTGAGCTTCGAAGGATCAAAAGACCAAAACAATATCAGAGGAATTATAATGGAAGTAAAGGATATAATGGCAGACCCAGTACTAGTAGATAAATCAGATACTATTTCCCATGCACTTGATATTATGGAAAAGAAGGGAATAAGACGTCTTCTGGTAAAACACGATGACAAGCTGCTTGGAGTACTTACCATGAGAAATCTGACAAAAGAGCTGGGAACACGCAAAAAGGGAAACAAACCAGCTTCATCCCTTCATGTGGCAACAGCTATCTCAGACAACTACGTAAAAGTCCTGCCTGATACGAAGGTGAACGATGCCATCACAATAATGGTAAAGAATGGAGGAGTACTGGTTGTTGTTGAGAACGAACAGATAATTGGTTGGGTAACACCAAATGAGATCCTCAAGAACAACAATTTCAAAGGGTATGCAGGAGAGATCATGCAGAAGAATCCTATTGTTGCAGGCCCTGCTGACCGTGTCATCCATATCAGAAGACTGATGCTTGACAACAATATTGGAAGGATACCTATAATGGAAGGCGACAAGATCGTGGGAATCGTTACTGAAAAAGACATTGCAAATGCAATGCGTTCCTTCCGTGACCTCGTGGAGGGCAGCAAGCAGGAATCACGCATAAAGAACCTCATCGTGGAAGATATAATGAAAATGGGTGTCAAAACAGTATACACGAACACTTCAACAAGCGATGCGGCGAAGATGATGCTTGAAGAGAACTTCGGAGGGTTGCCTGTTGTCAACCTTGAAGGACAGATGGTGGGACTGATCACCAGAAGAAGTATCATCAGCGGAATGGTCCAGTAAAGAACCAGGTGTCTGGTGATGAGATATTATAAGGAAACAGAACTTGATATTGAGAAGGCGGCCGAGTTCCTGGAACTTCCGCCTTCCAGGCTTTCAGAGATAATCGAAAAGGGTAACCTTAGGCAGAATTGGGATGAGTACAGCAATATTTACCGCTTCGAAGGACACGCACCACAGATTGAAAATGGAACCGCGCTGATCGATCATTATGGCTCTTTCGAACTGGTACGTGGTTTTCCAAAGATAAAAAGGGCAATGCTCCTTGATCCTGCACTGAAGGGGAACTTCAGCCAGATAAAATCGGTTGTTGTTGAAGAGAAGATGAACGGATATAATGTCCGTGTTGTGGATTACAGAGGTAAACTTATTGCCTTTACCCGTAGTGGTCATGTCTGCCCATATTCCACAGAGAGAGTGCAGAACTTTCTTAAAAGGGATTTTTTCCAGGATCATCCTGACATTATTGTCTACGGAGAAATGGCAGGTCCTGATAATCCATATGTTCAGAAGAATATCTATGATATAGATTCACTTGATTTCTTCGTTTTCGATATGAGATACAAAGATACAGGAGAGCCGTTAGAGGTCTGTCAAAGAAGAGAACTGGGAGAAGAATACGGCTTCAATCAGGTACGGCTTTTCGGGGAATTCAGCATCAATGAAGCATCGGCTAAGATCACAGGTATCATCAGAGAATTGGGTGAAAAGGGGCATGAGGGTGTTGTTATCAAAGACCCCAAAATGGTATTGCAACCAATTAAATACACATGTTCCCAGAGCAATTGCTCAGATCTGGAGCAGGCATTCAGGTTCTACAACGAGGCAGGACGCGATTATCTTTTCTCCCGGGTGGTGCGTGAAGGTTTCCAGTCCTATGAATGGTCTGAAGATGAGGAAGAGTTCCAAAAAAGGTGCAAAAGGCTTGGTGAGAGCATACTTCTTCCGATGAAAGGAACAATAGCCCAGGTAGCAACTGGTGAAAGACTATCAGATGATTTCTGTATAAGGGTCAGAGACGAGAATGTCATCCACAAATTCAAAGCGTATATGGAAAGGTTCGGGCTCTATGTGGTTCTTGGAACACCGGAAAGGATTGGTGAAGATTATGTAGTAGAGGTCAGGAAAATAAACAAGAGTACAACCGATAAGACAATGGCAATGTTGGAAGGTCAGCTTTGGTCATGAAAAAGACATATATCCGAGTAGATTAATTCGTAAACCACAAAAAGGTGCCCATATGACAAAGATTGCTATCATCGGAAGTGAGAAAAGCGGCAAGACCACGCTTGCCGGGAAACTTGGAAAGAAAAGTAATGTCACTGACATAACAATGTACGATTATGCCAAGAACGACAGGATACTCACAACCATTGATGCCACCGGATACCCGGCATCTGTCAAGTCACTGGTTACAGCACTTAACCTTTCTGATATTGCTCTTTTATGCATCCCGCCATCCGGACTTGACCAGCTTGCTGCAGAATGTATTATCGCACTTGACCTGATGCAATATGAACATGGGATCGTGGTTCTCACAAAATCCGATACATCATACCCTATTGCTCAGGAAGAACTCCAGGCCAAGCTGCAGAAGATCACAAAAGGCACCTGCCTTGAGAACTGGGACTATCTATCTGTGTCAACTACATCCTTTGAAGGTATGGAAGAACTAAAAGAACTCATATTCTCGGTAGGTGACATAGCAGACAGAAAACTAAAAGAACTTGACAATATGCCGACAAGGGTGGTAATAGATCAGTCATTCAATGTAACGGGAATCGGATGTGTGGTGCTCGGGATTGTCATGCAGGGAACCCTTAATGCAAAAGATAAAATGATCGCATATCCAGCTAAAAAGGAACTTGAGATCAGATCCATTCAAATGCACGATGTGGATGTTAGGTCCGCTCCTGCAGGTGCCCGGGTTGGACTGGCTCTAAAAGGTGTCCAATCAAAGGATATTGACAGGGGCTTTGTACTCTCCAAGGAAGAAAATGTTGCTACTGATCTTGTGCTCAGATGTACTCTTTCACCTCTTACAAAGGAATTCAATGTAAATGATATGTTGCACCTTTACACAGGACTCCAGTCTTCACCTGTGAGAGTTACTGAGATCTTAGAGGGAGACGCAAGAAAAGAAACTGCTAAACCCGCAAAAGAATATGTTTTGAAGTTATCCGGTTCAAAGGAGATCGCTTACAGTAAGGAAGACAGGTTCATCCTGGCAAACCTTGATGAGAAACAAAGATTTGTTGCCTTTGGCCATGAGAATTAACTGTTCAAAAAAGGCAAAAATAATCGTTTTTACGCATTCATTTGTTTTTTTTAGGTGTCAGATGCCTGGCACCATCAAGAAATGAAGGTCTTTCTATGGCTTTGGTCCTCTCTATGTTATCAGGCAGATCAACCAGACCAGGCTGTAGGATCATATTCGAGGCAACAGGTACTGAGATGGTAGAGCTTTTGTAACCCACGTCTGTTTTTGGGAGAGTTTGATCGTTTTTTGATCTTTCAAATGTAAAGCCAGGTGTTTTTTCAGGCTCTTGAGAAGATATACCTCCGGAAAGACCTGATTTAGTATCTCTTTCCTTTGTCTTTGAACCTTCCTCTTTACCACGATTGTAATTTTCCTTTACAAAATCCCTGAGATCATATTCTTCAGCAAATCTGTAGATCTGGGTTAATTTCTCATGGACCCACCCTATCTCTGAGTGGCGATGATAACCCACCTCAAAACCAAGCCGCTGAGATGCGATTGCAAGCTGCTCCCTGCCTTCTTCGGGAAGGATCTTTTTTTCTCCTGCCCTCTTAAATATCTTTACCATTCTAAACAACCATCATTCAATGTAGCCTTCAACTTTCAATCCTCTGTCGGTGAAAGTGACACTGCGCATATTACAATCATGCTTTGTACCGCGCATCTTTATGATCTGCAAAGCACGGGTCATGGTCTTATCATATAGGAAATTGTGCATGAAAATAACCCCGTGTGCAGCAAACTGCTCGGTTGAATAAGCAGTCGGATCTGTCATCTCAGATAACAGAACCGTGGTACACCCAAGCTTTTTAAGATTACGTATGAACCTGCTCATCTCTTTTTCCTGCAAAGACAGGTCCTTTGTGGTAAAGCGGATAGCAGAAACCGAATCAATTACCAGCCTCTTTACATCATATTCCGATACATAGGCCGCAATCTCTTTGAAGACCATAGAAGGTGATGGAGCCTCGCTTTCAATGGAGCTCTTGCCAACATTATAATCAGTGGTGATGAATTCGTTTAGCTCATCCATATAACCGTATTCCATGCGAGGACCAAGGTCGGCAAAGAGAAGTTTCTTCATCTTGATCAGCGTGGGAACATTCATGGCATAATTGGACATGTCATTGATGATATTCTGCGGGCATTCCAGTAAAGTAATATACAGGCCCACTTCACCCATTGCTGCCCCATGGGCAAGGAACTGAACACCGAATGTTGTTTTTCCACTTCCCGGTGGACCGCTTAATACATAAACCCTCTCAGTCAGAAAACCGCCCTGAACAAGATCGTCAAACCCTTCTATTCCTGTAGGTATCCGCATTGATATACATCCCATACTTATTAGATAGTGATATAGTAATATAGTAATACAATTATATATATCTAAAGTATTTCAATGCATCGATATCTAAAATATAACAATGTAGTGTGCTTCGCATGAATAATAGCAGATACATAAATGATAGCAGCAAAAAAAATAAGATTCTTAGAATTGGTCTTGCAGATGTAAAATGGTCGGCAAAAGTATTCATTTTCTCAATTGCTATCTCTTTTACAACAGCCATCATTGCATATATCCTGATGTTAACATTCGCACAGCCAGAACCCGTAAGTGAAGCTATTATGAATACGGCCTCTGCAGCAACTGCAAAGGTGACGGTAACTGCAAATCACATAAGCCCTTTTTGGGCCATATTCATCTTTAACAGCATCGCAGCATCCTTTGCAGTGATAGGTACAGGGTTTTTTATTATGCTCCACAGGATACTGATAAGTGATATCAGCATGAGACAAAAACACCGCCTTTATGCATCTTCTTCAATACTATTTGAAAAGCTCATGATGCCCATGTTCAGAATGCTAACTACAATAACATCCATACTTGACAGGGATTTCTCATCCCTTGATAGGAGCATGGAAGAAAAGAAAGGCACATTATGGCAGTATTGCGGTTACGGGAAGAATGAATACAGGGACTTTGCATTCATGCTCCCATACACAGTACCTCTTATGATATTGATAGTGAATGGTTGTTTGGTGGGTATCCTTCTGGCATTCTTTACGTTTAACGGGGCTTTAACGGGTTTCCATTTATTCGGACTGCAAGGAACTGCTATCGGGTTGATGTATAATGTGACCTACTTTTTTGTTGCGATAGTTCCCCATGGGATCATCGAGATCCCTGCACTCCTGATTGCTGCAGCCATAGGCTACAGGTTCGCATACCTGCAGTCTCATGAGGTTATCGGCAAAGAACTGTTCAGTGGTAATGAGATCCAAAGCCTCAAAGAGGATGCAGGATATACATACACAATGGCAAAGGATTACATCCTCTCAGGATATACATGGAAAATGCTTTGCTGTATTATTCTGACATTGCTTGTGGCAGCATACATTGAGACCTATATTACACTGGAAATAGTTGACCGTATGATGGTGGTACTGGACAACATCCTGGAGACATTCCTGACCTGAATCAGGATATGATCAAAATAAGGTTTCATTTACTTTACCGGCCTTCCCTGAATTTTGCCATGCCTTCAGCCACATTGCTCAACAGAGCGCAAGCCATCTCCTGTGATGGCCAGGCACCCAGACCACAATCAGGACCCGCATACCTGATACTTTCACCAAAGATCGAATATGCCTTGCTCAGGCGCTTTGAAATGAGTTCAGGGGTCTCCATCTCATTTATTATCTCAGGAAAATAACGGGTATCCTTCCAGACATTGGTATTGTACTTGTCGTTAAGCACAGAGACAAGATTGAATATATCCGTCCTGGCGATACCGACCCTCAGGTAGGAATCGCTTTCTTCAAGGACCTTTTTATCTATCAGATCAAGATATGAAGGAGTTGCTGCGGATTCTACCCCTATGACACTGATATTCTCCGTCTGGCAGGCGAGTTTGTAGTGAAGCGGGGAATGCAGGTGGATCTCCACATCACAGGCAGCCTTTTTTGCAGAAATGCATGCAATGTCCATGGCCTTGATGAGGTCATTGTCAGAGAACATCACCTGTGGATTGATACCTATGCTTGGCTCGTCAATTGAGATGGTCCTTATATTGAAGTTTTTCGCATTGGAAAGTGAGTTCTTCACGAAACGATCCACACTTTCTGCAAACAGGTTGAGTATATCCACATACTCAGTGCCTCCAAACTCCTTGAGATAAAGCTCAAGGGGACCGGTTACACAGATACGTACATCAAGCTTTTCCCCGTTCTCTTCCCGATAAGCCCTGGCAGCAGTTTCAATGGCCTGAAGTTCAATAATACGTGCATTGGCAAGCTTTACCTTAAATGGCTCTTCTGTCAGATCCACATCCCTGATGATGGAGAGGAACTGCTCGTTCATATCCTGATACTGAGGGTATGTGGGTACCTCTACACCGGCCCTGACCTTTTTCATAAAAGCTTCGTTTATGATCCTGAAAAGCTCCTCATCACTATTATTTCCGGAGAACTTCCCCGCCATCCATTCTTTGGACGTACCTGAAGGAAGGGGAAAACTGCCAATGTCATCAAAGATAATCTCTGCCATGGCAACATTATTAGCCTGTATTTCACTTATAAGTTTTGAGTGATGATAGGGTAAGGATCTGGTATGACCGACATTTGAAAGGATTGGAATTACTCAAGATCTGCAAATACCTCATGTATATTCCCGTCCGGATCAGCAAACAGTGCTGTCCTCTGACCCCATGGCATTGTCATAGGGTCCTGAACAGGCTTTCCACCTTTTGATATTATATCCTCGTATGATATGTCCACTTCATCAGGGGCCCTGCATGAGAAAGCCAGTTCAAAGGACTGTCCTGCACGTTGTTTCCTGTACTCTTCACAATAGTCATACATGACCTCACGCATGCAAAGAGCGAACCTTACACCTCTGTTCTCCAGTTCGATATATGTCCCCAGATCATCCAGGACATTAAACCCCAGTGTACTTGTATAAAACTCTTTCATAGGACCAATGTCATCTGTCCAGATTGTGATTAGGTTAATTCTTACTTCCATGTGTTCCCTCTTTAATCTGTGATAATAGTCTTAGAACGTAACTACAGATAATACTGATAAAATGCAAATGAAAGATCATATCCGCAAGTAACAAAGCTGGCGCTCAGCTGAAAACAGGATGGCAAAAGAATAAAATGACCAAAATGCCTGTTCTACTTCTCCAGGACAGAAGAGATCTTTGAAACATAATAATTGATGCACATCTGTGAGTAATCAAGTGACCTGCTTGACATGTGGGATATTATCTGAGTTTCATCCCTTTGTGCTTTTCTGCTACCCTGCGGGAAAGCATACCTATCATTACGACCCGAAAGCCTTTGAAGCATTATGTTCTGCAGTTCCACGACATCGAACTTTTCTTCAGGGTTTAATTCTTCAAAAAGATCTTTCAGGGATTGGATCTGTTCCCTGTTCTCTTCAGTCATCTCAATATCCAGAATAGGATTTTTCAGTTCCATATGTACCACAAATATATATAGAGAACTTAAATTATAGATAGCTTTTGAAATAGTATAGGAATAATAGATAGAAAGTAAATAAATATTTACCCGTTTAGTGAATTAAAAAACAAACAAACAAACGAACAGATAAATCCGAAAAATGATAAAAATGCCCCGGAAAAAGAATCCAGAGCAATGTAGGAATTTTTTTACAATCAGATTATTTGTCGCTGGATGGCAGTGTCATCAGCAAACCGATATTGCTAAGTGCCTCAGCAACCTGCTTGAAAGCCAAAAGGAATTCCTTTGTGCTAAGGTCTAGGTCAGCTGCCATAGGTTCGGATGAGAACCAGATCTCTTTTTCATTCTCTCCGCGGGTCAGGGAAACGCAGGCAAGCATATCAGCCTTGGTAAGCCTGTAGACAGAGTCCCTGCCTGATGGTGTAACCCAGGAAGGATGAATGGACTTGAGCTCATTTAGGAATTTATCCCAGTTGATTGTTGCAGATGCTTCAAGGTTGAGCTTTACACTTGCACGGTCACCGGTGATTTCCCTGTCAATTACACCAAGAAGCTTCTTATATTCCGGATCTGCCTCATCGACAATTCCGATTACTTCCTTTTCAAGCTTTGCTGCCTCGTCTGCAAAGAAAGGTGCAAGGTTCACGGCACTTGACGGTTTTGTTGCCAGGGACACTGCAAAGAATGCTATTCCACTGAATACCATTCCTGCTATCACACCGTGGTGTGCAAGCAGAGGATGAACAGTTTCCAGATAATAGGGTGAAAGAGGAGGAGTTTTTACAATGTCGACCACCGTAAGCCCGATCTGTGTAACAGCTCCCGCTATAAGTCCTGCAAGGGCACCTTCCTTAGTTGCACGCTTCCAGAAAAGGCCTCCCATGAGCGGGAAGAAATATGATGCACTTGCAATGAAGGTTGCAATGTGGATAACATCGATGATACTCTGGATGCGGAATGAGAGCAGGGTTGCCATAAGAATGATTATTACCAGACTTATCCTGTTAATGACCATCATTTGCTTCATTGTGGCATCGGGTTTTATGAACCTTTGATATATGTCACGTGAGATACATGAACCTCCGGAAGTTGCAAAAGTGTCTGCTGATGACATGGCTGCAGCAGCAAGACCTACAGCACACAGTCCAAGGGCCAGGGGTGAAAGGTTCTCTACAATGAACACAAGCAATGCAGGTTCCGCCTGGACCATTGCAGCCATCCCAAGCTCTGAATATGAGGCAGGTATTGCAGGATATATATGGCTAAGGCCTATGGCAATTACAGCACATGCAAGACCAAAAACGATGAATACCAAAAATGATCCAAAGAACATACCATTCCTTGCAGACCTCTCATCTTTTGCTGCCCAAACCCTCTGCCATGGGTCCTGCTCTGTGATCCACCCTGGTATAATTGCAAATATGAATATCATCACAATAGGAATACCAATAATGAACGGGTTCCACCATTCTGAAGGTACATTGCCAAAGAGTTCAGATGTGCTTATTGCAGGAACATCCACAGATCCTGAAGTAGCTGCACTGACAACCACAACTGCTATCAGAATTGAAAAGGTCGCAAGCATCAGGAACTGTATAGTGTCTGTCCATATGACCGCAGAGAAGCCTCCAAGAGTGACATAGACAGAGATAGCAATTGCAACTATGGCTGCAGCATATATTGGCGGCAGACCAAAGAAGACCTCAAGCACAAGTGAAAGACCCTTGATATCTGCAACTGCAAACAGGGTCATTACAATTACAATGATTATAGCAACGGGAGCACGTAAAACATTACTGTATCTCTGTTCCAGCAATTCAGGTTGTGTGATTGCCGGAAGATGTTTGATCTTACCTACAAGAAGACCTATAAGGATAAGTGCCAGGATATTCGGAGCTACAAAACCCCATATGGAACCCATTCCAAGCAGCATATAAAAACCGATAACGGCCAGTATGCCACCCGCGGTCATCCACGAGGAAGCTGCAGAGAAACCAATATTTAAAGCATTTATTTTACGGCCTGCAAGCCAAAAGTCAGTCACAGATCTCTGACGTTTTGTGAAATAGAGACCAATGCCTATCAATACAAGCAGATAGACTGCCATTAATATTATGAATATATGGTAAGTTTCCATAAATACGACCTCTAAATAAACAATGAGCAATTTCCAGCAGATAAACTGCTGAAGACCTTTATATATGTGATATGATTCTTATTGCGGGTCATATATAAGGGTTTTCAGAAAATGAAGTTTATCTGTAATCAACTTTACTTAACCTTGTACCATAAATAGTCTCTTCAGACACTTGTTTGATTTATGGGGAAACTTAAAATAAAATAAAATTTTACAAATATGTCCTGCATCCAGTATAAAGACAAACAGACAAACAGACAGACAGACAGACAGAATATCGATACAAAATAATATTATCTTTCACATACTATCCTATCACATGACCCTTGAGCCGGTTCACATAAAAGAGATCCATGAGATAGTCGACCGTATCGATATCTGTTTCAAAGATGACAGAGATGAATATGAAGATACGCAGAAGGTAAAAAATATCCTTGACAGGCTCAGGAAGCTCGAATACAACGGGAAGATCGTTCTGCAATCCATCGGACCGGTCAGGCGCGCCAAGGCAAGCATAGAAAGAATGGTAAGGTCAGATGACCCTTTTCCCATGACTTACTCCTGTGACAGTGGCAGTACCACTGCTAAGACATTTGATAATGGCCTTTATCTGGATATTTGCCATTGTGCTATTGCAAGCACTCCCACGGACCTTGATATCCATAGCAAGAGAACCATCGTGGCAGCCACGTACAACGCAAGCAAAAAAATATATATAGATACCAGCAAAGGCTGGGAATCATTCGATAACAACCACTGCCGCAAGAAAATAATCCGAATCCAGCCGGAATCACTTGAAAGGAAAGTAACCGATATACTGCATGATGTGGCTATGTACCTTTGCGAGTCAGAGCATATACTATGGATGCTTGACAGCATTGATGCGAATGGGTTTTTCATAATGGACGGGCCCATCTATCCTAAGAGGATCATGTACTGGATGGTGGTGGATTCCGAAGAGGTTAGAATAAGGAGTGAACCCAGCATTACTGAACTAATACAGAACTATATCGATATAATGGACCATCATCTGGAAAAAATGAAACCTATTATCGGTTTTGTCAAGAACCCGGAGGACATGCAGATAATGCTGGCACTGAAAAAACAGGATCCAGGACTTGACCTTCCGTGGCTGGTGGATGCCCAGTTCTTCAGAAATGCACTGTCTTTGGAAAAGACAGGAATGAAGAAGAAGGAAGCTGATAAATATATTACCTATACGAACTGGTTCATGCAGCCAAACCAGTTCTACGATAAGATGCTAAGGTCCACCTCACCCCTGGTGACAGAACTGGCCGGGGGTAAGTTCGATGCAGAGGATTATGCCCTGTGTTTTTTCATGGCATTTGTGCCTAAGCTTAACACCATGTTCAAGATAGAATCACCCTACGGACTGGTTAAGAACGAGGAATTGAAGAACCTTATGACAAGAAAAGTGCTCTACGACCTGGCAATTAACGGAATACCGGCAACATTGTCAAAAGCCGATTCCATCGCAAAGATCCCGGTGTCTGAAAGACGCCACATCGTAGACAGGTTCAGGAACTCAAGGATAGATACCAATTACAACGATACAAGGTGGGAGGAAAAAGCATGAGAGATGAGGATATACTTGCCTTTGTGAAAAACAGGAACGATAAGGTTGATAAGAATCCGGGGGAGCTGGCAGATGAACCGGAAAAAGGAGGTCTGGATTTAACAGCTAATGAGAACATATTTGAGGATTTTGAGCCCGGGTCATCGATACTGCAGAATGAAAGGACAGTTTCTGGCAGCAGAAACGGTAATTTCCAAAAAGGTGTTTCAGATGAGGCTTTAGGTATAATCACCACAGGTATGGACCCGCTGGAGATAACAGAATCCGGTGCAAGGATAACAGGCTATATTACCACATCCCACCGCCAGAAAGTTAGACTTGGCACATATGCCGTTGTGCCCTACGGCGATGAGGACCTCTTTTCAAGGATATGGAAGCTCCAGTACCTGCAGGAGTTTGCCGTGGATGATGCCACTGAGATACACTCCCGCAGGATGTTGCAGTCCAATACCACAGATGAAGTGGATTACAAGTTCCTGGCCTATCTTGACCCTATATGTATCCTCTATGAGGCAAAGGAAAAGGGAGGGGGCCTTTCCAGGAGAATGAGTGACAGGATACCCCGCCCCAACACACCCATACTGCCTGTGACGGATAAAAAGAAGATACAGACAGGCCTCAATATCCCGGAGGAGGGTCTCTTCCTGGGCCATCTGAGTGTTGGAGGGGAACTTGTGAGAACACATGCAGTGCCCCCCACAGTACCATATTACCTGAGAAATGATTACTCCATGGGTGATCCCCTGATCTTCAGGCACATGCTGGTCTGCGGCAGCACCGGTACCGGAAAGACCTTCCTTACCAAGAACATCCTGCGCCAGTTCATGAGTGAGAACAACCGCTATCATCTCCGTGGCTCAGAGGAGAGGAAAAACCCCTGCCTTGTCATCATGGACCCGCAGGATGAGTATTCGCAGTTGTTTGAGGACAATCCCCAGATCACAGATGATGATGACTTCCGATTCCGGGCTGAGAAAATCAATTTCGGTGCATGCAAAAACACCAGGACCTTTGTTGCAAAGGTTGACGGCCAGGGTTACACAGGCAGGTCCATGGCAGAGCAGATAGAGTTCACGATACCCTTTGAGATGGTACGCAACAATTCATGGCTCATTGCCCCGGTGGGTATGACCGAATTGCAATATGTTGGAGTTGACCTGCTGCTTGATGATTATTTCAAGAAGGCCGGGCAGCACACCTACAGCGGTTTCATGGACTTTATCGATAACGATGTAACCAGGGATCTGTATGTGGAAAGCGGAAAGATACACGAAGCATCCTATGATGGTATCGTGCGCAGGGTGAAGAACCGCTCACTTGCAAGGGTATTCGACCAGCCGGCAAGACCCATAAATGAGATCCTTGGGCAGATATTCAAGTCCGGACAGGTCAGCGTCTTCCCAACAGAATACATCACCAACTCCCGCATAAGGGACATCATTACTCTTACTTTGATGAGCCTGATCGTTGACAACAAACTTAACACTTCCGGCGAGGCGGCCGTGAAGGAAACTCCGATAATCCTTGGACTGGACGAGGCTCACCGCTATCTTGCAAAGGCAGGCGGCGAACACTCCCGACGCCTCATCTCAAAGTTTGCGGATGCAGCACGCCAGGGCAGGAAAGAAGGACTGGGCCTTTTCCTCATAACCCAGGATCCCCAGGACATCGATGAGACCATCTTCAAGCAGATAAACACCCGCATAATCCTCAATCTCAGCAACGATGCCGCCATCAACAGCATGAAGGTGAAAAAGGAATTTGAGAAGCGCATCCCATACCTGAAGAAGGGACAGATGATAATCCAGAGCCCGGATAATAGTGATATGGTGGAGATCATGGGACTATCAAGGTGCGTGGTGAAACATATTTAAGTTCCTTCAAACACCTTTAACCGAAACGTATATATGAAGCCAGTACGTATGGATGTCTCGCTCAATTGAGCATGACAACGCGGGCCGGTAGCTTAGCCAGGCAGAGCGACGGACTCTTAATCCGTAGGCCAGGGGTTCAACTCCCTTCCGGCTCGCATCATACAATCTCTTTTAATCCCGTTTTCTCTAAAAGGTTAAATCCTATCAGTTCAATTTGTCTTCATCCTTTATCTCAAAAAAGGTGGAAATATGCCAAAAGTAAGTGTTGACATTCCCCAGGAACTTCTTGATGACCTTAACAGTCATATCGGAGACAACAAGAAATTCATTACACAGGCTGATGCCATAAGGGCGGCAATCCGCAAACTGCTGGACCAGATGGATGATATAGACCGCAGGCATGGCAGGCTGGAAGAATAAGAAAAGAAAATAGGGAGATAACTCTATTTACCTACACTTTTTTGTATTCAAAAACCGGCTCTTTAAAATACCCCTGCTTTGCTATAAACCACAGATGCACGCAGATACACACAGATGTAAATAACTGTTATCTGCGTTTGTCTGTGGTTATGATCCAAAACTCGTTGATAAATAGGATTTCTACAGAGTCCAAAAACTAGAGCTTCTTCAAATACTCAATGCACTGCCGCCCCTCATCAAGGCAGCGCATTTCAGTAACGAGCCTGCCCTTGTAGCCTGAGATACTTTCCATGAACTTTTTCCAGTCGATGTTACCCTGTCCCAGAGGCAGGTGCTCATCGTGGGCTCCGTGGTTATCATGGATATGCATGTGCTTTATCCTGCCCAGACACTTCTTCACAAAATCATCCACAAGTCCCATGGTGTTGGCATGTCCCACATCAAGGGTCATTCCGATATTCTTCCTGTTGACCTTTTCCAGTATCTCCAGCATCTCGTCAGGGACCTTGCCGTATATCTTGGGGAAATCCGGCATGTTCTCAACGGCAATCAGGATACCCCTGTCCTCTGCAAAATCGCAGAGCTGTTGGATGGATTCGATGCTGACCTTCCATGCTTTATCGGGGACCTGATTGCCATAGGGTGAAAGGTAACCCGGATGCAGCACTGCCAGCTCTGCAATACCTGAGGCCATGTCCAGATAATACCGCATCTGACGCATCACTTCATCATGTATACCGGGATTGAGACCTGCAAGGTTCATGTCCGAGAAAGGCAGGTGTATCGTAAGGGTAAGATCAGTGGTTTCAAGTATGTCCCGGACCTGTGGGAGATTCTCATTGTTAAGGCATTGTGAGCCTTCCTGGACTATCTCCCAGCCGGTGTATCCGATATCTTCAAGATCCCATGCCCAGTTAAAAGGATCTTCCACAGCTGCACGTGATGAAAAGCTCAGGTTGCTGACATGCATTTCAGACATCCGTTATATCCATTTCAAAATCTGGTATACCATTATCTGTCGGTGGGGTAAGCCAGTCGAAACATCTTCTGAGCTTCTCAGCGGAATCTGCCCGGATACTTATGTTAATAGAGCCCAGTGGTTCCTCCTGTGCAGGATAGTTCAGGTGGCCAACGGTGGCTACCTGCTTATTGATCATGAAAGAAGTTGACAGACCGTCGTCCGATAGACCTACATTAAGACGGGTGCGGGAGGTATCGATGATCTCCTCTTCCCTGATAAGATAATGGATATATTTAAGAGCATAAATGTCACCCTCACCTGAGAATCTTCCGTGATGCTCAGACAATTCGTCAAAGCCAAAGTCAATCTCAGGGAAAAGCTGACTCAGGGCAGAGTACACCTGGTCTTTGCTCTCTGTGGGATTGACATCCGCATAAACTTGTACCTGTATCATGATACTCATTCCTTGATCTCAGAAACGTCGATCAATGCTGTTATCTTTTCCCTGAACTGCTCAAGGGTAGCATTGTTCTCAACTACGATGTCCGCTATCTTCATAGCCTCGCCCATACCCCAGCCAAGCTCGCGCTCATCTCTTATCTTCAGGGCACTGATGTCCTGCATATCATCGCTTCTTTTGCGGGAGAGTACACGATCAAATCTGAGCTCAAGGGGCGAATCCACAGAAACCAGGGTAAAATCAGAACCAAATGCCTCTTTGAATCGTTCCACCTCATAAACACTGCGCACACCATCGATACCGATGAAATCCTCTTTTGTGGCTTTGATCCTGGGGATGCATCTTTTTGCAACTGAATCCCTGCCTTCCTTTTCACGCAGTTCGGTACCAATACCTCCTGTGTTGGCATCGGTGGGCTCCAGCCCCCTGCGGACGACCTCTTCCCTGATTACATCTCCCATATTGATAACATCAATACCTTTACGGCGCAGGACAGATGCTGCCTCTGATTTGCCCGAGGCCGGCATTCCGACAAAAGCTAAGATCTTAGTCATGGATGAACCTGTTATATTTTTTAAAAACCGATCAATGAACCCATTGTCATAAAAACCATTGTTACAAAACAAATGGTTATCAAACAAATTGTCATAATCAAGATTACATTTGATTTTCCATACATTCTGCTTATATATTAGTATACCCTTCGATAGAACAATTCTGAACCATATATTACAAAGCCGTAGGGGAACAGATTGCAAAAAACTGAATCTTTATGACCAACGGCATCATTGATGACCATGAAAATAGCAGACCTTGATATCCCCGGTAATGTCCTGCTGGCCCCCATGTCCAATGTGACAAACCTGCCGTTTCGTCTCATGTGCAGGGAATATGGTGCGGCCCTTACATATTCTGAAATGATAAGTTCGGATGCCGTCATTTATGAGAACGAGAAGACCATAAACCGGGGTCTCAGCGCTGAGGCTGAGAGGCCTATGGGTATACAGATCTTTGGTAACTCCCCTCATGTCATGAGAGAGGCAGCCCTGAGAATCGAAGAGTTGTACCGGCCTGAGATAATTGATGTTAACTTTGGATGTCCTGCAAGATTGCTGACAAAGGACGGCTGTGGATCAGCCCTGCTGAACTATCCTGCCACTATGAAAGAAATAATAGAAGAGCTGGTGCAAAATCTCACTACACCTGTTACCGCCAAGATACGCATCCTTAAGGACATGGAAAAGACATTGGATATAGCCAGGCTGATAGAAGATGCCGGTGCCAGCGCAATAACGGTTCATGGCAGGACAAGGCAGCAACAGTATTCAGGAAAAGCCAGCCATGAATATGCAAGGAAGATCAAGCAGGAACTAACTATTCCGGTCATCGCCAATGGTGATATCGTGGATGAGATATCGGCAGAACAGACATTACAGGACACCGGATGTGACGGTATAATGATCGGAAGGGCTGCAATGGGAAATCCTTTTCTTTTCAAAAGGATATCACATTATCTGGAAACCGGGGAAATGCTTAGCCATGATGAATGTGCCCGCAGAGTCGCAGACCTTAGATACTACTTTGATCTTCTGGAAAAACATGGACTTGTGCATACAGTGGACATTAAGTCGCAAGCACATTGGTTTACCCGGGGAATGAGAAATGGCAGGCATATAAGGAGAAGTATTGCAGTTTCAAATAATGCTGAAGAAATTATAAGCAGTTTGGAAAAAATGTGCAAACATGCCTTATGATGCATGTTTAAAATAAATAACTTAAAAATAATATATACAATTTTACCTATATATAAGTAATTAACGGTGTAAATTACCGAAAGACTAAATAGTAATTAACCGATTCTACACAATTAAACATTGCATTTAACGTCAGTTGACGAAAATATGAGGCGTTCGATACATCGATGTTCGACACAACACCTGGCAATGTTACCCTGAAAAACATTTGGGCAGTACCGGAATGAAAATTATAGCTATTGTTACAAGGTTTATGGAGAATTCTAGATGAAAGAAATACGAATACACGGTCGAGGTGGTCAGGGCTCTGTCACAGCTGCTGAACTATTGGCTGTTGCTGCTTTTGCAGACGGGAAATTCAGCCAGGCTTTCCCCGCATTCGGTGTGGAAAGGAGAGGAGCACCGGTCCAGTCATTCACAAGGATCAGTAATGAACCCATCAGGCTCAGAA
>JARVGJ010000021.1 GCA_029762595.1 Methanolobus sp. | reverse complement strand
ATTATTATTATTATTATTATTATTATTATTATTCTAACATTACTACTAATACAATTTATTAAAAATCTGCATTATCGCAAAGTGTTCTGGCAAGTACAGGCTTTTGCTGATGATTTTTCTCTCATGGCATTTTACTAAAAACTGTTATACAGATTATACAGATCAATGCAAATAAAAAAGATACTGATGAAGACAGATATGAACAAAAGCAACATACAAGCCAATATTGGCAAAAAGACAACCGCTCCTATTAAGAGCGGTTACATGGTCATGTTTCGTAGTGTCTATATTAAACACTAATTATTTAATTATTAGTTCTCGACTGGTGTTATTATAACATCATCACCACGGATACTTCTCTTTGCTTCAAGCTTGTCTTCTTCCACAAACTCTTCGACAACACTTCTCTTGCCACCTACCCATTTATCCATTACAATACATGCTACAAGGTCACCTGTGACGTTGAGTGCTGTACGGCTCATATCCAGTATCCTGTCAACACCGATTATAAGTGCAATGCCTGCTGTGGGTATACCGACACTACTCAATATCAGGGCAAGTATCACAATGCCTACACCAGGTGTTGAAGGCGTACCTATGGAGGCTCCCACAACTATTATCATCAACATCAGCAGTTCTCCAAAACCAAGGTCGATCCCAAAAACCTGTGCAAGGAATACAGCTGCGATACTCTGATAAAGCGCAGTTCCATTCATATTGATAGTAGCACCAAGGGGAACCACGAATTGGGATATTGATGGCCTGACACCCAGTTTCTCTTCCGCGGTCTTTATAGAGAGGGGCATTACAGCTGCAGAACTGGATGTAGAGAATGCAAGGAGCAGTACATCCCATACTTCTCCCATAAAGGTAATCGGATTTTTTCCTGTAATGATCATTATGATTGCCAGGTAGACCAATAACATTAGTAGAAGTCCTAATAGTACTGTAGCAACGTAGACCAGCATGCCCAAAAGCGCATCAATTCCCAGGTTGATAGTGAACTTACTGATAAGTCCAAAGACAGCAAGAGGTGCCAATAACATACTCCAGCGCACAACGGTCATACAAACTTCCTGCAAAGACCCAAGCAGCTCAAGCAGGGGTCTGGACTGTGAGGGCTGCATGGATACAAGGGCAACGCCAATGATTATCGAAAAGATCACTACCTGTAACATCTGTCCTGTTGCAAGGGATCCCAGGGGATTTGTTGGAAGTATAGTGGTCACCATTCCGGGAAGTTCAGAAATCCCTGGAGTTTCCAGGCTTTCTCTTGGTACTGTATCTGTTGTTCCGATGGTATCCTGGACCAGATCGCTGCTTATGTATGCCCCTGGAATAATGGTGAGTGCAAGAGTTAAGCCTATGATTATTGCAATTGCAGTAGTCACAAGGAAGTATGCAACAGTTCTAAGGCCTATTTTCTTAAGTTGTTCTATGTCCTCTCCGGCAGCTATTCCTCTGATAATTGATGCAAATACAAGAGGTATGACTATCATCTGGAGCAGTGCAAGGAAAATATATCCGGGTAGTGCCAGCCACTCACCAATGACAAAAGACATTTCCCGACTAATGATGCCTGTCGATGGACCAAGTATAAGGCCGGTGATAATTCCCAGCAACATACCGATTATTATCTTCAGCCATAATCTTCCACTGATAAGCTCCTGTAAGTGGTAATTCAGGTTCTTCAATGAACTTGGGTGAACACGGGAAAGCGAGCCTGCAAATCTACTAGCCATAAAACCATCCTATCATTTACTTTTTTTGTTAGTAGTAAACAATAGTATTTAATAGCTTACTTTTTGTATTAGCTTATGTATCATATTTATTTTAGCTAGCGATACTTTTGGTTCCACAGGTTCTATTATAAGCTATTTAGAAGGTCCATGGTATCATTTTCTGCGCAGTATGCTCTCATCTATAGGATAATATTCAGTGGCTGAACTGATCAGTTCTGCAGCAGTGTTCCTTTCAAAAGAATGGACCTCCACACGTACTCCACAGGCTTTAAGGTGATTCACAAGTGCCGTAAAATCTCCATCTCCGCTAACAAGCACAACCGTATCGACCTTCTCGGAAATTGCAATGGCATCAATTGCTATCCCCATGTCCCAATCTCCTTTTGTGGAACCGTCCGGCCGGATCTTTAGTTGTTTTGTCCTTATCTCCCACCCAAAATTCCTTAGCTGGTATTTGAATCCTGACTGGTCCACATCCTCTGCTTCTACCAGATAGGCAATGGCCCTTATAAGTTGTCTGCCCTTTAATGCTGTTGCAAGCAATTTCTCGTAATCCAGGCGGCTGTCAGAATAATTGTTCCTTGCAGAATAAAACATATTCTGAACATCAGCAAAGACTGCAATTCTTTGGCTCATGAATATGTTATTCTCGTTGTTATGTGAATTTGACATTGTTGTTCTCCTTCAAAAGCGATATATTTTTACTTTGTTCTTGTTCATATCTTTTTTTATTATTTCGATATTTTTGTTTTATCCTGACTGGCACAACTAATAATATATCCCTGGTTTCTTAATATACATGTGTTAATAAGATTATATTTTAAATGGGACAAACATTTATCCTATTTAGGACTTTATACCTTTATTTAAACTTCATCAGGAGGAATAACATGGGCTTATTCAACAGGATGGGAACTGTAGTCAAATCAAAAATGAGTAAACTGATTGATCGTATGGAAGATCCCCGTGAAACAATGGACTATTCTTATGAAAAACAGCTTGATATGCTTCAGGATGTCAAAAGAGGCGTTGCAGAGGTGGCCACATCCAAAAAAAGACTTCAATTGCAGAGGGCTAAATTAACTCAGAGTATGGATAAACTGGATGCTCAGGCAAGGGAATCTATCAAAGTAGATCGTGAGGATCTGGCACGCTTGGCGCTTGAGAGGAAAAATGCCCTTGTAATTCAGGCACAAGGGCTTGACAAGCAGATAGCAGAGCTTGAAAAGGAGCAGGAGAAACTCGTTGCAGCCGAGAAACGTTTATCCACGAAAGTAGAGGTTTTCAGGACAAAGAAAGAAACAATCAAAGCTCAATATTCTGCAGCTGAAGCCCAGGTGAAGATCAATGAATCTGTTTCCGGTATAAGTGAAGAGATGGCAGATATAGGTCTGGCTATAGAAAGAGCTGAGAACAAGACCGAACAGATGAAAGCCCGCGCATCCGCACTGGATGAACTTATAGATTTAGGTACACTCGATGACTTCACTAGCAGTGGTGATGATATTGAGCAGGAGCTTGCAAAAATAAACTCTTCTACAAGCGTGGATATAGAACTCGAAAAACTCAGGAAGGAGGCAGGTAAATGATAATAAGGATTGTCGGCGAAGGTCAGTATAAAGTTCCAAGTAGTCTTTTTGACGAACTTAATACTATAGATAACAGGATAGTTGAACTTGTCTCCGTGGAAAACGAAGAGGAATTCAAGGCAGAGCTTTCAAGACTTATGGACAAGATCAAATCAAATGGAACGCATCTGGATGATTCTGATATAATTGAATCAGATATTATCGTGCCTCCTGAGGACCTTTCCCTGCAAGAGGCAAAGGAAATCTTTACGGGTGTCGGAATATTTGAGGATTGAATGGTGACAGTTGATTTCTAAAAAAAGAAGTCCATGTGCCTAAAACGGCATGTTCCACAGAGGGTGCCACTTTCCCACATCCTTTTCTATCGTCAGTTCCTTTTCCATCAATGATTTGAGCCTGAACTCCATAGAATTGTCCCTTTTGTTCTTTCCCCGAGGGATGAAGGGATAGTAGTTCCCCTCTTTGAAATTATATATCCAGTATACAGGTCCGTTGCTTTGGAACCTGTAAACTGCACATAGTATCTGTCCCCCGAATCCATGTTCAATAAGGGTCTGTGAGATCATGTGTATGATTGTAACAAGATCTTCAAAGTCCCTGTCTTTTAGTATTATCCAGAGGAAATTGTATTCATCTTTCTCAATACTGAATTCAGTTCCCGTCTCAGGGGTACTAAGCTGCAGAAGTTGCTCTATTTCTTCCCTTGCAGATTGGTATTTTGCCATTCCAAGGGACTTGAAACATATACCGGCTAATTCCGATGGTTTTACGTTAAGATTCATTTCCAAGGTTACTGACGCTGTTGATATGGCAAAAAGCCTGTCACTCTTTGCTGTCGGTACCCTGCTTCTTCCAAGCATGGACTCTATAATACTACGAATGCCCATCAGAGTTCTATCTCCCTCTGTATCTTTTCAAGGGCGGCAACTCTTTTCTCAAGAGTCGGATGTGTGGATATAAGGTTCATTAAGGAACCCGAGACTGCCGGTATGATGAAAAAGGCATTCATTCCTTCCATTTTACGCAGATCTTCAGCAGGCACCTTTGCAATTGTGCCACTTATCTTGCGAAGTGCCGATATGAGGTTTGCAGGCTCGCCGGTAATCATTGCAGCTCCCCTGTCAGCAGCAAATTCCCTGTACCTTGATAGTGCACGTATTAGCAGAAAACTGATAATCCAGACTAATATGGAAACCAGCCATACTATTATCAAAGCTCCGTTTGAGTTTCTTCTGCCACCCCCAAAGCTTCCCATGTAGAAGCTGTATCTTACAATATAAAATGCCAGGGTTGAAATGAAACTGGCGATTGTCAGTATTGCCATATCCCTGTTCTTTACGTGGCTCAACTCGTGTGCAAGGACAGCTTCGAGCTCTCGCTGGTCAAGCCTTTTCAGCAACCCTGTGGTGACAGCAACAACAGCGCTCTTGTGTCCTCTTCCGGTTGCAAAGGCATTGGGTACGGAAGTATCCACAATGGCAACAGTTGGTTTTGGCAGACCGGCAATAACGCATAATCGTGTTATGGTCTCATGAAGACCCGGAGCGTCAGCTTCCGAGACCACTTTTGCATTTGTGGTCCAGAGTACCAGCTTGCCTGAGTAATAGTATTGTGCTCCCATAAACAGAACTATGAAAACCAGCATGATATTTGCAGAAGCATTCATGACAGTAGAGAGAAAGGTAAGGAAAAAAAGATAAACCGCAGCCAACAGGATCATTGTCAGTATCATTCTTCCTTCAAGTCCAAGGTCCTTTTTCCATTCTACCATTCAATTCCCTCTAAAGTGTTTTTTCAGCACATATTGAAACCCTGCACTTTATAATTTTTCTGCCATGATCAGTCCGTTTTGCCAGTCGTTGATTATTTTAACGGCAGTTCTTGTTTCATCGACCTGCCCCTTTTTTTTAAGAAAATTACTTTGCATACCTATCTTTTCAAGTATGTCGTAGGAATCTTCATCTGCTGTGCTTATATTGTAGAATGATTCGAGTACGTCTTTGTGTTCTTCAAGCAGTTTTTCGATTATCTTCAGGGCAACCCCTATCTGGTCTTTCAGATGAGTCGCATCCTTTATACTCAGCAGTCCCTGTATGTACTCGTCATGCTCATCAAAAGGAATAACTCCTGGCGTATCAAGGAAAACGATACGTGAGCCTGCATTTACCAGTTGTAATCCTTTTGTATGTCCGGAGATAGCAGACGTTGAAGCTTTACCTCTGCCTGCAACACCATTGATAACAGAGGACTTTCCTGTATTAGGGTATCCTATGCAACCCACCAGTATGTTCCTGTCCCTTATATTTGCAACTTCAAGTATCTTATGTCTTAACATTGTTGTTCCAAACCTTTCCTTTGAGGAAACAAAAACTGCAGGAGCTGATTTTGCCATACGGCTCTTTGCTTTTTCAAGTTTATCTTTTGGGACGAGATCACATTTATTGAGCACGATAATAAAAGGCTTTTTAGCACGTAATATCTCCGTTTCGATTTCACTGTTCCTTGTTTCTTCTGGAAAACGGGCGTCAACCACTTCAAGAAGGACATCAGCTCTCTTTATGACATCCTTTACCAATAATTTCTGACTTGCCATGTTTTTTCCCATTGATAAAAATGATATTATATGATTTTCATGTCTATTTAGCTTCTGAAAGGATATATCTCCTTTGATTGATGTTTATTTTATTCATTATTGGTTTTTCCACATATATTCTGATTTGGCAATATGTTTTGATCCGCAGTTATTTATGGATACACAATAAAAGTAGGTGAAGTTGACAGAAAACTATCGGATATATAACTGGCATAGTGCGCAATGATAACTCGGAAACCGAAGTGAATGTGTGAGCCGGTTTCTACATATGATGCAAATGAAGGTTATATTTGCCTTTTTACCTGACAAGATTAGAATATTTTAGATAATTGGTGTTTGGTGGTATTGTATGAGGATGTATCAAGATCATATGATTCACTTACTGGTCGATGTTATATGTTGCATTGAAAGCTGAAAATTGAGGGAAATTGACTGTTTTAATACTGCATCTTATGCAAAAGCAAGTGTATATCCAGAGGAGCCACAAGCTTATTCATTTTTAGTAATATTTAAGTATTAGGTAAGCGATTAAAATCATTGCGGCCGAAAATACTTAAGGCTTTGCATGTTATCTACTAATCACACTAATTACTGATGATCCTATAATCACGTTGTTCTATGGCTCCGTGTCTTTACATAGGACATTTTGAGCAAACGATTATGAAACTACCTGATAAGCCCCGGGTTCTGGTTGTAGATGATGAACCAATGAACATTGAACTGCTTCAGGCTTACCTTCAGCTGGACTACGAAGTTATTTCCGCACACGACGGAAATGAAGCACTGGATATTGTGTTCCGGGAAATTCCTGATATTGTACTCCTAGATGTAATGATGCCGGGTATAAATGGCTATCAGGTTTGTGAGCAGATAAAAAGTTATGAAAAGACCCAGTTCATACCTGTAGTTCTAGTAACGGCATTATCTGAGAGGGAAGATCGTTTAAGAGGTATAGAGGCCAAAGCAGATGATTTTCTCACAAAACCTGTTGACAGGCTTGAGCTTAAGACGAGGGTGAGATCTTTACTTCGTATAAAACATCTTCATGATAATCTGATGAAGGAACGCGATCAGGCACAGAACTATCTTGACGTTGCAGCTGTAATGATGCTGGTTCTTGATAAGAGTGGTAATATTGTCCTGATTAATAAAAGGGGTCTGGAGATTCTTGGTTACAGCGAAGAGGAAGTTCTGGGTAATAATCTGCTTGAACAATTTATCCCCGAGTCATCAAGAGTAGATATGGATTTCCATTTTTTAAGTTCATTGACAAATACACATGGCAGTATGGAGTATTATGAATGCCCTGTAGTTACAAAAGAAAAAGAACAACGTATAGTGTCCTGGTATTCAAAACCTCTTATCGATGAAAACAACAATGTAAAAGGTGTGCTGTTTTCAGGTCAGGACATAACTAAACGAAAAAAAGTGGAAGAAAAACTTGAAGAACATACCAGGGCTATGGAAGCTTCCATAGACGGGATAGCTATAATGGATGGCAGGGGTGTATATACTTATGTTAACGATGCACACTCACGTATATTCGGTTATAATGGTCCTGATGAGCTTATAGGGAAAGAATGGAAGGTCCTGTATGATGATTCTGAAATAGAGAGGTTTGTTAATGAGATATTCCCAGATTTTGCTTTAAATAGAAAATGGAAAGGTGAAATGCTTGGAAAGAAAAAAGACGGCAGTAATTTTTTTCAGGAGCTTTCTTTGTCAGCTCTTGACACAGGGGTAATAACTGTTGTGAGGGACATATCTGAGCGCAAGGTTGTGGAATCCAGACTGAACCAGTACGCATCCAAACTCAAGCGTTCAAACGAACTTAAAGACCTTTTCACTGACATACTTCGCCATGATCTCCTAAACCCTGCTGGTGTTGTAAAAGGGTTCACTGATATGCTCCTGCATGAGGAAACAGATGAAAAAAGGAAATATAAACTCCAGCTCATAGATAGCAATGTATCCCGCCTGATAGATATGATCGAATCAGCTGCAAAATTTGCAAGACTTGAAGACATTGACGGACTGGAATTCAAATCCATGGATCTTGCAAGTATTATTCGTAATGTTGCAGAGGAGTTTGATCCCCAGCTAAAGTCCAGGAATATATATCTTGATATTAAGTTGGGTAGCTCTTATCCGGCAATATTGAATCCGCTGATAGATGGTGTATTTGCCAACCTCATTTCAAACGCTATAAAATATGGTCCTTCTGACAGTACAATTACAGTTGATATAGAGGACCTTGGTCATGAATGGCAGATAAAGGTCTCAGATTCAGGTGAAGGCATACCTGATAAAGATAAACAGATTATATTTGACCGGTTCAAACGTCTTGCAGATAAGAAAAAAGCTGTAAAGGGATCAGGGCTGGGTCTTGCGATTGCTAAAAGAATAGTTGAATTGCATGGTGGGAATATTGGCGTGGTGGATAATCCTGCAGGAAAAGGCAGTGTTTTTTGGGCAACCGTTAAAAAAGCATAATTTCATTTACCTATGTCCTCATACCATAGATCCGGTTTTTCACTGATGAACTTTTTCATCATTTCCTTGCATTCCTCTATGTTCAGGTCAATGACCTCTACACCATGCTCTTTCATGAACTCGGCCGCACCATCAAAAGTTTCAGATTCTCCTGCAATTACTTTCTTTATTCCAAACTGTACGATTGCTCCGGCACAAAGGTAACAGGGCATAAGGGTGGAGTATATCGCTGTATCATTGTATTTCCCGATCCTGCCTGCGCTGCGGATGCAATCTATCTCGGCATGTGCCAGGGGGTCATCATATTGTATTCTTTTGTTGTGTCCTCTGCCAATAACCTGATCACTCTTTACAAGTACGGATCCGATGGGTATTCCACCTTCTTCCAGGCCTTTTTTTGCCTCTTCGATTGCAAGTTGCATAAATTCGTCCATATTGTTCCTCTTATATCTATAATGTCAGCATCAGGTTCCCAAAGAAACAGGTATTTTTGTGTGTGCTTATTGCTGCAGGTTTAAGTATTGAGATACCCCTGTTCATTGTCTTTGATGCAACCAGTATTTCCATCAGTGACAGTTTACCTTCTTCAAACCTGTCACCTACTGTTCTCATGCCTTCTATAAAACCTTCCTCTATTATATCGAGTGGATCTATACCTGAACTAATCGTTTCCATTGCTACGCTGGCTGCTTCTGCCTCATTGGAATTTATTACGGCCTTTTTAGCTTTAGCAATAAGCTCTTTCTTTATGGAATTGCTACCATTCATGATCTAATCATATCCTCAGACGTTGTTCTTTGAAATACGGAAGTTTGTTTTCTGGATACTTCTGATATCCAGTGTTCACTACTTGCTGTTTTCATAAGAACTTTATCTACTGGAATTGTATATTTGATGATGAAATATATAGTTTATATATTCATCTGGAATCGGTGGATTTGCAGTCCCTTAAAAACGTAATATACAGATATATCTCTTGAAATTGGTTTTTAACTTAAGATTTTTTATCTTTGTATCTTGAAAACACGATCATTCCTGCGCACGGTGTCTTTAACTTCAAGTCCTATTTCGCAACCTCTATCCACTCTACTGACGCTTTCACCTTCATGGACGATGGATGTGACTTCCTGTTCCACATAGGTCGTATTTCCCTCTATGATGATATTATCGCCTATCTCCAATCCCTTTTCCAGTAGTTTGACAGCAGCTGCAGATATTTTTGGATAGAAATTTGTAATGATACCTACTGCCTGTCTTTTTATAGGCGAGGCATTCATGTCGTGTGCATATGCCAGGCTGTCGGGTCCTGGATGTCCGAAATAGAAACCTGTTGAAAAACCTCTGTTGTACTCAAGTGCCATTCTCTCTTTTAAAGTGAGTGCCATTTTCATATCATAGGTACCTTTATTGAAACTATCTATTGCCTGCCGGTAACATTTTGCTACAGTGGCAGTATATCCGGGATTTCTTAGTCTTCCCTCCACCTTGAAGGCATCGATACCAGCTTCAATGAGTTCGGGTATATGCTCGATCATACAGAGATCCTTTGCACTGATGAGGTATTTTCCTTTTAGGTCTACTATAGCACCGTTGTCTGAGTGCAGGGTCCATTCCCAGCGGCATGGCTGGGTACAATCTCCGCAGTTGCCTGACCTGCCAAGCATATATGCAGAAAGGTAACATCTGCCGGAGATGGCCTGGCACATTGCTCCGTGTACAAAGGTCTCTATCTCGATTCGGGTGTCTTTTTTGATCTCTTTTATTTGTTCAAGGCTTAGTTCTCTTGCGAGTACGACCCTGCTTGCTCCCAGTGATCTGTAGAATTCAGCTGTTTTCTGGTTTGATACATTTGCCTGTGTGGATATGTGTATCTTCAGGTCCTTTTCAGCAGCTTGCACAATTGTTGCCGGGTCCCATGCTATCACTGCATCTACATTTGTGCATGCTGCACATTCAAGTAGCTTTTCCAGTTCTTCAATATCATCCGGATAGATCACAGAATTCACTGCAAGATATCCTTTAATACCTTTATTATGGATCTCATCTACAAAATCTGCAAGTTTCTCAGCACTTATCCCCTGTGCCCGGGACCTGAGGCTGAACCTGTTAATTGAAAAGTACACTGCATCTGTATTTTCTTTGCACGCATTCAAAGCTGCCAGATTCCTTACACCCATTACCAGCTCAGGTGTATTTCTTTTGTTAAAGGTCATTGGAGTATGAATTCATATTAATGCTTAAAGCATTTATGTTGAAGACCAGTTTACTTTTCTGCTGGACAAGTCTTATTTGTAGCCAGGAACTTTTATATACCATGGTACACTATCTAGTTATACTGATTAATATTAGGCTTTCCTAATACCAGGCCGGAAAGCTCAGAATATCGAAAAGTCATTATCTGCAATATCATTCCTGATAAAACAAAAGAGGTAAAAAAATGACTCCTATCCTACCACTTGCAATGATGCCTGAAGGTAAAGACACCAAGATCATCTCCATCAATGCCGGCAACTGCCTGCTAAATCGTCTCAGGTCCATGGGTTTTATAGAGAACACCCTGCTAAAAGTAAAGAGAGGTATAAATGGCTCTTTGATAGTCTCTGTGAACGGATGCGATTATGCGCTTGGTATAGGTATGGCTTCAAAGATAATGGTACAGGAATGTTCTGCATAATAAACACTTTTTCTCTGTTTGTGTTCAATCCCATTCAATTACCAAATAAAAGTGATTCAATTATCCAATTAGTGAGGTTGAGCAGAAAGTAAGAAGCCCTATGGGCTTCATTTTATAATTTATTCTTCCTTTTTACGGAATATGAAAGCAAGGCCGAGTATTGCAGCCATAGGTAATGCAATTGTCGGGAATTCAGGAATTTCATTTTCAGGGCAGTTATATCCATATTTATATACAGTTACATGCCCGTCATTGGGAGTCGTAGTACGACTACTCTTAGGAATGTTCTGATTAAGGGTTGTTACATCCACATTTTCTATTTTGATGATGTGGGTAGTGCTTTCCAGTCCGCTGATCTTCAGGGACCTTATTTTCTGTGCACTGATGTCCTGTGCAAGATCCACATCTGCCCATGTGTCTCCTTCCCATACAAGCTCGTCATCTACGTATACTCTTGCATATCCATCGTTCCTGTCACTGGCAAACACTATACAGAAGCAGTTCGTAGGATATAATGTGTTGATGAGTATGTAACCGTTCTCATCGAGCACAGCAAGTCTTCCGTCAGCATCAGGAGTAATCCATGTGCCGCCGACAACACTGCTGCTGAAATATGATGTCCATGTGTTTGTTACAGCCGGATCTGCGTATGTCCATACATCAAGGTCGCATTCCACATCCTCGACCATCTCTACAATTACATTGGTTGAAGTTACAGCAGATGCTGTTCCGATCAAAAATAATGCTGCAAGCATTATAGAGAATATTTTTTCCAAATTCATGTATCTCATATCGTACCACCGATAAAAACGCCGATTTTGATAGATACATTTCCTATATTTTAGGACATATTTAAACATTATCAAGTAATATCAAAAGTGGTAATTCTAATGATTATCATTTATCTGTTTTTACAGAGTAGACACGTTTTCTCCTTTCAATATCTTTCTTGAACTCATGGATAAAAAAGTCAAAAAGGAAAAGAAGTACAGGTTCAAAATGATTTCCTGTTCCCGCTTGGTCCTCTCATATAATTTCCGAATTCCGAGTCAATAAGCTGCAGGCCATTGAACACAGGTCCTTCCTTACAGACGCGCAGGCCTTTCTTGTCCATGCAGCATGCACCGCAAACCCCAATCGCGCATTTGAAATATCTGTGCAGACTGAATTCTGCGCGGCCAAGTGCATCTTCTTTCTCCAGCATGTTAAAGATGCATTTCATCATCATTTCCGGGCCGCAGGTGTATATCCGGTCATAATCCCTGATATCAGTCTCTTCAAGGACATCGGTGACAAAACCACATCTGTGTGCCGAACCGTCATCTGTTGTAAGGTACAGTTTCCCGCAGGATGCGAAACGGTCTGTAAACAGCAGTTCCTCTGCATTCCTGGCCCCGAGTATCACACTCATGCAAATACCTGCCGAAGCTGCATATTCTGCCAGTGGAGCCAGCGGCGCAGCACCAACCCCGCCTGCTATAAGAAGTATCTTCTCGTCTTTTCCAGGTAGCGTAAAACCTCTTCCAAAAGGTCCCCTTATCCCAAGGTTATCGCCTTCTTCAAGCGTGAACAACTTTTCAGTAGCATCTCCAACTTTTTGAACAGTAATGGAATTTTTGCTCGAAAGTGTCATAGGGATCTCATCCACTCCACGTATCCATACCATGACAAATTGTCCCGGAATGGCTTTGTTGAATGCTTTGTCAAAGATGAAGGTCCTTGTAGAAGGTGTTTCCTTGATAACCTTTGTTATTTTGACATTCAATGGGTACATTATATCATCTCATGTGCAATTCCTACGATATCGGAGATGTCTTTGTAGTCTCTTTCAGCAATGAACTGTTGCATTCCCCGGGTCACAGAACTGAAAACCTCTGTGCCCTCATAGACTGCAGAGCCTATCTGTATTGCTGTTGACCCTGCCATCATCATCTCAATGGCATCTTCCCAGGTGGAAATACCCCCAACGCCGATTATAGGTATATCAAGGGCTGTATAAAGGTCATAGACACATTTCAATGCTATTGGTTTAAGAGCAGGGCCTGAAAGTCCTCCAAAACGGTTTCCAAGTATGGGATATCCACTATGAATGTCGATGGCCATTCCTTTGACAGTATTGATAGCTACAATCGCATCTGCTCCTCCATTCTGTGCAGCTTCACCTATTGAAACGATATCTGTGACGTTTGGAGTGAGCTTCACCCATACGGGTATGTCCACAGCATCGCACACTGCACTGGTGATGGTCTCAACGGCTTCAGGATTGCTTCCAACAGATGCCCCATATCCTCGTGCATGGGGGCAGCTCACGTTCAGTTCGAATGCATCTGGTTTTGAACCTATCAGCCCCAGGGCGACTTCCACAAACTCTTCATCCGTGCCCCCGAAAATGCTTGCAATTACCGGAACTCCTGCACCCTTCTTTGCAATGGAAAGCTCCTCTCTGAAATGCGGGTAGGAAGGATTTGGCAGTCCCATGGCGTTCAAAAATCCGTATCCCAGGTTTATCATGCTCGGATTGCTGTGTCCGTCCTTTGGTTCAGGGCCAATTGACTTCGTAACAACTGCCCCTGCCCCATCTGTAGCCATGCGGACCAGCGATGCACCTGTGGTTCCCATTATTCCTGCAGCCAGTATTGCAGGATTCCTAAGTTCTATTCCGTTGATACTGGTCATTTATCCTTATACCTCATCAGATAAGCCCGAAGCAAGCTGGCATACAGCTCTTTGCACAAGTTCCTTGCCTCCCATGTGCACCAGTTCTCTAGCGATCATCCTTGCATGGTCCTGATAGTTTTCCACGGGAATCACTTCCTCAATGCGGACATGTTCTGAGCCGTCAAGGGCAAGCACTTCGCAACATATGCTTATCTCCTCATCATTGATGAAATGTGCAAAGGAGCCAATAGGTGCAGTGCATCCTCCCTCCACATCTGCAATAGCAATTCGCTCTGCATGTGTTTCGATCCGGGTCTGCTGATGGTCCAGATTGGATGTTGTCTCCTCTGCCCCAGTTCCAGCAGGAGTTACCACGGCTATGGTCCCCTGGTTAGCGGATGGGCAGAAGAACTGGGGATCAAGACGCTGGACATCCATCTTCCAGCCCATTCTCTGCAGGCCGGCTTCGGCAAGCAGTATACCGTCATATAATCCCTCTTCAAGTTTCCTGATGCGTGTATTGATGTTTCCTCTAAGGTCCTGGACATGGAGGTCCGGGCGATATCTGAGGATCTGGGCTCTTCTGCGCATTGAGCTGGTACCAAGGACCGCTCCATCAGGCAGTTCATCCATCCTTGTTCCATCCACTGTCAGCAGGACATCAAAAGGTGAATCACGCTTAAGAACAGCAGAAGTCGAAAGTTCTTCAGGCCGGATGGTTGGCAGGTCCTTCATCGAGTGAACGGCGATATCTATCTCTCCTTCCAGCATCCGGTCATCAAGTTCCCTGACAAATGCTCCAACTCCGGCAACCTCATGCAATGGTCTGTCGGTAAATGTGTCTCCAGATGTCTTTATTATCTTTCTGGTAGTGTTGACGCCAAGTTCTGACAGGAGGCGTTCTATGGTCTCTGTCTGTGCAATGGCCAGGGCACTTCCGCGGGTTCCTATTATCATTTGAGTTCACCGCTTATTTGAGATTTGTTTCATAGGCAAGCAGTGTCTTCTCAATGTTATCATCGGTGTGGGCAGTGGAAATGAAATTCGTTTCAAATTGTGACGGCGGAAGGAATATACCACTATCCAGCATCTTGAAGAAGAATTTCAGGTAGCCTTCCTTATCGCACCTGAGGACTTCCTGATAGTTATGGGGCTTGTCTCCAAAGAATATTTTGAACATGGATGCAATACCCACAACATTGTAATCAAGTCCAAGGTCTGTCACGATTTCAGATAGCCTTGCCCTCATCAGGTCTCCTGTTGCATTAAGGTTCTTGTGGACCTCTTCTTTTTCAAGCACATCAAGCACTGCAATCCCTGCTGCCACCGATGCAGGGCTGCCGCTGAAAGTGCCTGCCTGGTATACACTTCCTGAAGGTGCTATCATCTCTATGATCTCTTTCTTTCCTCCGAATACACCAATTGGCATTCCACCACCGACTATCTTGCCAAGGGTTGTCATATCAGGTGTCACAGCAAAGTATTCCTGAGCTCCTCCCATTGCAAGCCTGAAACCGGTAATGACCTCGTCGAATATAAGGATGATATCGTTTTCCTCTGTTATTTTGCGTACTTCCTTAAGATAGTCTCCTTCGGGAAGTACCGGCCCTATGTTACCCATGACAGGCTCAATTATAAGTGCAGCAATATCGTCACTGTTCTTCTCTATGGCTGATGCCAGTGCCTCGATATCGTTGAAAGGCACCTGCAATGTATGTTTCGTAAAATCCTCAGGTATGCCAAGAGAATCGGGTTTTCCAAGGGTTGTTGCACCAGAGCCTGCCTTTACCAGCACTGCATCATGTGCCCCGTGAAAGCCACCTTCTATCTTGATGAACTTGTCCTTACCTGTAAAACCCCTGGCAGCCCGTAGCGCACTCATGGTTGCCTCGGTACCAGTGGACACAAATCTTAACATGTCGATACTTGGATATAGGCCTGCTATCCTCTCAGCCAGATCAACTTCAAGCTCTGTCGGTGTACCGTATAGCCACCCCTTCTCAAGCTGGGCTGCGATTGCCTCTTTTATGACAGGGTTTGCATGCCCCAGTATGTTCGGGCCATATGCAAGACAGTAATCGATATACTCGTTCCCATCGATATCCTTTATCTTTGAACCGCATGCTGATTCCGTGTAGAATGGATATGGTTTTATGGCACGTACCGGACTGCTGACCCCGCCTGGCAGGAAATTCCTTGCTTTATTGTATAATTCTCTGGACTTGTCTAAAGACATAAATAACACCTTTTAATCACTTTAACATCCTTGCCATATCCTTGGCAAAATAGGTAAGTATCATATCTGCACCAGCACGTTTTATTGACAGGAGTGATTCATACATGACCTTCTTCTCATCAAGCCAGCCGTTTTGGGCTGCTGCTTTGATCATGGCATATTCCCCGCTGACATTATATGCTGCAGTTGGCATCCTGAACTCTGTCTTGAGTCGGTATATTATATCGAGGTATGGCAATGCCGGTTTGACCATGATTATGTCTGCACCCTCTTCTATATCAAGGGCAGTTTCCATTATTGCCTCATCAGAGTTGGCAGGGTCCATTTGGTGTGCGGACCTGTCCCCGAAGCAGCATCCTGATCCTGCTGCATCCCTGAAAGGGCCGTAAAATGATGAAGAGTACTTTGCAGCGTAAGACATGATAGGTATATTATAAAAGTTATTCTCATCAAGCTCGCTGCGAATGGCAGCTATCATGCCGTCCATCATCCCGGATGGCGCGACCATGTCGGCACCGGCCCTTGCGTGACTTACTGCAGTCTTTGCAATTAAGGGAAGTGTTGGATCGTTAAGTATCTCTCCTGTCTCATGGTCGACAACTCCGCAGTGTCCGTGACTGGTGTATTCACAGAGGCATACGTCGGTTATGACGAGCATGTCCCTGCCAAGATCGTTCTTTATCTCCCGCACTGCACGCTGTACTACATCATCATCTCCCCAGGCACTGCTCCCATGTTCATCTTTATTTTCCGGGATACCAAAGAGTATCATTGCAGGTATACCAAGGTCGGCAGCTTCCTTTGCATCATCTGCTATCTTTGAGACCGGTATGTTGCAGACTCCTGGCATTGAGCTGACCTCGCAGGTTGAATTTATTGTCTCATTGACAAACACGGGATATATCAGGTCATTGACAGATAATGATGTCTCTCGTACCAGATCTTTGATCTTTCCACTTCTCAGCCTTCTCATTCTGTGCTCGGGGAACATTTTAGCATCTCATCCT
This sequence comes from Methanolobus sp., assembly GCA_029762595.1. Taxonomy (GTDB): domain Archaea; phylum Halobacteriota; class Methanosarcinia; order Methanosarcinales; family Methanosarcinaceae; genus Methanolobus. Next base: position 22,146 of record JARVGJ010000021.1, on the reverse strand, counting down.
TCATTTTAGTACTTATGCTGGATCTGTCAACATTGAATAGTTTGGCAACGGAGTCAAGCAGTTCATCATCCTCAAATTCTGCGGCATTTCTCAGGACCTTGGTTGGCTCTGCCAGTATCTTGTTAACTATCGAATGTGTAAGGTCCTCTATTATCTTGCTCTCGATTTCGCCAATTGTGTGGTATGCACTCAATTTAGTGAGTGCTCTTTCTTTTTCCTGTACACGCAGTTTGTATGACTGGGCATATAGTTCGGATACAAGATAATCTGCTTTCTGCCTTTTGTATTGCTTTATCAGCAGGCTGAATTCCTCATCGATGATGTTCTGGGCTTTTTTTGCCTCCTCGATTCTCAATTCGAGATTCTTTTCATTGATAACTCTCAGGTTATCTATATTATAAAGTGTAACGTGTGATATGTCAGAAACAGAAGGCTCTATATCTCTGGGATTTGCAATGTCTATCAAGAGGATTTCCTTATCCCTGAAGTTCATTGCTTTTTGCACCTGGTCGTACTTCAGAACATAATGCGGTGCACCCGTTGCACTGATAACGACATCCGCTTTTCTGAGATTCTCATCTATCTGGTCAAAGTGAACTGCATGACCGCCCATCTCATCAGCAAGTTCTTTTGCTGTTTCATATGTACGGTTTGCTATGTACATAAGTTCTATATCTCTGTGTGAGAGTGCACGTGTTACCAGTGCTCCCATCTCACCGGTGCCTATCACAAGCACCATCTTGTTCTTAAGGTCTCCGACTGTCTCCTCAGCAAGGTCAACAGAAGCCGATGCTATAGAGAGTGCTCCTCGGTTTATCTCCGTTTCAGTCCGGACGCGCTTGCCAACCTGGATGGCTTTACTGAATGCAGTATCAAGAAGCCTCCCGGTAGTCCCAAGATTTTTGGCTAGGAGGTAAAGGTCCTTTATCTGGCCAAGTATCTGGTCTTCACCTATGATCATGGATTCAAGTCCACATGCCAGTCTTAAAAGATGCATGATGGATTCTTCATGATCAAAAAAATCAACAATATTAGAGGATAATCCAATCTTCTTTGCAAACTGGAAAAGCACACTGCTCCCTTTTGGGGATACAATATATATCTCAACCCGGTTGCAAGTCTTTAATACAACACATTCGCAGACCAGATCATTGGAATGCAGGTCAGTTAACATTTTTTCTATGTCCCCGTCCCATGCTTCCTCGATCTCTTCGACAGTTGCCTTGGAATGGGTGATCACCATACTGGTTATTTCTGTCATGGACACCCCAGATTCATACTATTTTTCTGATGGCAGTGGATATGGTGCATGTTTATCTGACTTTCCCGCTTATTTTTTCTTTTACTATATCCTGTGCTATCTTAAACCCTTTTTCATAGGATTCTCTCAGCGCAGCCCACACCTCTTCCCTTTCAAGAATATCCCACAATATCGTTTTCCTGTCTTTCTGTTCTGGAACCACATCCTTAAGATATGTTCTTATTTCATCCTGTATCCTTATCATGTCAGAAAATTCAGGAGTGATGATCTTCTCTACCTGCTGGCGTGTGAACCTGGAAAATGCAGGACTGGAGCCGGTTGTGGATATGCTTATTGTCAGTTTGCCACGTTTAATGACAGCAGGCACGGTAACATCGCCAATGGCATCAACCTCATTTGTCAGTATTGAGGATGATCTTGCAAGATCTACGATCCTCTTGTTTATGCTTCTGTTGTTGGTTGCAGGTATTACTAGAAAAGCATCTCTGATTATGTCATTGATCATGTCATCCGGGAGTTTTTCTGCATCTGCTTTGATCAGCACGGTGCCATATTTTTTCTCAAGTTCATAAAATATATCACAAAAGCTAAGGCTGACGATTGTAACTTCTGCATATTCAGAGAACAGGTTCGCTTTTCTTTCTCCGACCGATCCACTTCCAAATATTACGACTTTCTTGTCGCTCATATCTATCAGCAGTGGCAGGAAGTGGTTCTTATCTTTCATATCTCCATCTCCGGAAATGATTGCCTACTGCTCTTTTTCGGTAAGTTAGTTAAAGATTGTGATTATAACCTGACACCTGTCTTCTTAAATTCTGTCTGACTAAAAAGAAGCTTGTAATTATCGATGCCGGTTGCTTGTGATATCTTTGCAGCCACCTCTTTGCAGTCTTCCTGGGTGTAGGAGTGCACCATTGTGAACAGATTATAGTCCCAGCCGGGAGCTCTTGGTCTTTCATAGCAGTGTGTTACTTCTTCAAAAGCAGCCATTATGGCTCCAACTTCTTCTGTCCTCTCATCCGGTACGTTCCACACACACATGGCATTTGCCACAATTCCTATGTCTCTGTGGCCAATAGATGCACCGAACCTGCGAATGACATTATCCTCTTTCATTTTTCCCAGCCGGTCAATTATCTCCTGTTCACTGATTCCCAGTTCTATGGCAATTTTTGCAAAGGGTGATCTTTTTAAGGGGATGCCATTCTGTGTGGCTTTCAGTATTCTTTCATCTATAGCATCCATGCTTTCACCTTATGTCAAACTTTACTCCTATCTTGAAAAGTCTTTTAGTAGGAAGATCTATAAATTCAAGCCCTGTTCTTTTCCGAAGATCATTTAGTATGTTATCAATTCTCACCCTGTCAGGTGCAGATATGGTAAACCATACATTATATCTTTCAGGGCGCAGGTAATTATGCGATACTTCCTGGTACTCATTGATGTAATCTGCCACTTCATCAATCCTCTCATCCGGGACATTTGCTGCTACCAGGGTACTTGTGCCACCAATTCCTGTGCGGTTTATTATGGGTCCAATTTTCCTGATTGCACCTTCATCATGCAGGCGCTGGAGTCTTTTGATCACTTCTTCTTCACTGATTCCCAGTTCATTTCCCAGTTTCATGAAAGGCTCTTTCTCAAGGGGAAAATCAAATTGGATGGTATTGAGTATCTTTTTATCCGTGTCATCAAGAAATATCATGCTAATCACTGTTTTTTAGGTACGTATATGCAGTATGGTTCTTCATCGAGGTAATCTCCTGTGGCAGCATAGGCACGTGCACGACAGCCTCCGCATACGGTGTTATATTCACATCTTCCGCATTTTCCTTTCAGTTTTGATACATCACGCAGGTCGTTGAATACTTTTGAGTTTTCCCAGATATCTCTGAAACTCTGTTGTTTTATGTTACCCGCAAGTGCCGGCAGATATCCGCAGGGGTATACATCTCCTGTGCTTGATACAAAACAGAATCCTGTTCCTCCAAGACAACCTTTTGTCATGGCTTCGTAACCATGGGTCTTTACACTGATCTCAATACCTTCTTTTTCCGCTCGTTGTCGCATTATCCTGAAATAATGGGGGGCACAGGTAGCTTTAAGTTGGATTCCTGCATCTTTTTGCCGTTCATAGAACCAGTTGAGTATCCTCTCATATTCGACAGGGGGAATTTCCTCTTCTTCAAGTTCCTTACCTCTGCCGGTGGGGACAAGCAGGAATATGTGAAGTGCATCAGCACCAAGGTTCTTTGCCATTTCAAGGATCGCTGGTATCTCGTCAACATTGCGCTTTGTGATGGTAGGATTTATCTGGAAACCTATACCTGCTTCTTTAAGGTTTTCTATTCCTCTCATTGCACCCTGAAATGCTCCGGGCATACAGCGAAAATCGTCATGGTTGATGGGGCTTGAGCCATCAAGACTTATACTTACTCTCTGTATTCCTGAATCTCTCATCTTTTTTGTTATAGCCGGGGTTACCAGTGTCCCGTTTGTGGCCATGGCCACGCGTAATCCTTTTTCTGTGGCATATTCCGCTATCTGGAATATATCGTCTCTGACAAGGGGCTCACCGCCACTCAGTATGAGTATAGGATTGCCCATTTGTTTTATCTCATCAATGAAATGAAATGCTTCTTTGGTTGTTAGTTCGCCATCGGGTTTTTTTTCGGTTGAGGCACCTCTGCAATGTTTGCAGGAAAGGTTACATCCGGCGGTTGTTTCCCAGGCGATGAGTCTTGGCGGGTTTGTCATAATTGATCATAAAGTATTTTGTTTTATCTTTATCTATTTATAGGATGGGACTATACTACTTCAAACCCATATTAATACTTGATTATCGGTGGGTTCTTCCATAGTATGTATTGGTTCATCCGTGCCTGGTGATTGCTTTGGGGATCTGTCTGGATTCAAATTGTGAACAAAGGTTAAACTGATATAGGGGTGATTCTTTATAAGTGCACTAGAAATTGCATTCGCAATTACGTGGATTACGTTGTCTGTATACATCTTATATCTGTTACGGTCCCGTCTTGTCCCAACGCGGCGATTTCACAAACAGGTAAAAAAGCTGTCATGATGAAGTAGTATGTCACGATGAGGTAGCTTCATGGATAAAAAACAAAAAACTATTTTAGCAATTGCTTTTATTGCTATTGTTGGTTTTGTGGGTCTCTGGAATGTGGACCTTTCCCAGGGATACCTAATGATCTCCGATCTTTCATCAGACTCTGGAAGGCATGTCGGATATGATGTGAATACCATGGGAGTGATCAAGGATGGCACTTTGCATATATCGACAGGTGGTACCTCTTTTACACTCTTGGACCTTGAGGATTCCTCTTTTGAAATGAATGTCGAGTATACCGGTTCACTTCCCGCTAATCTTGCAGAAGGACAAAGTATTAGCATAAGTGGAAAGATGATTTCCAGTGACCTGATAGAGGCAAACCGGATAGTTATGGGCTGTCCTTCGAAATATTCCGAATGATTACTGGGCTGAATGTATGATGCAGATTGAAGATATGGACGAATACCAGCTTATCAGGGCAGCTAAAGATGAGATGGTCAGTTCCATGGATGATCACTCTCAGATGAAGAGGATGCTTCTGCATATATGCAGTTCCGGCGGTAAGAATATACGGCCTGTGGTGCTTGTTTTATGTACGGAGATGTGTGGCGGAAATCCTGATGATGGCATCAATGCCGCACTGGCCATTGAATTCATACACTCTGCTTCTCTGATACATGATGATGTGCTTGACGGGGGGCTTGTACGCAGGGGTGTGGAATCAGCTCATAAGAAGTACGGTATTCCTGCGGCCATACTTTGCGGTGATTTCCTGATATCAAAAGCCATATCTCTTATATCCGGATATGGTAATAATGCGGTGCATGAGTTTGGCAGGGCTGGCATGTACATGGCTGAAGGTGAAACGATCGATATTTCAAGCGTCAGCGAGGAGTTTAGGGAACAGAATTATTTTGAGTGTATTAGTAAGAAGACAGGATCGCTTTTCGCTGCCAGTGCCGCAATCGGTGCATATGTTGCCGGGGCTGATGAGGAAATAGCCCTGAAGTTACGGTCCTTTGGTGAGAATGTTGGCAATGCTTATCAGATAGTCGATGATCTGCTTGAATATCTTGACAAGCTGGAAGACAAGAGCTCAACTTATGAATCGGTCACATTACCACTTATTTACAGGAGGGTGATGGACCATGCTCATGCTGTGGAGAAAACTCTGGAGCAGGTGCGTATTTGTGTACAGGATGCAAAAGATGTCCTTGCTTTGTTCCCGCCTTCAGATGCAAGGGATAAGCTGGAGATTGTGACCGATCTTATTACTGTTGATATGCTTGCGGAGGATATTCTCTAATTCAGTTTTCCTTTTATATTATTCAATTATCAGGTGACTTCATGAGGGTTTACGATAAGTCAGTAATTAAAGTAAATGCAAGTACAGATAACGGGAAAGTTGTCCTTGATACCGAAGGGCCATTGTCTCCTGTTGCAAAACCTATTATTAAGCGCATCAACAGGATCTTCCTGGAAGAGAAGCCTATTTATGCAGATGAGGAGCAAGTCATATTCTCAACATGGGCCCCTCCGATGCCTGGCGGAATATTTAACAGGATGATCAATTCACAGGTGTCCTCTATTCTTAAAAAGAGGGTTCCGGACCAGTTTTCCATTGGGATTACAACAAGTTGCCCCAATGATTGCATCCATTGCGGTGCTGCTGATATTGTAGCAGAACCTGTCCTATCATTTGATGAGATCAATAGTGCAATACAACAGGCCATTGACATCGGCTCTTATTACATTTCTTTCGATGGTGGGGAGACAATGCTTCGCAAAGACCTTGAGGAAATGGTTGCAAAGGTAGACAAGAGCCGTGCAATTGCAACATGTTTCACATCGGGTTTCGGTCTGAATGGTAAGAGGGCAGCTGATCTGAAGGCTGCAGGACTGTTTGCAGCTCATATGAGCCTTGACAGTCCTTATGAGCAGGAACATGATCGTGTAAGGGGCCGGGAAGGCGCTTTTAAGGATACTGTGGATGGTATAAGGCATATACTGGATGCAGATATCCTGGCAGATCTTTTCGTGGTTGTTTCCCCGGATAACATGGACGACCTTGATGAGTTCTATAACTTTGCGGCAAATATGGGTATGCAGGAGTTATCCATCTATGAGATAGTTGCCGTGGGTCGCTGGATGGACCATGAGGATGAGGTCATCACTGCAAAGGATGTAGAAAGTCTTGGCAGGTTCCAGAAGTCAATGAACAGGAAAGAGGATGGTCCAAGGGTTACTGCCTTCCCATATTTTATGGGTCCTGATCAGTTTGGCTGCTTTGCAGGAAGAAGGTGGATGCATGCAACTGCCGGTGGGGATATCCTCCCATGTGCATATACTCCGCTGTCATTCGGGAATATTCGTGAGGAGGATCTTTCGGATATATGGGAAAGGATGGGTCAGCATGAAGCTTACAAATGTTCGGCTGATCATTGTATGATGCGCAACCCTGATTTCAGGAGCAAGTATATTCGTAATATAGCTGAAGGTACGCAGTTACCACTCAGAATGGATAAGTGAGGTTGTTCATCAGTAATATTTTTGGTTTATCAAAGATGTTCCAAAACCATTGTTCAATGAGTACCTTAGAAAAATGGTTTGGAGCTGATAGTCATCATTTCAATGATAAATCATTATGTATATCGATTTACTGGTATCGGGAAAACCGAATACTTTATATGTTAGTTAGCAGTAGGAGATGTTGATTTATTCGGGATAATAATTAATTCATCACATGAGGATTAGTATGGCCAAAGAAAAAATCTTGTCGGAAATCAAGGATGCAGAAGACAATGCACGAAAAATGGTTGACGACGGTAGGAAAAGAAAAAACGACCGTATCGCCAGTGCACGTGCCGAGGCCAGGGAAATCATAAAACAGGCCGAATCAGATGCACAAAGCTCTGCTCAAAATGCAATACAAGCCGCTGAGGTGTCTATAGCTTCTGATAAAGCAAAGATCCTTGCAGATGGTAACGAACAGGCAGAAGAGATCATAAAGAATGCTTCATCGAGAATAGATAAAGCAGTTGACAATCTGTTAACAGAGTTTGAGAGGTCAGTGCATGCTTAGACCTAAACAGATGACTCGTGCCGTAATTGTTGGCCATAAGGATATCCTTGAAAATACGGTCGATGCTCTGCACAATGGCAATCTGTTCCAGATAGAGGACTTTGTTGAAGAAGATGATTCTTACCTTAAGATCGGAAAACCATTTGATAATGGAAGTGAACTTTCAAAGCAACTTGTCAAGATAAGATCCATTGCAAGCCTGCTAGGTGTAAAAGACAACACGGCTGAAAAGCAGAGCACTAAGGCTGTTTGCACGCAGCTCGACAATTGTCTTGATTCCCTGGATGCGGAACTTGATGCGCATGTAGAGAAAAAAAGCATGCTTGAGAATGAGCTTAAAGATGTGCTCTCTACCAAGAGGGATCTTTCACCTTTCATCAACATTGATCTCGATCTTGATCTCTATCGGGGTTATGAGAGCCTGGATGTATTTACCGGGCATGTAAAAGAAGATATAACTCCTTCATTATCCAAGATCACTTCATCATTTGAGTTATTCTATGATAGTCATTCTGGTGTAATCGTTCTCTTTGTGGCCAGGGAGAAAGCTGCAGAAGTTACAGAAATGCTTCCCTCCTTTACTTTCAAGGAACTGAAAGTCCCACAACTCAGTGGCGTTCCTTCTCGCTTAATAGCGGATATTGAGGGCAAGGAGGCTGAGTTGCTTGGAAAGATTGATGCTATTGAGCAAGATATCGATGCTCTTAAGCAACAGTATGGCGATTTTATCCTTGCAAGCAACGAGTTACTCTCTATAGAGGTGCAAAAATCCGATGCTCCGCTCAGGATAGCCACAACCGAAAGTTCTTTCCTTATTGACGGGTGGCTGCCTACAGAGCGTTATGGTGAACTGGAGCAGATAGTCAATAAGGCTACAAGTTCCCGTGCATTCATTTATACACAGGAGATTTCTAAGTCAGATGTTCCAAAGGTTCCTATAGAGTATAACAATCCCAAGGTAGTATCACCTCTTCAGGAGATTATGAATCTTTATGGCCGTCCGACTTATAAAGAGATTGATCCTTCCGCTTTGATATTCATAACTTTCCCTCTTTTATATGGTATGATTCTTGGTGACATGGGTTATGCGCTTATTCTGGCGACACTTTCCATTGTCATTAAGAAGGTCGTGTCCTCGGACGCGATAAAGTCTTTAATGAACATCCTGATATATTGTCAGATATCAGCGTTCCTTTTTGGTATCCTTTACGGTGAATTCCTTGGATTCCCGCTAGCCGGCTACCATGGTACCCCTGGTTTGATTCCTGGTTTTGAAACCATAGATCTTATTGCGACTCCGTTTGCAGGTGAAGTTATTGGTTATCCTTTACACAGGACTCATCTTATAATGACATTCATCGTTGCTACCGTCTTTGTTGGTTTGATCCATATAAACATTGGATATTTGGTGGGCTTTATCAATGAGAAGAGGAAGCACGGTATCTTTGCAGCTATCTTTGAGAAGGGAAGCTGGTTTGTCGTACAGCTTGGTATCTTTCTTACAGTTCTTGGATACCTGGGTATGTTACCAATCATTCTTGGAGCGGTAATATTCATAATTGGTGTGGCCATGCTTCTCAAGGGAGAAGGGATAAAGGGCCCTATAGAATTACCATCTATACTGAGCAATTCCCTTTCCTATACTCGTATAATAGCTGTCGGTTTGTCGTCCATCTCCATTGCGTCAACTGTCAACTTCATCGCCTTTGGCATGATATGGCAGCCAGGGTCGCAAATTGGTGCGATGACTCTCTTTGCGATTGTTGTGTTCATATTTGGACACTCTTTAAATACTATCCTGAGTATAATTGCCCCCGGTTTGCACGCACTCAGGTTACAGTACGTAGAGTTCTTTGGTAAATTCTACGAAGGTGGGGGGCGCAAATACGATCCATTCGGATATATAAGAAAATACACGGAGGAAAAATAAAATGGTAACAGAAGCAGTAACAATGACAGATCCAGCAGGATTGAAAGCAATCGGAGCAGCACTTGCAGTAGGACTTACGGGTCTTGCATCAGCATATGCAGAAAGAGACATCGGTGCTGCCGCAATAGGTGCAATGGCTGAGAATGAAGGCCTTTTCGGTAAGGGTCTGATCCTTACTGTAATTCCAGAAACGATTGTCATTTTCGGTCTGGTAGTCGCAATATTGATGCTATAAGTTGGTTTAAGAGCATTGTTCGCTCTTAAATCATTTTGAAGGTGAATGAGCATGGGACTTGAAATTGTTGTTAAGGATATCATAGATGTTGCACAGGCAGAAGTGGCCCGTTTGAACCGCGAGGCTGATGCAGAGGCTTCCCTCATTATAGAGGATGCCCGGCAGGCCGCGAAGAAGGTCATGGGTGAACGCCTTGCCATGGCAGAGGATGATGCCCGTAAAATGAGACAGCAAGAAATATCCAGCGCAAATCTTGAAGTAAAGCGCACACTGCTCAATGCACGTAAGGAATTGCTTGAAGATGTATATACCAGAGCTGAAAGATCCATAGCCGCATTTTCCCCTGAAAAGAATGAAGAGCTTCTAAGAGTCATTATTATGAAAAACGAAGCCGGCGGTAAAAGGATATACTCCAATGCAGCATCAGAAGAGATTGTGAGGAAACTGAGTTCTCTCGAATATGCTGGCAACATCGACTGTCTCGGTGGCGTTGTCATTGAGAATGAAGATGGGACTGTAAGGCTGGATTATACCTACGATGTCATTCTTAAGAGTGTAAGTGAGCAGTTGTTGAAGCAAACCTCTGATATCTTATTCGGGTGATTTCTAAATGAGGCTGTTGCAGAAATTAAAGCGTGGCTACAATTCCGGTTCAAAAAGTCACGCAAAATACGCATATACAGTATCGCGTGTTCGTGCAATGAAAAGTAAGCTCTTGCCAAAGGAGGCCTATCCCCGACTCATGAATATGAGTATTGATGAGATCACCAGGTTCATTGGTGAATCCGGGTATAAAGAAGATGTCGATGAACTGGCGCTGAAATATGATGGTGTGGACCTGGTGGAGCACTCCCTGAACAGGAACCTTTCTGTTACTTTCAGGAAGCTGCTAAATATCTCTGAAGGTGAGGTCAATTTCTTAATTGCTGAATACCTTAAGGAGTACGATATCTGGAACATCAAGACCATACTTCGAGGCGATTACTGCAAGGCCTCAAAGGAAGAGGTATTAGAGGCAATTGTTGCAGGTGGTAGTCTGACCTACACTTTCCTTTCAGAATTGGCTGCAAAGGGAAGTTATGAAGAGATCATATCAGAATTTGAAGGCACCGAATACTACCCGATACTCAAAGACTATGATGGTACCAATCTTTCGGATGTAGAGAACCACTTGGATAAGTTATATTACGATGGGCTCTTTGTCGTAGCAGGCAGCTCAAAATCCAAGGACAGGAAGCTATTTGCAAAGTTTATCCGTGTCGGCATCGATATAACTAACCTTATGATCCTTTTCCGCCTTAAGAAGGCAGAGCTTTATGATCCACAGATGATGGATCTGATGATCGAGGGAGGTCTTGAGATTGATCTTAAGACAATACAAAAACTGATGCCCTTCTCATTTGAAGAGTTCATCAATGAGCTTGAGAAGTATTCTTACTGGAAAGAGATATCCGATCTGGTGAGTCCGGATATGAAATCGCTGATTGATGTTGAAACACGGCTTAAGAAACACAGGCTTAAATCTGCAGCAAGTTTTTCACATGTTTATCCGATCTCAATAGTGCCAATAATGGACTACATGCTAAGTAAGCAGAACGAGGTTAATAATCTGCGGATAATCGTGCGCGGTAAAGCCGCTGGACTCGATGATGATACTATCAAGGAACAGTTGGTGATCTGATGGAATTAGCTGTAGTTGGAAATAGTGAGTTTGTAACAGGTTTCAGATTGGCTGGTGTCAAAAAGATATATGAAGTTAACAATAGCGAACTTGAACCTACTGTAGAGAAAATACTTGGGGATCGGGAAGTCGGCATTCTGGTAATGCACGGTGATGATCTGAATAAACTACCGGAGATGTTGAGAAACACTATTAATGACTCTGTTGAGCCAACTATTGTGACTCTCGGAGGTAGTGGTGAAAGTTCGAACTTAAGGGAAAAAATAAAGCAATCGGTAGGTGTAGATCTGTGGAAATGAAAGGTGAAATTTATCGAGTGGCCGGGCCTGTGGTTACTATTACAGGCATTAAACCAAAGATGTACGATGTGGTACATGTTGGTCACGAAGGCCTGATGGGCGAGGTAATCAGAATTAAAGGTGACAAAGCAACTGTTCAGGTATATGAGGACACATCCGGTATCAAACCAGGTGAGCCTGTAGTGAACACTGGAATGTCCCTCTCTGTTGAACTTGGTCCCGGTTTATTGGAAAGTATTTATGATGGTATACAGAGACCTCTGAAAGTCCTCCAGGAAAAGATGGGAGACTTTATTGAAAGGGGTGTTACTGCTAATGGTCTTGATCGTGAGAAAAATTGGGAATTCAAGCCTGTATTATCAGCTGGTGACTCCGTAAAGGGTGGAGAGATCATTGGTGTTGTTCAGGAAACAGAGAACATTGAGCACAAGATCATGGTCCCACCAACAGTTTCCGGTACAGTGGAAGAAATAAAGTCCGGGAAGTTTAAAGTGGACGAGACCATATGTACTCTTACAAATGGTGCGGAAATTTCAATGATGCAGAAGTGGCCTGTAAGAAAACCACGCCCTGTAAACAAGAAGTTCATCCCCAATAGACCTCTTATCACTGGTCAGAGGATCCTGGATGGTCTTTTCCCTGTTGCAAAAGGCGGTACAGCAGCTATCCCTGGTCCATTCGGTTCAGGAAAGACTGTTACCCAGCAGCAGCTTGCAAAGTGGAGTGACACTGATATTGTAGTTTACATAGGATGCGGGGAACGTGGAAACGAGATGGCTGACGTACTGAATGAGTTCCCTGAGCTCCAGGATCCAAAGACCGGTCGTCCTTTGATGGAGCGTACTGTTCTTATCGCAAACACTTCCAACATGCCCGTGGCTGCCCGTGAAGCATCCGTATACACAGGTATAACAATTGCAGAATACTACCGTGACATGGGATATGATGTATCACTCATGGCAGACTCATCCTCCAGATGGGCAGAAGCAATGAGGGAAATATCCTCAAGGCTTGAAGAAATGCCTGGTGAGGAAGGTTATCCCGCATACCTGTCCGCAAGGCTCTCAGAATTCTATGAGCGTGCAGGTGTTGTGAGATCACTTGGTGGTGAGGAAGGTTCTATTACAGTTATCGGTGCAGTTTCCCCGCCTGGTGGTGACTTCTCAGAGCCGGTAACACAGAATACTCTTCGTATTGTGAAAGTTTTCTGGGCACTTGATGCAAAACTTGCACAGAGAAGACACTTCCCATCTATTAACTGGCTTACAAGTTACAGCCTGTATACTCAGGGTCTTTCTGACTGGTTTACAGAGAACGTCGCACCTGACTGGGTACCTCTCAGGGACAATGCTATGGACCTTCTCCAGCAGGAATCTGAACTTCAGGAGATCGTTCAGCTCGTCGGTTCCGATGCACTTCCTGAAGACCAGCAGCTCATACTTGAGATATGCCGCATGATCAGGGAATACTTCCTGCAGCAGAATGCATTCCATCCTGTTGACACATACTGTCCGTTTGACAAACAGTATAAATTGTTGAAAGCAATCTCCAAGTACAGTGATATGGCACAGGCAGCACTGGAAAACGGTGTACCAATGAAAGACATCCTGTCCCTTGGGTCAAAGGACGAGCTTGCAAAGATCAAGTTCGAAGAGGACTTTGATGGTGCACTGAACACTGTCCTGACGAAGATGGACAAGGAATTTGCAGCACTTGGAGGCAATTAAAATGACCAAGGAATACAAAACGATCACAGAAATCGCAGGACCATTGATCTTCCTTGAGAAGACCGAGCCGGTAGGTTATGGTGAACTTGTTCACATCAACCTTCCTGATGGTACAACAAAGAGAGGTCAGGTCCTTGATACCTCAGCAGATATCGTAGCTGTTCAGGTGTTTGAAGGGACAGGTGGACTGAACGAGGAATCGGGTGTGGTTTTCACAGGGGAGACCATAAAGCTCCCAGTATCAAAGGACATGCTTGGCCGTATCCTTTCCGGTTCAGGAGAACCATTGGATGGCGGACCACGTATAGTTCCTGAAGACAGGGTAGATGTCAATGGTGCATCAATGAACCCATATTCAAGGAAACCACCTGAGGACTTCATCCAGACAGGCATATCTACCATTGACGGTACGAACACTCTTGTACGTGGGCAGAAGCTCCCTATATTTTCAGGTTCAGGTCTTCCACACAATGAGATTGCATTGCAGATAGCACGTCAGGCAAAGGTTCCCGGTTCCACTGAAGATTTCGCAGTAGTTTTTGCTGCAATGGGTATAACTAATGAAGAAGCCCAGTATTTCATGCAGGACTTCGAAAAGACAGGTGCTCTTGAAAGAGCCGTGGTCTTCCTTAACCTTGCAGATGACCCAGCTGTTGAGCGTATCATTACACCAAGGTTGGCACTTACGGCTGCAGAGTACCTTGCATATGAACACGACATGCACGTGCTTGTTATTCTTACTGATATCACAAACTACTGTGAGGCACTGCGTCAGATGGGTGCAGCCCGTGAAGAGGTACCTGGAAGACGTGGTTATCCCGGTTACATGTACACTGACCTTGCATCGCTCTACGAGCGTGCAGGTGTTATCAAGGGAAGGAAAGGATCAGTTACCCAGTTCTCTATCCTTACCATGCCCGGTGATGATATTACTCACCCCATACCTGACCTTTCCGGATATATCACTGAAGGGCAGATCGTGGTTTCAAGAGAGTTGCACAGGAAGGGTATCTACCCACCTATCAATGTACTTCCATCCCTGTCCCGTCTGATGAACTCAGGTATTGGTGACGGGAAGACCAGGGATGATCATAAGGCAGTATCTGATCAGATGTATGCAGGTTATGCGGAAGGTCGTGACCTCAGAGGTCTTGTTGCCATTGTAGGTAAAGAGGCACTTTCTGAGAGGGACCAGAGGATCCTTGAGTTTGCTGATCTCTTTGAGAACAGGTTTGTTCGCCAGGGAAGGGATGAAGACAGGAACATTGAAGATACCTTGAATGTTGCCTGGGATATTCTCTCTGAGCTTCCGGAAGCCCTGCTCACAAGGGTCGATAACAAGTATATTGAGAAGTACCATCCTGCTCACAAGAGCAACTGAGCTAACAGGTGATGCAACATGGGCGCAAAAGATGTCAAACCAACCCGATCCGAACTGATCGAACTTAAAAAGAAGATCAAACTCTCTCAGGGTGGCCACAAGCTTCTAAAAATGAAGAGAGATGGTCTTATCCTTGAGTTCTTTGAGATACTCGGAAAAGCAAAGGATGTGAGGACCGAGCTGGATGCCGCCTATGAAGATGCTTCCCGCAAGATAGGTATTGCAAATGCTGTTGACGGTACAATTACCGTCAAATCCACAGCTTTTGCACTTCAGAGCAAGCCGGAGATTGAGCTGGAAAGCCGCAACATAATGGGTGTTGTCGTTCCAAAGATCGAGTCATCCAGTGTCAAGAAAGCCATAAACGAGCGTGGTTATGGTATCCTTGGTACCAGCTCATACACCGATGAAGCAGCAGATTCTTACGAGCTTCTGGTCGAAAAGATAATCCTTGCTGCAGAGATCGAGACCACCATAAAAAAACTTCTAGATGATATCGAGAAGACAAAAAGGCGTGTCAATGCTCTGGAGTTTAAGGTAATACCTGAACTTCAGGAATCAATGACCTTCATCAGGCTCCGTCTTGAAGAGATGGAAAGGGAAAACACCTTCAGACTTAAGAGGATCAAAGGATAAACCTTTGATATTCTTTTTTATGGGCAATAAACCGAAAAATCGACCTAATATAGTCGATAGTTTTTTTATCAAAATCTCGAGCCCTGAAAATCTTGCACGCATACTTAAATGGGCTTGGTTCATATCGCTTTTTATGTTGGTACTGGGTTATATTATCATCTTCACAAAGATACGGGATTCTTTACCTATCTGATGTTTGTGATAACTATTTTTCCTATACCGTTTTTTATCATTTCCTCAGTATCGTTATTTAAAAAACCCTGCTTCTGATGAGGAAGATTACATTTCATTCTATCCTCTCTTTCAATACTTCAATGACCTTCTCAGCATGCCCGCCAGATTTCACATTATCCCATACCTTTACCAAAACCCCGTCTGGATCTATCAAGAAAGTACTTCGTACAGTGCCCATATATTCCCTGCCGTAATTCTTCTTTGTTCTCCAGACATTGTACTTCTGGTGGACTGTGGTGTCCTCATCCGATAGCAGAGTGATTGTAAGGTCTTTTTTCTCGATGAAATTGATATGTGATTTTACGCTGTCCTTGCTGACTCCTATAACTACGGCATTCTCAGCGGAAAAATCGTTCATGACGGCTGAGAACTCCTGGGCTTCACGGGTGCAGCCAGGAGTGTTGTCTTTGGGGTAGAAATAGAGGATAAGCCACTTGCCTGCAAAGTCTTTGAGGCAAATTTCGTTTCCGTTCTGGTCGGGGAGGCAAAAGTCCGGGGCTTTCTGTCCTTCGGTGAGTGAATTCTTGCTCATGGGATTATTGTATGTTCTTTTTTGTTTAAAGACCTTTACTTACCGAGAATGGGACAGTTTCATATCACATAGAGTAGAATTCGATGCGTCTCTAATATTTTGAAACCATCTCTATTATTTATGTTTTTTTGTTAAAGAAAGTTATACCTTATTTACAGCTATATACTGCTATGTAGTCTATTATGTTTGCAGACATCATCTATTAATATTTTAAATTATCTCTTTTCTATCACTATGCCGGGGAATCAACACATGGATCTGCTGCGTATTCAACACCTTTCTGTAAGATATGATGGAAAAGATATTCTGTCTGATTTTGATCTTAACGTTGCAAAGGGTGACAAGATAGTCATAAAAGGGAGATCTGGAATTGGAAAATCCACTCTTTTCAGACTTATAATGGGGTTCAATATCCCGGATTCTGGCATAATGTCCCTGGATGGTGTTCCTATGGACCACGATACGGTATGGGATATCAGGAAGAAGATAGCCTATGTCTCACAGGACACTGACATTGGTGAGGGAATCGTGTCCGGGTTGATAGATGAGATATTCTCTTTTCGGGCCAACAGGGATGTTCTTGATAAAGAAAAGCTTTATGAGATATTATCTATTTTGTCCCTTCAAAGGATTATCCTCAACAAAGAGTACATAACACTCTCCGGTGGAGAAAAGCAAAGGATAGCCTTGGCCATAGCTTTGCTTTCTGGAAAGGACATATTCCTGCTTGATGAGGTCACGGCAGAACTGGACATTGTTCTTAAGCAGAAGGTTGTTGACCTTTTCTTTGGCAATCCTGAATGGACCGTACTGGCAATATCCCATGACAGGGAGTGGGAGAACTTTGTCCCGGCTAACTCAGGGAACAACATGGGCAAGGGTATCAGGATCATTGATTTCCCGGAGGTTACAAACTGATGGAAACATACTATATCGGGCTTACAGGTCTGGTATTTTCTTTTTTATTGTTGCTCATTCCGCTAGTCATAAGTTACTATCTGAAGCTGAAATTGATATCTGCGACAGTTGAAAGCGTTGTGAGGATGGTACTACAGCTTGCATTTGTGGGTATCTTCCTGACATTTCTCTTTGACCTGAACAACTCCATATTGAACATTCTCTGGGTACTTGTCATGGTATTTGTGGCATCCCATACAGTACTGAAGAATGCAGAGCTGAAAACAAGGTCCATATTACCGATGCTGATAATTTCAATGGCGATTATCAATTATTCCATGCTCCTGTATGTCAACAGGTTCATCATCGATCTGGATGACCTGTTTGATGCACGCTATCTCGTTCCAATAGCTGGAATGGTGCTAGGCAATTCCCTGCGGGCCAATGTAGTTGGTATGGAGAACTTCTGCACTGAGATCAAAAGGAACGAGAATCGCTATCTTTTCAGTCTTTCAATGGGAGCTGAAAAGACAGAAGCAGTTATTCCGTATCTTCGCAAAAGTATGAGAGTGGCCTTAAAACCCACTATCGCAAACATGGCCACAATTGGCATTGTTTTCATTCCAGGTATGATGACAGGACAGATACTTGCGGGTGCAAGTCCCATGGTCGCCATAGAATACCAGATAGTCATAATGATAGTCATTTATGTAACAACAATGGTGAACCTGCTCTTTGGGATACTTGTTCTCATACACAAGGGCTTTGATGACTATGGCATGTTCAAAAAGGAGATCTTAAGGGGTTCATGAAGGACTTACAATTCTGCATCTGGGAATTCCTGATCTTATCTTTCGGATAACCGGGGCTCAGTTAATACTGGTGCTCAGGTGCAGTCCTATAACTCCAAGAGCTATAAGTATTAGAGACGCTATCCTGAACGGGGGCATAGGTTCATGGAAACCCGCATATCCTATAACTGATATCATTGCCACCCCAAGTCCTGCCCAGATTGCATAGGCAACACTAACATCTATTTTTTTCAGTGCAATTGTAAATGATACAAAACTGATGCCATAGAACACAAAGATCAAAATCGATGGTAGTGGTTTTGTAAATCCTTCAGATAATTTCATACAGGTGGTTCCGCAGATCTCAAACATTATTGCAAATGCCAGGTAAAGATAGCTCATTTTCTTCCTCTCATATGTTCTTTTTATTATAAAATTAAAATATTTACTATAAATGAGACTTTGTTTTTTTCTAAGCGTTAGGTTATAATAGTATTTCGATCCACATCTTTTATAATCTTACTGGAGGTTAATTCTATGCCTGTAATGACTTTCATTGCCTGTCGGATGTTCGAGGATGAAATCGTCCATATTATCGAGAACGATGACCAGATAAAAAACCTGTTCGTTATTGAAAATGATGATTCCGGCGGACTTGCAGGTAAACTGGATGACGTCGGCTGCAAATATGAAATTGTATCTGCAAGTGATATTACTGATTTAATAGAACACAGAAAGAGCGATGGTATTACTGTTATAATCGAAATGCTTGAGCTGGCGTTGCATGCAATACCCGATAATCTGAAAGAGGTTGTCTATGGTAAGGCTCGTGAGATGTCTGAATTCTCGGATGGCGTCCTGCTTTTCTACGGTCTCTGCGGCAATGTTCTTGCTAAGGTCGAAGAAGACCTGTCTGATCTGTCGTGTCCGGTCCGTATACTTAAGGAAGACAATGGCATGGTAATAGACGATTGCATTGGGGCTGTTCTGGGCAGCAGGGATGCATATCTTGAAAAACTGACAAGTTTTAATGGTGTTGGAACTTTCTTCATGACACCTATGTGGGCAGCCCACTGGCGTGAGATGGTTGTTTCTGCAGGCCTTACACCTAATGCAGATGATATTAAGCTTTCAAAGTTTGTTTTTGATTATGCCGGTTACAAGACAGTAGCAAAAATGGATACTGGCTTATACTATGAGAAGCAGTTCGATCATATGGTCGAAGAATTTGCCAGACTTTTTGAGTTCAATATCATTGAAATGAAAGCCGGTCCTCAACTTCCTGTGCGCTGCTATGAGCAACTCAAGAATGAAGTAATATGACCAAGGCTGCCATTAAAATACCCTTCATACCATTTTATATCTTTTTGTTTTTCACATTGATTTTGGGTTGAACCCTCTGCAGGAATGAATATTTTCTTCCTGCAAAGGTATATTCTCAGGTCTGTTTTTTCACACCATGTTGCTTATTTGCCTTTTTGATGATTTCCACCCACTAGCCAATCCTTCCCAACTTTTGGTTACCCATCCATACAATTCTTTATTTGTATATAGTAAAGTCTCATGAGAAATATCCCATGGCATGTGAATTTGTCACTCTTATCTGATTAATATCATTCCTGAAAATAAAATCGTATATCATCGATTAAAAAATAAATGATGAACTGGGGATATTTTATCCCCATTTAAATTCTGATTTTCTGACTTAACATCAGCAATAAGTGGTAGAAATAAGATACAGAAATAAAAGTTCATTTTTCATTTAAAAATAGCTGGTCACAGAATAGGTAAATATATCCTAGTTACCAGGTCTCTCACCCTGATACTGTTATGGTCATCTGCACAAGGGTTTTTTAAGGTCCTCTGAGGAAGGCTGTCCTTTTCATTCTTCATTTCACAGACTCCGGTTTTAAAGGCTACTTCTGAAAGGTTTGCTTCTTTCCAGACCCTGAAACGCCTGAAACGCTGCTGCGTTCTTCTTGATAGCTTCCATCCCACTATATGACCTCCTTTTTTGCAGACAAGATGATATTTGCCTTTTAGATTTTTGATGTTTTTACTGGTCAAAATGGACTTTATTTTGTATGTATATAAAATTATCCCGTTATAATATTTAAAACCGGTAATCTTATCGCTAGCCACGAGATGTTCATCCTATACGAAAATCAGGTTCTTCCTCAATTTCATGGATAAAAAAAGGAGTATACTATCACTTGCTAAATAATCTTCTTTCACGTATCTAAAGTTGGTCTTAGTTCCTGTCCTTTCCTAACTGGCATGCTTTGGAGGAAGTGTTTTCATCGTCTCCAACGAATCTTCTAAGCTGGCACAATTTCTCCGGTTTTCCGAGCACTATCAGCAGGTCTCCGGAAAGCAATTGAGTATCACCTGTGGGGTTCTCTATTATCTGTTCGTTCCTTCGGATGGCAAGTACTGTTGTCCCGTGTAGGTTCCTAAGATCTATATCTTTCAGGGTGTTTCCATGTAGAAGGGAGTTTTCCTTTATCCTGAATGACATTACATCGACACCTGGCAGATCATCTTTCAGACTGAAAGCATCCTTCTTACTTTCAAGCGAGTGCTGTCTCAACATGGAATATCCGTTTGCACGTATCTCTTTAGTGAATGCATAAATATCCTGTTCAGGCACCAGGTATTTTTTAAGAAGGCGACTGAATATCTCAACAGAGGTTTCATATTCTTCAGGGATTACCTCGTCAGCACCCAGCTTGCTGAGGTTTTTGATCTCGTTCATATATCGTGTCCTTGCGATGATATATATCTCAGGATTCATTCTTTTTGCAACATCTATTATTGTCCTGGTGCCGATGAAATCTGATATTCCGACCACAAGTACCCTAGCAGATTTGATGTTGGCATAATCAAGCACGATCTCATGTGTTGCATCCCCGTAGTATATCCTCTCTCCCTGCTCTCTTTCATGGCGCACTGTTTCCGGATTCGTCTCTATGATGGCATATGGTATGCCTGCAGTCTTTGCAGCATTTGAAACGGTTTTTCCGTTGAATCCGTAGCCTATGATAATCAGATGATCCTGTAATTCATTATCTTCTTTTACTGGTGTCATACTCTTTGAGTACAGGCCATTGATAAGTATCGGGTTTTTCGTCCTTTTCAATATATTGCGCGAGAGACCATGCGAGGATGTCATCACAAATGGCGTTGCTGCCATAGTAACTATGGACACTGCAAGGAAAGTCTGGTACAGGCCATCATCGAGCAGTCCGTACTGCCTTCCGAAACTTGAAAGGATGAATGAGAACTCTCCGACCTGGGACAGTGTAAGTCCGGTTCATGTGTCATCGGTTAAGCCCACCATTCGTCTCTAAATCGTTGTCTATTGACATGCGGATCAAGTGCTTGACTCGAATACACTTCCATAAACATTTCAAGCGACATTTCGATTCCACAATATTTTAATATTGCTCGAAGCTGATCATTAGCATTCTCTGAGAATATCGTGCTCCATCGCAGTTGTGTATACCTTAGCTTCATCTTTTTTTCATTGTGACTTCTGACAATTGTATATATTCTTCTACTGACAAGAAGTGTCAGTAATGCTATCCATATGTATGCTTCAACAATATTAGGATTGGTTGTATTAACAACATCCATTGCATACCTGCTTTTGAGTTCCTTGAACACTAATTCAATATCCCATCTGGCCCCATAGAGTTTTGCAACATCTTCTGCATCCAGTGCATCCAGCGGAATGTTAGTGATATATGTATGATATTCCTCAGTCTCTTTATTCATTATCGCAATCATCCGGAACTTTTCGGTATCGTTTTTCTGCTTGCCATTATAGCCTCGGCGTTTGAAAGAAACTTCTACATCTGCATCAAGAACCTGTCTTTTCAGATGGGGTAACACTTCACTTATGCATTTTCCTTTGACATCGATACTTCGACCTCTATGGATACTGTTAACGTTGACAATCAGTGGATCAGCATTTTTCTTTAATCGAGATACAAAGTAACCACCGTTATCCTGAACCCTTGCAAATAATTGATGCTTATAGAATCCAAGATCAACGAGGAGAATTCTATTCTTGATCCATGGTCCCATACGCAATGTCTTCAATTCACTTGTACTTTCAGCATGTAGAGCTACACTTTTTGGTCCGTTAGCTACTGCACTTACAAGTAATCCTACTTTTACACCTGCGGCTACTGTCCGTGTCCGTGCTGCAGGCCACTTTTCAGATAATGAACTGTGCAATCGAACAATGCTACTGTCCTGGATCAGCACGTCTTCGAATTGTGAAAGCTTCTCTGAAAGATGTTTGTTCTGCTCTTGAGCAAGTTGTTCGATCCCATGCATAACACAAGCTCGCAGAAACGCTACCAGTTCAGGAGTGAAA
>JARVGJ010000020.1 GCA_029762595.1 Methanolobus sp. | reverse complement strand
AGCATCTCGATGACCTCTTTCTGACCCGGCAATGTGGTTGTCATGAGCGCGGACATGCCTATCATATTAGCATTTGTTTCCTTTGCCTTGTCAATGAAATCCTGCAGTGGTACGTCCCTGCCGATATCATGGACCTCAAAACCTGCTGACTGGAGCATGGTTGAGACGATTGACTTACCGATATCATGAACGTCACCTTCGACTGTACCGTTAACGATCACACCAAGCTTCTTGCTGGCTGCATCTTTTGGAAGGTCAGCTTCAAGGAGCTTGACGCCTGATTCCATTGCACCTGCTGCCATCATTACATGGGGAAGGAATAATTTACCCCTCTCAAAGAGGACGCCTACTTCATTCATTCCGGCTGCAAGACCTTTCTCTATGATCTCTGCAGGAGGAATGCCTTCACCTCTTGCCTTCTCAACAGCTGCTGTCACAACATCTTTCTTACATGTTATAACGGCATCTGAGAGTTCTTTGAACATTTCTTCTTTACTCATTACTACTACCTCTCACCTTTCGCTCTCCTGACACAAAAACACAAGTGGTTCAGGAGACAATTAGTTAGAATAAGCATTAAGAAAAAACTATATATCATAAACTCAGTGAAATGTGTTCACCGTATATGAATTAGTTAATCCCTGAATAATGTTGGTACATTATTGAACTATTACAACGCCGTTGTAATCTTTAACCCACACTATAATAGATGTAGAGATGTAGAATTGATCGTGTGAAAAAGTAGAAATCGCAGAATAATTAATTGAACAGATATCTACACCGTTGAATCATTTATATCCAAGTAAATGCTTTGCTTTTTCAACAGCTTCAACAGCATTCTTTGCATAGCAATCCGCACCTATTATGTCAGCCCATTCCTGAGTTGCAGGTGCACCGCCTATCATGACAATGGTCCTGTCCCTGAGCCCTTCCTCTTTGAGCATTTCAATGACTTCTTTTTGGCGGGACAGCGAGGTTGTTGTAAGTGCTGACAGACACAGCATATCCGCACCTGTTCTTTTAACAGCATTAATGAAATCCTCAAGCGGTACATCCCTTCCAAGATCGTGCACCTCAAAACCCGATATTCTGAACATACTTGATACTATTATCTTACCGATATCGTGAACATCCCCTCTGACAGTACCACTGACTATGATTCCAGATTTTTGAATCGTTTCTTTTCCCATCTCAGCCTCAAGCACGCTTATACCCGCTTCCATACAATTGGTTGCAAGTATAAGATGTGGCAGGAACAATAAACCATTCTCAAACATATTACCAGCCTTATTCATTCCGGCTGCAAGACCTTTCTCTATTATCTCTTCAGGCAGGATGCATTCGGCAATTGCTTTTTCTACAGCTGTCTCTACAAGGTCCCTTTTGCATGAGACTACAGCATCTGACAGTTCCTTGAGTGTTTCTTCTTTGGCCATTGTATCATCCTTTTGATACTACTTTCACATACACACAGATATTACTGTGATCTGATAAGTAACTACTCTTAACAATACAGATAAGATTTTATGTCTGAGCTTATCCTGATATGCTTTTTTTAGTTTTCCGTTCGATGAGAAACTTGGCCGGAAAAAAATTCTGCGGATCACAGTGTGCACAAAATATATATACAAGAATTATTTGCGTTGATGAATTTGCTTAGATAAATGGTCACCAGGGAATGCAATTAATAGTTTCGATCCCAAATATCGCTCAGATCCTGGGCAGGAGGATAATTATTGCATATATATGTTTCTGTTAATAGAAAGCATAAACAGCACATCTATAACAAAAAAACACTATCAATTGCCAGATTGTCTGTAAAAAAACATAGATTACAGCCAAGGACCACCAAAAAGTATTAATACTTAAGCTCCCATACAAAGTTATGCTCGAAGGCAGATACCAGTGGAGCGGGATCTATGGTGGCTCTTCATTGAACGTATATAAAAATTGTCTTCAACTATAAAATGTAATCATGTAAATCAACCGATATTATAGAAGTACTGAATATTTCGATAGGTATATATAATATGAAAGCGGTAAAGAGATTCTGTATGCCAGTAAGGCTGCAGACAAAAACATGAAAGGAAGTGAATGAATTGGTAACTAAATACTCCCTCAAAGACAGGAAAGTTGAATTAACACCTTCAACTGTAAAAAAGATCACCTCCATGGAATATTCCCTCAGCCAGCGTGTATTTAAAGACAACATGCCCTCTGAGGAAACTGTGAACACCAAAACAACGGGCTATTCCCTGAAAGGAAGGCAGTGGGTCACTGAAGAAATGATCTGCAAAGGATTTTCACCATCCGTTTGTTGATCATATGTATCTGAACACGATAAAAAGAGAAGGCTGAGGCACTTGCCCTGCCTCAGGCCTTGATACGTTTCAGATCATTTTTATTCTTTTATATATTCCAAGCTTGCTTTTGCAATCGCTTTTGCAATCTTTAGCTTTTATGGATAACTGTGCGATTTAGCCATTTCAACCATTGCCTGCAGGTTCTCAGTGGGGGTCTTACTGACAATACCACACCCCGGAGCCAGCAACGGAACGCCGATATCAAGCAATTCCTTTGATTTTTGCTTCACGACTTCAGGCGTCTTGTTCCAGAGTACATTCACAGGATCGAGATTTCCTACTATTATTGCCTCGCTGACCTTATCCATGGCATCTGATACATTGACGCTCTGGTCAACACTGATGGCATCGACATCACATGCCTCCATAAGGGACAAACCCTGAGTAGTATCACCACATATGTGCAAAACCGTAGCAACATCGAGCTCATGCATTGCATCCACTATTTTCCTGTGGTACGGAACAACGAACTTCTCATAGAACTGAGCACCAATGAGCTGCGCACTGGCAGTTGGATCGATGATCACCATGGTATCGGCACCGTTCTCTACCATCTTCCTTGCGTAAGCAACGTTGAACTGGGTAGTGAATTCCATTAGTGCAAGACCAAAGGCCTCATCAGTGAAGATAGCCATGAACCAGTCATCACCATTGAGATGCTGAGCCAGTGAGAAAGGGCCTATCATACTCCCTATTACAGGGAGTTCGCTGCCGTATTTATCAGCAAGTATCTTTATAGCATCACAGACAACGCCTATCCTTCCATGATCAAGATCATAGTCCTTGAGCTTTTCGATATCTTCCACTGACTTTACAACATGACCCACAACAGATGGCTGCTGCTCTTTTGTACCTGCCTTTATCTCACAGCCGAAGAACTCAGCTTCTGCGGTGATGTCAAAAGGCACACGTACCGCTTCAAATCCTACAACGGTGTGACCCGCTTCGGCAAGTTTTGCCATCTTTTCTGCATCATCGTTCGCCTGGGGCCAGAAAGCACCGCAAGCTTCCATCTGCTCCACAGTTGCAGTCTGTGTGAACGATACAGCAGGCATCCTGTCAACTGACTGACCTGTCAACACATGTGCTAACCTTTCTTTTGGAGTATATTCAACCATATTGTCCTCTGTTTCATCATTATAGTCATTTATAGATCATGAAAAAATCATGAAATTCGTGTAATCTAAAAAAAAATGAAAAATAGTGATTCAGGCATCCTGAACAACTACTTTTCCATCCTCTGTTGCAACAGGCTCCGGCTTCCATCCTACAAAGTCAGCACCGTCACTCATCATACTACCTATTTCCATCTCTCCTCTTGTAGCCCTGATAATCAAACCTGTTATTCCTCCGGTCACAAGTGAAATAACTAAAACACCTACCAGGCTTACAAAGTTGGCCATCAGTGCCCCGGCAAATATACCTCCGCATATAGCTCCGAAGATACCGGGTATTCCATGAAGGTTGTTTACTGCCATGACATCAAGCACTCCCATCTTTTCACAAAGCCAGGGATGCAGTTTGATGAAACATGTAGCTGATATTGCACCTGCAACAAGCCCGATTCCAAGAGCTGTCCACGGATCAACAGAAGTCAGCGGTGATCCGATAGCCACAAGGCCTGCCAGCATAGCGTATGTGAACACCAGTGGATCGACCTTCTTTTGCCATATCATACAGAATATATAGGTCGTGATTATCGAACCCAGACCCGCCATATAACATGTGAACATCGCCCATGTAACCTGGTCTGCAGGTAGTAATGCGGTCACGAAAGAGGGCCAAAGTACCCACAACAACATGGATGCAAGCCAGACAAAGGACACACTGTGCGTGGTCGTAAAGACCGGTACATCAAAAGCTCTCTTTTCCCTGAGCGTTAATATGACTCCCCAGCCCCAGTAAGCTGCTACCATGTGGACAAGCATTGATCCTCCGGGATCGACCACACCTTCCAGATAGCTGAACATCCACCATTCAACTGCTATCCATGCTGGTGCAAAGAGTATTCCTGCCAGGAAATATTGCCACATCTTAATGGTCCCCAGGAAGATCCCGATGGCTATCACAACCGTAATAGCACAAAAAACACCCATTATAGTCCAGTCCTGCGTCCAGACAAACTGACCGAACACGAACTGCTGTATTGCCATATAGGTGATAAAACTTCCAGCTGTAACAAGCAGCACGGCAAGACACACTCCCCACTCGAACTTCTTAATGAAAAGCATCAGGAATGCGACTAACATCAGCATGAACCAGACGTCCATGTTCTTGTTCCACTTATGCAGCTCGTCTTCCAGATGAGACGTATCAGCAGTTAGGCCCTCTTCCCCGGTAGGAGTGCTGTAAATATCTTCAAGACTCTGGGCAACCGCAACTGGTGGAGCTATTATATTCAATAATAATATGATTAAGAAAAATTTCAATGCAAGGTTAACGAAATTTTTCATCATTCTACCTCCTTTCCTTTATAGTAGACCGGCAATCAGATTGCCGGCCCATCTTGTTCTTTGATCAATCCATTCAGAATACCAGACCCAGATCTTCAAGTTTCTTGCGTGCACCGTCATACACTTTCAGATATTCAGCAGTAGGAGTAACGGTCTTCACATCGTAGCATTCCTGGAAGGTCTTTCCGGAAGGAGCTTTTGCATAGTTGCCCTCGTACATCTTGACAAGGGAATCAAGGATCTTGTTGACCTCTTCGATCTCCATTCCTGCTGTTGCCCTTGCAACTTCTCCCATCATCCTGGCTTCCATACCTGTGGTCTTGTCCAGTGCAACACCCTTTGCGGATGCAACACCGGAGAGGATCTCACGTCCTGATGCAGTGTCTGTAATGGACTGTGCGGACAGCTCAAGCAGACACATCTCGGTACATGGACCTGCACATGGGTAATACTGGTTACCGGAAAGTATGTCAGTGAACTCTGTAATGGCTGCACATGTCCATCCTGCTATCATGAGGGTCTCACGGGTGTTGGTGGATCCCCAGCGGATGTGAATCGGGCCGTCAAGGTGCCAGCTTGCATTGTTCATTACAAAAGCATTTATGTGGGTTGCAATATTAACAATGGCAGTCTCTTCTACGCCACCGGCGTATCCACCAAAGATAGGCATCTGTTCATCCATAATGATGTCACTGTTGCCCTGATAATGTGCGACCACACTGATAGCATCAAGGTCGATCTTAAGCTCATTGAGCTGGGAGACCTCGTGGCTGTCACTGCTAACCATGCCACCGACACAGTCAGCAGATATATTTCCCTGAGCGGACAGGGAAGTCTCTGGTCCCTATATGCCCATACCGGGGCGACCTGCAAGTGCACATGCCTGTTTTATCAGACGACCTTCGGTCTTGGCTGCAAGCACTTCATAAGGACTACCGGGTACAGGTCCATGACCACGGACTGAAGCCATTACACCGTTGACAATTGTCTGGACTTCTTTCTCAAGTGCATAGCTCATGTGAACTGGCATGAACATGTTCTCAGATACAGGAGCACCCGTAGGACCACCCTGGACATGTGGCTTTTTCTTGTCACCTACTTTCCTTTTTCTGATAAAGGACTGGTCCCTTCCAGTTCCAAGTGTGAATTCCCTCTGGACATTGTTAAGAGAATCTAAAATCTCAGCTTCAGTATACTTGACAACTCTGCTGGTGTCTGTACAGAAAACACCTGCTTCAAGGAGCATTTCAAAACCTGCCTTGAAGAGCTTTTCTGCCATATCCATGTCAGTAGGAACGAACTCTCCCTTAAAGTCCAGACCATATTTCTGCTTGAGCTCTGCAGTCTTTGAAGGAATTACCATCAAATCCCAATCGTCCTGGGACATCTTCTCGCCAGTCTTAGCACGCTCATAGAATTCATAAACATCTAAAGATCTACTGTATGTCATTTCTTCTCACCCCACTTTATTTCCTCATCAGGTCAAGTGCCACTTTGGCCGCCTCTGCAGCATTCTCTGCTGTTGCATCTGCACCGATCTCATCGATCCATGCCTGTGATACAGGTGCTCCGCCAAACATCACTTTGACATCATCCCTCAGCCCTTCTTCCTTTAGAGCTACGATCGTATCCTTCTGGCTCATCATTGAAGTGGTCATCAAAGCTGATCCTGCAAGTATGAGTTTCTTTCCTTTGTTCTTCTTGACCTCATCTATGATCTTCTCATTTGCAACATCAACTCCAAGGTCAATTATCTGGAAACCATTGGCACCCAGCATTGTCGAAACAAGACGGTGCCCAATATCATGGATGTCACCTTCCTGTACAAAAGTGATGGCTGTACCTGTTCCCTCTCCAACCTGTACTTTTTCCAATTCCGGCTTGAGTACTTCCATTGCATTGTTCATGGCCTTTGCAGACATCATGATCTGCGGAAGATAGATCTCAGCTGCCTCGAATTTGTCACCGATTATTCTCATGCCTACGGCAAGGCCTTTGTCAATAGCTTCTACAGGACTCATGCCTGCAGCCAGGGCTTCCTGGGCAGCTTCCTTGCAGCCATTGATGTTCTGGGTCACTATTGTGTCCCTAAGTTTGTCTAATATTTCCTGATTTGACATTTTACTACCTCTTTCTCCTATTTTCTTACTGTATCCCATCTTACCGACCAATAAACCGAATAATGGCAATCAGAAGATACAACCAATGAGGACGTATCCCTAAAACCGGATACCTCCTAACAACCGTTATACTTTTTTAAATATAGAATGACCCTTGGTTATTTTTCACCGGTTCTAAGATATGTAACTAGACATTGTCATTGTTCAATCCCTTTGATATTGCAGGAAGGAATGTTGATTATCAAGGAGAATACTACTTAACGTATGGAATATGATTTGCCTGTAAGTCTGTGATCTGGATGATTACCTGTGAAATGTACACAGGTATGTTGTTCAGATAGAGTTGCTGATTTGGGGAAAATGAAGAATAGGGAAGATAAGCGAAATAGCTTAATAAGGAATGGAAATTACAACTAATAAGGGTGCACATGCTAGAACTTACCGGAACATTATGGTTTTCTGAAAAAAGAATCAAGATTTTATTTCTCCTGGCAGAAGGTTCTAGGGACATAGAGCATATAAAAAAGTCCCTGAACCTTTCCACACGCGAGATAATGCCCCAGATAAAAAAATTGAAAAAAGATTTCCTGGTTGTAGGAGAGAAAGAGAATTTGGAGTTATCTGCGATAGGAGAACTATTGGTTGACAACATGAGGCTTTTCCTTGATACTATAATGGTAATAGACGAGAACAGGGATTTCTGGGATACCCGGGATCTTAAAGGGATCCCCGTCCATTTGCTTGAAAGGATAGGTGAACTTGGCCATTATTATTTGATCGAGCCTGATCTGCACAATATATACAATTATCCTAAAGAATTCAGGGAAAACATTCTCAAATGCAAAAAGGTCATGATGCTAAAAACATACATACATCCGGCATATCCTAAACTTTGCACACAGATAATAGAAAACTCAGATGAATATTCATTGTTCATGCTGCCTGAGGCATTCAAGAGAATGGAAAAAGATTTTCCAGATATCACAGATAAATTGCTCTCATCTGCAAAATCAAATGTTTTCCTGACAGAGGAAAAAATCAATATACCAATATTATGTGTTACTGAAAAGTTCCTTTATTTAAGTCTTTTTAACAAGGACGGCAGGTATGAACACAGAGATATCCTCAGTTTTGACCAGAGTGCAGTCTCCTGGGGTAAAGAGCTTATTGAATATCATGGCAAAAGGTCCATGGCTATTAAATTGCTGGCAGATAATTGATCTTTGAACAAGAGGGAACGTAATGTCATCCTTTCCACTGGTAGATATAGTATGGTTGTCACAGAAAAGAATAAAAATATTAATGCTTCTGACCCTGGGACCAAAAACGGCCGAAGAAATAAAAAACGAACTTGAACTGGACCTGCGTGCCCTGCACCTTCCTTTGAAGGAACTTAAGGAAGAAAGACTGGTAACACAGGAGGATGATACTTTTGTCCTATCCGAACTTGGAAGGATTATAAGTATAAATGCCAAACCTGCCTATGGTCTTACAAACCTGTTCGAGAACAATAGTACCTATTGGACAAGCCGTAACCTTGCAAATATACCAAGGACTTTTGCCAGAAGACTGGGTGAACTTGGTGATTGTGAATTATTCGAGCAGGACCTGGGGCATATGTTCCAGCTTCCCCAGAAATTCATTAACTCTACATCCAAAACTGAGAATGTAATGTCAGTATTCTCTTTTTTCTATCCGGAACAACTTTATCTTTATAATGCGGTTGCTAAAAAAGGAGGGAAAGTATCCCTGATATTGACAGAAGGTGTATGTGAGACACTTCAGGAGAATTTTCCCGAGACATTCTGTGAGATGAGCAAATTCAACAATACAGAGATATATTGTTTACATGAAAGTATATCACCCCCTGCATTCACGGTCACAGACAATACGCTTCTTATAAGCTTCTTCAATAAGAACGGCAGGTATGACCATCAGGATATATTTAGCAGCAACGAAAATGCCCTGAAGTGGGGCAGAGAGCTTTTCAGCTACTACAAGGACAGGGCATCAATAAGGTTGACCGAGCTGCAGTAAACAAGGGGAAAATCCATGATAAAATCCGGAAAATACAGCATTTTCTCTAAAAGAGGAACAGGGCCATGCCATTGAAAAGATGGAAAGATGTGCCTCTTAAGATAAAACTGATGTTATATATTGTCGGTGCCGTCCTGGTTATACTCAGTATTTCAACTGCAGTGACAATCTCGACGGTGAATTATCAGGCTGAAAGACTTGCATATCTTCAGGGTGTGGAACTGGCTAAAGCATCATCACACCAGCTTGACGGAGAAATGCAGAAGAACATGGCAATAGCAAGGACCTTTGCCCATTCCCTGGAAGAATATGATTCAAGGGACAGGGAAGAAATCAACCAGATGCTAAACAACCTGATGTACCATAATCCGAATTTAGTGGGCATCTATATTGGATTTGAGCCTGATGCATTTGATGGTAAGGATGCCGAATACGCCGGAACCTACGGACACGATGAAACCGGAAGGTTCGTTCCCTACTGGAATACCATCAACGGGGAAATCGATATGGAGCCACTGGTAGATTACAATTCCGGAGACTATTACCAGCTCACAAAAAGAAGACTTCAGGATACAGTTACAAGCCCTTATTTTTACCAGGGTATATACCTGGTCAGTTATGTTTCCCCAATAATATATGAAGGGGAATTCATAGGTATTGCAGGTGTAGATGTATCCCTGGAGTACCTGGATAAGAGTGTGGGCAGCATAAAAGCCTTTGATAACGGATATGCTTTCATAACAGATAACAACGGAATGCTGGTGACTCACCCCATATACCGGGATTGGGCAAGTAAAAAAACCCTGTACGATTTTGATGATCCTGCAATATCAGCTGCTGCAGGCAATATCAAGAATGGTAAGGGCGGCACTTTCGAGACCATGGATCCTGCTACAGATAAGGAAGTAGTGGTTTTCTATGAACCAATAAGCACAGGGAACTATTCTTTTCTGCTTGTTATCCCAAAAGAGGAGATATTCGCAGGTTCAAAGATCCTTGCCGTGGAATTGGTAATGATATCCTCACTATCTATATTTTTCATGTTAATGCTCTCTTATTTTATTGCAGTGTCCATCACAGATTCGATCAGTAAGATCATTTCAGATTTCGGGGAAATAGCTGAGGATGCTGTTAACGGAAATCTGAACTCAAGAGCTGACCTTGATGTTGATATTGATTTCCGGGATATACCCCGGGGGTTGAACAAGATACTTGATGCTTTCATCGTTCCGATACGTGAAACTATCCGAATGAGTAAATCCCTGTCAGAAGGCAAACTTTCTGCAAGGTGCCGGTTGGCCCTTAAAGGAGAATTCAAACAGATGGGGGATTCCCTGGATGACCTGGCACAACATCTTGATGATGTCATTGACGATTCCAATGCAGTGCTGAAATCCATTCAGGAAAATAACTTTTCCCGTGAAGTGTTTATTAATGGGGAAGGAGACTTTAAAGTGCTCACTGAAGGAATAGAAGAGACACGCAAAACATTACTTCAGACTACAAACGAGCGCATCAGGGCTGAAAAGGCACTCCGGGAGGCAGATAAGGTTCGTGAGAAGGAACTGCATCACAGAATAAAGAACAACCTGCAGATCATATCAAGCCTTCTATTCCTGGAATCAGAACGATTCAACAATAAAAAAGTAGTGGGAGCTTTCCTTGACAGCAGGAACCGTGTCAAATCAATGGCGCTTGTCCATGAAAAACTTTACAAGACAGGTAGTTCCAGGGAAATTGACATTCAGGAGTACAGCCAGAAACTACTTCAGAACATTGTGGATGCCTATCCAATCCAAAAACAGCATGTTCATATCAATACCAGTACAGAATACATTCTTCTCTCGATAGATACGGTGCTTCCTCTTGGGATGATAATAAACGAGCTTGTATCAAATGCCCTTAAATATGCTTTCCCGCAGGAGATGCGTGGAAAGATAGAAGTTATTATCCGGCGCAAAGATGAGAATATCCTGCTTCAGATAAAAGATAACGGTATCGGACTGCCGGAAGACATTGATATCGAGAGTAATGTGTCTCTGGGACTGAAACTTGTAATGATCCTTGTGGAACAGATAGATGGAATAATTGAAATAGAAAGAGAACATGGTACTGTTTTCAGTATTTTATTCAATATAGAGAATTCTGATTGAAGGTGTAATAAATGGAAAAGATAAAAGTCTTGGTTGTTGAAGACGAAAACATAGTAGCGCTGGAAATTAAAAGCAGGTTAAAAAAACTTGGGTATGTGGTACCCAGTGTAGCTTCAACAGGTGAGGAAGCTATAAACAAGGCTGAAGCATTTTCACCGGATATTATACTAATGGATATCATGCTGAAAGGAAATATGGACGGTATAGAGGCATCCCGACAGATCCTGGAGAGGATGGATGTCCCTATTGTCTACCTTACAGCCTATGCTGATGATGAGACCCTCCAGAAGGCCAAGCTGACAAACCCATGTGGTTACATATTAAAACCCTTTGAAGAAAATGATCTGCGTACTACCATAGAGATAGCATTGTACAATTACCAGTTGCTTCAAAGGGATAACAAAAAAGAAACATAAGCCATTTTAAGATTTTTTCCTGATACCATGGAAGGGTAGCAAAAATCATGTCCCTTTACAATTCACATTCCATCTTACAAATTACACAGAATTATACTATATATCATCCATATCTATTTTGTATTAGCTCGGTGTTAGAGCTAATCTTGGTAGAAAGACCTTTGAAATCGGTCTATCCACCGGATCTATATCCATAGGGGTGCAAATTCTGCACCCTATCACTTCCTGAAGACTGGTCATTTATATATAGTATAAGTCACTCTCTTTTTTAGAAAGTTTTAAATACCATCAATATGAGCGATATATATATATGCCGATGGGTTAGATTCCATAGTGCATTTATTTCGAGAACTCTATCCGGAAAGATGCAAGATAATGCAAACAGGCATGTACTAACAATAAAGCAAATATGATAGGATCAAAGGAAGAGATTAAATGTCAATCAACAAAAAGAACCACAGCTGGATACTTGCGTACCTGGGATTTTAGGAATTGGTTGGAAAAAAGGTAATAATCCAGGAGCTGGTAGCATGGAAAAAAAAACACTTGATACACTTATTAGCAAAAATGGTCTGTGGGTATCACGTAACGGATACCTGCACGGGATCAAAAAATGTGAGACATCCCAGAAATACATAAGAATAGAAATGGATTGCGGAGAAGTTATCACCGTACGCAATTCAAGATCAAGCCGGTCTGCAAGGTCTTTAAGGAACCATAAGTTCAACAAACCCTGCAAGAAATGTCGCCTGCCTGAGGACAGGATCAATGAATTCTCAAAGAAGATCTCCAGAAAGAATGAAACTGAGATCAAAATAATACGCTCTTTCAGACTGCAGCCCGAAAAGCCGGCGTCTGAGGCAATAGAACAGATTACAAAGGCCCCGGAAACAGGAATAAACCCTTCTTCTGATCTGACCGGAATAACAAAGCCGCAAACAGTACAAGCCAGCAGCCCTCCGATCGGTCAGGAAACGAAGTTAAAATCAAAAAACAGCACTGGCCTTTCCAAAACCCCTGCAAAGACCTTTAAACCCCAGGCAAAGTCCAGGAAAACCGAGTTCACACCCCTGCAAAAGACCAGGATACTCTCACTCCTGGGGCCAGGGGAGATGATATCATTCTCAAAGGAAAAACGTTCATTTGGCGAGCTGGAATCCATACTTGTCAATGAAAGGAAAAAAGATATACGAAATATATATGAAAACAGCCGTGAGAACCTGCTCGGCAAACTTGAGAGGAACATAACTGAGTTCTTTGTGGATATGGGTTTCCTTGAGGTGAAATCACCCATACTCATACCTTTCGAATATATGGAAAGGATGGGGGTCGGTGAGGATAAGAAGCTATCCGAGCAGATATTCAGGGTTGGGGATAACATGTGCCTGCGCCCTATGCTTGCTCCTGGCCTGTACAACCACCTGCGCAAATTCGACAATGTACTGCCAGATCCGGTAAGGATATTTGAGATAGGCCCTTGCTACCGTAAAGAATCCGATGGTAACAGTCATCTTGAAGAGTTCACAATGCTCAATTTCTGCCAGATGGGATCAAGATGCACACGAGATGAACTGGAATTTATAATAGGAGAATTCCTGGAATTCCTTGGGATCGAATATGAGATAGTCTCAGACAACTGCATGGTCTATGGTGAGACCATCGATATCATGTACAAAAGTATGGAACTCTCCTCTGCAGTTGTAGGGCCCATACCAATGGATATGGACTGGGGAATAAATAAACCCTGGATAGGAGCCGGTTTTGGTCTTGAGAGACTGCTTAAGGCAAAACATGACTTCAAGAACATCAAGCGCGCAGCCAGGTCAGAATCCTACTACAACGGAGTAAGCATAAACCTGTGAGGCGATGATAATGATAAAGGACATGGATGACCACCAGCTTGACAGGTTTGCAACTGATATAGTGCGTGGTCTTAAGCTCACAGATGACTATCTCAGGGAACTGCTCTCCATGGAAGATACCGGTGATATTCAAAAACTGTATTATGTGGCAAGAAAAGTGAGGGACCATTTCTTCGGGAACAGGGTTTTCCTCTACAGTTTCGTCTACTTCTCCACCTACTGTAAGAACAACTGCGCCTTCTGTTACTATAACAGATGCAATGATATACAGCGATACCGACTGGATAGCGAAGAAATAGCTAATATCTGCAGGGCCCTGAAAAATGAGAACATCCACATGGTCGACCTGACAATGGGAGAAGACCCTTACTTCCATAATGAACCTGAAAGGTTCGTTGATATCGTGAGAACAGTTAAAAAAGAGCTGGGGCTCCCAATTATGGTCTCCCCGGGTGTCATGGATGACAGGACGCTGAGCATGCTCCATGAAAACGGAGCGGATTTCCTGGCACTGTATCAGGAAACCCATGACCGTGAACTCTACAGGAAACTGAGGATTGGCCAGTCGTTTGAAAGAAGGGTACACGCAAGGGAATTTGCCAAGAAGATCGGCTATTGTGTGGAAGACGGCATACTCACAGGTGTGGGGAATGACATCGAATCCACCATAAGATCCCTCAGGGGAATGCAACAAGGCCATACTGACATGGTCCGTGTCATGACCTTTGTCCCACAGGAAGGGACCCCTCTTGAGGAAGTCAGCCAGGAGTCAAGTCTTAGTGAACTGAAAATAATATCCGTATTGAGACTTTTATTCCCCGGTAAACTCATTCCAGCTTCTCTTGACCTTGAGGGTATCGATGGCATGGTCCATCGCCTTAATGCAGGTGCCAATGTGGTCACATCCATAATACCCTCTGATTCTTCACTGGAAGGGGTGGTCAACTACGACCGGGATCTTGAAGAAAGGGACAGGGACCCAAAAAGTGTTGTTATACGCCTGAAGGCCATGGGTATGGAACCTGCAAGCCAGGAAGAATTTCACAGGTTTATAAAAAAAGCATCCACGGGAATATTTGAAACACCGGTGGTGCCAGTATGAGCACAATATGTATCATCGGTGGAAAATTACAGGGTTTTGAGGTCACTTACCTGGCACACAAGGCCGGTATCAATGTCGTACTCGTTGACCGCAGGGAACAGCCCCTGATACGCAGCATGGTTGACAGTTTTCACTGCTTTGATATAATACATGAGCCTGAAAAGCTCAGGAGGATCTGCGAAAATGTTGATGCCATCATTCCTGTGAATGAGAACCTCAGGACCATCGAATTCCTCAGAAGCATACAAAAAGAGCTTACATGTCCCGTCATTTTCGATTTTGATGCCTACTATGTAAGCATGGATAAGAAAAGATCAAAGGATTATTTCAAATCCATTGGGATCCCTGCTCCTGCAGACAAACCTGAAAAACCACCCTATTTTGTAAAACCACCCTGTGAGAGCAGCAGCATCGGAACTTCAATAATATATGATAACAGGGAACTGGAAGGACTTGATCCTTCGATGATCATAGAGGAATATTTGGAAGGTGATGTTGTCTCCCTTGAGGTGATCGGGGATGGAAAACATTTTGCAGTTGTAAAGGAGACGCTTATACACATTGACAGTAATTACGACTGCCACATGGTCACTCCAATGGAAAAGTATCCAGAATTCAGGAAAATATGCTATGAACTGGCAAAGAATCTCAATCTTTTCGGAATAATGGATGTTGAAGCAATAGACAGTCCCAGGGGCCTGAAAGTACTTGAGATAGATGCAAGGTTCCCAAGCCAGACACCTACGGTTGTATACCATTCAACAGGTATCAACCTTGTGGAATTGCTCATCAAGGCATTCTCAGAAGGTGTGACTGAAATTGAAAACACTCCCGTAAAGAACTATTGCATCTATGAGCACCTTCTTCTTAAGAACGGAAAACTGGAACCTGTTGGCGAGCATGTTCTCTCCCAGGGTTATGAATACATACAGTTCCATGCCAGTGAAGGACTTGAGATATTTAAGTCCTGCAGGAAAGGAAAAAACAGTGTTTTTACGCTCATAAGTGTAGGAAAGGAAATTGTGGAGGCTGAAAAAATGAGACATAAAGGAATGGAGCTTATCGCCGGATATTACCAAATGTATCAGGAGGGGGAATAAAGTGGCACTATTGACACCTGAGGATCTGGAAAATCTTTCAGCGCAGCTTGAGCAGAATGATCAGATACTTAAAAAAGTTACAGGGCTTGATGTAAGGGGAATATGCGAATCTCTTTACGGCACAAAACCAGGTTCAGAGAAAGTGGGTATTATACCTATAACCGCAGGCAATGGCATTATCGGTAATTTCACATCATCACTCCTGTTCATCGTTGAGTACTTCGGTTTTGAGGGATTTGTAACAGAGCATCCTGATGTTACCGGATATTATGAGGCCGTATCCCAGGGTGCGGATATCATCATGATGGCTGATGATCATATTTTTACGGCGCATAACCTGCGCAACGAGAAGATAGTCAGCAATCATGTAGCTACAGGGGTGATATATGCGGACATCGCTTCCAGATTCACAGAAGCAAACTCAAAGGATATACTTGTTATCGGGCTTGGCAGGGTTGGTTATGCAGGAGCAGCGCACCTTGTTGAAAAAGGCTTTAACGTATATGCCTGTGACCCGAACAGGGAATTCCTTCAAAAAGCCGTTGCTGAACTTGGTATAAGACCTTACTGCAGCGATGACAGGAAGAAGTTCTCCATGGTATTTGAGGCCACACCCAATGCAGACACAATATCTGAAGGCATGATCGAGGAAAGATGCCTTGTCTCCACACCTGGTATACCGTGCGGGCTACCCCCTGAGATTGGAAAGAAGTATCATGTGGACCTTGTAATGGAACCTCTTGTGATAGGGGTTGCTTCAATGCTGTATTCAGTGATAGGAAATTGAGATACGGAACTAAGTAAAATGAGTGCAAATATAAATCCAAATTAACGGAGTGTTGATAACATGTATGTGATTTCCCTTGACCTTGGAACAAGTGGTTTCAGGTCCCAGCTGATCGACCTTGAGAAAAAAGAGACAGTTAAGACTGTGATAACCATGGGTCACCCGCTCCCGGGTGGCAACGTGATGGACCATCTTGACTTTGCCATCAATACAGGGGCTGATGTTGCCCACAAACTGATCATTGAAACAGTTAAGGAAATACTCAGGAAATTAGATGTTAATCCTCAGGAAATAAAGCGTATTGCAGTCTGTGGGAATCCTATACAACTGTCATTGTTCCAGAATATCGAAATAAGGGACCTTGCATACGCCGGAGACAACAAAAAGAGATCACTTGGTGTAAAGGATGTTAAAAGAGATGCACGGACATTCCCTGCAAACGAACTCTTCAAAGGCATCTTTGAAATGGATAACTGTGAGATCATCGTTCCCCCAGCTATAAAGCATGAGATAGGTGCAGATGCGCTTGCCATGATGCTTGAAACCGATTTCATTCATCAGACAGAACCATGCCTTGTAACAGACTACGGTACCAATGCGGAAATGGCGCTGAAGATAGGCGACAGGATAATAACCGCAAGCGCTGCTGCAGGTCCGGCTATAGAAGGCCAGGGTATAGCATGCGGGATGCTTGCTGGTCCGGGAGCCATCAGTGATGTGAACAGCGAAGGGGAATGGTGGAGGCTCACCGTACTTGACGATAGAATGAAACCTATAAAAGGACCACTTGTTGATCCTATAACTGGGAACTGTATTGAAGGCTGCATGGTGATACCAAAGGGTGTGACAGGTACTGGAGTGATATCAACAATAGCACTTGCGATCAAAGAAGGCCTCATCACCAAACTTCCAGAGCTACCCAATGGAAAGCTGATACTTGGTGACAGTATAATTATAACCAATAAGGATGTCGAAGAAGTGGGTAAAGCCATTGGGGCCATCAGAGCAGCACACATGACTTTGATGGTAGAATCCGGAATGAAATATGAGGATCTAAGCTACGCATATATGTCCGGGGCCACAGGCACCTATGTTGATGCCAACAAAGCAAGGCATATAGGTTCAGTTCCTGGTTTTGTCCCGAATATCGTGCAGTTTGGTAATACTTCCCTGGGTCTTGCAAAGAAGATAGCTCTGGACAGTTCAAAGCTGAATGAAGTTATCGCCATTGCAAAGAAGATACAGGCAGATCACCTTATGATGGCCACCAGTGAGACTTTCAAGGATATATACGTATGTGAACTGGCTACCTGGCAGCAAGGGATGCCTTATGATATGTACAATCAGATGCTGGATATGTCGGATATCCCCGGATTCCCGAAAGACCTGGATAAAGTACAAATCGAAAAAAGGGTTTACAGGGATATTGATGATATAGGCTACATGGGTCTGGATATAGTCAAGGATATAGGTATCATACTTGAGGCACCGGTGGAAAAATGTATACTCTGCCACAAATGCGAAAAGGAATGCCCTGAGGATGCAGTTGTGATAGTGGAAAGAGAAGGAAATAGATTTGCCAACATTGACAGCCAGCACTGCCTGGGTACAAGCTGCAAGCGTTGTGTGACCATATGTCCTGAGCAGACAATGAACCACAGTCTGTTGAAGATAAAGGAAAAGAAGAACAATAACTGAAAAGATCACTCATTGAATTTCAGTATGGTCGTTTTGAGGGTTTCCAGATCTACCACAGGCACCTGTGCAGGTGTGGGAACAACATTAACCCTTTTCTGGAACTCAGTCTGGTCCTGCCATGTGCCGGAGTTTATCAGCAGGACATTCTTATACCACTCAATACCCAAAGTGTGTACATGCCCGCAATGAAGGATATCAGGGACATTGCTGATCACAAAATAATCTTTCTTTTCAGGTGCAATGGAAACACGGCTTCCGTATATTGGTGACAGATGCCTGAACTTCATCATTTCCACCATTGCCTTTGTGGGATCATGGTATGAGACACCGGGAACCGAGGCCACAAGGTCATCAATGGAACGGCCGTGATATAGAAGTACCTTAACACCATCCAGGTCAACAATGGAAGGATTCCCGACAAATGTGACGTTATCCGGGAAATATTCCCTTATGCACTCACCTAATCTTGGCTGGGGCTCAGCCTGGCGCACAGCATCATGGTTGCCCGGAGATATGATGATCTTTATGTGGCGGGGTATCCTGGAAAAATACTCACCTGCCTTTTTGTACTGATCATAGACATCCAGGATCGAGAGTTCTTTTTCCTGCCCGGGGTATATACCAATCCCGTCAACAAGGTCTCCTGCCACAAGAAGGTAACGTACTTCCTTTGCAATGGAAATCATGGCTTCATTATCAGTGTCACAGTTAAGGAAATCCAGGAAACGCTCCCAGGGCTCCTCCAGAAATGTTGAACTCCCCACATGAATGTCAGATGTGAGTATAGCTTTTCCATGGCTCCCACTTCTCTTTATGCACGTGTTGGGCAGATCTGGCAGGGTTATCTTCTGTGCTATCATCAGATTACCATCGTTTGTAAGGTTACCCGTAAACCCTACAACCTCATCAAGCACAAAATGACTGGCCTGCTCAAAAAGTTCCTTGTCTGCCATGCGTATCAATACTGAGAAGGATCCTGTGGGATCTTCGACTTCCAGTATCTTATGTCCATTGCTTGTGCTTTTTATCTCGGATATCATTCCTATTATAGAGATCTCACCTGCCTCTTTGCTTCCCCTGTAATTGATAGATTTATTCTTTTTCAGGCTCTCTATAGGACGGGCATTGATCCTGCCTCTGATTATATCGCTGATCCTGCTGTAACGGTTCCTGAAGA
Organism: Methanolobus sp.; assembly: GCA_029762595.1. GTDB lineage: Archaea > Halobacteriota > Methanosarcinia > Methanosarcinales > Methanosarcinaceae > Methanolobus. The sequence continues at coordinate 22,133 of JARVGJ010000020.1, read as the reverse complement.
ACTGGACAAATTCCATATATTCACCTACACAGGTGGAATTATCCGTTATGTCTGAAATAACTGAAACGGGACTAACAGTATTAGATATGCTGCCCGGGTTGCTTGCCGGGAACATTTGATTGTGGACAGAAGAGCTACTTTTGGAAAGTAGAGGGCTCTGTCTTTGATTTACAGGTTCAAAGTCAGAGATCTTCCCATAAGTGGAGGCAGGCAACTTTTCCCCGGTCTTGACAGTGGAACTGAAACCTTCGAGGTCTATGTGCTCGACATCGATCACAAGCACTGAAAGATCTATACTCTTAAGTATATGTGCAACAAGTTCCTGAGGGGAACAATGAGAACATATAAGGTCTACTGCTTTTGGACTTATCTGATACCCTTCTTCGATAAAAGCGGTCAGTATATCTATTTCATTCATAATCTTACAACTACACTTAAGTCAACAGGCAATATAATGATACTACAATCGATACTACAACTACAATCAATACTACATATACTACAATCGGTACTACAATAACAAGAACTTACAAAATCATTTTTAAGCGTAAACATTTTATTTTGCAAATATTATTCCTTAACTCATAAATACATTCTTTTATGGGCAGAATACAGGTAAGAACAATGAGCTTAAAAGAAACCTTTCATGCTTTCAAAGAAAGTGATAATTTCTTTGTTTCACTTGCGCGGGACATCATAACTGTCCTGTTAGCCGTATTGATATTTGCATCTTTCTCTCAGGTGGTCTTTGGTATGTGGACACCAATGGTGGCTGTGGAATCAGGCAGCATGGAACCACATATGAATGTGGGTGATATTGTTTTCATCCAGAGTATTGACAGGACCCAGGTTATTACATATGATGAGGGTGCAAAAAAATACAGTTCGTTTAAAAACTATGGAGATGTGATATTATACAAACCCTATGGGCAGGAAGGAGTTACTCCAATAATCCACAGGGCGATGTACTATGTTGAAGAGGGAGAGCAGATGTGGGAAGGTGGGCCTGCCGCACCTCATCCAGGATATATCACAAAGGGCGACAATGAGATAACTAACAGGTATTACGACCAGCAGGGCCAGGTCAGTTATTTGTTGCCCGTGAAAGAGGAATGGGTAATAGGCGTAGCACGCTATAGGATACCTTACATAGGTTATCTGAGATTGATGATACCGAGCTTCTGAGCAAATTTACAAGTGCAACTGGGTTGTGAGTACAGGCTTGAAGAGCTCCAGTGGTTTGAGCCTGTAATCCTCAAACAACACTTTTTTTGTGCTGTTTATTGGAACGCTTAATACAATCTCCTTTGTCCTGCCGTATCTGCCTTTGCTTACAACAACAGCATTAACGATACCAAGCATATCCAGTTCCGACATAAGATCAGTCACTCTGCGCTGTGTGAGAATATCCATATCCACCTGGAGACATAATTGCCTGTAGACATTATAGACCTCTCCTGTGGTAACATTCTTATAACCGTTATTCCTCAAAAGCATAACACTGTAAAGTGCAAGTTTTGACTGCGTGGGAAGAGTGCGCACCACTTCAATAACACGATCGATCTCAATCTTTTCCTGTGCACCTTTAACATGCTGTTCATTAACAAGTGATTTGTTTTCCCTTTCTGCAATCTCTCCTGCTACTCTTAGAAGATCCAGGGCACGTCTTGCATCACCATGTTCCTGGGCTGCAAAGGCGGCACACAGAGGGATGACCATTTCATCAAGCGCATCGGGTTTGTAGGCTATCTGAGCTCGTTCATTAAGTATATCACTGATCTGGTCAGCATCATAAGGAGGGAAGATTATTTCTTCTTCCCCAAGGGAACTTTTAACTCTTGGATCAAGGAATTCAGTGAATTTGAGGTCGTTTGAAACTCCTATCATACTGACTTTAGCATGGTTCAGGTCCGTATTGATCCTTGAAAGATTATAAAGGACATCATCACCTTTCTTTATCAGCTTGTCAATCTCATCCAGAATTATTATAACAACCTGCCTTTCAGTATCAATGGTTTCCTTGAACTTGAAAAAGACCTGATCTGTAGGCCACCCTGTCATCGGCACGTCCTCACCGAACTGTCGTGTAAGATTGGCAAGAAGCCTGTACTGAGTGTCAATAACTTCACAGTTAAGATAAACGACCTTACAGGAAATACCGAGGGATTCACCTTTTCTTTCCAGCTCTATACCCACATGTCTTGTCACAGCGGTTTTACCAGTACCTGTTTTACCATATATGAGAATATTAGATGGGGTATCACCCCTAAGGGCTGAAACAAGGATTGATGCAAGACCATTGATCTGGTCATCACGGTGAACAAGGGAGTCAGGAGTATATGAATGCCTTAAAACCTCTTTATTTTTGAAAATAGGTTCATTTTCCAGTAATTCCTGGAACAGTCCATCTAATGATTTACTTTGCATTTACTTATCTCACCCAATCCTTTTAACAGAACAGAACAAAGAATTATCCAAAATTTGCATCCAAACTAATTTTTTAAGGGAGTAAGGACTACCAATCATGAGATTGGATTTGTTCTCTCCATTCCAAACGATACAATGGAAGGGGAGGTTATTAATGCTTATGGTTAAGACCCCTTGCTTTCAAGTGGAGATAGAGATAAAAATAACGGTGAATATAAAAAACGATTAGTATCAAGCTGTTATTTTTGCTGGGAGTAATTTGATTATATAAGGTAAAACAAAAATAACGCTTCCACTGGAATGGAGACCCCTTGGTTTCAAGTGGAAACTTTATAAAGGACAGTGACCCTAAGATTTCAACTGGAATAGAAAAAAAAGATATAACTATCTTTTTTAATAATTTTAAAAAAAAATGGCAGTGTATATATCAATATCTTTCTATATAAGCTTTTTGTTTAGTATAAACAAAATTCAGAAACTTTTCTTCTAAAACAAATGTTCCAGTTGAAACAATGGGGTAGGACATAAAATAAAAACTTGACATTGACTTTATATTGAAGTTTTAAATTGAAAACTTGAAGGATATTGAGATGTTTAAAAAATCAGATAAAAATTCGGATTTTCCCACAACAAATGTTCCAGTTGAAACAATGGGGTCTGTATAGCCTAAAAACAATATCTGTTCAGTTAACAGGATTAAAGAATCGAAATCGGGTAAACCAAAATTTAGAACGGTCAAATTATATAAAGTTAGTCAAATTTTAAAAATCTCTTTCCAATCAGCTTCTAAAACAATCCCTAACACAATTGTTTTAAGTATCTTCTTTTATTGATATAGCAAATGAATAAAACTGGTCTATCTGAAGCTCAAATACGTGATCTTTTAAAAATTTCAAAAGGACAGGACCTGAAATATGAACGTGTATTGAGTTCCATGTGTACGTATCCTCACAGGGTAGCTGTTGAAGCTCATATGGATTTTATCGAATCCAACATGGGTGATTTTGGTCTTTTCAGAGGAACGTATGAGCTTGAAAGACAGGTGATAAGTTCATTGGGTCAGCTTTTGAATTATCCTGATGCAGCAGGTTACATGACAACTGGAGCTACTGAATCCAATATTCAGGCTATAAGGTCCATGAGAAATGTTTCAAGACCAGCTTCATGCTGCGAAAGACCAAATATCGTTGTTCCGGATTCAGCTCATTTTTCCTTTGACAAGGTTTCGGATATCCTTGACATCGAGTTGAGAAAAGCCAGTCTTGATACAAACTTAAAAGTGTCTGTTAATTCTGTTGAGGATCTTATAGATAAGAACACCATAGGTCTTGTGGCTATAGCTGGTTCAACGGAATTTGGCCAGATCGATCCAATAGAAAGGCTTTCTGAGATTGCCCTCCAAAATAATATCTTCCTGCATGTAGATGCTGCTTTTGGTGGTTTTGTCCTTCCCTTCCTTGATGCTGTCTATGAATTCGATTTCAAATTACCTGGAGTTAGTTCCATTGCAATAGATCCTCATAAGATGGGCCTGAGTACAATACCGTCAGGTGTCCTGCTCTTCAGGGAATCCGAACAACTCGAGGGCCTTAAAGCAGACACACCCTACTTGACAGTTTCTACCCAATACACACTTACGGGAACAAGGAGTGGAGCTTCAGTGGCAGCAACCTGGGCAGTTATTAATTATCTTGGTCAGGAAGGTTACAGAAAAACGGTATCTAAATGTATGGAATTAACTGCTTATCTTTTGCAGGAACTTGAAAGGATTGAGGTCTATCCCCTGATAGAGCCTGTTATGAATGTAGTTGCACTGAAAGTTCCAGAGGCCGATCTTGTGAGAAACAGGCTGGCAAAGGAATTCAACTGGCAAGTATCAATTACCCAGAATCCACATTGCTTGCGTCTTGTGATAATGCCTCATGTGACAGCTGAGATTATCGGTTCTTTTGTGCGGGATCTTCATGAGGTTCTAAGGTCATGAAATTGTCTTCTATTTGAGGGGATAAGGCTCGATGACACCTGGCCTTGAAGCGTGTAAGGCGTGTGTTCATCTCGCCTGTCGTAATTGAAAGTACTCTTTTTTTACATATAATCCTGCACCAAGCGGGGTGAAAGTATTCAGAGTGAAAGTGTTAAAAAAAGAGGAGAGTATGAAGCAAAAGCTGGACACATTCAGGATGTGCTCAAGTTTGATATCAGAAGACTTAGAGCAGAGAGTAGGAAATTCTGTTCTCTACTGAGTTTTGTATCGTAGCAGTTGCTTGTACTTACAGAACTGCAGAGTGAGTTTACGAAGAGGAATTCATTTTGAAGGTTATTGAAGTTCATATGTCTAATTATAATGGGAGGATTTTGGAGCTAATTAGATATCATCGGAACTAAACTCATTCCAATAAGATAATAATAAATATTAACCCATCTAACATGGTGTCATGAAAAGCTCATTTAAGATCGGAAGCATCATGGGAATTCCTATCAAGCTTCATATCACTTTTTTGCTGATACTTCCTGTTTTTGCCCTTGTCTTTGCAACAAACCCGCAACCATATGGCTTTGCAGATATTAGTTCTACTACAATGAACTATGCTTTATCCCTGCTGACAACAATACTTTTATTCGGCTGCATACTGCTCCATGAACTGGGTCACTCTTATATCGCCAAAAGCTACGGAGTTGAGATAAAGGATATAACGTTGTTACTATTTGGCGGAGTCTCCTCCATGGAAGAGATCCCAAGGGAGCCTTCACAGGAATTAAAGATGGCATTTGCCGGACCACTGGTAAGTCTTATAATAGGTTTTGGTCTGCTTGGTCTGAACATAGTGACAGCTAATATCGTGCCATCATATGAGAATACACCTGTGTACCTCATGGTGGGTATACTGGGTACCATTAATATCGTACTGGCAGTTTTTAATCTGCTTCCTGCTTTCCCCATGGATGGTGGAAGGATCCTGCGTGCCTGGTATGCAAAAAGAATGAACTATGTAAAGGCAACCCACTATGCTGCTTATATTGGGAAAATGTTTGCTTTTTTTATGGCAATAATAGGTCTTTTCTTTAATGCATGGCTTATATTGATAGCCCTTTTTGTGTACATCGGTGCTTCAGAAGAAGATAAGTCAACGACAGTAACCGTAAGCCTTGAAAAGTATAAGGTTGCAGATGTGATGACAAAGGAAGTGCTTTCGGTTCACCCTGAGATGACAGTTGAGGAATTATCTCATTTCATGTTCGAGCACAAGCATCTGGGGTATCCTGTGATAAAGGGCAATTCTTTAAAAGGTATTGTGACCTTTACAGATATACGTAACGTTCTTCCCCATGAACGCTATGCTAATCTTGTATCTGATGTAATGACAAAGGATGTGATCTCCCTTCCTTTGAGTGCCAATGCGGCAGAAGCCTTCAAAACGATGACTATGAACAATATAGGACGTGTTCTGGTAGTGGATGATGGGACTGTTAAAGGTATCCTTTCCAGAACGGACCTTATGAGGTTGCTGATGTTATCGAACGAACTCTAATCTTTAAACTCTAATCTTTAAAAGAGGATCTACATTGAAACATGATAATTTAAGTGATTCACAGCAGAATGACCCAATTTATGATTACAGTAGTACGGATGATGATCTGCATTCTAAGGACTCTGCGGGAAATTCCTCATTCTCAAGCTCAGGTCCTTCTGAGATAGAGGTGATAAAAGAGCTAATAGAACCTGAATCAACAGCCGGCTCAACATCAAACGGGCAAGGTTTTGGATCACTGCCAGAAGATGTTAAAAAGCCAACCGAGATAATATTGATCGGTACAGCCCACGTTTCTGAAAAGAGTGTCCGGGAAGTCAATGCAGCGATAGAAAGGGAAAAACCGGACATTGTTGCAGTTGAGCTTTGCAGGTCCAGGTATGAGGCCATCAAAGGCAATGTAAAGAACAGTGACATACCGGTAAAAGAACTCTTAAAAGAGGGCAAGGTCTATTTCTATCTTGTTCATATGCTTCTGGCCCATATACAGAAAAAGTTCGCGGACCAGATGGGTGTGCAGCCGGGTGCTGAGATGATAAGTGCTATCAAGGCTGCCGAAGCAAGCGGTGCGCAGATACTTCTGATAGACAGGGATGTACAGATAACCCTGCAGCGTTTTTGGAGCAAGATGGGTTTTGTCGAGAAACTGAAGATGCTTGCAGGTCTTGTTGCAGCAGTCCTGGGTATAGGTGGCACCAAGGACATCGATATGGACACCATCACAAATAAGGATGTGGTCTCCATGCTGGTGGAAGAGTTCAGGGAATCATCCCCCAATGCTGTCAGGGTCCTCATAGATGAAAGGGACGCATACATGGCCAATAATCTCATCAGGGCGGCTTCCAGTGGCAACAGGAAGATAGTCGCTGTAATTGGTGCAGGCCATAGAGCAGGTATCCAGCGTTACCTTGAGAATCCAAAGACTATCCCCAGGATCAATTATGCAGCAGAGGCTCCGAAAAAACGCTTTAACATACTAAAACTTTTCGGAGCTGCTATTGTTGCGTTAGCTCTTGGAACATTTGCCCTGCTGATACTATCAGGCGTTCCCCTGGAAACCCTTGCCATCGCATTTGCCTGGTGGTTCATCATAAACGGAGTGCTCAGCGCTGCCGGCGCCATAATAGCAAGAGGCCATCCGTATTCAGTGCTTACAGCATTCTCGGTTGCATGGCTCACATCTCTTAACCCGATGATAGCAGCCGGATGGTTCGCGGGTCTGACAGAGGCAAAATATCGTAAACCAACCACCGATGATTTCAAAGAGCTTGTTGAGATCGAAACCACTGGCGATATGATGAAGAACAATCTCTTTCGTGTGGTAATGGTGGCTGCCCTTGCAAATCTTGGCAGCGTTGTCGGAACGTTCCTGGGAGTCTATGTGATGCTTGAGGTCACAGGAATTAACCCCAAGGAAGTCATCCAGACCGGTATAAGTGCAGGACTCATGTCCCTTGGCATGGGATGATCATATTGGCAGAAAACCCTAAAAAAACTGACATTATCATAAAAAATTTTATTCCTTCTTTTTAGCAGCCTTCTCCCCGAACTTATCCGCAAGCCTGTAGGATATGTCGGAAAGATAGGCAGTGCCCCAGATAGCTACAAGGATGGCTCCCAGTAAATTGAATGACATGTCTGTCATTGTATCGTTAATACCGTGCTGGATCAAAAAAACCTTGATGCCAAGTTCCTTAGCCATTTCATCGGTAAGGAACTCCAGTATTTCCCAGAGTACACTGGTTGCAAGTATGAATAGCAGAATAAAAAGGAACAGTACTTTGGGAGGTATGTATATCTTATCTGAGTGTATATCTATGGATCTTATCAGCACATAACCTGCAGCAGCTACGACAATGGCTGATACAGTGTGAGTTAAGTTATCCCATCTTGCTATATTATTGTAGAATGCAAATGTTCCAAGAACATCCAGGAAGATCGCAAGTGTGATCCACAGGGCCAGCCCGGGGTCAAGGACAATACTATATTTATTTCTTATAATGGCAGGGACGAATGTAATGGCAAGCCCGGCAATTGCATTCAGGGTAGTGTGCAGATCCTTCATGCCAATTCCAACCATAAATAACATGAAAAGTCCTGCTTGCATAATCCTTGTTGCAAGTTTCTGTTTCTCATCTGACATGCCAAGAAGTTTGTAGATTGGTGCAGGGGGTACAGTTGAAGGAAAATCAGGTGTCTTCATTGATCCCTGTGGTGGAAGTTCGATCCTTTCCCCAGGGCGCTCTTTTTTAAAGTACCAGCCAAAAAACAGTCCTGCAATAATACCGGTTATTGTTGCATAAATAAACCTGTACATTACATGGGCATTGATCTCTTCAGACGTTCTCCCATCAAGAAGGAATGAAGTACCCAGACTAATATCCATATGCCATTGCAGCAGGTGCCACAGTCCTGACATTGCAAGCGTTGTGACTACCACAAGGACTATGGCAAACTTATAGTGCATGCGCACAGATGTGAACCAGCTGATCTCCGCTGCCAGCAGCAGTGCAATAGTTGCCACTGAGAAATAAACAGGTATGGCCGTGAGAAATAAATAATAAGCTGTGGTGCTGCCAAGTATTGGTATTATTGCCAGTACAACGAAATACCAGGATGGCATGACAGAGAATTTGCGCAATAGCAACGCAGGCGCTATTATGATGCAGATAACAAGAACTATAAGCGCAAACCATGTGAGCCTTCCGTTCATCAGGTTAACAATCCCAAGCACAAAAAGCAGTACTACCATTGCCCACCCGGTAAATGCGTTAAGTGGGGTGTTTCTCAGTAATTTGCTAAGCCTGTCTATTTGTACCATTATGTATCAGTCGTATTATGCACTTAAGGTATAATTAACGCTTGAACAGGGATTAAGGATAAGAAGATAGTTATTTAAAAGAAAAGCAAAAATATGAAAAAAGAAAGAACCTTTAACAAAGGTCTTTCAGGTGGAACTGGTACTTTCCGAGCTTTCCGCCGTAGTTTCCTGCGGTGATCTTTGAGACACCGGGGACGGCAACAGCTGCTTCGATGCCTGCCTTCATGGCTCTCTGGATAGCATCCTCGTCAAGGCCGTTAATGACAAGCTCGTAAACTGCCTTTACACCTTCTGGGATCTCGGTGCCTTCGACCTTGTCCCTGATGGATGGGCAGAACTTCTCGTTTGCAGTTGCCTTCATGAACTTGTAGTTGTTAAAACCTGCTTTTGAGCCACTTGCAACGATTCCGCCTGGGAATGGAGTGATAGTACCTTCCATGTCCTTGATAGCTTCCACCGCAACCTCTGCTGCTGTGAGTGCTGTCATCTGGCTGTCACCGAAGATGAAGAAGTTACCGCCTGCGATACCTGCAACAGCGCCGATGTTCTCTTCCACGAGGAAGTCACCTTCCATTATAGGGATGCTGTACATCTTGCGACCGGCTAGCTCGGTCTCGGATTCCATACCATCACCGAAGAACTTGAGCTTGAAACCTACGTTGAACTGTTTCTCAGCATCAGGAAGCCCGTTAAAGACCGCTGTTGTAGGTGCTGTGAGTACACACTGGCCAAGGCGCTCAAGTAACTGGTGTTCAAGTGCATCGTATCCGAAGGTACAGATCTGTATATAAACACCGGGCCTTCCGTCAGGTGTCTCATCAGGACCCACGAATTTCTCAATACCTGCCTCAGCAGGACACATAATAACAGATGTACCAAATCCTGTTGCTTCAAGTGCAGCTACCTCAGCCCAGCGTTTTGTTGCTGCGGTGATAAGCACTCTTGCTATTTTGATCGGGAACGCTTCTGCAAAAGTATCTTCGATTTCTACTCCGTTGATTTCCATAATAATCCCTTGCTTTAAGTTGAACTTTAAGTCGACATATCAGACATTATAGTTTGGGACATGTTTGCATGCCAACATGACTATAGCAGTAATACAAGACAATTACAATACATATAATCTTCGAAAAGAGAAGTCTACCTCCCGCCCGACTTGCGGTAGGTCTTATCAAAAAGTGCGAACATCTCCCTGTCCATTTCCCTGTACTTTCCTATCTCAAATACGGCATCGTTGACAATAACAGAGATACATTCGATCCTTGAAAGCTTTGCAAGGCTCTTTGAGGAACTTGCGGTGGATTCTACCATCTGTTCGCGTATGGATATCTCGCAGACCTCAAGTATCCCATGCACAGCCTGTGAAGCCTGGTCCCCCAGATTTTTTTGTGCCGCAACCGTACAGAAATGTTCCATTACCGGAATGACCTGAGTGACCTTTTCATCGGCATGCATTCTTGCGGCAACTATTCCTATATCCTTCAGGGCTGCTGCCACATCAGGGATGGAATCGTCCCCGAAGACCTCTCCTATCTCTTTCAAAGCCTCTATCACCCTGTCAAGGCATTCATGCTTTTTCCGGTCATGGGACTTTTGAACGGTCTTTATTCCTATGTCCCTCAATGCATAGATCATCAGTCTTTTTAAACTCTCAAGATCCTTATTATCAATTGTTGCCGCAAGCCCCAAAAGTACCTTCCTGATATTATCAAGGGTAGCCTTATCCCTGTTATCTGCAGCATCAAGGGCTATTCTTTTCAGGAGTACCACGGACTTTTCAGTAGGGTCCAGCATGTCTTTCTTTGCAGATGTCGTCCCGATGTCACCAATAGCTATTGCAAGCTTATGCAGTGGGGTAGCTATTGTTTTCTTCCTGGCGATGTTAATAATGTCCTTTGGGTTTTTTGAGTTCATCAGCAATGCCAGTTTATCAGGCTTTGGGAAATACCCTCTTTCTCTGTGCATTTCAAAAAAGCTGTTTATATTGTTGATGGTATGAAGGGTGAGATCATCCATACCTGCCATAGAACACTGTTTTCCCATTGAACCGAAAGCATCGATGGTTTCCATCAGTACGTATCGGTTCCTTTCATGATCTGCAAGAATGGCTATCTGGTAAAGATGCATATTGAGATGTTTTATGATCAAGCCATTGTTAGCACCCAAGGCCAGGACCTTTGTAGCCAGCTCAGGGATTATCCGGATACCTGTGATAGCAAGCATATCATTATTATTCCTGACAGCCCCGCGGATAACGTCGATAAGCGGCTGGAGCGGATCTGTATTTCTTTTTCCGGCTGCCAGTTTCCTGTAACTTTCGTTCATATCATAGATCTGCAGGTCTTTAACAAGTTTCTCAAGATCCGATCTGACTGCTTCCTTTTTGAGATAGTCTGCCAGAAGGAAGGCCACAACAGACAGGACAAAAGCGTATGCAAACAACAACATCATGCCCGTGGCTTTGAAACTTCCCAAAAAATGCATGGTTGCTGCTGCAAGAGACAATGTTCCGATGGTGTAGGAAAACATTTCAGTTAAAACATTTCCCTTAGCTGTCAGCCAGAGGCATAAAAGCCAGAAGAATGCAAAACAGATAGCAAGGATTACGTTATACTTGAAATGATCCATCTGCTGATCAGTTAGCAACGTTGCAAGGAATGCAAGCTGGATAACAAATGCACCGATAGCAAGGTCAGCTCCGACCTCCTTAAGATCAATTTTAAGATAGTTCTTCAACAGTATGTCTGCAAAAATGAAAAGTGATATCACACCACTTATAAGGGCCGTATCAACAATGTCCGGTATCAGGATATCCATGGCAATATATTGTACATTTTTATTTATATATATATTGAAATTAATCGATACTCATGTTCTTGTCAATTGATAGTAACCTGGCGTTGATTGCAACGATGATGGTACTCAGGGACATCAGTACAGCCCCTGCGGCAGGTGAGAGCAGTATTCCCTGCTGGTAAAGCACCCCGGCTGCCAGTGGTATTGCAAGTGCATTATAACCTGTGGCCCAGAAAAGGTTCTGCAGCATCTTGCGGTATGTGGCACGGGAGAGTTCTATGCTTGCAACAACATCAAGAGGATTGCTTTTTACCAGGACAATGTCCGCTGTTTCCACTGCAACATCGGTACCTGCACCAATGGCTATTCCGATATCTGCCTGTGCCAGGGCAGGTGCGTCATTGATGCCATCACCCACCATTGCAACAGTGAGTCCCCTTTGCTGTACTTCTTTTATCCTGGAGGCCTTTTCATCTGGAAGGACACCTGCAAAGTATTCATCAAGGCCGATCTGCCCGGCCACTCTTTCAGCCACATGTTTCCGGTCACCTGTAAGCATGATGCATTTGATGCCCATATCCTTCAGCCTGCTGACCACTTCCTTTGATTGTGGCCTGATCACATCTTCCAGTGCAATGGCCCCGACAGCTTCTCCCTGGATCAATACAAAGACCACAGTCATTCCTGTGTTGTCAATATCTTTCAGTCGCCCTTCCTGGTAATCGATACCTTTCTCTTTCAGGTATCCGGGACTTACCACTTTGACTTCCTTTCCATTTACTACTCCTTCCGCTCCTTTCCCGGCAATTGCATTGAAGTTTTCGACCTTGTAGACCCCATCCGATGAATCAAGGATGGCCTTGGCTATGGGATGCTCGGAGTTTGCTTCTATGGATGCGGCATATTTCAGTATTTCATCCTTTTCCATATTTCCGGTTAAAGGGACAACATCACTGACGCCGAATTCCCCTTTTGTGAGGGTACCTGTCTTGTCAAAGATAACCGCATCTATGTTCCGTGCTCTTTCAAATGGCCCCCTGTTCCTGATAAGCAGACCGTTCCTGGCACCTATGGCAGATGAGACAGCAACAACAAGAGGGATTGCCAGTCCCAGTGCATGCGGGCAGGTGATGACCATGACAGTCACCGCTCTTTCAAGTGAAAAGGCAATATCTGTATCCATTAATCTCAGCCAGGTGAAAAAAGTGAGTGTTCCGGCTGTCAGGGCTATTATCGTAAGCCACAAGGCTGCCCTGTCGGCAAGATTCTGCGTTCTGGATTTGCTTTGCTGGGCCTGTGATACAAGGTCAAGCATCTGGGACAGAAAAGATTCCTTCCCTGTCTTGCGTACTTCAATTGTCAGAGAACCTTCTCCGTTGACAGCCCCGCCTATAACTTCATCCCCTGTTTCCTTTGGAACGGGGTTTGATTCACCTGTGAGCATTGCTTCATTCACAGAGCTCTGCTCTTCCAGGACAACACCATCTACAGGGATCTTCTCCCCTGGTTTTACAAGGACCTTATCTTCCATTTTAAGCTGGTTTACAGGTACATCTTCCATTTTTCCATCGGAGCCTATCAGGTGGGCATCGGCCGGCATGAGCTTTACCAGTTCCTGCAGGGCCATGGAAGCGCCCATAACAGACTTCATCTCCAGCCAGTGTCCCAGCAGCATGATGTCTATCAGTGTTGCCAGTTCCCAGAAAAAGAGCTTGCCTTCAAGTCCGAAGACCACCAGGCTGCTGTAGCTGTACGCAACTGTGATGGCAACAGCTATAAGTGTCATCATACCGGGATTCTTTGACCTGAGCTCCTCAATTATCCCTTTAAGGAAAGGCCATCCCCCGTAGAAGAAGATCAATGTGGAAAATGCAAAAAGAAGATAAGTATCCCCTGTAAAGGAGGGGATAATGATCCCGGATATCGAATGCAGGAACTGCCTGATCATGGGTGAGAGCAAAAGTATCGGTATTGTAAGTATAACCGATACCCAGAACCTCTTCCGGAAATCCTGCACCATCATTTCATGGTGGTTTGCATGTCCTTTATGTTCCTGATGATCCTGATTGCCTTTGTGAGCTTGATGGATTTCATTTTCATGCATTGACTCATGCATTACATGTTCATCCATGTCCCCGGTGGTCTTATCATGATCCATCTTATCTCCTCTTAACCCCTTCTTTCTGTCCTTATAGCCGACTATCAGATCCAGCTTTCAGCCCCTGTCTCATATTCCAAGTTTCCTGCGGTTTTGCTCTATATGCTCAAGCATGAGCTCGACTGCTTTCACTGCATCGGTCTCCACACTCAAGACCCCGCCTGTAACGTCTTTACAGTCCTCTGTCAGCAGTTTCACAAGGTTTGGTGCTCCGGTTACCGTAGGAATCGGATTCACATGCGTGTAAAGTCCCAGTGCCAGTGCAAAGACAGCATCAATTGTAGCTTTCTGCTCCATGTACTCAGGAGCCGTGGCAACCACCGGGAGATCAGGTATGGGAACACCTCCAAGACCTGCTGAAACCGCAGCTATCAGGTCAGCTATCCTGCCTGTGTCAGTGCATGTCCCGTAACTGAGCACCGGCGGAGTTCCCAGCGCCTCACATATGGACCTGAGTCCGGGACCTGCAAGTTCCTTTGCCTGTGGACTGCACAAGCCGCCAACCTGCATTGCTGCATTGCCGCATCCCATGGAGAGTACAAGTACATCCCTTTTTATGAGTTCCTTTGCAACTGCAATGCTGTGGCTGTCCTGTCCGGAATCCCTCAGTGTAGTACATGAAACAAGCCCCGCAACCCCGCGTAAGGTTCCGCTTTTGATAGCATCCAGGAGCGGGTCCAGTTTTCCTCCAAGGGCTTCCAGTATGCTTTCGGTGGAGAACCCGACAACTGCTTCACTTAGCGGCAGGCCTGTGACAGGTGTAACGGAGCCATGTCGCTCTTTGAAATTATCTATTCCCATCCCCAGCAATCGGGCTGCCTGCTCGCTTGCCTTTTCAGGTATGTAATCCAGGCGCTCACTGACCCCCTCAAATGATACCAGATCACTTACGGGAATCAGTCTGAACTTGTATCTTTCAGCATACATCGGGTCGATGGGCATGGAACAGTTCATGTCTGCGACAAACACATCCACACAAGCGCTGGCCATTATTGCTTCCTGCATGATCCAGTTCCCGGTAAATCCATAGAACACATCATCCATGGCCCATCTCTGTATCATTTCCTGGCCTGTCTCGATGTTGGCAATTATGCGAAGACCCTTTGCACCGGCCTGTTTTGCCCTGTCCTGCCACTCCGGCTTTCGGGCAAGCTGCACCATTGCAAAGCCAAGGAAAGGCTCATGCCCGTTAGGCAGCATATTAACGTAATCAGGATCAAGCACTCCCAGGTCAACCCTCATGTTGTGAGGACGGGGTAATCCGAAAATAATATCCTGGCAGTACTCGTTGACTATCTGGCTCTGGTATGCCATGGCAACTCCCAGTTTCATGGCCTTCAATGCAAGGCTGACATAGTTCCCGTCCACGTTTGTCAGGGAAGAGCTTGTTGACCTGAGTATCTCGGTCTGTATACCTCCGGGAAAGATGCCGATCTTCTTCCACAATTCCTGCCTTTCCCGGGGAGCAAGCATCTCCACAATCCTGCTGGGCTTTCCGTACTCCCTGGTAAAATCAGCTTCCACGAAATCACAGAGTCTCAGGGCAAGGTCATTCACATCACCACTGTTATCCACGCCCAGCCTGCCTGCAAAGTTTCTCAGTTTGTCTTCCTCGCTTATCTTAAAGGGAGTCTCACCCTTTGCAGTGGCTCTCAATGTCTTTATGGTCTGGTTGGTGTGGTACTGGTAGGTCGAGGCACCCATGACATTGCGCAGCAGCATCATACGCATTGCCATACCATCTGCAGTTATTCCACAGACTCCTCTTTTATCTTTAGCGGCATCAGCACGGCATGGTCCGTTAGAGCACAGATCACAACGCATGCCCCCCTGGCAGAAGGTACATCTCCTGTCCGGGTTGCCTCCCATCCCCTGGGCTTCATAACGGTCCCATATATTGGTCATACCGTCCTCTTTTATTCTTTTGTACACTGTACGCACTGAATCATGATACGATATCCTATCTTCTTCCACAAGATCCCTCCACTCTTATATGTTCCATTTTTTTGTTTCATTATATCTGGGCGAGCAGGAAATAAAAACTCTTTGGCTAAAGCGTTTTATATTTCTTGATAATTCAGTGTGCATATTCGCATATCAATTCTTTTTTAATTCTGGTTCTTGATGTTAATTTCATACAACGTAATTATCCCTTTCAAATTATTATATAAGAATGCATATATCATATCAGATACTTTTTCTGTAAAAGAACCTTAGCATGAAAATTTCCGATGAGGGATCATGTCATGAACAAAACGTACAAGCTATCAGGAATTATTATCATCTTTATTCTGCTGCTGTCATGTTTAACAACATTTGCATTGGCAGAAACCAGCTATGAAGCACAGGAACGGCAGATGCTGAACATGATCAACAGCGAAAGGATAGCTCATGGTCTTGAGCCTCTTACCCTCAACCCGTTACTGACCCAGGTTGCCAGGGAGCACAGCAAAGAGATGATAGACATGGATTATTTTTCCCACGATTCATATGATGGTACACATTTCTCAGAAAGGATAAGCTCTTGCGGTTATCCTGTGTACCGTATTGCCGAGAACATTGCCATGAACTTTCCTCCGGATGTCGTAAAGGCACACAATAACCTGATGAGCTCCCCCGGTCACAGGGCCAATATACTGAATGCTGATTACAATGAGATAGGTATAGGTATATGGGTGGGAGAATATCACTCATATCAGAACACTGCCATGTATACTCAGAACTTCGGATGGGATCCGGATGCAGAGGCTCAGATTCCCTTTTCAATAAAAGGCTTTGAACCGCTATTAAGAACTCTAAGCTCAGAAGGTGATGATCAGTTCTTTAGCGTGCATGCAAGTGATATCTGCGATGTCACATGGCTGGTTAACGGTACGGTTGTCAGGACGGATAAGGCTGTTACAAGCTCCTCCTTTACTATGATATCACCTGCACAGGGAAGCTATGACATAAAAGCCAATGCTGTAAGTTCCAGAGAAAGTGATTCGGTGATCTGGTCACTGGAAGTGATATCTTCAGGCCCCTCAGGTGTTGTGAAAGGAGATTTCGACGGGAATGGGGTTATTGATTTCTATGACTTCGTACAATTTGCCGGAGCCTATAATTCAAGATCGTCTGATGCAAATTTCCTGTCTGTATTTGATTTTGATGATAATGGTATTGTTGATTTCTATGATTTTGTGGAATTTGCAGCTCTATACAATGCATGATCTGCTCTATAGTCAAAACAGTACATGATCTAAGTCTATATGATACATGATTACATTATATGACTGTGAATAAAAGATGATGTACGCAATGCCTGTATCATTTATTTTTGTACTATTTTGGCTCTGTAGAAAACCTATTATCAATAATTTGTGAACCGCAGATACACTCAACTCATTAGGAGGTAAGTGCATTCGTATTTATCTGTGGTTTATTAATAAAGAAAGGATTTCGACAGAACCATTATTTTAACTTTATAACCTAAAGATACAAAAGTAATGACCAGCTTTCAACATATCATGGATACAATGAACTTTGATGGTTCCTGCGACCCCAACCCCGGTGGTATAATGGGATTTGGCTGGGTGATTCACTGGAGCAGCGGCAAGGCTGCCAAAGAGGGCAGCAAAGAAAAAAAGCCTTCTCCCACAAACACCAATAATGTTGCTGAATACACGGCATTAAAAGAAGGGATATCAGACTATCTTGAACATGGAGGCAAAGGTCCTCTGCAGGTTTACGGGGACAGCAGCCTGGTGATAAACCAGATGTCAGGTAAGTGGAAGGTCAATAACAAAAACCTTGCTGCAATTAAAGAGAAAACACTGTATGTGATCAAAAAACATGGTCTTAAGGTTAAATTCACCTGGGTGCCCAGGGAACAGAACAGCACTGCTGACAGACTGGCAATGCCAGCTTCCAGATCAAGACCATCATCAAATGCTTCACCTTTTCCATCTTCAATGAACGCGTCCAATGACTCATCTGTCAGCCCGCAAAACAGGAAATTTGTCGCAGATGTGAATTCAACTTCTGTCTCCCCACAGTTGAAAGTAAGGATAAACGAATTGAACACGGATCCTTCACCGGGCTTTCGTTCATTCGCTAAACTGAAAGTAGGTGGCTTTGATGCTTTTTCCAGAAAGAGGATTGATGAACTGAAAACAGAAGCCGGGAAAAAACCATCTTCTCTTATCCTCAAGGAATTTCCTGATGATGTCAGCCTCCAGGCCTCTGCACTGAGATGGATGTTGCGTGGTCTGGCAACCGATCTTGCCATACAGAAGGTCAAAGTGGATGCACAGATAGCTAAGAAGAAAAAGAAGTAGAGCATGAAAGGGAACAGGTTAATGGTATCATGCAGTTTTTTCAGGGATATGGCTCTTTATGATTATTTTGGTAGATCGTTTTCCAATGCTTTTTTAACAGTGAACCAGAATATACTTCCCCTTCCCATTGGGTTTTTGTCAACTCCTACCTTTCCTCCATGAAGCTCAACTATCCTTTTGACAATGGCAAGTCCAAGCCCGCTACCTTTTACGCTTCCCTTGTCTGCACGCCTGAAACGTTCAAATATCATTGTCCTGTCATCATCACTTATACCCGGGCCCATATCAGCTACATGGATCTTCCACCTGTCACCCATGTCAGAGACCCTTACACTTATTTTTCCTTTATGCGGGCTGTACTTGACAGCATTGGACAACAGGTTCATGAATACCTCTTCTATAAGTGGATTTATAAGTGAAGGATATTCATTCACAGGGCTGAAATCCAGTTCAATATGTTTTTTGTCGATCTCCGGTTCGAAGTTCCTGATCACCCTCTCAAGCACAGCTAACAGGTCCTGCTTCTCAAACCTTATATCGTCGATGGATTCAAGCTTGATGAACTTGGAAGCCGATTCTATCATGTATATCAGCTTTTCATTGTTCTTATGTATCTTATCCAGCAGGTTCTTCTTGCTATCCTCATCTTCCACAATAATGAGCTCTTCGGTGAACCCCCTGATAATATTTGCAGGATTGAGCAGATCATGGGTGAGTATGTCAGTGAACAGCACTTTGAGATAATTTGCATCCTCAAGTTCTGAGGCATATTTTTTGAGGTCCTCTTCTGTCTGTTTTCTGCTCAGGGATTCAGCAAGTACGTTGGCCACTGACTGTATAAAGTACATATCATCGTTTGTGAACACCCTGTTCTGGGTGGTATGCACGTTCATGGTCCCATAGGGATTATCCTTGCTTCCGATCATCACATCCATACCACTGACAATACCGCTATTTTTCAGCAGGGACAGACCACTGAATATTTCAGGGGATTTATTCACATTGATTAGTGCATTTTCACCTGAATAAAGTGTATAACACACAATATCATTCCCATTTGTAGTGGCTTTGCTTTCAGGCTTTCCTTCCCATCCAAAGCCTGCAGCCATGACAGGCTCTCCATCAACATATTTCATTATTCTGCAGTATTCAACTTCAAGTGTGCTGGCCACAAGTCTGACAGATTGCTGCATCAGTTCTTCTGTTTCTGCTCCGGCAAGTCCTTCCTGGCCAAGCTTTGCAACAGCAGCATGCTGCCTTTCTCTCATCTGCAGGTTCCTTTCAACTGCTCTGCGCTCACTGATATCCTTTGCATGCCTTACGACCATTACTACTTTTCCTTCTTCATCAAAAAGAGGAGATAGCTCTATCAGTTTTGTCTTTTCATCAAGTGGGTCCTCTATCTCAAATTTCCTGCATGTACCAGTTGCAAATACCTCAAGCAGCCGGCAGGGCTCACAGGGAGTGTTCCTTTTCATAAGACAGCTATAGCAAAACGGATGCCCATGCTTTTCATTTGCAGGTATCGGATCACAATTCTTCCAGTTGCTTGTAACAACTCTCAGGTCACGGTCGATTACGACTATAAGATCCTGTACTGATGCAAAGGTCTTTTTCAGGAGTTTAAGCTGGTCATTTTTCAGCTCATCGTTTTTTTGTTCACATATCCAAATGTGGATCACCCATTATTGAAGTCTGCAATCTTAATATACCGATTTTAATAAACTAATTATATCAATAGTATAATATATCGATAGTATAATTTTATACTGATTTATGTTTCACAAAACTGTCTTAAATTCTCCTATTTATAAGTATCTGATTTTAATTTCTATGATGATGAGAATGATGTTGATATAATCCCAATGTCTTTGAAATACTCTATTAGCATGATTTCAGAATGTGTGTGAGAAGCTCTTATAATTTTATATAATATTTTTATATGTAATCTCAGATATTTAATGAAAAAGAATATTTGCCACTCAAAATACAATATTGTGATATAATGTCCATTGATATGCTTTTACTCTACGTTGCAGCAAACATTCTTTCTTCAGAAATCAAAAAGACTCTTTTGTCCGGTATTTTCCTGCAGGTTGCCTACCCTGACCCCTATACGCCTGAAGTTCATGGTACTTTCCTCAAGGAACTGGTTCATCATCGCCTTTGCATTTTCGCTAAGGATGCTCATGTCACTGACGGCGTGACCCAGTGTGCGGCTCTTTGTTGAGGTTTTGAAATTCGAGAATATGACAGTCACACTTACTGAGCGGAATGATACTTTCCTTGTTTTAACTTTACTGATCACATCATCGATCAGTTCATCCATAAGTGTCAATATCATGTTCTCATCCCTGCTGTCATGCTCAAGGGAAGCCATTCTCCCTATCTGGTCGGTTGCTGTTCTCTCTTTAACAGCTGTCCTGTCAATACCCATTGCAGCCTGGCTAAGCCACATGCCTTTATTCTTCCCGAATACAGAGATAAGTTCCATGACATCATAAGAAGCCAGTTCTGAAACTGTCCTTATGCCCATTTCAGATAAGCTCTCTTCTGTGACCTTACCTATTCCCCACAATTTTTTCACAGGCATAGGACCCAGGAATTGCTGTACCTCTTGTGGTCTGACAACGGTGATGCCATCCGGTTTTCTGAAGGATGATGCCATTTTTGCAATAAGCTTGTTAGGGCCGATCCCAACAGAGCATGTGATATCTTCCTCAGATCTGACCTCCTCCTTGATCTTCTGGCCTATCTCTCTTGCAAGCTCATAGTTGCCTCTGCAGGACTGGCTTATCTCCAGGAATGCCTCGTCAATACTGATCTTTTCAAAAGCTTCCTCGCTGTCGGCATTGGACCTGAGGATCTCCATTATCTTTGCAGATACCTCTTCATAGAATTCCTTGCGCACAGGGAGGAACACAGCATCAGGCATTCTGGACCTTGCCAGTTTACAGGGCATGGCAGACCTTATTCCCGCTTCCCTGGCAACATAGTTGGAGGTACTTACAGCACCACCTGATTCTCCCCTGTTCGAATACATGCAGACGACCACGGCCTTACCCTTAAGGGACGGGTCCTCCCTCTCTTCTATGGCTGCATAGAAGTAGTCCATGTCCACATGGATGATCACACGTTCCATTACAGGTTAAAAGGTTTGGCTGCTTTTTAGGTTTATTGATGCTTTGAATCTAATTCATGGGTCCTGCAGCCAAAACAGATGCTACTGGAATCAGGAACTTTCATTTTATCTTCGTTGGAGTAAGAAGACCACCGTATTTATACTCGCATTAAATCGAAGATTTAATGGGAGTTCCATTTCTTCGAAATGGAACAGGTGGATGAATTACGTCCATTTGTATTTGAAATATGTCTGGAATCGTATACAAGGTCAAACATTAAATATATATGTTATTATAACGTAAAAGACTTTGATTATGTTAAGAGCCTATAAATATCGATTATATCCAAATAAATCGCAGATAGATTTCTTTGAGAAACAATTTGGTACGTGTAGGTTCATCTATAACTGGGCGTTGAATCTGAAGAGTACAGCTTATACGGATGAGAACCGATCCATAAGTAAGAATGAACTCAAGAACATGCTTCCTGGTCTCAAGGACCAGTATAACTGGTTAAAGGATGTCAATTTCCAATCCTTACAGGCTTCGGTTGATAATCTGGATAACGCTTTTAAGAAGTTTTTTAGGAAAGAGGCAGAATATCCTACGTTCAAGTCCAAGAATAACCCTGTTCAATCGTTCCAGATCCCACAGCATTATGTTGTTGACATTGACAAAGGTACGGTTAAATTACCCAAGCTAAAGGAACCTGTTAAGGTCAAATTCCATCGTGGATTTGATGGGGAAACTCGGACAGCTACTGTATCCAGAACACCAACTGGCAAGTATTTCATAAGCATACTGGTCGAAGATGGAGGGGAAATCCCAGAGAAAGTTTGTTCGGGACCAAGTATCGGAGTCGATGTTGGTGTTAGTCATTTTGCCATTCTTTCGACTGGTGAAAAGATCGAGAATCCTCGTCATTTGAAAAAGTCAATGGCAAGACTTAAAACCGCACAGCGG
>JARVGJ010000001.1:292180-353957 GCA_029762595.1 Methanolobus sp. | reverse complement strand
AAATTCAAGACTATCCAAATCAATACATGATGCATCATGGAGTGATCTAATTCAAATCACAAAATACAAAGCGGAAGAAGCTGGTAAGTTTGTAGGATTAGTAAATCCATATAACACATCTCAACTATGTAGCAACTGTGGTCAAAAGGTAGAAAAATCATTAGCGGTAAGAACACACAACTGTCCTCACTGTGGATTAGTTCTTGACCGTGACCATAATGCCGCTATTAATATTCTCAATCGTGCTGTAGGAACTACAGTTCAAGCCTGTGGAACTGAGTCGTTGGACTCGATAATGAAGCAGGAAGCCACCCTATTCATAGGGTGGTAGTTCACATTTTCTCTCCATTGAGACCAAAATAGGTATATATTACTCTCACGATTATAAATGATAATTGAAAGTTTCCTGCAAATTGCAGGTCCTTATTCAATACAGCCACTGCATGTCCCGGGGTTCATTTGAACCTTTGTTTGTTCTTCAAAATGACATGATGCGGTTGCTCTGAAAAATGGTTCTGTTGGTTTGAGATCAAACGGAGACCATGAAACGATCTATGATGGATTAAAAGCTGGAGTAAACATGTCTGAGAATTTTGATGTAAAACTTGATAGCAAAAGCTATCTTCCACCTCCTTCAGTAAAGCAGGATTCCTGGATACAGGATTATGAAGCAGCCTACAATGAATCCCTTAAAGACCCTGATAAACACTGGGCAAATGTCGCAGAAGAACTTGAGTGGTTTAAAAAGTGGGACAAGGTAAGAGAATGGAACCACCCATATGCAAAGTGGTTCACCAATGCCAGACTTAACATAACATACAATTGTCTGGACCGGCATGTGTTAAACGGAAAAAGGAACAAAGTGGCTCTTATATGGGTGGGTGACAACGGAGAAGAGCAGGTCATCACATATCGCCAGCTTTACAGGGAGGTCATGAGGTTTGCAAACGGCCTGAAGTCCCTTGGTGTGGAAAAGGGGGACAGGGTCTGCATTTATATGCCTCTTGTCCCTGAGCAGATAATAGCAATGCTTGCATGTGCACGTATAGGTGCTATACACAGTGTTGTGTTTGGTGGCTTTGGGTCCAATGCCCTGCATTCCCGGATAAAGGATGCACAGGCAAAGATAGTCATTACTGCAGATGCAACCCTTAGGCGCGGGAAGCGCATAGATCTTAAGACCCTTGTGGATGAGGCTGTTGTCAATGCTTCAAGTGTGGAAAAGATAGTGGTCCTGAGGAGAATGACTCCCCAGCTGGAACTCTTTTCTGAGATCGAGGTTGATTTCTATGAGATAATGGATGATGTGGAAAAAGAGTGTGAACCTGAGGTGATGGATGCAGAGGACCCTCTTTTTATTCTTTATACCAGTGGTACTACAGGCCCTGCAAAGGGAATAGTCCATGCCTGCGGCGGATACATGGTAGGCACTTATTATACCACAAAGAACATCTTCGATCTCAAAGACAACGATGTCATGTGGTGCACTGCGGATCCGGGTTGGATCACAGGCCACAGCTACATAGTTTACGGTCCCCTTTCTGTGGGTGCTACCATTCTGATATCTGAGACAACACCTGACTACCCTGACCCGGGCATATGGTGGAGTATAGTAGAGGAATTCGATGTAACGGTCTTCTACACAGCACCAACGGCTATCCGTATGTTCATGAGGATGGGTGAGGAGTGGCCAGGTAAGTACAACCTCAGTTCACTGCGTATTCTTGGTTCTGTGGGTGAGCCTCTCAATCCCGAGGCATTTGAGTGGTACTACCATGTTATTGGCAAAAAGAGATGTCCTGTACTGGACACTTGGTGGCAGACCGAGACCGGTATGCACATGCTGACCACAGTAATAGGGGAACCTATGAAACCCGGTTTTGCAGGAAGGCCTGTACCCGGTGTTATCGCGGATGTGGTTGATGAGAATGGAGAATCTGTCCCTCCTGGAACAGGCGGTTTCCTTGTTATCAAGGAACCATGGCCTTCCATGATGCGAACAGTATATGGCAACGATGAGAGGTATCGGCAGTATTGGACATCCATTGGGAATTATTATGCAGCGGGTGATCTTGCGGTAAAGGATGAAGATGGCTACATCATGATACTGGGTCGTTCCGATGACGTACTTATAGTTGCGGGCCACAATATCGGAAGTGCTGAGGTTGAAAGTGCACTGGTCTCACATGAAGCTGTAGCAGAAGCTGCTGTCATTGGAAAGCCGGATCCTCTTAAGGGTGATTCCATCAAGGCTTTTATCATACTCCGTTTGGGTTACAAGCCAAGTGATAAACTTAAGCTGGAACTTGTCTACCATGTAAGGATGAACCTGGGGCCCATTGCCATACCATCGGAGATCGAGTTTGTGGAGTCTTTGCCAAAGACAAGAAGTGGCAAGATAATGAGGCGTCTTCTAAAAGCACAGGAACTGGGCCAGGATCCCGGGGACATTTCCACCCTGGAAGAATGATCCTCCTTTTTATTTCTTTATTTCCTTTTAAACAGCAATAGTTATGAATTATCCAAGCTATTATCCTTTCAGGTGACAAAATGACAGACTTTTTTGACCTTTACCTTTCAGAAGATTGTCCTTATGGTGATGAGACCACTGAGTTCCTTGAGATACAAGGCAATGGAAGAATTCGGATCAAGTCAAGGGAACACGGAGTTGCGGCATGCATGGATAACCTTGAGAACTTCTACAGGGACAAGGGTCTGGAAGTCGTAAGCATGGTTGAAAACGGCAATGAGTTCAACCCCAATGATGTCATCTTTGAAGCTCAGGGGGATCTGCAGACTATCTTCAAGCTCTGGCGCATATCACAGACCTTTCTTTCACTTGTATGTTCCATAGCCTCAAAGACCCGCTTTATCGTTGAGCTTGCAAGAAGATCAAATCCTGATATTATGGTTGCAACAAGTCGCAAGACACATCCGGGTTTCAGGAAATACGAACTTAAGGCCGTAAAGATAGGCGGGGGTGATCACCATCGCAACTCCCTGAGCGATTCTATACTTATCACACAGAACCATCTGGACGTCATGGAAAAGCCTGTAAAGCTCAGGGCAATGCGTAAGATCGAGATCGAGCCAAGGACCAGGGAAGAAGCCTTTGAATCGGCTCTTGTTGCTGATGTTCTGCTGCTTGATCATTACAGTCCCGGGGAACTGGAGGAACTTGTGCCTGAACTGCGGGCACTGAATCCGAAAATTGAGATTGCTGTTGGAGGTATTGATATTGCTTTGATATCTGAATATGCAAGGCACGTGGATTTTATTGTGACCACTGCTCCATATTATGCAAAACCTCTTGACCTTACTTCCACGATTAGACGAATGTAAGTATATAAGGAAAGCGAAATCTATATATTGCATTATTTCCATGGTTGTGTGCAAGAAAAGCATCACCGATTTAAAGCGGCACATTGATTGCTGGGAATTAACAAAGAGGGAAAACATATTCCAAAACTTATTCCCTTATATTGGATGCATGCTTGTATCGATACATAAAAATAATCAATTCATTGGACTATATAATAAAGAGGTGTTTATATGAGCAAACCGGAACTTTTGGATTTCAGTGCAACCTGGTGCGGACCCTGTAAGATGCAGAAGCCACATCTGGAAAAGGTAAGTCAGGAATTTGGCGATAAAGTTGATGTAAAGGTAATAGATGTGGACCAGGACCAGAGTCTTGCAGCCCAGTATGGTATACAGGCAGTCCCTACTCTTATCATAGTGAAGGATGGTGCCCCTGTTAAGCGCTTTACAGGTCTTACAACCTCTGCTATTCTTATAGAGGAGCTTAAAAAGGTGCTTTAAGCACCTGCCATTTGTTCTTTGAAATATTTTCCGATGTATTTTGAAAAAGTGTAAATACCTTAAGGTCAATCCAGTTTTGAGGTTTTGGAGAATTGAAGGAACTGGTTGATCTTGGTGTAATGGTTTTCAGGCAGAAGAACTCCCGGGGCTCTTTCAAGCCCCATCTTTCTGTGAAGTTCAGGTCTGTTGAAGGTGAGCTTGTCACATTTTCCATAGATACAACACGTACTCCTGCTAAATACCAGCAACCTGATGCATATCTTATCACTCATGCCCATTCTGACCACCACGGCAAATCTGCAATGCTCTCAGAACGTGCAGTTTGTTCTGATAAGACTGCACTGGCACTGGAGATAAGACACCAGCGCAAATATGCCGGCAGAACTTTCAGGGTCGGGGAGTCCCTGGAGGTCAATGGTGTAACTCTAAGGACATTCCCTAATTTCCACACAGTTGGATCTACCTCTTTTATGTGGGAGAACGAACTTGGCACAAGGATACTTGTGACAGGGGATGTCAAGGATGCTTCCATGCTTCCTGAATGCGATCTTCTGATCACGGAGGCGAATTATGGTGATCCTGGGGATACAACATGTTTTTTTGATGATGATATAACAGGTTTTGAGACCGCCTTCAGGGACAATGCCTGCATTGCCTTTGGAGCCTATGCATTTGGCAAGGCCCAAAGGACTGTGGAAATGCTCAGAAGCCTTGGATATGCGGGCATAATTGAGATGGAGGAGCAGTCCCTTTCACTGACACGTATCCTTCTTGAGGATGCTGGGGAGCTTGCATGTATTGGGGAGAACTGTGGCGATCGTATAACTGTGGTTCCTCCATGGGACCTGGATAAACTGCCTTCAAGTGTATCAAAATATGTGATGACCGGGCGTAATGATTACAGATATCCTTCCATCCAGATAAGCGATCATCTGGATGCCAGGGGACTCGTGTCCATGGTAAAGGACATCGATCCCCAGTTCACGGTTGTGTATCATCCCGGTGGCCATCGTCCGGGAAGGTTTGCAAAGCATCTTAATGCAATTGGTTTTAATTCACTTCCCATTGATGGAATTAATAATGTACTGAGCAATGAGTTTGTGTAATAGTTCCCGGCAGGATAAACATTTATATAAGTATTGGTTTTTATAGTACCCAGACTATCCAAGTTGTATCAGGAGATTCGATCAATTGTCCAAATCATCCAAAAGAAAGCAATCAGTGGCCAGGCAAGAGCAGGAATCCATTGATAATGCACAAGAAAACCCTACCTCATCAGACTCCTCTAAGGTCTCATTCAAAGTGAGGACCCCGGAGGAAAGGAAAAAAGCTCATGTGGAGGGAATAATCAAAACAGCTGTTGCCTCTTTTATCGGTGTAATTGCAGGTTTTCTCACTTATATGCAGCTTGGCATTGGTGATGACCCTGCGTTGAAGTGGTATGCAATTATGGTCATAGTTGCTGCACTTTCCTATTATGCCATGAGGCTGACGTTTCCGCTTTTCAAGGTAAGGACAAAGGAATTCGGTTTTAAGGACTGGTTCTATGTAGAGTTCATCGTAATAGACTTCTGGCTTGTTACATGGGCGCTGCTCCTTAATTGATCATCTCTTTTTCCATATTAATCCATTACTTTATTTCACTGACAGGGATCTAACATGCGAATTGCCATACTGAACAAAGACAGGTGCCAGCCAAGACGTTGCAGTCATGAATGCGAAAAGTATTGTCCCCGTGTAAGAACAGGAGATGAGACGATCATCTTCGGGGATGACGGTAAACCCTTGATATCCGAAGAGCTTTGTGTGGGGTGCGGTATATGTGTCCATAAGTGTCCATTTGAAGCTATAATGATCATTGGTCTGCCTGAAGCTCTCAAAGAACCAACACACAGGTACGGTCCCAACGGTTTTGCACTATATGGCTTACCGGTGCCAAAGGTTGGAAGGGTCACCGGTATCCTTGGTCCTAATGGTATTGGTAAGAGTACGGCCGTCCAGATCCTATCAGGCAATCTTGTACCAAACTTCTCGAAGGAGAGCGGAAACTGGGACCTGGTCCTTGAATATTATGCAGGGACGGCTCTTTATGATTATTTCAGTGATGTAGTGGATGGCAAGATAAAAGTCTCCCAGAAACCACAGTATGTGGACCTCATCCCAAAAGCCTTTAAGGGTAAGACCAGTGAGCTGCTGGACAAGACCGATGAAAGGGGCAAACTGCCAGAACTCATTGAGCGTCTTAACCTCTCAAATGTGCTTGATCGCAAGATAACAGAGCTCAGTGGTGGTGAGCTTCAGAGGGTGGCTATTGCCGCATGTGCCGCAAAGGATGCGGATTTCTATTTCTTTGACGAGATAAGTCCTTACCTGGATATCTACCAGCGGATCAATTCAGCCCAGCTCATCCAGGAGATAGCTGAAGAGAAAGCCGTACTTGTAGTGGAGCATGACCTTGCTATACTTGACATGCTTGCCGATGTTGTTCATGTGGCATACGGAGAGCCCGGCGGGTATGGTGTAATAACCCATCCCAAAGGTGTACGTATTGCCATCAACCAGTACCTGAAAGGTTATCTTCACGAAGAGAACGTACGTATACGTCCTGAAAACATCAAGTTTGAAGTCCATCCTCCCAGGGTGGAGACAGATGTCAATACACTTGTGGATTATGATGCATTCTCCAAGAAATACGGTGAAGGCTTCCATCTTTCCACTGACGGTGGCTCCCTTAAGCAAGGCGAGGTTCTGGGAATAGTAGGCCCCAATGGTATAGGTAAGTCCACATTTGTCAAGATACTTGCAGGCGAAGTGGACCCGGATGAAGGTAAACTGGACCTTGACATCAAGATATCTTATAAACCCCAGTACATCAAGGCCGACACAACAATACCGGTGCAGTACTTCCTGAGGAGTATATCCAACAAGTTTGACAGCAGCTATTACCAGTCAGAAATAGCAAAACCGTTGAATATCGAACGTCTTTACGATCAGCTGGTCACTGAGCTCAGTGGCGGTGAACTCCAGAGGGTGGCCATTGCAGCTTGTCTGTGCCAGGATGCTGACATGTACATACTTGACGAACCAAGTGCACATCTTGATGTAGAACAGCGTTCCATGGCTACAAAGGTAATAAAGAGATTTGCTGAGAATAACGGAAAGACCGCCATGGTGGTTGACCACGACATCTACATGATAGATATGCTCAGCGAGCGTCTCATTGTCTTTGAAGGCGAATCCTCTGTTTATGGTAAGGCACATGAGCCCACTGGCATGCAGCAAGGCATGAACAAGTTCCTCAAAAACCTTGGTATAACTTTCAGGCGTGATGAGGACACTTCCCGTCCAAGGGTCAACAAATCCGATTCAAGACTTGACAGGGAACAAAAGGCCAAGGGAGAATATTATTATCATAATATAAATGATGAATGATCTCCCTTTTTTATTTATAGCTATATGAGTTTGCCGATAATCCTATCCTGCGATCTCTTCCACCATTATATGGTAGAATTCTTCAGCTGCATTTTTTTCCAGCCAGGGATAATGACCACATTTGTCCAGAAGAAAAGATCTGAAATCGTCTATGGTCTTTGATAACGGCTCTTTCACACCTTCAAAGGGATGTGGGTCATAATTTCCGTGTACCGCCACAACCGGGCACCGTATCATTTTTCCCATGTCCAGCAGCTTTCCGCTCTTTCTTAAATAGCTGGCCTCTTTCCATATGCTCTTATTGTGGTCATATCTAAGCCCGCTAAGGTTTTTCCCCGAAGGCACAATGTCAAAGGAATCTGCATTTGATATCAATTTTCCGTATCTTGTAAAAAAGTAGTCCTTATTTTTCACATCAGGGTTAGCCATACTTGCACTAAGCTCCAGGTATTCTTCAATCTCATCGTTATTGAGACGTTCCAGTCTTTTTTGCATGATATGGGATGCGTAGCTCTCTTCAAAAGGCCCGCTTGCGATCAGTATCAGTTTTTTGACATAGGTGGGATAGCGTGCAGCAAACATGAAGGCCAGCCATGCTCCCCAGGAATGCCCTGCCAGGGTCACAGGAAGTTCTCCATGGTCCTTTAAGGTATCCTTTAATTCTCTTATCTGTCCTTCGATGCTCATAGCTGTCTGGAATGGTTCCAGTACCCCTGTCATATCAGACAGTCCGGCAGCCAGTTCTGCCACGGTTCCCGGAGCACCAGGTCCACCGTGGATGACTGCTGTTTTATAGGGGAATGTCCCATATTTCCGGAGTTTTAGGCTCATTTTTTCTGTCTCTGTAATTTTCAGCTTTTTCATGACGCATATGGAGTTCATTGCTTATATGCAGATATGCTTATATATTATACTCTTGTAAATATATTATTACAGCAACGCGAGTTAATACTTTAGGATGCTGCTTTTTCAATGGATGTGGTATTATCACAGAAACAAAATTCTATAACAACATAAATGTCCTTGACAGTGTCGACAAGGGCAATTTCAAGATTGAGATACTTCAATACAACACACTTACCGGAAGTAAGGATCCTTCCCTTGCAAGGAATCTGTATTATGTACACAAATCAGGCATGTCCCTGAAACAGATAAAGATCACTCTGGAGGATAGTGGCGCGATAGTCGAGCCGGGAGCACTTCATTTCCATAAAGGTGCCATAACATGCGATGCCAATATCGGTGGTGTTGGTGGTCTTGCAAAGAAGATGATAAAGAAAAAGCTCACCAATGAAGCTGCTTTCAATCCTCTTTACAGGGGAACAGGTGAGATATTCCTTGAACCAAGTTTCAGTCACTTCCTCATAGTGAACCTTGATAATGGTTCCATTATTGTTGACAAGGGCATATTCTACTGCTCCGAATCAACCCTGGAGGTTGGCGTAGCAGCCCAGAAGAACCTGGCCGCTGGATTTCTGGGTGGAGAGGGCTGGTTCCAGACAAAGATAAGTGGCACAGGCACCTGTATCCTTGAAAGCCCTGTTCCTATGGGGGAGATCCTAAAGTACAACCTTGACAACGAGAAACTCCAGGTTGACGGCAACTTTGCACTTTTAAGGTCCGATTCGGTCAGATTCAGTATTGAAAGGTCTGGCAAAGGCATTGCAGGCCACCTTACCTCCGGTGAAGGACTTCTCCAGACATTCGAAGGAACCGGGACTGTATGGCTTGCACCCACCCAGCCGGTATATAGTTCAATATCCGCAGGTAGTGTATCCTCTCTGGCTGCAGCACCTTACAGCAGGAACAATTCTACATAAAAGGGGCTTTATAATAGCTCCTTTATTCTTATTTTATCATATTAGAGTAAGAAGACCACCGTTTTAAAACTCACATTAAACCAAATATTCAGTGGAAGTTCCATTTATTTGAAATGGAACAGGTGGAAGAGTTACGTTTGTTCTTCAAAAAAGTTCTTAATCGAACTTAATGTAATATATGCATATATGTGTATATACATCTATATATGTGTACATTGTTACCTCATCATATAGTTCATAGGTTAAACGCCTATAAGTATAGCACATATCCTACATAAAAACAATAAACACAATGTATCAGGATGTATCTCTAATTTTTTACAAAGGATATAAAAAAGGAAATGGAGATGATCACTCTCTCCATCAGATATAGATTTCGTGCTTTCTACTTTGTCACCAGAGTCCTCTTCTTCAACGAGGTACCAGCCGGTATATACCTATTATGCTGTGCTTGCTGACTGTCATACTCTGGTTCCTGTCCACCCGCCTCTCCATGCTGAACTATCTGAGCCGTATCTCCAGTTTCCTTCAAATGAATTACCATCGCTGCTCAGTTTAAGCTCGACGTCACCTGCATCGTTCGGTTCTGAATATGAAGGGCTTTCGGACCAGGTTCCTATGAATACGTCGCCTTTCATGACACCTTCAATTCTTCCCTTGTCGTGTGTGTACTCACCAACGATCTTATTTCCAGATTGTCTGAATGTCATGTCCCCCCAGTTAGAGCTCCATTCTCCTACAAAGCTGTGTGATGTGCTTTCAGACACAAATCCACTTTGTGGAGTTGGTACCGTGTCAGTTGTTTCTGTGCTTGCTGACTGTCCTACTCTGGTTCCTGTCCACCCGCCTCTCCATGCTGAACTATCTGAGCCGTATCTCCAGTTTCCTTCAAATGAATTACCATCGCTGCTCAGTTTAAGCTCGACGTCACCTGCATCGTTCGGTTCTGAATATGAAGGGCTTTCGGACCAGGTTCCTATGAATACGTCGCCTTTCATGACACCTTCAATTCTTCCCTTGTCGTGTGTGTACTCACCAACGATCTTATTTCCAGATTGTCTGAATGTCATGTCCCCCCAGTTAGAGCTCCATTCTCCTACAAAGCTGTGTGATGTGCTTTCAGACACAAATCCACTTTGTGGAGTTTGTACTGTGTCAGTTGTTTCTTTACTTTCTAAATCTGCCTTCTGGTTGTCTATTGTAGTACCGTCCAGCAGATCAAGTGGAATTGAGACTGTTGCTCCATCTATTATCTCGAATTCAACGGATTCTTCCACTCCTGCTCCGCTTATTATTACTTTATAATCTCCAAGTGGCCAGCCGTCGTCTGGTTTCTCGAGTATAAATGTTCCACGTCCGAAGTCTTCTCCGGTTTCTGATTCAAAGGTATGGATCGAGTAATCATTGTCTAGATATATCCATTCTACGTATACCTTATCGTTCTCAAAGTTGTCGTAGATGAACCATGCGTAGAGCTTTTCTGAATTTTTAGAATATTTCAGTACTTTATCGACCGGTATGAAGTTCTGTGTTGATGAAGTCATCATTACTTCAAGCAACCTTGGTGCGCCGCTGGCTGTCATATCACCGTATTTTTCTGTCACTGCATCTACTATTTGCTGCTCTTGCTCGGTAGCTCCGAAACTTCCAGGTTTATAAGAGTCACTTATGTCTGTACACCCTGAAAGTGCGACGATGCCGGCTAAAAACATTACCAACAATAGTTTTGATTTCATTTTTTACCTACCTATCCTTTTTATTTAGCAATTTTTTGTGTCAGTTTAATAAAACCATCCAACCAACTATATTTATTTTCTTTAGAACTATAATGTACGCCTGATCTTCCGTGTTTCTATTTTAAACTCATATTGAGAGGATTTTACTTCTATATAAATTTGGCTGATTTACATAGGACCTAATATCAAAATTGGTATTCATCCCTTGTTTCAGCATATACAAGATTCTATACTCCCCTACCACTACTCACATAAGAAGCACGAAGCCACTATGTTCATAGGGTGATAGTTCACTTCTCTTCTACTTTTTTTCTATCCCTGTGATCCCTTGCATAATTAAAAGCCTGGTATATGTTGTATAACCAGAAAAAGATGAATATGATTATGGGAATCACAAGATATAGGGAAACTATCAGTATAAACGCAATTACAAAATAATACGACCCTCTGCCAATATCCCCGTTATATATCTGGCCAAGTCCCGGGAATAACATGGAGTATAGTGCAGCTTTCCATGGCACAAGTATCTGCTCTTCCTCTTCATTCTGGACGATGTGCTCCCTTTCCTGATCGTTCATCAGACTCCCCCTTTCAGACTCTAAATTATGCACTCCTTACATAACAAATTAACCGATATCAATCGCGTCTCAAAAGGATATCCCTTGCCGCTTTAATAGCATCTCCCACATCTGTGCTCCTTATATGTGAGGGAGAGTTGCTATCATGTATTACATTCTGCTTGTTTTTTCTCATACTTTTTCCCTTGCCAAGATACCATGTCAAAAACTCTGTATACAGTATTATTCCTATTAGGGTGGACCAGAGCATCAGCAATATATGGAAATTGTTCACGGGCACAAGTCCGTTTGCAAGGAGCATCTGCTGATATGCAAGAAAGGCTATCGATGTTTTTGGGATAACAAGGATGAATATCAAAGGTGTAAAGAAAAGAATTATCAATGCAAGCCTGGATGATATATTGATAAGTACAAAGAGAACTGCTATGGCAAACAAAGCAAAAAGAATCGCAGATACGATAAATGCCAGAATTTCCACCAGAATGACCATGTTTATTTTCCATTATATACTTATTATTCTCACTTATATATCCTTGTTATATATAAATATGCAAAGACAGGTACCAGGGCAATCAGGCTGAACAAGACTACAAAAGACGATGCAAGAAATCCGGCTGCCTGGATTCGTGTGATCTGTGCGTTTTCATCTGTAGTTTCCGGATGTGAGACAAAAGGTTCAATATCATACACATATCTTTTACCCTCAATGTATGCCTCTTCCTCTGAAATCGCCTCATCTATGTAGAGGAACGCTTCATACGAGGCTACTCTTCCCATTCTTTCATTTCCATCCTCATAGATAATTTCTGTTTCCGGCAGATAATATTCTCCTGTCCTTTCCGCCCTGACAACATAACTGAATTCTTTTGTAGTTACTGCCTCAATGGTTCCTTCCCACTCAGCATCTCCCTCTATTAGTGTGAGCACATGGGGGATCCTGTCCCGGAATGATACCTTCAGGTCCCGGTTGCCATTATTGCTGATCTTTACGGTAATGGATATCTCATCTCCCACAAGCATGTAACTGGAACTGAGTTCCTTTTCGACCTGAATGTCAGGTCCTCTTACATGAAACGTCCTATCATTTATTTCTGATTCCAGTGCGTAGGTTTGTCCATTGTCTTTCCAGACCACTGTTGCAGGTAAGAATGTAAACTTGCCGGGTTCTGTGGGAGACGTTGAATATTCAATCGTTGTTGTTGATCCGGGTTCAAGTAGGATCGCCCACTCGGTATCACGAAGGTTGTCAGGAATGAAGGACGCCGGCAGTTCATCTGTGACAGTGACAGCTCTTTGTGAATCAGCCTTATTGTTGACCGTTATTTTGACCTTGAAATATTCCTTCATTCCAAGTTCTATTTCAGATGATGGCCTTTGCATTGGAATGATCTCTTTTTTTATGGATATATACGGCCCGATACTTGTTTCTGTAGCTGTCAGGGCACGGTATTCATTGCCCCTGTAGTCATAACCCAGGACATTTGATCGGATACTGATATTGTGGCCCACAGGATAGTTATGGGGCTTGACCTTTATGTTGAACTTCTTCATCTTCCCGGGCTCCAGGATTGAATGCTGCTGCTTTTCCTGTGAAACCGATCCCTGCTCACATTCAACATTGAGTATTATCCCATGCAGTGCTATGGTGCCGTTGTTGGTGAGGATCAATTCATATTCAATATACTCATCAGGTTCATAAACGGTCTTTAGATTGGCAACATCTATCTTTATCCCTGGTGAGCCGGGTTTAAGTGTTTCTATGAATACTTCTCCTGTTTCCCTTTTCAGATAGAGCACATTGATCATGAGATCATCAGATATCTTCTGGTATTCCCCACTCTGATAGTTCCTTTGGTGGATATCTCCTCCATGCTCTACCATTATAAGGGTACCATCCTCTCCTATACCTGCAACAGTGAGTTTATAATCCTTTCCTGTCAGGGTATCTCCTGCTTTGAAGGCTGTCCGGGGGATCTCGGTTATCCATACCAGCTCACTTTTCTGTTTGTATACCTCAATGGAAACCTTTTCCGGGGTGATGGCAACTATGTCTATCTTTAACTCATCATTGTATGTATGTTCATTGTTCAGGCCACTGTCTGCCAGGAAAGCCTCCTTGAATATACCGCTCCTGTATATCAGCAAAGTGGAATGGGCTTCATCTGCTTTTATTTCATGTATCTTGACGGTGAATCCTTCCAGATGTGCTCTTTCACCTGCCCCCAGCTCATAGGAACCCTTGAATATCCATATATTCTCTTCAAGGATGCCACTGGCACTGGCCGGAGCTGTTAATATAAGCAGGATGAACAATATGGGAAGAAGTTTCAGGGCTGACATTTTCTCTCCGGGCATTAATATAATCTATATATTTGTATGTTTTAAATGTTATCTGTATTGTGCTTCACAGTTACTATCATTAAGGCATACAGGAACAAGGCCATCAGCACATATCCCCCCGTCCAGGTCCATGCTTCCAATGCACCTATGCTCTCTATCGAAAGGCGGGTCACCAGGTTTAGGGGGGAATTTGTGAAAAGGTAGGAGGACATGAAAAGGAAGATGAGTATCAGCGAGTATAGTAACTGAGCAACCCCTCTTTCCTTCAACAGGATTGCAATAATGGTGCTGGAAAATACCAGTATCATGGCGATGACAGTCACAATAAGCAGTATCTGCAGTGAATTATCTATGGATATACTGTTCATTGAAAGCATAAGCATCCATACAAATGATTGCAGAGGAACTATCGCAGTTGCAAGTAAAGCTTTCCCGGTGATCACCTCAAGCGTGGATACGGGCGAAACAAGCAGCATGTCCATTGTCTTGCGTTCATATTCCTCTGTGATGAAATCTATGATGAGTCCTCCGGATATGAATGCAGGGGTAAATAGCAACAGTGGAAGTAGTGCTACATAGATGAACTCAAAGAATGTGGACGTTGTCCCAAGGCCCCTTTCTATGATATTAAACTCCACGGGTGAATAGCCGGGCAACCTCTGCGTCCTTATATCCCTTACACTCTGCTCGTACCTTTCAAGCGGCTCCTTTAACTGGAGGGATACAATAGTGGCCTTTATTTCTGACTTTGGAAGATATATGTCAATATTAAGCAGATCCGTACCATCCGGGTGTCCAGCCGGTGTTACGATTATCGCATCTACCTCACGCTCGTAGAAATCCATGTATGCTACCTGGAAATCATCATAAAGGTGTGCCCTGATATTGCTCTGCTGCAGCATCCTGTAAAGTTCATCTTCTGATGTTCCTACCACTGCAACGGAGCTGCTTTCAATATCTGCGTTTCCCAGCATGCTGGGGTCATAGAAAGACGTTAGTCCAAGAACCAGGAAAGTTGAGAATGATGCAATGAAAAGCTGGATCACAATGGCAAGAATGAATGTCTTCTCCCGGGTTAGTTCCTTGAGTTCCTTCTTAGCCACGGTCTTTATTTTTCTGCAGGAATTAACATGTCTGGTCAAAAGAGCAACTCCCGGAGTATTATAAAGTTGTAGATACTATGGAAAAGGGTTGCAAGTACCACTGCCATCAGGTAATGACGTGTTCCTTTCCAGTACATTATCATTGAGCTGATGAGAACGGTTGTAATATGCAGGAACAATGGTATCAGCAATAAAGTACCCATTGTCATTACCAAACCAAAGGCCGAACTGGCTATCGGTGCCAGTGTAAGCAGTGCAACGGCTTTTTCTCCTACGAAGAATCCGGCACCTGAAAGGATAGAATACTTAATGGCATTTCTGAAAGTTATATTTGCTATCTTCCTCTGGAACAGTGTGTAGATACCAACAGATTTGACAAGCTCTTCTGCCATTGCAGACAGCAGGATCATCGTGATTATCGAATAAGGTACAGGCAGATTGAAAAGCATGACAATTAGCATCAATTGTGTCATGTAGACAAACGGGATGAATATGATACTGAGCAGGAACACTGAAGCATATGGGTACGAGAGGAACAGTTCAAAGCAGTCAACGATCTTTCCTGTCATGGGCTTTTGTGTGAACAGGTCTTCCTCCCTGAAAATGAAAGTTCCAAAAGCGTAGACTGAGATGGCTACCAAATAGAATGGCAGGGTTGAGAAAAGATATGTGTTTGCCAGGACAGTTTCACCTTCAATAAGCCGGACTATCAGTGTAATGGGCGAGATTGAGCTTATTGCATGGATGTTTGTAAACATCGCAGGGAAGAAAAGGTAGCCTGAGATAATAACTGACAGGAAAACACTTGCAAATGTCAGTTCCTTAAAACTCCTTGAAAGGATGGCACTGTAGAAAGAAAGTGCAAAAAAGAGAAGGACCACAGGGAGTATTGCTGCAAGCACCAGCAGTATCTTCCCTGCTTCTTCAAGGGTTGAAGGTATGCCGAGTATATATAAAGTGATAGCTGCCTGCATGGCCATTGTTATCGCAATGTAGGGTACTGTTTTTCCAATGACCACATCTCTTCCTTTAAGGGGTGCGGCCAGTATAAGTTCTCCTCTTCTGTTGGTGCGTTCGTCCATAAGGCTTGTAGAGTAGAATTGTGAGATGAAGTAGATGGGAAATATGAAAAGGAAAGCATAAAGTATGGCTGTGAATGGAATCGGTGCTGAGAAGTTGGAAGGTGTGGCGATTGTCTGCCTCTCAAAGAAGGTCTTCCCTTCTATGGCATCCAGGGCTGCGATCTCCTGGGGATTTATAGTCGATGACCCGGTTCTGGCGGTTCCACTGATTACATATCCATTCTGGCCATTTGTTCCCGGGATGCCTTCTGGTATCTCAGTTTCACGTATCTCTCTGCTTATTCCTTCTGCAGTTTCTCCGAAACCTGGCAGGTGGAAATCCTGTGGCCTTTCAAGGTCACGGACAGTCACCCATACAGGATGGCTGTTATTAATATCATTGTAAGAACTAAGCGAGACCTCTCTGTATGTCTTGAATGTTCTTTCCAGCGCATCTCCTGCCGCGGCCGCCTTGCGGGTGTCCCTTATATACACATTGTTACCTATTATGGCAAGGTCGGCCCCGTACTCGTGGTAATGGCTTGCGCCGAACATGTCTACAAGGACATAATCAAATCTCTGGTCTGTATCGATAATAGGGCTGATCTGCGGCTGGGAGATCGTGGCAAGATATATTTTCTGGTTCATACTCATCCCTGTATGGGATGCTGCGTAGGATGCCACTATTACCATTATCAATGACAAAGTAAGTATTATCATTGACCGGATATCGAATTTAAGTTTTGATCTTAATATCTCCCATTTTGCAATAGTGAACCAGCCGCTCATGAGTATTTTATTAGTAATTTATTATATTAATATATATTTCCTATGCCCTTTTTGCATTATTTGAAAAAGAATATATGCAAGTAAAGTTTATTTTAAACAAACCCCGATAAATCATTTAAGGAGTGATACAATGGCAGATATCTTATCTCAGACTATACCGTATACTACTATTACATTGGCAAATATTGTCTTTGCACTGGTTGTCCTTCTTGCCGGTCTTCTGATAGCTGGAATCCTTTCCGGGATGTTCAGTAAAGGGTTGAGGAAAACTAAACTGCCCGAACTTGTAAATGAGTTCCTGGTGCGCTTCCTGCGTGCGTTGCTCTATGTGGCAGTGTTGCTTGCGGTTGTGAGCACCCTTGGTGTTGATGTGAGTTCCCTGGTCGTTGGACTTTCAGCAGTCATAGGCTTGGTGCTTGGTTTTGGTATGCAGGATTCACTGAACAACATAGCAGCAGGTGTGTGGATAGCTTCGTTAAGACCCCTTGATAAGGGTGAATATGTAACTGTGAACGGACTTTCAGGCACAGTTCAAGCTGTAGGTATCATGGCAACGGAACTATTGACACCTGACAACCAGTTCATAACTGTGCCCAACAAGCTTATGTGGGGCAGTCCAATAGTTAATGTGACCCGTATGCCAACCCGCAGGGTAGCTGTGGATGTAGGTGTGAGTTATGCAACGGATATACCCAGAGCAGTGCAGGTAGCTCTTGACGTTATCAAACAGCATTCTCTTGTGCTGAGTAATCCCGCACCTGCGGTTGTAACTACGGAACTGGCGGAATCTTCAGTGAACCTGCAGTTGCGCGCCTGGGTGAATACTGGTGATTTCTGGGCTGTAAGAAATGATCTTACAATAGCCATTCATGCTGCATTTGGCAAAGAGGATATTGAGATTCCCTTCCCGCAGATGGATGTGCATATGTACAAGTAATGAATCAGCCAGCATAGTTGATCCTCAACTATGCTTCTTTTATTTTATAACATGATTTATATATAGTTGCTACAATAGTCATTATGTGGAATCAGGGATTATCGAGGTCAAAAACCTAAGAAAGGAATATGGAGATTTCGTTGCTGTTGAGGATCTTTCTTTTTCAGTTGCCAAAGGACAGATATTCGGTATAGTGGGACCCAACGGCGCCGGGAAAACGACCACTTTAAAGATGCTTAGCAGTCTTATAAGGCCTACTTCCGGCAACATCTCCATGAAAGGCCTTGATATTTACCGTGATACGGTTGCAATAAAATCCTTCCTTGGATTCCTTCCTGAAGAGTCTCCCCTGTATGAAGGCATGAGTGTGGATGACTATCTGCTTTTCTTTTCTGAGCTTTACGGTGTTCCACGGGACAGGGCAAAGAAAAGGATCAACGAGTTACTTTTTGATCTGTCCCTAAATGCTGATGGTAAAAAGATAGGTGATCTCTCAAAGGGTATGAAGCGCAAAGTTGCAATCGCACGTTCTCTTATCAATGATCCTGACATACTGATATACGATGAACCTGCATCTGGTCTGGATCCCATGACTTCCAGGTATATCACCGATTATGTGCGCTTGCTTAAAAAGGCAGGAAAGACCGTCATCTTCAGTGCTCACAACCTTTACCAGGTTGAAAGCCTCTGTGACAGGATACTTATTCTCAAAAACGGAAAAATGGTTACTCTTGGCACTGCTGAGGAAATAAGGACGGAATATGGCAGGATCCAGTACCGTCTGGAGTTCCGCGTAGACGGGATAGAGGAATATACCATATCTGATGTCAAGTTCTCAGATGGCAATTATGTGATCATTACAAATGATATCGATGTGTTGAACCAGACTACAAAGTGGGTTGCATCAAAAGGCGGGGATATAGTGGAGATGCGCACGATCGTACCTTCCCTTGAAGTCATCTTCCTTGAGCTTATGGGTGTGGAGCTCTTTGTAGACTGAGGACCTTTTGTGAACTGAGGACTTTCGCAGGTAGGAAGTTGCTATTTCTCACACATGGCTGTTATCTCTATCCTGTTACGATGCTTTTTTATATATTAGTTGCATCTGCAACAATTGCAATAGCAACTATCTATGAACTAACAGTCCGGTGATAATTCTGACAGATATCGAAGAGAAGATATGTATTTGCAGCCTGAAAAACCATGAATCAATTGGAAGGGATATCTCACACCTTTTCAGGTCCATAAACATCTACCTTTCAAAAGAACTGGAGCCATATGGGATTGGAAGCGGACAGTTCCCTTTTTTCATGAGATTGCTCCATCAGGACGGAGTAAGCCAGGAAACACTTGCAAGTTCATTGAGGTATGACAGGGCAACGATAACCCGTTCTGTGAACAAGCTCGAAGAAATGGGGTATGTTACAAGGAAAAGGGATCCCTGCGATAAACGTGCCTATTGCATCTATCTTACAGACAAAGGCCGTGAAATGGACCATGTTCTGATTGATGTCTCAATAAGGTTAAATGACACGCTCCTGCGCGGGTTCAGCGATAAGGAAAAGGCAATGTTTATCTCCCTTGTGGAAAAAGCGGCCATGAACATCTCATCTGAGAACTTTATTAAGAAGGCTTCAAATGAATAACGAAAAACTGGTGGGGGGAGATGTTCAGGCTATTGGCCCCGGAAAGGCAACATCGGGTATGAAGTCAATGCTGGGTGACCCTAAAAAGGTCATCATCAAACTGGCGCTGCCAATGATGCTGGGGATGTCTGTCCAGACCCTGTATAATCTTGTAGACACCTTCTGGGTCTCCGGCCTTGGTGCAGATGCCCTTGCAGCGGTTGGCTTTGTATTCCCTTTCTTCTTTGTTATCATTGCCCTGTCAAATGGACTGGGAGTTGGCGCAGGTTCGGCAATATCCAGAAGGCTTGGAGCAGGTGATAAAAAAGGTGCAGATAATGTTGCAGTTCATACGATGATGCTGATGCTTCTGATATCTGCTGTTTTCACAATAACCCTGTTCACCTATGCAGAACAGCTTTTTGCTTTCATAGGTGCCGGAAAGACGACTGCAATGGCAACATCTTATGGTCGTATTATCTTTGCTGGCAGTGTGCTCCTGTTCTTCACCAATGTTGCAAATGCTATACTTCGCAGTGAGGGTGATACCAGAAGGGCCATGAATGCCATGATATTTGGCTCTGTGCTGAATATAGTCCTTGATCCTATATTCATTTATCATTTAGATATGGGTGTTTCGGGTGCAGCGTGGGCAACGGTTGTTTCCATGGGAGTAACCGCTGTCATGATGTCAAGCTGGCTTTTCTTTAAAAAGGATACCTATCTTTCCTTTGATTTCAAGGATTTCAGCTTTGAAAGAGAAATACTGCGGGATATTTTCAGGGTAGGTATCCCTGCTTCTGTACAGCAGACAGCTATGGCTCTTATGATGCTTGTAATGAATGTTATTATCATTGCTGCAAGCAATACTGACGGAGTTGCAGTATACACAGTGGGATGGCGTGTTGCAACCATAGCTCTTGCTCCACTGATTGGTATTTCCACAGCTGTGGTTACAATGACAGGTTTTTCATATGGTGAAGGCTCATATGATAAATTATCTTTCTCCCACCTCTATTCCATGAAAATGGGTGTTCTTGTTGAAACTGCCATCGCAGTCCTGACTTTTATATTTGCTCCACAGATAGCTTATGTGTTCACAATGTCAGAAAGTGCTTCTCATATAACAGATGATCTTATCCTTTTTCTAAGGATCATCTGTATATTCTACCCTACCGTTTCACTTGGAATGCTTTCATCATCCCTTTTCCAGGGTGTTGGCAAAGGTCTTAATTCGCTTATTGCAACGATACTGCGTGCTATCATATTCGTCCCATTGTTTGCCATTATCTTTGCATTTAATCTGGAAATGGGACTTACGGGTATATGGTGGGGAATGGTGGTTGGCAATACAATGGGTTCAATCTTTATCTTTGTGTGGGCAAGGGCATATGTAGCTAAACTGCTCAGGACCAGGGTACGCACTGAGACTGCATCGGGGTTGCCGGACTAAGGTAAAAGGATTGCTTATGGTACAGTTCATATATCATCAGAGGACCGTCACTGTTAGCTATGTCTTGGTTAGAATTCAGGAAAGCTATTTAATCTACACAGGGCATAAACCTTTGTAGTCCTGTGTCAGACTTCATTACTTCCGGCATATAGTAGCAGGACAAAGGCACATATTATGGAGATGTCCATGGTATCAGGATCCCGTAAAATGATACAGTCCCCCGGATCTGCATCTGTTGCAGATAACAGCGGAGAAAAAGGCGTGCTTATTTTTGAGACCACTGGTAAGGAGCAAGTATACAGGTACAGTGATTCGATTGTCCTCTTACTCCCAAAGGGACGAAAGACCCTTACGACTTCCTGGCTAAATGGTGGTTACAGGGAAGACATGAGGGCAGTTTTCAATCACAGGGTCCCAAAGGGAAAGCATCTCCCAAGTGGTCTTGATGGTGGGAACATTCCAGCTTACCTTGCTATCGTTGCAAAAAGGCTGGGGATTGAGCCTGATACTTCTTCGGGTTTATTGACTGCTGCTAATATGAATAACGTTTCAATTGTGACCCGTTCTTTCCGTGGTGTGGAAGTTACTGCTATTATGACTGCAGGAGTCGAAGTTAACGGTGGGCGTGCTGGGGATCCTGCCTCCTATTATCAGGAGGAAGGTTTT
Organism: Methanolobus sp.; assembly: GCA_029762595.1. Taxonomy (GTDB): domain Archaea; phylum Halobacteriota; class Methanosarcinia; order Methanosarcinales; family Methanosarcinaceae; genus Methanolobus. The sequence goes on along the minus strand of JARVGJ010000001.1, from coordinate 332,595 downwards.
CACCAGTTCATTCAGGGGACCATAAACACTATACTGCTTATAGGTGCAGACCTTCCTGAATACACTATGGCAAGGGCCATCATTACAGCTACAGAGGCAAAGACTGCAGCTTTACAGCAGTTGATGGCACCAAGCCGTTACTCCCAGGGTATTGCCACTGGTTCGGGCACAGATATGATCGCTGTGGTTGCAGACGGTACGAGTTCCCTTTTACTAACAGATGCAGGACAGCATTCAAAGCTAGGAGAGCTGATCGGCAATGTTGTGATCGAGTGTACTCTCAATGCACTTGAGTTGCAGTCAGACCTGACCCCTCTGTCCCAGAGGGATATGCTTGTGAGGCTGGAGCGCTTCGGGATATGTGAGGCAGATTACTGGAAGGCTGCGTCCTCAATGGAAGGTGATAACAGGAAGGCTGCATTTTTCAAGAGTTTGAGGGAGTTGTCAAAGAATCCTGTACTTGTGGCAGCAACATGTTCCATACTGCATATAGTTGATGAGGTCCATTGGGGTCTTATTCCTGAAAATGCAGGCAGGAGGATGGCTATGTCTGTTATGAAAGGTCTGACGCAGATGCTTGATATTGAGGCTTTAATGCCTTTTGAGGAACTTACGGATGAGAAGGATACTATACTGGATAATTGGGTGCGTGTTACAGCCTGGATTGCAAAGAACTGCAATTACAGGCAAGTGTGTGATCCTGGTCTATGATCTTCAGGTGTAACTATGAAAGAACTTATGAATTTCTCAATTTATGAGAACGATATGAAGATGTTTGATTATGACTGGGACATGATACGGAATTTTCTTGTAAGGCATGAGCTGGACGGCTTGGAGCTCTTTGTGGACTCTTCTCCACTTCCTGATATTCCTGCAGACCTTATAGGAGGTGTACATCTTCCCTGTTGGATGGGTAGGCACAGGGCCTGGGTGGATGCATCTGCATTTTCCTGCAAAATGGAAGAATTTGAGAAGGTTTTTGTTTTTGGTGGAAGCAGCCGCGAAGAGGTAATTGCTAATTTCAGGAAGCCACTTGAGAATGCTGCAATACTTGATGCATCCTATGCAGTGTTCCATGTGTCCTATGCTGAAATGGAGCAGGTCTACACACGCTGTTTTAACTGCACCGACGACGAAGTGCTTAAGACAACTGCACAATTTTTGAACGAGGCGGTATCTGTCTACCCAGGCGGTGAACCGCCGGTGAGACTTTTCTTTGAGAATCTCTGGTGGCCGGGACTTACTTTCCTTGAGCCCTGCAATGCTGATCATTTCACAAGTCTGCTAGACTTTGATAACTGGGCCTTTGTGCTTGATACAGGGCACCTGATGAATGCGACAATGAGCTGTGTGGATGAGATATCTTCTATAGATATCGTTCTTGATATCTTGTCATCACATTCCGAAGATTTTATAAGACGCATAGAAGGCATGCATTTCCATTGCAGCCTTTCAGGAGAGTATATGTGCAGGTCGCTGGACAGAGAACTTCCAACAGGTTTTACAAATATGCCTTTCCAGGATCGTCTCCTGTCTGTCATGGAGGTTCTCCATCAGATGGATCAGCATATGCCTTTTACCAATGAGGGATGTTCTGAGATAGTTGAATTAGTATCGCCTGATTTTCTCACACATGAATTTGTTTGTACTGAGCTGCTGGAACTTGACGAAAAGCTATTGACCCAGAGAAGAGCCATGTACCGTTGATCTGACAGATATTTTTTCTCGATATTGGTTTAATTGTCTGGCTTATAATATAATTAGGTCACTTGTTCTATGGATGAACTGTTTAATGAACCGTTTGTATAGAAAACTATATATGTGACACAACAATTACTTCTAATTATGAGCACTCTCGATAACAATGAATCCGAGAACCCAGAGCACACAGATCGTTTGAAGCTGTTCAGTGCACTTGGAAGTGAGACCCGCCTCAGGATGCTCCAAAGGCTTACTGAGGGTGAAATGCATATCTCCGAACTTGCAAGGAAATTAAGTATTTCTGTTCCTGTCGCTGCAAAACATGCAAATATACTTGAAGATGCAGATCTTATACAGCGTAAGGTTTACGGCAAGACTCATGTTCTTCAATTGAATAATAAGAACATCTTCAATGCACTGGACATCTTTGCACCTTCCAGAACAGTTGAAGTTGAAAAAGGTGCCACACTTCTGGAAGCTCTTAAGAAGGCTGCAGTTGTTGAGGTTAAGAACGTCCATGGACAGGATAACATTGTGTCTACCAACGGCGAAGAAGGTTTCTTTGTCTATGAGGTGGACGGAGTATTCTCTGATAAGAATGTTAATGAATACAGATTCGATAGTGACTCAACGGTCATGTGGAAAAAACTGGAACCTATAAGTATCCTGAAGGTTAAAGTCCGGTTGAAAAAAGAATAATGTTTTTCCTCTCCCCTTCCAATTGGGTTTTTCTGGATCAGAGGGATTACAAATATCCCTTATTTTGATCATAACATCTGGTTTTGCATTTTCTCTCCTCTCCAACTCACATCTGCTTTCACACCCTTCTAACCATAATACTTTCACCCCGCTCAGCTTTTGCTTATATGTGTGTAGTGCATCCACTTAAATGATGTTCCAGAGGAATCCTGTTAATGAGCACCATATGACGCTTATGGAAAGGATGAGGGTGCTGTCCGAGGGTACTAAGTATGACAGTTGTAACCAGAGTGCTGTCTGTCATGCATTTGGTCCTGATGGCCGGTGTATACAGCTGTACAAGACACTGATGACAAATGCCTGTTCAGGGGAATGCACTTATTGTCCTAACAGGTGTGGCAGGGATGCTCTGCGTGCAACACTCAGTCCTGAGGAAATTGTAAGGATAACATGGTCCTTTTACAGGAGGAATACAATAGAAGGCCTGTTCCTTTCATCAGGTGTAATAGGGGATGCTGAAAGGACAGCCGAGCAGCAGCTGGAGGTAGCAAGGCTTCTGAGGTCACAGGGTTTTACAGGATACATACATATCCGTGTGATGCCGGGCACTCCTAAGTATCTTCTGGAGCAGATCGCTGATTGTGCAAATAAGTTCGGTGTGAATGCGGAGACAACAAGTTCTGTGAACTACTCGGAGATATGTCCAAACTTTGATTATCAAAGTGATGTACTTCAGCGTTTACAATGGACCCGTGACCTAATTAAGATAAAAAGACGTGAAGCAGGTTTTGGAGGTCGGGTGATAGGCGCCAACGACACACAGTTCGTTGTAGGGGCATTGCAGGAATCTGACAGGGAGATTATCGGCACGGTTGATAGTTTCATGGACCGTTATGAGCTTAGAAGACCCTATTTCATGAGCTTTGATCCTGTTCCGTCCACTCCTCTTGAAAATAATGATCCATCTCCACTATGGAGGGAAGTAAGGCTCTACCAGACATCCTATCTTCTAAAGGATTATGGTCTGAGGGCCAGTGACTTGGACCCTGTGCTTGATGATAATGGCTTTCTTTTTGATGCAGATCCCAAGATGCTTCTTGCATCATGCAGTCCGGAAATGTTCCCGGTAGATATTAATTCTGCAGGAAGGGATGCCCTGCTCAGGGTTCCGGGAATCGGCCCGGTTGGTGCTGATCGTATAATACGGTCAAGGCCCGTAAGTTCGGAAAAAGAACTCTCACGAATGGGTGTTGTGCTTGCACGTGCCCGTCCGTTCATTGAGATAAATGGCAAAAAACAAACAAACCTTTTTTCATTTGCAGGGGTGGGTGCTTGATAGTAGCTTTCAGGGAAAATGTGGAAGGTGTTCTTCTTGCATGCAAAGAACTGATTGATCATCCGGACATTGTTCTGATATCTGCAAAGGACAGGGATGAAGTCAAAGCTAAAATGGAATTCTCAGGCCCTGATGATATTACATTGCTGGGTTTTAGGGGTGCGGCCGATACAACCGGAATCGTCAGGGTTTTGTTTGGAAGGCAAGCTCAAAAGATTTTCCGCAGGGATCCGGATATAGAGGGTTATATATCCCTGGTTTTGAGGCACAGGAGTTCAAGGCCCGTTGAACTGGTCCGTTTCCTTTGTTCATGCAGGGATAATGCAGAGTTGCTTTATTCCGGCAAGGGTGCCATTGCTAAGAAGTACTACGATATCATGCGTGATGTAAGTCGCTCTTATCATCGCCTGTGTATGTTTGCCCGTCCATTTCCTGTTAATGGTGTGCTGTCTGTTAAGGTGGATTCCCCACATAGGATAGGGGACCTTTTCTGTCGCTGGCTTGCGCGGAAGAACCCTGACCTTCCTGTTTCAGTGATAGAGGGGGATATTGCATGGATAGGCAATGGTGGGCATGTTGGACTTGAGCATTTTGCAAAGATACCATCATCCTCGGCAGGAAGTCTGGAATTTTCCAGTAAGATCGATGAGGTTGATGATATGTGGGACATATACTATGATTCCCAGGTAATACATAAAAGGCGAAACAAAAAGCATGCAAAACAATTACAACCCAAGGAATCAGCATCAATGAGCAGGATGTCGGAAAGGGACAGATATAAGGTTGAAAGGGGTATTGTAAGCTGTACCCTTGATAATTTCATCCCTGAAAAGGAGGTATAATGTCAACTTCTGCCATGTCCCTGCAGGATATCCCACGTATAGGCAATAAGATGTCAAAAAGATTCGTAGAACACTTTGGCAGTGAAAGCCTTGCCCTTGATGCAATACTTGCGGGGGATATCACCAGTATTTCCGAAGTTGAGGGAATTGGGCAGCGCTATGCCATATCCCTTGTACAGGATGTAAGTTCCATGGTAGAAGGGGTTGACGTGACTGACTTCTTAAGGACCAGGGAAGCAATGGATGTATATGAAAAACTGATAGATCTTATCAGGGAATTTGCACACACCCGTTATTCCAGGGATAAACTGCACATTTTTTATCCATATCCTTCCAGCAGGGTCGAAAAGATCATGAAAGTTCGCGAATCTGTATCATATTATATGGAGAATTCCCGGTTGCTGGAAGATGACAGGACCATTACTGAGCTTTTACCAAAGGTAAGCCAGCTGAACTTTAAGCATGTATGTCCTAAAATTCGTGACAGGGTGATCATCACATCCGACCAGGATGCATATGAGCAGGCCAGGAAACGTTTTGCAGGTCTTGTTGATGTGCACTTTGCGCGCTCTTTTTCTGAATTCATTGATGTTTCCAGGGGTTTTTCACAGGTGATAGCCCTGGGAGATGACTATCTTTCCTTCGATCTTCCGGAGGATATAGAGCCGGAATTCTTTTCTGATCTCAGGGAACTGGATGATTTTAAGGTTGTACCTGAAAAGGAGATCTTTCTGTTTTCAAAAAATCTGGGATCGCTTGAATCTTCTATAGAGGTCATAAGGCTTCTACGTTCAAAAGGAATAACTTTCTTTGATATGATGGATGATGAGAGGCTTGAACTGCTTGCCTCTACACTGGCCCTGATAGATGAAAGTGGTGATATTGTACATGGCACAGATGCAGAGATCGACAGGATCTCCGATGCCATAAGCAGGCTTGATTCATCTGTTTGTCAAACCGTGTCTTCAATGAATGAAAAGCTCAATTCCTGTCTTGAGAACAGCCAGATGGTACTTAGTGGCCAGGATATGCTGAAGGTGATGAACGGCTCTATAGAACTGAAAGAGATGCTCGGCAAGAACCTGCATAAGAACTACCATTCAATTGTCAGGGAAGCTGTTGAGGGGATATGCAATGAACTTGGTCTTGAGAAAAAGGAAAGACTGCTTGTGGATTCTTTTTTCCCCGAAGATATCATGCATCCTGTGGAAGCGGATGTTGATAGTATCAATGCTTTGAAAGAACATCTGGATAAAAAGGCCCGTAAGAGGAAATTCGATCATAAGCGCGAAGTTTCCCGGATATTATCATCTTACCGGGAATCAGTCCGGGGGATGATTCGTGAAGTACTCGATTTTGATGTGGGTTTTGCTATAGGCTCTTTTGCAAATAAGTATGGACTTGTGATGCCTGAGATAATAGATCACAAAGGTATTGGTTTTAGGGGTGGAAGGAACCTTTTTCTGCTTTCCAGGCATGGTGATGTGGAACCCATCGACTATTCGGTAGGTGCAAACAGTCTCAGTCCCGATGTTGAGAGCAGCAGAGTGGTCCTTTTAAGTGGTGTGAACTCCGGAGGCAAAACATCTCTACTGGAACTCCTTGCCCAGAGCATTATCCTTGCACACATGGGTTTTCCCGTACCTGCAGAAAAAATGGAGATATCTCTGACAGATTCATTTTATTATTTTGCCAAGTCCAAAGGAACCCTGGATGCAGGTGCTTTTGAAACCACTCTGACCGAGTTCTCAGTGGTTGCTGATGAGTCGGCAAAGTTTGTGCTTGCAGATGAGCTTGAGTCCATAACCGAACCCGGAGCTTCTGCAAAGATAATGGCAGGGATACTTGAAGTCCTGACAGAGAACAGTAATACAATGTCTATATTTGTGTCCCATCTTTCTGAATTGATCCTGGAGAATACAAGCTGCCATATAAGGATTGACGGGATAGAGGCCAGTGGACTGGACGCAGACCTGAATCTCATAGTTGACAGGAGTCCCCGTTATAATTACATTGCAAAGAGCACTCCTGAACTGATAGTCGAAAGACTTTCTAAAAAGACTAATGGTGATGAAAAGGCATTCTATGACAAATTAAGAAGCAAATTCAAGAATTAAAGCACACCTTTGGTGCTTTTTATTCCCTTTCCTTCAATTGTAACAGCTCTTCTGAGTGAATAGGCGAATGCCTTAAAAAGTGCTTCTATCTTGTGGTGGTCATTATCTCCATAAACATGGGCATGCATATTTATCTTTGAGTTCTGTACAATTGCCTCAAAGAAATGAACTACCATCTGGGTGCTGAACTCGCCTACTTTTGGTGATCTGAACTCAGCGTTCATTACCAGGCAGCTGCGCCCTCCAAGATCAAGGGCTATATCTGCAAGCGCTTCATCCATCGGTATGCGTGCTTCACCAAATCTTGCGATTCCGGCCTTGTCACCCAGGGCTTGTGCTATTGTCTGGCCTAAGACGATACCCGTATCTTCTATAAGGTGGTGATCATCAACAACAAGGTCGCCAGTGGCTTTAACAGCAAGATCGAAGTTTCCATGTTTTGCGAATGCTGTGAGCATATGATCGAAGAAGCCAATGCCTGTACTGATATCTGCAATTCCCTGCCCATCGATATCCAGCTCTATCTTAATGTCCGTTTCGCTGGTTTTGCGCTCAATATCCGCTTTTCTCATGGATGCACCTTTATTATGTTGTTTATAAATCTTCACTTATGATATTTATTGCTTCTGGAAGTGTGAACTTTCCCGTATACAAGGCACTTCCGACAACAACAGCCTTTGCTCCTGTCTTCTTTAGTGCTACAAGGTCATCAAGCCTTGTGACTCCTCCGGATGCGATGACCGGGATGCTGACAGACCTTACCAGTTCTTCGGTGGGTGTGGTGTTAACTCCCTGAAGCAGTCCTTCTGTATCTATATTTGTGAACAGTATACTTCCAGCTCCAAGATTCTGGAAGCGGATGCCCATTTCAATGGCTGTGAATTCAGATTGTTTTTTCCATCCTTCTATGGAGACCCTGCCATTCTTTGAATCAAGTGCAACGTTTATGTGTTTGCTTCCATATGCATCTGCAAGCTCCATGACAAGCCGGGGTTTATTTATGGCTGCTGTACTGAGGATCACCCTGTCGACCCCGATCTCCAGCAGTTCAGCTGCATTTTCAAAGGAACGTATCCCTCCGCCAACCTGTATCCTCACTCCAAGCGGCCTGCATTCCTTGACTATTTTTTCAATGATAGGTGCGTTCCTACGCTTGCCATCAATGGCTCCGTCAAGGTCTATAAGATGCAGTGTCCTTGCCCCCTGTGCTATCCAGTCCTTTGCTACTGCTACAGGATTGTCGATAGAGACCATTTCACTGCCAGGTATTCCCTGGACAAGTTGTACACATTTGCCGTTTTTCATATCAACGGCAGGAATAACTTCAAATATCATCCTACCTCAGGGCATCATTCTTTCAATTGGCACTACCAATATGTCTTTTGCACCGGCTTTCTTTAGCTCGTCAACGGTGACAAAGATCCGGCCCGAATCAACGACTGCATGTACTGCAAGGGTCGAATCATCTGATTCCACTTTCATGACAGTGGGGCCGCCAAGACCCGGAAGGACTTTCTTGACCGTTTCCAGTGAAGCCGCAGGCACGTTCATCATAAGGTATCGCTTTCCCTTTGCCCTTAAAACGCTCTCCACAGCAGTCTTGATCTGTCCGATCTTATCGCTGTTCTCCTTTGACTTTTTATTTGCAATAAGGTATACCGAAGATGAGAACACCTTTTCTATCATTTTCAGGTGGTTAGTTACAAGGGTTGTGCCGGAGCTGGATATATCTACAATGGCATCTGCAATGCCCACGTGTGGTGTCATTTCACATGCCCCGCTAACCTTAATGACATCTATTTCCACTCCAAGGTTCTCGAAGTATTTTCCGGTTATATGTGGGAACTCTGTGGCAACACGCATCCCTGCAAGTTCGTTTGCCGAACTTATGGGAGATTCCTCCGGTACGGCAAGGACCAGATTGGCACTGCCGAATTTGAGGTCAAGCAGTATGTCCACGTCTGCATCGGTCTCATGTATAAGGTCCAGGCCTGTGATGCCTACATCTGCGGCACCGTCCTGAATGTATTCTGGGATATCTGCTGCCCTTGCAAAAAGATAAGTTATCTCAGGATCAGTTGTCCTGGCAAAAAGTTTCCTGGTCCCTCCCTCAAGTACAGGAAGACCTGCTTCTTTGAGTAGGGTCACTGTGGGGTCATGTAAACGCCCTTTGTTAGGTATTGCAATACGTATCATCGTGATCCTTCTGTGAAATTGTGATCGGTGTCAATTGAACGTTATTTGAAAGACTTTTATAGCATATAGAGTTCACGCTGATATTTTGTCATGGCTGTAATTTCAGCAGGATGTGAATGGGATAAGGGCAGAGTGAATTAATTGATGAATTAATTGATGAATTAATGGATGAATGAGTGATCTGTATATTGTTCAACATGTGATAAATTACTTCCAGTTATATTGTATAATAGGAAATATTAAATAGCAAATGCGTAGTTGTTATAGCGAAGAATTCATAATTAACCTTAATTATCTATTCTTATCTTTCATTTGTCATTGATTTTTCTAGAGGATTAATATGATGCGAAACATCAAAGTTGAACGCCTGATTGAAACGCCGGTGGAAAAACAGCAGATAGAACTTGTGGAGCGTAAGGGTGTCGGTCACCCGGACAGTATCTCCGATGGCCTTGCAGAGGCTGTCAGCCGTGCATTGTGTAATGAATACATCAGTAAATGCGGCGTCGTTCTGCACCACAACACCGATGAGACCCAGATAGTTGCAGGCAGGTCTAATCCGCAGTTTGGTGGAGGAGAGGTTATACAGCCAATATATACGCTGCTTGTGGGAAGGGCAACCAAGGAATTCGAAGGTGTGGAGATCCCTGCCGAGGCAGTTGCCCTCAGGGCAGCAAGGCAGTATCTGAGGAATACCATTGTTGATATTGACCTTGAGAGCGACATTATAGTCGATTGTAAGCTTGGTACCGGTTCATCGGATCTCAGGGATGTTTTCAACCGTGACAGGGTCCCGGTGGCAAACGACACTTCCTTTGGTGTAGGGCATGCTCCTTTTTCAGAACTTGAACAGATCGTCCATGAATCTGAGAGAAAACTGATAACTGACCTGAAGAAGAAGATACCTGGGATAGGTACTGATATCAAGGTCATGGGTTTAAGGGACAATGATGACATAAACCTGACAATATGCTGTGGTATGGTTGGGCGCCATGTAGATGATATGGACCATTATCTCAATATCAAGGAAGAGATGGCAGACTATGTGACCGACCTGGCCCTTAAGCGTACAGAGCGCAATGTAAAGGCATTTATCAATACGGCAGACAATGTGATATGCAATTCAGTTTTCCTTACTGTCACTGGGACGTCTGCGGAAATGGGTGACGATGGTTCTGTGGGGCGTGGCAACCGTTGTAACGGGCTTATCACACCTAACAGGCCTATGAGTATGGAAGCAACCAGTGGTAAGAATCCTATCAACCATATCGGTAAGATATACAACCTGCTTTCCACCCAGATGGCAAGGGATATTGTGAAAGTTGTTCCGGATGTGCAGGATGTCTATATAAAATTGCTTTCTCAGATAGGCCAGCCAATAGACCAGCCATTTGTTGCAAGTGCGCAGATAATCCCCGAAGACGGGGCGAATTTCGCTTCCATAAGGGCTGAAACGGAAGTTGTGATAGATGAATGGCTTGCTGATGTCACTAAAATAACCCGGATGGTTATTAACGGCGAGCTGGATACCTTCTGATCCTGATCTACCATCCTGGCTTACACAGGACGGTTTCTTTTTATTTAGGTCAACATCAAATGCTCACTTTTAAACCCGTAATTCTTGAGTATTGATTTTGCATATTGGTTTTTTCTTTTCCTTTCGTTTGTTCTCTTATCATCTCTTTTCTTCTTTTCTTTCCTTTCTTTGTCTTCCATTTGTATTTTCTCAGGGCTGACGTACACTTTACGGCGAAAGAGATAAGTATGATTGTGCTTATTGGAGTGTTGCATCGCACAGCAATGTCGTGCAGTAGCTTGATTTATTGGACCCGCCTTAACTCAGTGGTAGAGTGCGCGGCTGTAGTTTGATTCATGTGACATGATCACATTACGCGCAGGCACCGCGATGTCCCCGGTTCGAGTCTGGGAGGCGGGACCTGTAAAATCAGGATAAGCTATATATACAAAAACATCCTTTATGGGGTGCTCAAAGCGACCCCCTTCAAATGTCCGAATGGTGTAGAGGCCTATCATGGAGCCCTGTCGAGGCTCCGACCCGGGTTCGAATCCCGGTTCGGGCGTTTTAAACATATCCCGGCTTGTCCGGGCTCTTTTAATTTTTTTAACCGGATTAAAGTCATTTTTATTTTATCATATTTCTTGTTAAGGGCCAAAGTACTTTTTACTTGCACATGGTACTTTGCATAATTCCAAAACAATATCTACAGGCATATTTGGTCTGATAGGCCAAATAATCTGTCTAATAATCTGTCTATTATTTGGTTCAGCAAGCCAAATATACATAATAAAAAACATATTATCTCTAATTGAGAAAACTTTTAACTTATAGAATAATATTAAAACGGCTCTGTAGAAATCCTTTCTATATTAATAAAGCACAGATTAATACGGATACACTCAACTCTGTAAGAGGTGAGTGTATCTGCGGTTTACAACTTATTAATAATATGTTTTCTACAGAGCCATTAAAACAAAAATGACTGACAATTACACAAACAAGCTTCATGGCTTGTATAAAGAAATCTGGGAAAGGTCGATTTAGAAGAGTTTCTGGAAACGGAAAGGCAATCCCGGGAAAAAACATGCTGAAAATTGAAGAGTGTTCTAAGATGTGCATATATCCAATGTAATAAATGGAACGTGCCCACTTCAGCGAATGGTTGCACCATCACTTCCTGAAAATAACTTTCACTGCTCATCTTCCACAAACAGCCGTGCCAGCACACCCAGGTGATCTTCATGGAAAGGGTCAAGCTCCTTTCTTTCAAGTACCTCTAATTCGATGTCAAAGCCGTTTTCCAGTTTGCGGACCTCTTCCTTGAATATCTTTTTCGGGCTGGCTACGGTGTCAATACTCCTTGATTTTATGGAGAGCATGAGGTGACCATGATCTGCCAGGAAGTATTTTGAATTGAGGGCGGCTATCTCTGCCTGGTTGGGCTGGGCAACATCCTGGTAGATCACATCCACTTTTTCCACGATGTGAGCGTAGGAATGGGGCTTGTTGGCATCTGCAAGTATGGGGATGATGTTGGGGCGCTGGTCGCAGAGCTGTATAAGGTCGCGCATGGTGCGCGGGGAGAACTCAACAGCATATACAAGGCCGTCCGTGAGCATATCAGATACATGGCTTACAGTGGTGCCTGAAGCAGCACCAAGATATAGCACAGCGGAATCAGGTTCTATTGGTATATCAAAGTTCTTGAGCACCATTGCCCCAAGCTTACTCCTGCCCGGGTCCCACTGGCGGTACTCCACATCATCCTCTACAATGAGCCGTTCACCATAAACACTCATTCCAGGCATCATATTCCTTGTTGCCAGCACCTTCCTGCCTCCGATATCCAGTTCATGGATACCCGCATGCATATCTTCTACAGGCATCAGCTTTTTCCTCCTTTCTTCCTGTTCCTGGCCCCTTGCTTACGTTTACTGCCCTTTTCCCTGCTGTGAGGTTTTGGGTGAGGCTCTTTCTTTGGTGCAACCGCATTGGCCTGTCTTATATTTTCAAGCTTCCTCTCAAGTGCCTCTGCAATGGATCGGTCAATCTCGCCGGAATAGAAGTCAGTCCTTGCTGCCAGGCTTATCTTTGCTGCAAGAGCCCTTGCAAGCTTTCCCCTCTGCCACCAGGGCGCATTCCTGATGACCGGATGGTTGAAGATAATACCATGTTTAGGGGAAGGTGCCCGGGAACGCAGGTGTTTGAATAGCGCCCTGCTTGCACCGATCACCTGCACGGTACTGGATGGGAACGCTGCAAGCTTTTGAAGACTTCCTGCCATGCTCATAAGGCGGGCACCAAGCGGAGCTCCTGCAATGTTACAGAGGTTAGGTGCAACCGATTCCATGCTGGTGTTTATATAATTCTCGATATATCTGCGTGTGTCATAAAGGCTGCAGATGTTGTTTGCAATAGCCCGCAAAAGCTCCTCGTCAGCAAAGGATAGCTCTGAACCCATGGAAGAAGATGCCTTTTCAAAAAGCTTATGTTCCGCGGGCACATTTGCCCGGGAGCCGTAGGAAGCAACGAACCTTGCAAGTTCTTCCCCCGTCATATCCAGTTCGGGGAAATATCTGCCATACCATTCAAAAAGACGCTCGCTCAGTTCGTTTACGTTTTTGTCAATATCATCCAGGGCTTCAACAGCCTGGATTATCCTTGCATCATCGGTATCTGTGCGGGAGATCTGGCTCTTGGCAGCTTTAATGCATACTTCCCTCAGGAGTATGTCGTAGTCCTCTTCAAGCTCCACAAAACCACATTCTATGGCAGCTTCACGCAGGTCAGGTCTTTTCAATGGGACAGATTGTACGTTCTCCTGTAAGCTGGTCACAACCTTTGACAGCATTTCCGGATCCTTGTCAAAGAGGCTGCAATTCATAATTCCGCCCTCTTCATCCAGCCGGAGTTTTCCAAACCATACGGTGAATTCCTGTTTCATCAATTCAGCTACTCCTTATCTCTGCTCCGGCATTGTTAGCCTTTGTAATTATCACTCTGCCACCAATCGTTCTGTCCAGGAGTTCCTGCACATCTTCCTGCAGATAGGCAGCATCCTCCTTGTTGTCAAGTATGCCATATACTGCCGGTCCGAACGAGCTCATACCTGCTCCATAGGCACCATTGTCCTGCATAAGGGTCATAACATCCCTGACAACTTTGTGCTGAAGCTGTATTTCGCGTTTCTTGAATCCGATATTCTGTATGTGATTGATACAGTAACCGAAAGCCTCGATATCCTTCTCCATTATTGCAGGCATCATTTTCATTAGCATCAGATGTGACAGCTCCTGTACCTCATTAATGGGGATAGGACACTCCTTCTGGAATATATCGACCTCTCTTGCATCATGTGCCCCGGGTGACTCTGGCAGTGCAAGTACGATGTCCCATTCAGGAAAATCATGCCTGAACAGAACCGGTGCTGGAGCTGCCCTGCTTGCAGATGAAGGTGAGAAGGATCCCTTTTCAGCAAACCGGTGTCCGCCATCAACAATAAATCCCCCCATCTCAAACGATGCAACGCCTATACCTGATGTCCCACCGCGTCCTACTGCAATTGCAAGTTCTCTCACACTCTTCCCAAGGCCGTACAGTTCGTTCACTGCTGCAGCTGCAGACAGCGCGGACTGGGTCCCGGAGCCAAAACCAACATGTGGAGGCATGTCTTCGCTTAGCTGTATATGTATTCCCTCACCCTCCGGAAGGAGCTTTTCCACAGCATTCACAATCCTTTCCCTGAGGGTTGATTCACCTGCCACATCAATAGTATCCGATCTTTCCGCCCTGATCATGATATTGGGCGATGAAAGAGTAATGCCTGCCCCTCCATCCACTCTGCCAAGCCTGGCATTCATGTCGATAAGAGTGAGGTGGAGCCTTGATGGTGACTTAATGGTAATCATGCTATTGATTATCAGTGCAACATACTATTAAAGATTAACACTTGATCTGCGACTCCGCTTCTTAATAAGGAATTGCCATGAGAAACGCAGCACATTTCTGTTAAGGATAAAGAAAACCATTACCGGGACAAAACGGAATAACCTTACACTGACCGTTGCAGACACGTCAAGGTCAAGTTTACTGTCCATGAAATAAGGCTCCAGTTGTACTTCCATTTTTTCTGAACGGTATGCAAGGTAACCTTTCACAGCATGGGCATAGCCATAAGCCATCCCTGTATATGCGGGATCCTGGAAACCGAACTCTATCCTGCCGCTTAAGCTTTTTATCTTAATGGCATTTACAAGACCTTTGACCAATCGGATCAAAGGCGATCGGAGTTGTCTGAAGATCTCTAGTATCTCAGAAAAAGAAATATTCTCTGTTTCTTCCTTACTTTTCTCCTCTTTCTTGTTTTTATTCTTACTTTTACTTTTTTTCCCCTTAAAATACCCGGTTACTTTTTCACTGACTATTTTTTCGATCTTTCCGGTTTTTTCTACTTCAACTCCTTCTGCAGGAAGGTCTTCAGCCGTTGAAGAAATCACCTGCCGGGAGAATATGAGCCAGCGTACATGTATCTCATGTTCAGGGAACTTATCCGACCCCTTTACCCGTAACATCACGTCAAAAGCTGCAAAGAGGACTAACATCAACAGCAATAGTAAAAATACAAGAAGAAGCACTATAACTGCCTGGACAGATAGCATAGCTGCTCCCTCAAGGTTGAACGAATGAATAATGATCAGTCTTTGGAAGGCTCATCCTTCTCTTCGCAAGGACCGCCCTCTTCCTGACATGTATCATTTTCTTTTGATTTCTTCTTCATCGACCTGACCTTCTCTATAAGTCCCGGGACAGATTCAAGTATCTTGCCCATGTCTGTCTGGCCGGATAATGACATCAGGCGTGTACCTTCAGGTGATATTACGATGAAAGCCACAGGTTCTATCTTTGCACCGGCTCCGCCTCCGCCGCCAAAACCTTCTTCCTCGCCTTTTGTCTTGCCCTGGCCACCACCACTTCCAAATCCGAATGATACCTTTGTGACAGGAATGATGGTTGTCTGGCCAACAACCATGGCTTCCCCTACAACGGTCTTTGTGCTAACAAGTCTTTCAAGCTCTGCAGATACTTCTTTCATAATGTCTTCAAGTGCCATTTTATAACCCCTTGCATCTAATAATGTAACTTTATTGACAATAAAAAGCCAAGATAATGGAGAACTTTCAAACTATAAAGAAGTATTCTCTATAGAATGCTGCAGCTACACAAGTCAAGATAGCGTTAAGCCAGTGAACGTTTCAGGTAATTAGTGATGTTATGCGTTATCCTGGAAGAAATTCATCAGGGAATATTTCACCTTGTCCGGCTCCACATCGATAAACTCTTCTCTTTCCTCTGGAGGGAATATCTCAAAGACCGAGAATTTACCAAATTTTTTTGGTGCATTGCTGGTAAAACGTCCGTCCAGAAGTATCCTGGCCCCATGATCATGCGGAGAGCGCACTACCCTTCCCATTGCCTGGCGTATCTTGCGAATAGTAGGGACCTGCACGGCATATTCCCATCCGGCCCCATAGCCGAACATATGGTCATAAGCTGATTCCACTGCGTTCATCCTGTCATTCAGTGCCGGATAGCCAACACCTACTATGATGACCGTCCGTCCCCTGCCATCGCGGTAATCGATGCCTTCGCTCAATGTTCCCCAGAGGTATGAGACAAGCACGGCCTTACCACCCGCTTCTCCAATCCTGAAGAAATCCTCTCTCACTTCCTGGGATGAAACACCTACCTCGTCAAGTAAGAACGGAGCATTCACCTTTCCCTGCAGTTTATTGTAGTATCTTCTGGCCTCAAAGGAACTCTGGAAAAAGATTATGATATTCCCTTTGGTCTGTTCTATGGCATCGAGCATGACTTCCTCAACTGCCTGAAGGGTCTGGGGATCATCCCTGGTCTTTGCAAACAGGGGTGGAACAGATACAGATAATGTCAGGCGTTTGTCTTCTGGGAATGAAGTAGCATAAGCTATTTCGCATGTAGGCCTTCCTATGCCCAGAGTGGTCTTTATCATATCAAAAGGCCTGAGGGTTGCTGACATAAGCACCGCTGAGAATATCGAATCAAAGAGTGGCTCTGTCACATTCTTGGGTATGCAGGTGAAAAGTTCTATGCGTCCGTATATCTCATCGTTCAGGTCACGGCGTACATTAAGTATGGGGTAGTAGTTCAGGTTGTTAGATAGTACAAGATATGATGAGAGGAAATCTGCTGTATACTTTATGTGTGAACGCTTCAGCACACCGCTAAGTCCTTTTTTGTATTGCTCACGGTAGTTCTCATCAAGCATAGCACCAAAAGCGCTTGCCTCTGAGAGCACTTTCTGTATTTGTGTCTCCTCCCCGAAACCCGCACCTTTTGCAAGTTTGAGGAACTTACCCCGGACCATGTCATTGCGCTCATAGGGATCACTTATACGCATGTCGTACCAATGTCTTCCAACCCTTTCCTTTTCACCGAACTTGAAACGTGAATTGTATATCTCCTGGATGATACTTTGCAGCATCCTGAATAGATTATGAGCACCACCATCAGGCATCTGGTCTATGTTTGCTTCTATTTCAGCTATGGCCTTTTCCAGCGTGTGCTCTGTAATGGTGATAGATGAGTGGGACCTTGCAGCAGATTCGATATTGTGTGCCTCGTCAAAAATGACAATCACATCATGTGGCTCTTTCTCAAGCCAGTTGAGCACGGTCATGAATATGTCCGAATTCAGTACATGATGGAAATTGCATATCACAAGTTCTGCATATTTAAGCTCGCGTTTGAGTAGTTCATACCCGCACATCCCTTTCTGGAAAGCATAATCATTCACTTCCTCGGGAGTACGCACATCCTCAAACAACCATTGCCTGAAAGTTTCACCATCATAGCGCAGCACTTCATACAGATGGTTACAGGAACGTTTGCGAAGTTCCTTTGCCTTTTCTTCAGCAACATCGAGCTCTTTTGAAAGTGCATCACGCAGTGCCACAAGGGCAGGATCCCTTGAACGTTTATAGTTCTCTAAAGCAGACCTCATTTCCTGCTTTTTCAGTGTAAGTTCTCTTTCGGTCTCAAGAAGCTCAAAGGTATTCTCGCGTTTAAGCCTGCACTCCTCATAATCGGTTTCATTGGGGCACATTGCGGTCTTGCCTTTTACGACTGCAACCTTCAGGTCATTGCTCTGCTTTATGTCCCGGGCCTCGTTGATGAACTGCACCATCTGCTGGTGAACATTGGTAGCTATTATTACTGTTTTGCTGAGCTGTTTTCCCACATTAAGGGAAGGTGCCAGGGCGCTGAGGGTCTTTCCTGTGCCGCACGCCCCTTCAAAAAGTATTATGTCCTTATTTATGAGGGATGTATGGATCTTATCCATGGCCTCCTGCTGATGTGGATAACACTTCTCTTTAGGGAAATATTTCATGTATCCGCTTTTGCCGTTCATCGCACTACCTATAACCTTACATTACTTAAACGGTTTTGATAGATGATCCTTCACTTTGCCGGGACGACCATGTGTTCACATTCTGATATTATTCTATCTGTGTTTTTGTCAATTACCTTGATGCTTATAATATTCCCTGCCTTAAGTCCGTAATTGTTAGATGTGTCTTTTATCCCGTTTATGCTTACAGATACAGAAGAAAAAACAGTTCCATTGATACTGTCATAACCATTAAGCACCAGCTTCTCTCCTGAAGACCACACTCCGTCAGAGATGTCGCCGTTCCCTGAGGCATATTCTGGTCTCTTGCCTTCGTAAAGCAGGTTATCATAGCTGATGATTACTTCCCCGTAATGGCGCCTGCCGTGTGGTACGGTTCCTTCATATGCACTGCCCTGGCCGGATATTAGGATCTTTGTGTCCCCTGTCATTAAAGGATCTCCTCCCATATGGGCAAGATACAGGAAATTTTCATTGTATCTTACAGCATTTGGCACACCTCCTTCTACAAATTCCACCCCGATCATGGCCATGGGTGTTTTAGTTAAGGATGCAGCAATATCTTCACCATACACAGATGAAACTGTGATCCCGGCAAAAAGCAGAGTAAGGAATAGCATCAACACCACTCCAACGATAGGCGACATTGCACTGTTATGCCTTTCATTCATTGGAATTTGTTTATTCATAAGCCCAATTTTAAAAAGTTATATATAAATTAATCTTATTTAATTTAATATATTTATCATCAGTATATGGCCAATTGAATTATATCAAGTGAATAAAAAGGGTGAATATGAACCGGGACAAACATGCACTATCTGTAACTTCATCAATGAAGTGGCCTGGGATTCAGACAGGTAACAAATAATTATTTCTCCGGAATGATTGCCATGGCTTTATTCCTTGCATTCCAAGGTTACACCTGGGTTAATTTGCGTGGAGGCAACTTGATTTCAACTGGACAACGATAACTTTTTATCTCACCTGTGTTATGATAGTGTGTAGTTTTCTACTAATATATAGTATCAATATACAAACTCAATAGCGCATTGTATACAACTAAAGGAGCAGAATACAAATGGTAGCAATTATTACTGTCGATGAATGTGTCGGTTGCGGAACATGTATAGATGAATGTCCAGCAGAGGCAATTGTACTTAATGGAAACAACATTGCCATTGTAGAGGCAGGCGAATGTCTGGATTGCGGTGCCTGCGTTGACGTGTGCCCAACAGATGCAATTGCAATGGAATAAGAGATTTTCAAATCTTTGTTCCTTACTTTTCTATCTTTTTTTTAAACCCTGGAGGTAAATTTATGCCAGAAGTAATAAAAGCGGGTATTTTGGGAGCAACAGGTGCTGTTGGTCAGCGATTCATACAGGCACTTGAAGATCACCCATGGTTTGAGATCACATCACTTGCAGCATCAGAAAGAAGTGCCGGAAAAAGATATAGCAGTGCTGCCAACTGGAGACTTGAGAGCAAGTTGCCTGATTCTGTCAAGGATATGGAAGTCGTACCAGTTGACCCTAAGAGGGTAGATGCAGATGTTGTGTTCTCAGCACTTCCATCATCATATGCAAAGACCGTAGAAGCTGAGTTTGCAAAGGAAGGGTTTGTTGTAGCAAGCAATGCATCAGCATACAGGATGGAAGAAGATGTGCCTCTTGTCATCCCGGAAGTAAACTCTGATCACCTGGGGCTCATAGACGTGCAGCAGGACAAACGTGGATGGGACGGTTACATAGTCACAAACCCTAACTGTTCTACCATCGTAATGGTCCCCACACTCAAACCATTGATGCAGTTTGGACTTGAATCAATAACAGTTGCAACGATGCAGGCCATATCCGGTGCAGGATATGATGGGGTTTCTTCAATGGCAATACTCGATAACATCATCCCGTATATCGGTGATGAGGAGGAGAAGGTCGAGACCGAGCCATTGAAGCTTTTGGGTGAGTTTGATGGTGCTGAGATAATATATGCCGATTTTGAGGTGAGTGCCTCATGCAATCGAGTTCCTGTTATGGACGGGCATACAGAGGCCATATGGGCGAAGATGTCAGATGATCCTATGCCTGAGCAGGTAAGGGAGGCGTTCCTTAACTTCAAACCAAATCTGGGTGACCTTCCAACAGAACCGGAGCAGGTTCTCATCGTACGAGATGAAGCTGACAGGCCACAGCCTCGCCTTGACAGGAACATGGGTAAAGGCATGAGCATCACAGTGGGGCGCATAAGGGAAGGCATACGCTATGTGGCCATGGGGCACAACACCATTCGCGGAGCAGCCGGTGCAAGTGTGCTCAATGCAGAACTCCTTCATAAGATGGGCAAGCTCTGAGCAGGTGACATGATGCTAAGCGGCAGTATGTTAAGAGTGCTTTTTATTATAATGATCTTGTTCAGTTGTACTGCCACGCTTGCATATGCATCAATGTTTGAGCTGGAAGTTGTGCCTATTTCCACAATAACGGAAAATCCTGCTGCATACGACAGCACCATGGCCTATCGCAAGATAAGTGTCATAGGGAATATATCCGAATTGAGTAAGCATTCTGCAACCCTGGATGACGGAATGAATTCTTTGAAAGTGGACATCACAAGAAGAGAACTTTTTGAAGGTTTAAATATCAGTGATCAGATACTCGTAACCGGTGAATTCAGATATGAACATATCGAAGAAAGTGTTCTGATACCCACATATGTGCTTCATTACCCGACAGATGACATGGGGACTGTCAATATCAGTAGCATTGTAAATGAGCCATCTGCCTATAATGGGAGATACATGACTGTCACAGGCAATCTTTCAAGTCTTGAAATGAACATGGGCAGGTATGTGGCTACAGTTCTGGATGAAGAAGATAATCAATTAAAAGTATATTATTATGGTTCCACAGACCTTAAAAAAGGGGACAATGTAAAGATATTTGGTCTTTTCAATGGTGGTTTTGTTCATAGTGAAAGAATGGGTCTGAACAAGTCCCCTCTCTCAATATCGACTCTGATTCCTGGTTTTTCTTCAATTATGGGTGCATTTGCTCTCCTTTCCCTGGCTTTATTCTTAAAATCAAGAAGGCGTAACGATTAGAGGTAATTATGTTAATTATATTATCAGTCGGTGGATCAATACTGGCAAAAGAACTTAAACCGGATAGTTTTCTGGTATATGCTGATGCACTTAAAGAGCTTTCCAAAGAACATGATCTTGTAGTAGTGACCGGAGGTGGCGTTGCTGCAAG
Organism: Methanolobus sp.; assembly: GCA_029762595.1. GTDB lineage: Archaea > Halobacteriota > Methanosarcinia > Methanosarcinales > Methanosarcinaceae > Methanolobus. The sequence goes on along the minus strand of JARVGJ010000001.1, from coordinate 311,485 downwards.
GGATTATATAAGCGTTGCCCGTAGTGCAGGTGCAAATGAAGTGGAATGTGACTATATAGGTATAGACATTACCCGCCTAAATGCAAGACTTCTTATCTCTGCACTTGGTGATGCTGCCTATCCTGAGCCTCCCAGGGACTACAAGCAAGCACAGGAAGTTCTTACATCCGGAAAGATAGTTGTCATGGGTGGGGTCATTCCTGGCCAGACCACTGATGCAGTTGCTGCCATTCTGACAGAATATCTAAGGGCTGACCTGCTTGTAATAGCAACGGCCGTTGACGGGGTATATTCTGCAGATCCCCGCAAGGATCCAAATGCTGTCAAATACGAAACAATGACTGCAAAACAGTTGGTCAATACAGTAATAACGACCGAGATGAAAGCGGGTTCCAAATCACCGGTAGATCCACTTGCAGCAAAAATAATAGAGCGTTGTAACATTGAAACGATAGTAATGGAAGGCAGTGACCCACAAAATGTTCTGCGGGTCATTTCTGAGGAAAAGAGCAGATATGAAGGGATAAAAGGCGTTTATATGGGTACCCGGATAGTTGGCTAATGCGCAAGTTATCTGAATATATAGCTTGTGGCTTTCAGTTATAGGCCACAAGAAATTCATGTTCTTTTTTACATGAAGCAAGCTGTTTTAATTTGTCATTGGAGTTTTTGAGCGTCTCAATTGTCCGTTCAAATTTTTCTATTTGCTGCTTTGCTTTTCTCACTTTCTCATTTTCAGTTTCCAGCCTTTCCATCAGGGCCTTACGCTGTTCTTCAGGAATGCCAGCATTATTGATCTGTTTTTGATAATCCAATGAGAGCTTGACATATTTGCGGAACATCTCATTCATTGTATCAAGGTCATTTTCAAGTTCTTTGATTGATTTTGCCATCAGGATCAACACTCCTTCATGTGAGGGACGTTTATTCGTTAGTTCACTAAAAAGGCCGTTTCCTCATCTGTTTACATATTATAAGGTCTATACGCCGGTATATAAGAATATCTATCATGTGAAATATAATCACAATCATAATGATGATATTTACTTGCTTAGACGGACATGAACCTTAATAATGAAAGAGAAAAGTAAAAAGGTAAAATGGGAAACAATTGTATCAATGCATTTAGCAGGTATTATTCATGTATGTAATAAAATAAGGTAAGAACAGGAAACAGAATATTAATATACATCTATATGTACATTAATATTTCATCTCTGTGAATTACAAAAAAATGCATCCTATGAGATGCAACAACATTTATTTTCCAAGCACGATTCTGGCAATGTCATCTCCAACATCGGATGTGCCGGAAGACCCTCCCATGTCATAGGTTCTGACCTTTGCTTCAAGTATGTTTGTTTCAATGGCAGAAACTATGGTGTCAGCTGCCTCTTTTTCGCCGAGCTGTTCTATCATCATGGCACCTGCCCAGATGGTGGCGATGGGGTTTACCTTGTTCTGTCCCTTGTATTTTGGTGCAGAACCGTGGATTGGTTCGAACATGCTGGTACCTTCCGGGTTGATGTTTCCGCCAGGGGCAAGTCCAAGACCACCCTGGACCATTGCACCAAGGTCTGTGATGATGTCACCGAACATGTTGGGTGTTACTACAACATCGAACCATTCCGGATTCTTTACAAACCACATGGTTATGGCATCCACAAAATTAAAATCTGTAGTTACGTCAGGGTGCTCTGATGCAACGCTCTGAAATTCTTCTCTCCAGAATCCATAGATATCGGAAAGTACATTTGCCTTGTCAACAGATGAAACATGTTTCTTTCTCTTCTCAGCAAGGTCGAATGCATACCTGATAACTCTTTGTGTACCTTCTTTTGAGATCATGCCTATCTGGTAACCGATCTCCTCACTGTCGGTCTCTATGTCAAGGCCAAATTTTGCAGAGTAAAGTGTCCTTGAAACCTCCAGAAGGTCTTTGCTGGTGCCTCTCTTTGCCCTTCCGCCTATTCCTATGTAGAAGTCTTCTGTGTTTTCCCTGACAACAGTGAAATCAATATCTGCAGGAGTTTTATCTTTAATTGGGGTCCATACACCCTCAAGCAGTTTGATGGGGCGCAGGTTCACATACTGGTCAAAATAGAATCTTGCAGCAAGCAGTACTCCTTTTTCAAGTACTCCGGGTGCTACCCTTGGGTCACCGATGGAACCAAGGTAAATAGCAGGATAATTTGAAAGCTCTTTCAGGGAATCTTCTGATATGAGTTCTCCTGTTGCAAGATAGTGGTCTGCACCATGCGGGAACTCGACCCATTCAACATCAAAGCCAAATCTTTCGCCTGCAGCATTGATCACTTTGCAGCCCTCGGCAATGATCTCAGGTCCTATACCATCTCCGGGTATAACAGGTATTTTGTACTGTGTCATGAATTACTCCTTGGGTATTTTTAGATATATTAAGTCCTGATAATAGCAGAACCCTGTCAGATTATTTGTCTTGTGTATTCTATCAGGCCGCCAGCATCCATTATTCCCCTGACAAAGTCAGGAAGAGGTGTTGCCTGATACTGCTCTTTCTTTGTTATGTTCCTGATCACTCCGGTGGCAAGATCCACATCAAGTTCATCGCCATCCTCTATCTTATCTGTATCAGGACATTCAAGCAGCGCAACACCGATATTGATCGAGTTCCTGAAAAAGATACGTGCGAAGGACTTAGCTATAACGCAACTTATTTTTGTACCTTTCAATGCGATAGGAGCGTGTTCTCTTGAAGAACCACACCCAAAATTATTTCCGGCAACGATCATGTCACCTTCCTTTACGTCTTTTGAGAATTCAGGTCTCACTCCCTCAAAAGCGTGTGCTGCAAGCTCCTTCGGGGTATTTAGTATAAGATACCTTCCAGGAATCACAGCATCCGTGTCAACGTCATCTCCGAATTTCCAGACTCTTCCTTTCATATTCACACCTGATCAAGATAATTAATAAATGATATTACTGAAATTGAAACTATAACTTAGATATCATCATACTAAATAATACTACTGGCAAATTCGGATATCCATCTATACTTTTGCGGGATGTACCCTGTTAATTCAAAAAGAACGTAATAAGAACTCATTAATATAAGTAAATCCAAGTTTAAGAAAATGGTAAGCAAAAAGGACGAGATTATACTATCTATGCTTCAGAACGGGGCCAGGACACCAATATCTGAGATAGCTAAAAATGTGGGTCTCAGTGAGAATGGTGTCAGGTACAGGCTTGAAAAGCTGGAGGATGAAGGCTACATCAAAAATTACACTGTTTTGCTGAACCCGAAAAAATTCGGCAAACATACTTTTGCTATATTTAATCTGGAAATGGAGCCAAAAAGGACAAAAGAAAGTATCAATAAACTCGTTCAGATAGAGGAGTTCATAAAGATCTACCAGACCACAGGCCAATACTCTATCAAAGCAATTGGTCTTTTCAATGATGAGGAAGAATTAACAACGTTTATCAACAATCGTCTTCTTTATGAGCTCCCTATACAGAACTATAGTGTAGAACTAATAACAAGAAGTATCAAGGACAGCATTTATCTGATATGATCAGATCTTTTTGTACCATACGTTCATGCTCTCGATACCACCGGAAATATTGGTATTGTTAATAAGTGTCCCGGCATATGTGTAAGAAAAGCGGGAAAAGGTTATGTTCATCCCGTATGACACTGATCTTGCTATGGTGTATGCTGTTCTGATCCCTCTGTTCTTCATTTCTTTTTCCATTTCTTCCAGCAGACTGTAGGAATAGCCTCTTCCTCTGGCTTCAGGTAGCGTTGCAAAGTCTGTCATCTCAACGTTGCTGTTGTAAGGGTCCATCTCGCAGGAAGAAAGAGCAACGATTTTTCCCTTCTTCTTGATGCCAAAATATACAAAATCCTCAGACATGGTACTGATCAAATAATCAGGGTCATATATGGGAAACGGATAGCTTGGGAATACCTGTTTATATAGGGCTGCCATTTCCGCAGCTTCCTTTTCAGTGCACAGGATGCACTCTTCTCCCTCTGAAAGTTCTGTTCTTGTGGGAGTATCGCATTTTGAAAGTGCAATTTTGAGAACATCGTTCCTTTTCCCTGGATCTGCTTCAATGCGTCGTTGTTCCTTGAGATACTTTGCCATAAAGCTTGCATTCTCATGACCATTGAAGAATTCAGGGATATTTGCTTCTTCGATATGACCATTTTTCAGGAAGAGCTCCTTTGCAGATTCGGGAACTTTGGAAAAAATCTTGGAATACTCATTCTCATGTGCAATCTCTTCGATAACAGAAAGCACATGTTCCGGTTCTTCTGGTACAAGTTTCATAAGATATACGCGATCGTTGAAGGGGCCGTGCTGTATTACAGACCCCTCTATCTTTACTATCTGATCACTCAACGTCCCTTCTCCCCATGCGCTCGGTATCTTCTGGTACAAGGCTTAATTCATCATCAAAGTCTGACAGCAGTTTTGCAATTCCCACGGATCTGAATTCCTTTGCTTCATCAAGCTTAAGTTGTAATTTACAATCTTCACACTTACGGTCACAATACACAGCTTCATAAGAATCCGGTTCCTTGTATGATGTGATCACACCCTCGTAGTTTCTCAGGATGACCTTGTTCGTTGACCAGGAAATAAGATAATTTGGCATTACAGGTATCTTGCCGCCTCCTCCTGGAGCATCTATGACATAGGTAGGGATGGCAAATCCACTGGTATGACCGATTAGATTTTCCATTATCTCTATACCTTTGCCAACAGAGGTCCTGAAATGGGTCAGGCCTTCTGAAAGATCACACTGGTACAGGTAATAAGGGCGAACCCTGTTCTCCACCATTTTATGGAAGAGTTTTTTCATTATCCTGTAACAATCGTTGACCCCAGCAAGCAGTACCGTCTGGTTACCCAGTGGGATGCCTGCATCTGCAAGCTTTTGGAGTGCCTTCCTTGAAGAAGCTGTAACTTCACGGGGATGATTGAAATGAGTATTTACCCATATTGGGTGATGTTTTTTCAACACATTCACCAGTTCGTCCGTTATACGATATGGAAGGACCACAGGCATTCTACTTCCAATCCTTATGACCTCTACATGTGGGATTGCCCTGATTTCTGTGAGTATCCAGTCCAGGTATTCATCAGAGAGCATGAAAGGGTCTCCTCCTGACAGCAGTACATCACGCACTTGAGGATGGTTTGCAATATATTCGATTCCCTTAAGGACTTCTTCTTTTCCGGGAACAGAGTCCACATCGCCAACCTTTCTTTTCCTTGTACAGTGCCTGCAATACATCGAACATACATTACTTATATGGAACAGTACCCTGTCCGGATACCTGTGGGTTATGCCAGGCACAGGGCTATCACGGTCCTCGCTTAGTGGATCTTCCATCTCATCACAGGAAACCATAAGTTCCTGTGGAGAAGGGAACGATTGCATGAAAATAGGATCATTCCTGAAATCCTCAACTTCGATCAATGAAAGGTAGTAAGGGGTTATGGAAAGCGGGAACTTTTCCAGAGTACTTTGAAGGTTTTTCCTTTCATCATCTTTGAATTTTATGTTAAGCAGCATTTCAAAGGTGTCAATATCATTGACCGAATGCCTTAATTGCCATTGCCAGTCGGTCCATTTTACCAGAGGTTCCTTTGAATCCAGTCTATCTACTATACTTTGTTGTCTAACGTTATAGATTTCCATCAAAATCACTTATTATTTATTTATATTTAATTTGTAAAAAAATTGCTATGGTGAAACGACTTAACTATTATATTTGTTTGTAACTGAGTGTTCTGACCAATATTCACAAAGCCATTTCCCGGGGAACTTTCCCCTAAAAGTGTATTAAAACAGGGATGGCAGCGAATTGCGATAAAATAATTTTCCGAAACAGCAACACAATAGTTGTTCACAATATCTATAGCAAGTCTTTATTTTTAAGTACGAATTGAGTTTAAGTGCCGAATGAGTATTGAATATGTATTTTCATATCAGCTAACAATCTCTTTTTAGACAATATATACTTTATTTTAAGATTCCACCGAAAACATGTATTTATTCTGCATAAACGGAAGTAAGACTTTAGGGATTATCAGGGGATTATTCCCGGGTCATTGCCTCCATGCCAGCTAAGGCGTGGTCTCATCCTTATTATATGGGATGCTTCGGTAGTATCATCCACGATGAATGCAATTCCTCTCTCAGAACCCATTTTCATGATAGAGTCCGCAAAATTGTCCTTCATGTAAGTAGGTCTGACAGATTCAAGGACCGAGATATCGTCCTGGGAGCTCAGACGGTGGCATATCACTATATCAGATTGCGAGAGTACATCCGGATGAATTGATGATGGTCTCTGGGTTGCAAGTACCAATGACAGACCTGGTTGACGACCCTGTTTTAAACACTCATTGAGCAGTATATCCGAAGCAAGGGTCTTGCTATCAGAAGGCAGGAACTGTTGCGCCTCATCGATGAAAAGCCATACCATTGGGATGCCCCTGTCAACATCTTTATCTCCCATCATCAGGCGCTCATATGATCTCCTGGCTTCAAGTCTGAGCTGGTAGATACTTCTTGCGATCGAGCTGACGACTGCAGATCTTACTGCTTCACTTTTGATCGTGCTGACATCAATTACAGAGGTTGTTCCTCCTTTTACAAATTCTTCCACGCAGGTGCCAGCTCCCTCAAAGACACCCCAGGAAGCAGCACCCATGAAATGATTTTCTACTGCACCCTTTGTAACTGTCTCAGAACGTTCATCTTCTATCAAATGATCGATTATATCATCAAAAGAGAAAGTATGTTTCTTTTGTAGTTCTCTGATCATCCTTATGATGAGAACTCCAGGGGGGGATACTGTATCTATTCCAAACAATTTGCACCATTCATGTCCATCAAGCTGCGATATAGGAATAGAAAGGGGTTTTACATTGATATTCCTTTCTTCATAGCTTCCAAGGCTGCCCGAAGGCACAAAAACATCTATGTCAAATCCTCTTGTTTCAAGTCCCCACCCCTGTATTGTATGTTCCTGCATTTCATTGCTTCTGACAAGTGTCCAGTAAATACCCATTGTATCTATGACCACAGAAGAAACACCATCTTTTATGCCATCTGGCAAAAGCATAAGGCCTTCCATCAGCACTCCCATGGTGTATGATTTTCCATACCCTCTTTTGCCTGCAATTAAAATTGCATGCGGATGATTCACATCCAGGGAAACATGCGATCCTGATGACCTGTCACGTGCAAGGTATCTTCCAAGATAAAGCAGAACGTTTTCACCGCTGCCTCCAAGGATGTGTTGCTGTTTTGAAACGCCTGCATTCAAAGAAACGTCCATGCCGGGTGAAATAATTTAACACTATATATTATCTTCCATTTATGTTCCGTTTTGATCTTCTATCTATGAGCATATTATAATGGTAATTTGAAGGCATTATATAGGTCCTGAAAGTTGAAAGGATTAGAAAGATATATTCTGCTATCCTTTATTCATAGATGCCAGTATTCCATTTGCTGCAAGTATTCCGGTTGCGGATGAATTGACCAGGTCACGTGAAAGGCCTGCACCGTCACCTGCAACAAAAAGATCAGCAATATTGGTTTGCATGGTGCTGTCAACATCTATTCTGAGGGAGTAGAACTTTACTTCAGGTGCATACAGCAGAGTGCAGTCTGAGTCCACGCCGGGAATTATCTCGCTTAATACTTCCAGTCCCTCAATGATATCCATCACTATCCTGTGTGGCATAGCCATGGAAATGTCCCCGGGTGTTATATCTTTAAGAGTATTGATCACTGCATTTTTGGACAGGCGTTCTGCAGTGGAGCGTCTGCCCCTTCTAAGATCACCAAGTCTCTGTAGTACAGGTTTACCTCCTCCAATGGTCGTTGCAAGCTTTGCCACTGACCTTGCATATTTTATGGTGTTTTCCATGGGTCTTGTAAGCTCTACATGCACAAGGAACGCAAAATTAGTATTGTCTGATTCTTTGCTATGCATGGAATGGCCATTGGTAGCAACAAAGCCCTCATATTCTTCCTTTACGACAAATCCATGCTCGTTAGTGCAGAATGTCCTTACAAAATCATCGTATCTGCGGGTATGGATATGGAACTTAGGGTCATGGTTAATATGTGTGATGGGGTCCATTATTATGGAAGGCACTTCCACACGGACGCCAATATCCACACCACTGTATGAGTATTTGATAGAATGCCGGTTCACAAGCCAGTTCATCCATTCATATCCAACCCTTCCCGGAGCCAGCAAAGTATATCTGGAACGTATCTCCCTGTTCTCGAGAAGCACGCCTCTGCACCTGCCTTCCTCAACAATGAGATCCTTTACCTTTGATCCAAGCAGAAATGTAATTCCATTTGCTTCAAGATCTCTTTTCATGCAGGCAATAAGGGCGGTGGAATTATCTGAGCCAATGTGGCGCTGCTTTATGTCTATGAACCTGGCACCGGCTGAAGCGGCCCTTCGTTTTAACATCTCAGCATCACTACCTGTGGCAGAATATGTTTTTTTTGGGCCCCCGTATTTCAGGTAGATATTATCAACCTGGTCAACAAGTTTCCATGCGCTTTCGTTGTCGCCGGTAAATTCTGCGAGATTTCCTCCAATATCCGGCCTGAGGTTAAGTGTTCCGTCAGAATATGCCCCTGCACCACCAACACCGCAGAGGATGGAACATGGGCTGCAATGGTCGCATGATGATATGTCCGACATTGGACAAATTCTTTTGTCTATGTCTTTACCCGCATCGATAACCAGGACATTCAGGCCTTTTCCTGCAAGTCCGTATGCTGCAAAAAGCCCTGCAGGGCCGGCACCTGTAATAACAACATCATATGTGTAGCTTGCGTCAGGAATGATATCACACCCATGGTCCCGATCAAAGGGGCCATAGGTATATTGGAACTATTAGGATAAGATTTTATCCAGCTGGCCTGTGGAACTGGCTATCTTTATCTCCTGTGCTATTCTCTTACCTGTGGATAGGTCAGGTTCGATAAGGTCAGAATAAGGAGAACCTGAAAGGTATATATTAGTTCCTGCAACAATGCGTGCCGATATCTCAAAGACCTTGATCTCAAGTTTGTCGGTGAACACGGTTTCCAGACAGAAAGGACCTATCATACCGCCAAAGAGAGCCAGGGACTGTTCAACGACTTTCTCTCCAATACGGAATATATTGGGCAGGAGGGATTCTCTTGCAACAAGTGGAACGTTTCCAGTTACCACATAGGTGGGAATGATCTGCGCTTCTGCCAGCTCACGTGGAGAACCGAGCCTGAATATCTCATCAGCATTTGATTCCACCCTGCGGTCCATACTGAGCATTTCAAGGATACCGTTGCTTAATCTGTAGCCTTCCTCCCTTAGCGGTGAATAAAAGAAGTGGAGGTAATATCGTGTTCCGACTATGAATTCCTGGACTGTGAACTTTTCATTGGGGTCAATGTGTTCCTGGAATTCCTCGTAGTTCTTGGCCACAAAGAATCCACGCCCTCCTTTTGCCCCATGGTACTTGACCATAACAGGACCGTTTATGTCCTTTGGATTCACAAGTTTTGGCATCTCAAGGCCGGCGCCTTCCAGCCAAACCCTTTCCTTGTCCCTGTCGGATTCCCACTCAAGGACGGCACGATTACCAAATGTCGGAACAGGCATTTCAGCAAAGGCAGTGCTGCCCATATATTCCACAAAGGATCCATGGGGGATAATGATAGCGTTCTTTGTTATGAGCTCGTCTATGATGGAGGGTATCTCCTTGTAACTGTCAACAACAATGAATTCGTCCGGTTTTGCCAGAGGGAAGGCGTCATAGAACCTGGGAGGCTCTTTTACGCAGATGCCGATGGTCCTGAATCCTTCTTTCCTTGCACCATAGAATATCTGAAGGCTTGAATGAGAACAAACAGTGGCAATGCTCAGATCATTAAGGTCGTAGTTCTCAACAATTTCCATTATTCGTTCTTTAGTAATCATATTTCATAGCCCCTAGAATTTATCCCATATTGTTCTGACCATTCTTTAACTTTTCGAGTTAGGTATTCTGTAAGGAATACTTCGAACTGAACTGAACTTAAAGGAAACAATATAAGTGTAAGTTCATATACAGCATTCTATGGGAGATAATGAAGAAAACGGAACTTCTGAAAAAGTCCTTATCCTGCCTCTCAGCGAGGACTCCAGGAAGATCACCCAGTTGCTATCCAATGAAAAAGCAATGAAAATGCTTGAAATACTTGCAGATAGGCCAATGTCTGCCAGTGATGTGGCTGAAATGCTGGATATGCCGCTAACGACTGTAAAATATAATCTTGACGGATTGATAGAGGCAGATCTGATCAAGGTCAAAGAAACAAAATGGAGTAGAAAGGGAAGAGAGGTGAAGATATATGAACCTGTTCAAAAGCTGATAGTTGTGGCACCCGGGAGTATGAAAAACGACAGGTCTTCTATCCTTAGTATGCTTAAAAAATACCTGGGGCTGGTTGCAGGTGCTGTTTTTGCAGCCACAGGGCTTGAAGCCATAGCAAGAAGCCTGGGCATAGGTTTGGCCCCTTCTCCAACATCACAGGATGCCACCGCATTTCCGGCAAACAATGATGCAGGTCCCATGGCAGCCATGGCAAGGGACTCTTTTGAGGAAGAGCTAATGGATGAGGGTATTGATGATGCATTTACCGGAAATGGCATGCCAATGGAAGAAAGTCCATCCCCGGAGGAAGCGGCTCTCTCCACTGAACATGAAATACCTGCTGGTTCTGAAAGTTACGATGTTCTTCCTGCTGATGACCTGGGTCCTGAGGCACTGGTCTCATCTGCACCTAACGGGAGTGATGCAGGGGTAGATGTTCTAAAGGAGGGGGTAAGAACAACTGCAGAAAACCATACTGCACAAGTTCCCGCATCATCCAATTTCAGTGATAACATGACGGCACTTACTGAGCCGGTATCGGGTATATTCCAGCACGATATCTTTTCATATGTCAGTGTTTGGTTCTTTTTTGGCTGTATTTTTGTAATAGCTCTTTTATTCATAAGAGAAATGTATTATAGAAAAAAGGACATATGAAGCCTGAGTGAATGGTATGAGAGCTGCTCTGAAAATAGCATATGTAGGCACCGGGTATCATGGATCACAGATTCAGCCGGATGTTGCAACGATAGAAGGTGAGTTGTTCAATGCACTCAAACAGCTTGAGATAATCGATGATCCAAGATCTGCACGTTTCTCAAGCTCCGGAAGGACGGATGCCGGAGTTCATGCCAGGGAACAGGTGGTGGTTTTTGATACGGATAAACCCAACCTGGCTATACCCAGGGTGATAAATTCCAAACTTCCTAATTCCATATGGGCATGGGCACACGCAGAAGTCCCTGATGAATTTGACCCCAGACGAGCTGCTATCAGTCGTAAATACAGGTACGTCATGAGTGGTGAACAATATGATCTCTCCAAAATAAGATCTGCTTCAAAAATACTTTTGGGGGAGCACGATTTTGCCAATTTCTGTACCAATGATGAGGGGAAGGAGACAATCCGCAATGTGGAAAGAATAGATGTGCGTGTAAGCGGAACCCTCACAAAGATAGATGTTCAGGCAAATAGCTTTCTATGGAACATGGTAAGAAAGATAGTCACTGCATTGACAATGGTGGGAAGTGGGGTCAGGGATGAAGAATGGCTCAAGCAGATGCTGGATCCGGATTACTATGAAGAGGGCCTGGAACCTGCGCCTGCATATGGCCTGACCCTCATGGAAGTGGAGTATCCTGATCCTATAGGATGGTGTGAGGATGCTTATGCCATAAGAAAGGCCAATGAGAATGTCCATGATTACATGGTGCGTCACCGTGTCATGGCAGAAGTGATGGATCATCTTGTTCCAAAGGAATAAGATTTTATTAATTTTTTTAAAGACATGCGCCTGCAGGTAACTATCAAGGATCAGGTAATAGACTATGAACTCATCCGCCAGGAAATAAAAAATCCCAGGTTTGAGTTTCGCGAACATCGTTTACGTCTGATAGTGCCGCATACCTTTAAAGAACATGAAGAGTTGATCCACCGGCACAGAAGATGGATATATAAAAGGTATTCACGAATACAGGAACTAAAGATCCTTTCACAAGGACTGGAATTGATGACATGCAGGTCTGCTGAGGACTTTAAGGAGTTAGTCTGCTCTTTTACATGCAGTATAGGAAAGGAGCTGGGGGTAGCACCTGTAAGGACCAGGTTCAGGATTATGAAAACAAAATGGGGGAGTTGCAGTTCAAAAGGAAACCTGAACTTTAACAGTTACATGAGGTACCTGCCTGACAGGATGATAGAATACATAGTCTTCCATGAGATGGTACACCTGATAGAACTCAACCATGGTCCACGTTTCTGGGCTCATGTTAAAGCACGCTTCCCTGACTATGAGGGTTATGAGAAAAAGCTTTCAGGATATTGGTCACTTATAAGGGAGCAGTGCTATGATAATTCCTTATAGAGGACAGTGTATGTCCTTGTCAGGCTTTTGTGCACTTTCTGGGTGAAGGTATCAACAACTGAAAAACCCGCATTTTCTGCAAATCCGGTCACAGTTATTTCGGAGACCACTACTGCAAGTCTTCCCTTACGTAGCACCCGGTACATTTCGGCAAAGGAGTCTGAATAGAGGTGGTGCAGGGATTCAGCTTTGATTGCTGCTGAGCGACCGTATGGTGGATCAGTGACTATCGCATCGATACATGCATCTTTAAGCGGAACCCGGCATGCATCCCCGACCAGCAGTGAATAGTCTGCATTGTATTCTTCAAGGTTCATCCTGGCACCGTGGGATATCTTACGGCGTACTTCTGTGCCAATGACGTGGGCACCTGCAAGTGCACCTTCAACCAGGACTCCGGCAGTACCGCTGAATGGGTCAAAAAGAGTCTCTCCCGCTTTTACCTGGGATATGTTCACCAGTGCCCTTGCCACCCTGGGCATGAGCACACCGGGATAGAAGAAAGGCTTCTTATGGGGTGCCCTGTGTTCATAATCCCCCCTGTCAACAGAAGCCACGACAGACCCGAGTATTGCCATGTCGCTCATTATGAAGCGGAACCTGACATCAGGGTCGTTGAGATTTGCCCTGAACCCTTTGCGGAAAATGCTTCCTCCAAGCCTGCCTTCTATCAATTCCCTGTTGACATTCCCATGATGCTTTATTCTTTTTGCACGCACAACGTATGTCTGGCCAGCGGACAAATGTCCGGAAAGATCGGAACAGTCACACATGGCGATTATATTTTCAACGTTAACCTCACATATGCCTACGACTTTCACGATATGGTGGCACATGGCAAGCCTGCCAGCTATAAGGCCCAGTTTCTCATGGATCCGGTCTCCTGTAATGTCAAGCACCAGGCATTGCTCAAAAGAGCTATTCTCTCTGTAATGAAGTCCCTCCATCAGCAGACAGGCACGGATCTCTTTAGCCGGCAGGACGGCATGTTCCCCTGATAACTCAAAAGCATACAGCATGATAACTGCAATAGAGAATAGAAGTACTATTTAAAGAGTTTCAGTGGATTGCCATGCCAGAACAAAAAATCAAAAAACAGTTTGGGAAGGAAATATCAGAACATGATTTCAAGTGCTTCCTTTCCGGTCATACCTACTTTTATGCCAAGGTTGATAGCCTCCTGTGTAGCTCCAACAACCGGTGCCTTCAGTGCATCTTCAAAAGTCCTGACTCCCTTGACCTTAACGGCAACATCTCCCAGAGAGCTGGCAGTTTCCATATCCAGGTATCCGCACATCACAAAACCCCTGTCAGCCTTTATCACTATCAGGGGTGCTTCATGCATCTGGAAATTCAGGCCCAGGGCAGAACCGTTCTTAAGTTCTATTTTCTCAACTATCATAGTCATCACTGGCCATTATCTTTTTATGTTCTTTTTTTAAGCAACTTTAAAAATCTTGGAACTTAATTTCTCAAGCAAACTGTCCGAAAGTCCGGGAAATATATTTTCCAGCAATGAGGGTCTGCTTGTCTTTGAGCTTGCAGGTGGGTTTGTTTGTGTCACATTCTCTTCTTTTTCGGCAATCTGTGGTTCCTCTATTGAGAACATGAGAGTTATTTCCCCTTCAGTACCAAACATTCCACGGATGTGTGTTCCATGTGGCCCCTTCCTGGCAGTTTCTTCATCGGTTCCGGCAACTGAGACAAAGAGCATTTCATGTGGAAGGTTGATAATTACATCCGTGCCAGGCTCTCCCATTAAGCATATTGTCGTATCAGATGATGACAGGGGTTTTTTGAAATCATAGAATACGCGGTACCTGTTGACTATGTCCTTTTTGTCCCTTACAGGTCCTATCAGTTCCCTTGACATATCCGTTTCTACTCTCAGCAAGTAAATGTTTCTTGATGAGTTATCTATCTTAATATCCATATTGTTCTTTATGGAATTGAAAAAAGACCTTGTAGTCATCACATCATGCTTCAACAATTCCCAGGCACTGATAAACCCGTTATCATCTCCTGATTCTGTGTCTATGGATCCCTTTACTGTCACCGATCTGTCGCCTGAATATGTTTCGGTGTATTCCCATAATATACCGCTGGTCTTCACGGTTATGCTGTTGTCCAGGCTATATGTAGCACTGCAAGTGCCGGAAAAAACAGAGAGTATGATTATAAAGGTCAGCAGTCTTCTAAACTTCAATCCCATACCATCCGCTATTAATTCATATTGTTGTAACTTCGCATCCCTCATCTGTTACTATCACCGTGTGCTCAGTCTGGGATACCATTCCCCCGGCTACTTCCTTGAGCACCGGGTATGAGTGCACTATCCCAGCCTTTTCAAGCTGCATGAGTGCAAAATCAAGTTGTGGGGTCTTAAGCCACCTTTTTGCAAAAGGAAGTGTCCTGTATGTTTCAAGCTCCTTGAGAAGTGTCCTTGCTGCCGGTAATCTTACTGGTTTCCTGCTTATCACCTGGAATATCTCTGTAAGCGAGCCGTCCACCACTTTACCCACACCATCGGTGGCAAAGGGCTCGATTGCTATAATGTCACCTGTATGGAGCACAACACCATTGCTTACTCTCCTGTTGGGTATGCTTGGGTGTGCATGGGGTATGTACTGTGCGAGTCCGTGTCCCGTAAGGTTTCCCACTGGTTTGTAATCACGGGCCATAATCGCATCTTCTATGGCAGCACCCAGCTCAGCTGTATTCACACCATCCCTGACCGTATCTATGGCAGCTTTCAGACCGTCCTCAGAAGCTTTAACAAGTTCTGTGTAATTGCCTGAGAGGTCTATCGTGATGGCAGAATCCGCTATATATCCATCCACGTGGACACCAAGATCCAGTTTGATCACATCTTCCCCAAAAACAGTCTCATCCCCTGCAAGTGGTGTGGCATGGGCTGCCTCATCATTGCGGGAAATGTTACATGGGAAAGCCGAACCATCTGCTCCCAGTTCAACAGCCCTGTTCTCTACGAACTCGGCTATCTCAAGCAGGCTGACACCTACTTTGATCCTTTCCTTTGCTTCACTTCTCACCTGTGAGAGTATCTTTCCTGCTTTAAGGTATTTATCGATGATCTCTTCGATCTCTTTTACTTTATCTGCCATTTGAAATCTCCTTTAAGCATCCTTCTTAAGATGTTGCAGGACACTAATATACAAATCTCTTTTCCATTTCCGTGAGATTCTCATAACCATCGGAAGTTACAAGTATAAGGTCTTCCAGGCGAATGCCACCAACATCAGGATAGTACAGGCCAGGTTCGATGGTGATAACGTTCCCTTCTTCAAGTGCAACCTCACTATTGCCCACAAACGGCAGTTCATGTATCTCAAGACCGACGCCATGTCCTGTGGAGTGGATGAAACCCACTTTAGACCCTTCTCTTATGGTGTCATAACCCCTTTCCCTGAAAAGTTCACATACCGTGTTGTGTATATCGCTGCATTTGACACCGGGTTTTATCATCTCAATGGCAGCAACCTGGGCAGCAAGAACGGCCTCATACATATCCTCAAGCTTCTCTGTGGGCTCTCCTTTGAGTACTGTCCTTGTCATGTCTGCATAATATCTTTCCCTTTTGCTGCGTGGGAATATGTCAATGACTATGGGTTCATTTGATCTCAGGGGGCCTGTGCCTTCCCAGTGTGGGTTTGCAGAGTTCTTTCCTCCTGCAACGATTGTACTATCAGCCTCGCATCCGTGTTCAATAAGTGTTATATCTATTTCCTTGCGTATCATCTCGGATGTCAGTGCAAAACCGTGATAGTTAAGGACGCCTTCAACTTCTTCGGATTTCCTTATCATTTCCACCGCAGCTTTCATTGCAGTGTTACATGCATCCTGTACCTTCCTTATTATCTTTACTTCTGAAACGTCCTTTTTTGCACGCAACTGTGCAAAGGGACTTTTTACGGTCTCTATGGAAAAACCTTCTTCTTTTAGTGTCTGAGCGATATGATATGGGAAATCCCTTGGAATCGCTATTCTCTTTGATCCCTCTTTCTGGAGTATCATTGCAAGGCAGTCACAATAGGCAAGGGCAGGGTCATGTCTTTCTTTTACTTTGGCCTGGTAATCACAGTCCTGTAATGTACGGATGTCTGAAACTCTTGATTCGATTTCTGCTCTTCCTTTTTCCATGTCAGGAATAAGTATTGTTTCAGTGCCATCCTTTGCATAAAAGTAAGCAAACTGGTCGGAGGAGAAAAAACGGGTTGCGTAATATATGTCTGCATTGTTGGAATTTCCTGCCATCAGATATGAATCGGACCTGTGGCTTTCCAATGTTCTGGAAATGTCTATTGGAACTGTGGATGAGCTCATACTATTACCTAGTAATTACTAGTACAAAATTGTTATCTAATGTCTATTTTGAATAATCCGGTAGTTACTCTGTTATTTATATGGGATACTGTCTCTATCTATTCTTTTGTGCACATTTTGTAATTTTCAGTACATAATTGCTTTTTTCATGTACATGGCAATGTGACATATTTCCATGTTTATTATATACATCTCCATCAAAAGATCCTTTAATGCACAATACGATCCAGTACGGTTTACAATTTAAAAAAATATCTGATTTTATATGGGATGTTAAATATATTATTGTGTTCTACGTACTTGGTGATTTTCTGACGACTGCCCATGCACTTAAGTACGGATTCGAGAAAAACGCATTCCTGGCATTGGTTATTGATAACTATGGTGTTTGGTCCATGTTTATACTGAAGGTCCTTTTCCTTGCGATAGTGTACTGGAATTACAGCTTGCTCAAGGAGTCAGGCTCCCGCTGGACAGATCTTATGTGGACCATGTCCCGGAAATTAATCGTATTTGTGGGATTGTTCCTGGTGCTGAACAATCTGATGGTCATTTTCATGGAATGCAGTTTGTTGCAGCTAATCCGGGCAATTACCTTCTAAACAAAAAACAACTCAAATACTTTTCAATTAAGGACTAAAAGCGACAGCTAAAACCGCAAAATCCACCGTCATCCTTTTTATTTTTTGTTGACCCTTTGATTTTCCCCGATATGCCAAAGTCATACATCGAATTCATGTATTTATTTGTTTATTTGTTTATTTGTTTATTTATTTGACATTACCTTGTTTTCTCCTGAATGCCTTAAATCAAAAGCTTTATTAAGTCCTTCTCACAAATGAGATTCCACTCAAATATGAGATTGCCGTGATAAACTTATGTATTTAATAAACTCCCTGAAAAAACTGGCACTTCTTGGTGCAATGGAAAAATCCGTGAAGCTTTCTTCCAGTGAATTCATGCACTACCTATCCACAAGTTCCAAAACCGCTGCCAGGGTCCTCAAACAGCTTGAAGAGGATGGCTATATATCCCGGCAGCTTGTTGCAGGGGGTCAGCTGGTCCATCTCACAGAGGCAGGTGTGACCCTTCTTAAAAATGAGTATGCAGATTACCAGCAGATCTTTTGCAAGGAACAAGCAGACCTTGAACTCTGCGGGCATGTCATAACAGGTCTTGGAGAAGGGCAGTATTATATTGCAAAGGAAGGTTACATGTCACAGTTCAGGGATAAACTTGATTTTAAACCATACCCTGGAACCCTCAATGTAAGGCTAATGGACCATAGCACACAGTTGCGTGATAACATGGACCTTATGCAAGCTCAGTTGATTCATGGTTTTAATGACGGTGAACGAACTTTCGGTGGGGGCAAGTGTTATCCGGTCGAGGTTGATGGTATAAAAGGCGCTGTCATCATACCAGACAGGACACATTATCCGGCAGATCTACTGGAGATCATCGCGCCTGTGAAATTGCGCGAAGCACTTGGGATCAGTGACGGAGACGAAGTAAAGATAGTAGTAAAGAATCCCTGCAATTGCAGGTGATGGGTGAGGGATTATGAATGAGTGATACCATGGAGCCGGATATAACATTATACAGTGAGAATATACAAAGGGCTATAGATGCTCTTTTGAAAGGTGAGATGATCTTGCTTTTCGATCTTGAAGGAAGGGAGGCTGAAACGGATTTCACCATACCTGCAAAGAGTGTGACTCCTGCAGATGTCAAATGGATGCGCAAGGAAGCAGGAGGTCTCATCTGCGTTGCACTTGATTCGGAAGCATCCGGGGAACTTGGCCTTCCCTTGATGGCAGATATCATAAGGGATGCCAGCCAGCCAGGCACTGCACTGGGCAGGATAGTAGAAAAGGGGGGTGACCTCAAATACGATTCAAGGTCATCATTCTCTATATGGGTAAACCACAGGGACACCCGTACAGGAATCCCCGATAATGACAGGGCACTGACCATCAACAAGCTGGGTGAGGTGGTTGAAAGGACCCTGAATGGTGAGAATCTCAATTTTGGCAGTGAGTTCCGCACACCCGGACATGTCGCAACCCTGCGTGCTGCAAAAGGCCTTGTCCACGAGCGCATGGGCCAGACCGAGCTATCCATCACCCTTGCAAAGATAGCAGGTATCACTCCGGCCATGGTGGTCTGTGAGATGCTGGATGACAATACCGGCCGTGCACTTGCAAAAGATGATGCAAAAAAATATGGTGAGGATCACAACCTGGTCTTTGTAGAAGGCGAGGAAGTCGTAGAGGCATATGACATCTGGCTGCGTTCACAACCGCGGAAAAGCTAAAATAGTGTAATGTCTATCTAGTTACAATCCTGCGGGACTGTAGGGTAGCCTGGTCCATCCTGTTAGGCTGGGGGTCTAGCGACTGGAGTTCAAATCTCCGCAGTCCCACCATTCTACTCCTT
>JARVGJ010000001.1:0-292080 GCA_029762595.1 Methanolobus sp. | reverse complement strand
CCAGCTTTTCATGAGGTATTACACACAGTGTCATACCTCGTCTCGTGCTCCGGAAGCGTGCTCTGGGTTGCAAATCTCCGCAGTCCCACCATTCTACTCCTTCCAGCTTTTCATGAGGTATTACACACAGTGTCATACCTCGTCTCGTGCTCCGGAAGCGTGCTCTGGGTTGCAAATCTTAGCAGTCCCACCATTCTACTCCTTCCAGCTTTTCATGAGGTATTACACACAGTGTCATACTTTCTGTTACAAATGAACCCTGGGAATTGAACATAAAAAAGTTTATGTGTTTTCACGGAACCAGTATCTCATCAATGGCATGGATCACGCCATTGCTGCATTCTATATCAGCATTGATTATCTTTGCAGTATCTACTTTGATCCCATCTTTGGCACTGATCTTCAACTTGTTTCCGCTGATGGTCTCAAGCTCTGAGAGAGATGAAAGGTCTGAGGTAGTGTATTTTCCTTCCACGATATGATAGTTGATGATTCCAAGAAGGTAACCGTGATCATCAAAGGATTCATCAATGACCTCATCGGGTATAGGTTCAAATGCAGATTCCACAGGTGCAAATATCGTAAAAGGTCCTTCATTGCTGTATCTATCAATGAGGCCTAGTTTCTCTGCTGCCTGCAGGAGTGTGGAAAAAGAGCCTTTATCTCTTGCTGTTGCTATCAGGTTCTTCAATTCTGTCATTTTTTTTCCTCTTATTTGAAGCATGTATGTTCTTCATTCTTAAAAAAGGTTTGAGTACCCTCTTTACACAAAATTCTTCCATCGATTTCTTCATCGAAATAATTAATACCGATTCATCCCAACTCTCTTAATGGTGATAATACATAGCCTCTGTAATTCTAGCAAAGGACCTGCAAAAATCGTTCAATGATCTTGTAGCTGTGAATAAGATCAGTTTCACCATTGAGGAGGGAGAAGTATTCGGTTTCCTTGGACCTAACGGTGCCGGCAAGACCACCGCAATGCGGATGATACAGTGTGTTTCTCCACTGTCGTCCGGCAGGCTTGAGGTGATGGGAATGGATGTTGCCACCCGGCATAGGGAAATAAAGTCCCTGATGGGTGTTGTTCCCCAGGAGAATAATCTTGACGGGGATTTTACAGTATATGAGAACCTGTTAGTGTATGCCAGATACTTTGATATCCCGCGCCCGGAGGCCGAAAAAAGGGCCACGGAATTACTTGATTTTGTACATCTGCTGGAAAAAAGGGACGTTATGACAGAAACCCTCTCCGGGGGAATGAAACGCAGACTTGTTCTTGCGAGGGCCCTCATAAATCGCCCAAGGCTCCTTATACTGGACGAACCGACGGTCGGACTTGATCCCCAGGCCAGGCATCTGATATGGGATAAGCTAAGAGGTCTTAAAAAGCGGGGAGTTACCATTGTTCTTACGTCCCATTACCTTGATGAAGTGGAAAAACTATGTGACAGACTTGTGGTAATGGACTATGGCAGGATACTTGTCCATGGCAGTCCTGCAGGGGTCATCAGGGATTTCATTGGTTCGGATATCCTGGAAGCTGAGAACCATCCAAGACTTCTGGAATGCCTGCGGCAAAGGGAAGCCAATTATGAGATAATCGGTGACATGGTTCACATCTATGTTGATAATGCCAGGGAACTCTCTGAGTATCTTCTCATGGAATGTTCCCTCTCAAAGATAAGTGCAAGACCCGCTACACTTGAAGATGTGTTCCTTAAGCTTACCGGGAGGAGGCTGAGGGAGTGAAGCTGGCAGATCATTTCCGCATTCCCGGTGTAAGCACCAGGGCGATCAAGGTGTGGCAGAGGAACAAAGATGTCTTTATGAAAGACATAAAGCTGAATTTCCTTCCCCCTTTCCTTGAGCCCCTCTTGTACCTCATGGCCCTTGGCTTTGGTCTTGGGAAATTCGTAGAGAGCATTGATGGTATTGCGTACGCTGAGTTCATAGCTCCGGCACTGATCGCTGTTTCGGTCATGTATGCATCATTTTTTGAGTGCAGTTACAGTTCCTATGTCAGGATGTACTACCAGAAGACTTTCGATGCCATTGTGGCCACACCATTGACCATTGAGGATGTAATTGCAGGGGAGCTTCTCTGGGGGGCTACAAGAAGCATGATAAATGCCATAGTGATGATACCGGTGATAGCCCTCTTTGGGTTGATAGATATAAGATATTCACTTCTCATAATACCGTTCGCATTTTTGGGAGGTCTGCTTTTTGCAGCCATTGGAATGTGTTTTACTGCAGTGACTCCTAATATAATGTCCCTAAATTACCCCGTATTACTGTTCATAACCCCGATGTTCCTTTTCAGCGGAACTTTCTTCCCTCTGAGTGCTCTTCCCCTTCCGATACAATATTTTGCAATTGCATTCTTACCCCTGACACACATAGTAAACGTTATAAGGTCCCTGTCATTTGGTATTCTTGAAGCTTCTTTATTATTTGATATAATATGGGTCCTTTTTGTAAGTGTACTGTTGATCGTACTTTCCATCAACCTCATGAGGAAAAGACTGGTCATATGAACGTCTTTTGTAGCAGGATAAACAAGTGTAGCGACAGTTTCATAAAATAAATCATCAATTGGTGTATAAATGAACAGATATTTTGTCCTGACAATGTGTACTCTTTTTCTGGTTGTCATAGCTGGCGGGTGTATTGATGAACTTGTGCCGGTTAACAAAGAAGATCCTACTCAGGACCCATCTGCATATGAGTTTGAGGTATTCCTTAACAATAGTTATGATGCGGAAGGACAGTTCATCCCGACCCACACTTTCTACCTTTCAAAGGAAGTATCTGCAAAGGTTGTTTCTATAGTCGAGAATGAATCGGTCATAGATATAATGCCTCTTGAAGATCTGAGAACTTCAAGGGATGGGGTGGTAAGCAATATTGTTGTTCTGGGGGACCTGTCTGAAAGGACCAAAGCAACCTCTGGATCTCTAAGTGCTTTCTCAATGAAGGAGGAGCCATATGATATCAATTATACTATCACCGAAGAGGTTATCCGGGGCCAGAAACATGTCTTCATCACATTTGAACGCCCGATAACCGGTTTTGTGGCATATACCGTGTCCAAGCCCCTAGGCCATGATTTCATGTATGTTACAACACCCCCGTCCATTGTTCGTTTTGTTCTCCCGCCGGGGTATACCACAGGCAATCCTCTTATAGGAAAGGTAAAACCATCTCCTTACATGGTCTTCTATGATAGTTCCGCACGTGAGAATCTTGTCTGGAAAAATGAGCTTGAGAGCACCAGTCTTCTGAATATTCTTGGCCGTAATTCCCTGGATGGGGAAAAAGAACCTATCCCTAAACTCATAAGCGTTAAGTTCTATACCCTCAACGCTCCAAGGGATTTGGGGATAGCTGTTTTTATCCTGGGTTCCTTTGCTTTTCTGGTCTTTTCCAGATATAGGGCTGAAAGAAAAAGACTTGAACAGTTACGTAGAAATATAGAGGACAATTTTATTCTTCCAAAAAAGAAAGGTAAGGACTGACATACGTTAGTACTTGATTTTTCGGATATTCAAAGGACATGCCGTCATATCCCATGGGAAATTCCTTTGCTGCTTCATCATGCGGCTTGAAGAAATGGCTCAGGTGTGTGAATATCACTTTCTTTGCTTTGATCTCCCGGGCCAGTTCAAAGGCTTCTTCGGTGTTCATGTGTTTTTTGACTTCGACAGTAGGCGGAACAATAGCATCTGCGATCAGCAGGTCCGGTTCCTTTATAAGGTCCATACTCTTTTTTGGGATATCCCTTTGCGTATCTCCAGTAATGACAACTTTTGTGCGTCCTTGGCGTACCATTACGCCAACGGACCTCTTAACAGGTGGGTGGATAACCTCAAAAAGAGTGAATTCAAGGCCAATTAACTCAAACGGCTCATAGAGTTTCCTTTCATGCTTTTTAGGGTGGAGGAAATGCAGATAATCAAGTATATATGCAAGTGTTTCAGGCAGTCCGTAAACATCAACGTTGTACTGGACCCTGTGGAACTCGGCAAAACCTGCAAAGTGATCATAATGGCCATGGGTCCATATTACTCCATCTATGTGTTTTGTACCATGTTTGAGCAACTGGTCACGAAGGTCAGGTCCGGTGTCTATTAGCACAGCTCCACTGTCCGATTCAACAAGTATTGCAAATCTTGTTCTCTGGCTTTTACCACCCTTAAGCGCATCCCGGCACGTAGGGCAACTGCAGCCAATAACCGGGGTCCCTGTGGCATCTCCTGTTCCAAGAAGCGTAATCTTCATGAATTGTCCTGGAGTGTTATTCTTCATATTCGTTAGTCTTGATGACTGCCCTTTCATCAAATGATGCCACTGCATTGAGCATATCCTTTTGTGTAAGTTCCGTTCTTTCGGTAACAAGTGCACTTAGCACACCTTCACGGATGACCATACGCAGGTCAGAACCACTATATCCATGTGTCAGGGCTGCAATTTCTGCTGTATCAAAGTCACCTTTGATCTTTGTTGTGACGATGTCCAGTATCCTTTTACGCATATCCACATCAGGAAGAGGGAATTTCATTATCTCATCAAAACGTCTCCATGCAGCAGAATCAAGCATCTTTGGATGGTTCGTTGCGGCCAGCAGGAGCACGCCGTCGTTTGTCAGGCTGATGTTGTCAATGGCTTTTAGAAGTGTGTTCACAGCCCTTTTAAGGGCTGCATGCTCATCAGATGAGCGCGTCTTTGCCACAAAATCGAATTCATCAATAAACAGTATACAGGGACTTAGTTTCTTGGCAAGTGCGAATACCCTGTCAATGTTCTTTGCTGTCTCTCCGAGATACTGGTCAGTGATCATTGAAAGCCTGACCTCTACAAAAGGAATAGAAAGGTGTTCGGACATTGCCCTTGCAAGTGATGTTTTCCCGGTTCCTGGTGGACCTACCATCAGTATCTTGCCCACATCATACAGGCCTATGCGTTTAAGGTAGTCCCTGTACTGTATTGCCTTTACTATCTTCTTTGTTTCCTCTTCCTGCTCATGTGTGAGGACGAACTCCTTCATGGTCTGCTGTATATCTTCAGGGGCACTGATCTGCACAAGTTTGAGCATGTCAGGGCCAGCATCTTCCTTTTCAATATCTGCGATAAGCGACTCGATCCATTCCCTGTCCACCTCTTTTGGTCTGACCTTTGATCTTGCACTATTATAGTCTGCTCCATGGGTTTTTTTCTTCTCGAAGTAGAATGCAAGGGCTGGGTTTTGTGAAATTCGTTCCCTTTTATCGTCCTTTTTCTGGAACCATTCCGCTCCAACCTCAAGAGCTGTTATCTTTGCAGAGAATTCCATCTCATCGATCTTAATAAAAGGCAGTGATCTTAATTTACTACCTATGTCCTCTGTATGGAACATCTTCTCAATATCTGTGACCGTGACCTTGATGGGCTTTGGAACTGTTTTCTGGTCCTTGCTCCAGTAATACTTGCGTATATCTTTTGGCAGATCGCTTACATCCATTTCAGGATACTTGTTATATATTTGAGCTGTAAGTAGCAGTTCCACAATATCAAGGGTTATATCGGACATATTCATACCTGGTTATATAATATTTTTATGGGGATAAATCGTTGAGACATTATATATTATACATCTTTTTAGATATATTTTTTGTATAATTGGATATTAATGCCCGAATATATTGGATCTGATATTCTGTCCGATATAGTTCACATTTCCATATCCGTTCATACAAGTCCGATGGTCTCTTTTGAGGGTTTGTATATTTCACCTGCATGGAGCAGCCTTGCGAGAGTATCGTCAAGTTCTTCTCTATCTATGTCCATATACAACGCTTCTTTTCTCAGCTCTTCATAAGGCATCCTGTTGCCACTGGAGCGAAGTATAGAGATTACCAGTTCATATGTAGTCTTCTTTTTCACTATTCCTCTGTTCCCTATCAGGTAACCTGTCTTATCATTTAGCTCATCACCAAATGTCTGGTATCCTGTCCCAGGTACTTCTATACCTTCAGTTTGCAATGGATATGCACCACTTTCAGATATCCTGGCCTGTATCTGTGTTCTGGCAGAAATGGCGTCCTCAAGCTTCTCGGATGAAAAGAAACGACGAAGTTTCCTTGTTACAAGGCTTGCGTTGCATCTCTGGCAGCGTATGGTTTTTGAAATCCCAATGTCAATGATCTGTGCCTGCTTCCTGCATCTGGTGCATATAATTACTCCGTAAGGCATCGATAGCTTTTTAGTATGTATCCTATAAATAATAGTCTCACAAAAGACCTCCTAAATAAAAAGGATCATGTAATGATACAATGATAAGAAGAGCATTGCCCTCGGATATACCCGAGGTAGTTGAGATTGAGAATTGTTCCTTTAAGGTTCCCTGGCCGGATTTCCTGTTCAAGTCACATCTGAGCAACCCGGGTTTTCTTGTATATAAGCAAGATCATATACTTGGTTATGCAATTGTAGGCTCATCGGATGATAAAAGGAAAGCTCATCTTCAAAGCATTGCTGTTCGTACGGAATATCGGCGCAAGGGAATTGCCAGCAAGTTGCTTGAATGGAGTATAGACCTTGTAAAACTCTATGGTTTTCATAAAATGGTGCTCGAGGTCAGAGAACTGAATATGAATGCCCGTATCTTCTACCTGAGGAATGGGTTTGAGGTAGAGGGTATGGTTGAAGATTACTATTTAGATGACAATGCAATTCTAATGGGCAGGAATATATGAGCTTTACAATCCTTGTTATTTTCCAAATCGTCTCTGTCTTTTCTGAAAATCCCTTATTATTCTGAGAATATCCATTTTCCTTATACTATGCCAGTTGACATCGGTGAAGTAGTATTCTGAGTATACGGATTGCCATATGAGGAAATCTGACAGGTGTTTCCCTCCTGAACGGATGAAAAGGTCAGGTTCATTTTTGACCATCAGGCGGGACTCTATGGTTTCTTCGCTTATCTGTAAAGGCTTAATAATTCCTTCCTTTACGTTTTTCAGTATCGATATAACGGCTTTTGTGACTTCCCTGCGACCGCCAAAACCCATTGAAACATAGACCTGCAGACCCTTCCCCTCTCTTTTTGAACAAAGTTCACCGTTCTCTGCAAGTATCTCGTATCCGATGTCATGGGGTACTTTTGAAAGCATCTCAATTATCTTTGCGTGAAGCTTATCCGACATTTGTGACTTAAGCGTCTCTTCAGTGTCCAGGACATCTATATAGATACTTGTTATCTTTATCTTCAGCTGTCTGCACCAGACCAGGTAATCCCTGAGCCTTTTAAAACCGTCCTTATGCAGCAGGTCAGTCTCGGAAAGCACGAGAGAAACATGCTCAGGCACAGGGTATTTCCCTATCTGCTGAAAGAGATGCTTTTCATAAAGCGAGTTTATAAAATCCATAGGCACTTCCAAAACAGCATATTCTCTTCATTTTGCGGTTGAGACTACCTTGACAACATCCCCGTTGTTGAGCTCATGTTTCTCTCCAAGTCTCATTTTTGTCTTTGCATCCACTGCATATAAGAACCGGTCGCCGATGTCTGAATGTATCTTGTATGCAAGGTCGTGGGCATTGGAACCTTTTTTCATGAGGAATGCATCCGGAAGCATTTTTCCGTTCTTATCGGTCCATTTCCCTTCGTCCTCCACCGGATATACTATTATAAGGTCCAGAAGTTCAAAAACAGCGCTGTTTATGCATTTTTGTATGCCTGTTCCATCCATTTCCTTTATGAGGGTTTGTACGTTATCAAGTCCTTTTTTCTGGGCAGGTGTGAGCTGTTGGGACAGTACCGTGAATTCGTTGTCTCCGGGTTCATATTTGATGGCCCTGCTCTTGGATGCGGATCTGGCCACCAGTTCTGCAGCTGCGCTTGTGGGTACCACTATCTGTTCAAGTCCCATCAGGGCGCTTATATTCTCCCTGGGTGCTACATCTGCTTTGTTGGCAGCTATTATCATGGGCTTGCTCATGGCACGGATAATATCACAAAGATGGATGAGATCGTCATCTGTCCATTTGGTATGATGGCTCCTGTCCAGTTTGCATTCGTTAAGTGCGCAACTGATCTGTATCTCATCGACCCCGGCACCTGCAAGCTGCTCTGCAAGTATGCGTTCTATCTTAAGGCCCTCTCCCTGTATTTTACGTGCAAGCCTCTCCCAGTTGCGTTTGAGGATGCTGAAGATCCACATGGTGAGCTCCCGGTTGAGAAAATCAATGTCATCGAGGGGGTTGTGGTCTCCTATGTCAACCGGATTACCCTCTATATCAGTGCCTCCCGAAGCATCGATAACATGGATAATTGCCTGTGCCTGTCGCAGATCATCCAGGAAAGTGTTACCGAGTCCGCGCCCCAGGTGTGCGTCAGGTACCAGCCCCGCAACGTCTATGAGCACGATGGGCACATACCTTATACCGTCAGAACAGTTGCCACAGCGCTTTTCGCGGGTTACACACGGGCACTGCTCCCTTACGTATGTCACTCCTTTGTTAGCATGGATCGTTGTGAATGGATAATTGGCAATTTCCACGTCTGCCAGGGTGGCTGCCTTGAAGAATGTGGATTTTCCGGCATTGGGTTTTCCTGCAAGTCCAATTGTCATCGTCATGCTTTATAATCATTCTTGCAGCATTTAACTTTTATTGATTGTGAACATAACTTTTCTTTTGGAAGAATACGCATACTAACCCCGACCAACAATCTTTATATCAGAGAAAGACATTAGAGCATGAACCCCAATGTCCCGGTAGGGTAATGGATATCCTTGAGGCCTGCGGAGCCTTAGATCCGAGTTCGATCCTCGGTCGGGACGCTCTTACTTTAATTCTTATGCATTTGTTGCTTACACGTTCTGCAACAATAATTCTGCAATGATTATCATCACTTTGCGATTTACATTTAAATACGATTTTTCCTATTCTACTATTATGGATGGTCCGGATATTGACGCATACATCAAAGAAGCCGAAAAGATCGAAAGAATGTATATGTATCTTCTGGAAGGTACAACCCAGAAAAGGGTGAAACGTGTTGATGATGGTTCCACAGGCTTGCAAAATGTTGAATACGGAATATGTGTGATCAATTCTAAAAACGAGCTTCTCCAAAGCACGGTTATGGAAAAGTACAATGCCTGGTATCTGAATTGCCATGAGCTTATCCGGAAATGTTCTGGTTCATGGAGCTCCTCAAAGACCGGGGATTTTGAAAAGCTGCATAAAAATATCATAAGCCTGATCAACCTGAAAGATTCTGTCCGAAAATCCAACGAGAGGAAACACCTGAGAAAAGAATTCATTGCCAGTCTGGATGCTCAGGTCTATGTACTTCATTCAGTGCAGCAGCTTATTGCTTCGGGCAGGAATGACCGGGTTAGGATGCCCATGGCAGGCAACCTGATATCAAAACTGGAAGATGCTGAAAGCCTATACCAGCAGGGACAGATCCTTCAGGCTGGCAGTGTCGCCGGGCCTGTTCTTGAAAGATGTTTAAAGGTTTTGTGTGAAACGAACGGACTTCAGGCAGGTCCTGATGCTGCCATTGTTGAAATGGCCCATGCTATCCATGGATCGAACCTGGTATATGAGTTTGATTCACAAATGCTGCGGACAATTGTGGATCTTGCAGTTATAATAAACAACTGTGCAGAAACAAGCAATTGTGCGGACTTTAACGATAAAATGCATGCTGATGAGGTCCGGGAATTGATCGATAAGGTCCGGGAACTAATATTTCTGGTCTTTTATTGAATTCGGTAATGATGTCTGTTTTACAATCTATATATTTATAAATACTTTACCTTGAACACAGTTATATATTTCTGAGCCAATATAATTCTGCAAGGGAATATTCCTGTGTACGGCTGAAGATACATTCTAACAGTACGAGAAACATGGATGCAATAACCTTTGACGGCTCATGCACACCTAATCCGGGTGGGTGCATGGGATTTGGTTGGGTTGTGACCTTGCAGAACAACTCATATTCTATACTCGGAAACGACAGGCTGGAAAAAGACACCAGTAATAACGCTCTTTTTGCTGAATATCTTGCTCTTAAAAAAGGGATGCTGGAATATGTCAAAGCTGACGGGCAGGGTCCTGTGACTGTGATGGGGGATAGTCAGACAGTTATCTACCAGATGCGGGGCATCTATCCTGTAGTGGATGAGGGGATGGGGGCTATCTACCGGGATATAACAAACATCATCAGGGAATATGGACTAGATATATATTTCCGCTGGGTGCCAAGAATGCAGAATCAACAGGCTGACAAATTATCAAAGACAAAGCAGAAAGTGAGGCTCATCTATCCTGCAGACAGGGAGAAGCTGATCGATGTGCACCATGCTCCTGTATCTGCTAATTTAAGGCAGAAGATCAATGCGATGAATTCGGTTCCTTTCCCTGCAAATGCTATGTTCAAGCGCCTCCGTTGTGATCATGGGGACATACTATCTGATAAAAGCCTGTTCGAACTGCAGAAAATGGCAGGTGAAAGGGCTGTTAAAATGGTTTCTGATGCATTTGCGGGCAAAAAAGCGAAGAACAGATATTATCAGGCCCAAGCTCTGATGTGGATGCTAAGGGGTCTGGGCATGGATCTGTCAATACGAAAGGTAAGCTTTGATATGCAGTGTAAGAAAGAGGGGAATGGCAGCAGTAACAAAAGAGCCCGCAAGGCTAAGACCCAGCCTTCTCAAGCTAAAAAGAAAATGACATCATCCGGGGGCAGATCAAAGTACTATCTTAACAGAAGGACTTATGCATACTGACCTTCTTTTATTTTTGTCTATTTTTGTCGGGTCCTCTTTTTTTGAATTTGCTTTGTCCATGCGTTCTTCTAAGTATCAAAAAGATAGTTTGTTAACGCCGTGTAATTGCAAAATTTCCACAGCTTCACCCCATATTTAAATAGGATTATTTTTCACCCATATTATTAAGGTTGGATTCACATCATTTATGGGGTATAATATGAAACGTACTGAATACATTGGTTTTTGCTGCTTGCTGGCTTGCGTGATCTTTCTGTCCTTCTCATGTTCAGCCTCGTATCTGAACCATTCTTTCCTCGAAGGTCCTTATGATGTTGGGCAGGATGTGACTGCGGATTGTATCAAATGTCACTCTGAACAGGCTGCAGATATGCTTAACTCGACCCACTGGCTCTGGACTACATGTGCTGAATGCGGATGTGAGGAAGCAAGACTTATGGAATTGGGTAAGAGGACGGTTATTAACAATTTCTGCGTTGCTCTGGCATCCAATGAACCGCGATGTACTTCCTGCCACACAGGATATGGGTGGGAAGACAAGACTTTTGATTTTAGCAATGCATCGAATATAGACTGTGTAGTATGCCATGAGACCACAGGCACATACAAGAAGATACCCACAGGCGCAGGAGCCGTTGATCCTTCTGTAGACCTTTTGGCCGTGGCCCGGAGTGTGGGCAGTCCATCACGGTTAACATGTGGTGGCAATTGCCATTTCTTTGGAGGTGGGGGCGATAATGTAAAGCATGGGGATATGTCATCTGCATTGTACGACCCTTCAAGGGAACTTGACGTTCATATGGGTGGTATGGATTTCCAGTGCCAGAACTGTCATAAGACAACTGCGCACAATGTAGCGGGCAGATTTGCCGGCATACCCGGATCTGAATGCAGGGTTGAGTGTTCTGACTGTCACGGTGATACTCCTCACCAGGGTGAATACAGTGACCGCCTTAACGGCCATTCGGATTCCATAGCCTGCCAGACATGTCACATACCCTCCTTTGCCCGCGAGGTTCCGACAAAGATGTACTGGGACTGGTCCAAAGCCGGGCAGGACGTTGATACCATACCTGTGGATGAATATGGAAAAGCCACATATAATATGATGAAAGGAGAATTTGTATGGGGTATGAATGTTGTTCCTACCTACGCCTGGTTCAATGGGAGTTTTGAGAAGTATTATCTCGGGGACAAGATTGACCCGCAGGGAGTTACAGACCTTTCCACTCCTCTTGGTGACAGGTATGATGCAAATTCCAAGATATATCCTTTCAAGATCCATCGTGCAAAGCAGATAAGCGATGCACAATACCAGTACCTGCTGATCCCTGATCTTTTTGGCGGCGAGGATTCATACTGGGCAACTTACGACTGGGACCGGGCTGTCAGGGCAGGCATGGATTATGTGGGTATGCCATACAGTGGTGAATATGAATTCGTGGAAACCACTTATTATGAAAGCATAAACCATGAAGTTGCACCTAAAGAATATGCTCTTGCCTGCAAGGATTGT
Organism: Methanolobus sp.; assembly: GCA_029762595.1. Lineage (GTDB taxonomy): Archaea > Halobacteriota > Methanosarcinia > Methanosarcinales > Methanosarcinaceae > Methanolobus. The sequence goes on along the minus strand of JARVGJ010000001.1, from coordinate 279,774 downwards.
CACCTGGACGGAGGTAACATGGACTTTGCTGCCCTGGGTTATGAAGGTGATCCGATGATATATGGTGAGAGAGCCATCTCGGGTAAAGAGCTCGAAAAAATAGAAGCTATGGACTCAGCTATTGATGGAGCTGCTCAGGAAAGTGCCCAGCCTACACCCGGGTTTGAACTGCTTGTGGGACTTGCAGGTCTTTTTGCAGCAGCATTTATCGGTAAATGTAAACGCAGGTAGATGTTTTAAGTCTGGTGTGTTTTGATTCACACCACTTTATTCCCTTTTTCCGGACTTGTCTGTCAGATAGCTTTTAATTAGGGTGATATTACATTCCATCAGTCATCATTAATAACGCAATGAATGCAAGGATGCCAAGCAGGAAAAAGCCAGACAGTGCAAGAATGATCCTTTTTCTTTGTCTTGCATCTTCAGGTGCAAGTTGTAAAGGGTCTGGATTCTTCTTTTTTTCCATATATGTTCCTATACCGGCCCCAAGGGCTAAGCCAATCAGCGGGCCTATTACTATCATGTCCAATACAATGCCAATAGGAATGCCAAGGGGTAAGCCGACAACCATTCCATGTGATATGAAATAACCCTTTGGATATCTCTTTTCCTGCATAGGTGTAAATCATAATTTGAAATATAAATATGCATCCTTCCAGACGGTTCTTTCCTTCTGCAATAACTAACTAGTATTATATTTGAAATATTTTCTATTTTAAAAGGACTAAAGAGCAGTGATTCTGAAACATGTTCCGGGAATAGAATAATAATTTCACTCGGTACTGCAAGAAGCTAATATCTACCATAGCTGTCTTTGGTACATGTGCAATAGCAAATGATACAGCCTCCTTGCTCAGACTTTTTGGTTCAAGTGGGTTTATGAACTGCTATTCATTGGATGATGGGTGTTTTTCAATTTTTGTTCTCCACTCCACTGCTTGTATACAATTATATAATTATGATAATATTTTTATATTATAAATCTAAATATACATTATTGGTAAATAGTTGTGAATTCGAGGGGAACTTATGAAGGAGCAAGACGAAAAGAAATTTGATGAGTTCAGGGAAATGTTCTGCAGATATCTGGAGACAGACGATCTTTCCGAGCAGGAATTCGAACTCAGGTGTGACATGATCAATTTCGTGAAAACTGCATGTATACAGACACTAATGCCATATTGATCATATTGGCAAGATAAAAAGTTTCTATAAAGGAGTCCCTTATCACTTGTAAAGCTAAGGCTATCTATTTTTATTTTCCTGCAATAGTTCTCAGTCGAAAACAAAACCTTCTTAAATCAATGCATATCTTAAATCAACGCATAAAGAGCATCCATTTTTTAAAAATAAAAAATTGCCTAACGTTATTATATTAGGCGATTTTCATTTCTTTTCCGCAGCATTTAAGTATTATCTCACAGTCGTCGCCGCACCCGCCTGTACATTCGCTGACCACCTCTAATGTGATCCCACATTCGTCGCAGGTGATGCGCTGTCCTTTCTTTAAAACATTGCAAGCATTGGTCATTGCTTTCACTCCCTTTTATTTTCCAAACAAGCTATTGCTTGTTCATGTACCGTTTTTATCTTATCACGTAATAAATGTATCTTGTTTGATTTCTTCATGTTCAAGTAATAGTTTTAAACACCGGTCTGAGCAATACTTATCTGCATAAAGGGCCATCTTAAAAGAGGGTTTACTGTCCCGGGTGTAAAATATGCAGGAAATAAAAATATACATTGAAAAGATCAACAATAACAAGTTTCGTTCATCGGATATCCCACTGGTTCTGAAAATATTGGATCAGGATTCCAAGGAAGGACTGATTGTTTTAACAAAGGGTGATATACATCTTTTCCAGGTGTACTCATTCGCCCTTCAACAACTGGAACTCGCTGAGGGGACTGCTTCATCGCAAATTCATGCAGGTGACTGGAGACAAGCAGTTGATGATCTTTCCATGCTAAAACAGGTTATGGACGAAATGGAAGAGAAAAAAGTCATATCCAAAGTTGCATGGAATGCCGGCGGTATGGCAATATTCGAGATACCTGATAAAGATTGCTACAGGGATCATGTGTACTGTCTGATACGTACCCATTTGAACAAATTATATAGCAGGTAACTATGCCTGCTGCTTAGATATTTTTGTTAATGTTTGTTTATATTGTAGCTTTCAGTATGTCTGTCAGTTTTTCGAAGGTATACTTTTTTTTATTCATGTTGAAAAGTCCATCAGTTATCTTTATATAGAACTGCCTGCATTTAGATTGAGCAGTACAGGAAAATGTGCTCAATTGTGAGTTATATTAATTCTATTACAGACTTTATTATTCATCAGGAGGTTAAAAATTGGCAGGACAGCCTATGTACGCTTTACAGAACAGATCCAACAGGAACCGGGCAAAGGATGCACAGAGTATCAACATCCTTGCAGGAAAAGCCGTTGCAAAAGCAGTAAGGACCACACTGGGTCCCAAAGGCATGGATAAAATGCTTGTGGACTCGATGGGAGATATCGTGATAACTAACGATGGTGCGACTATTCTCAGGGAGATGGATATCGAACATCCGGCTGCAAAAATGGTTGTTGAGGTCTCAAAAACACAGGACGACGAAGTGGGCGATGGTACTACAACAGCAGCCGTTCTCACAGGAGAGCTCCTCGCCAAGGCAGAGGAACTCATGGATAAAGGAGTTCACCCTACGATCATTGCAAGCGGTTACAGACACGCTGCTAAAAAAGCTATCGACATACTGAAGACTATCACCATTGATGTGTCAAAGGATGACAGGGAAACCATGAAGAAGCTGGCAAAGACCTCTCTTACCGGGAAAGATGCAGGCGAATACAAGGAATTCCTTGCAGATATCGCAATCGATGCCGTGCTTTCAGTGGCAGAGGAAACAGATGAAGGTATCAAGGTAGACGTGAACGATATAACAATCGAGAAGCGTGAAGGTGGCAGCATTCTTGACACTGAGCTTATAAAAGGTCTTGTCGTTGACAAGGAAAGGGTCAGGTCCAACATGCCAAAAAGAATAGAGGGTGCCAAGATCCTTCTTGCAAGCTTTGGGATCGAGTTCCAGAAAATAGAGAAAGATGCAGAGATCAAGATCACTTCTCCTGACCAGATGCAACTCTTTGTCGAACAGGAAGAGAAAATGGTCAGGGATATGGTAGACAGGATAATTGCAAGTGGTGCAAATGTGGTATTCTGCCAGAAGGCCATTGATGACCTTGCACAATACTATCTTGAGAAAGCCGGAATATATGCATGCAGGAGAGTAAAGAAGAGTGACCTTCAGAAGCTTTCAAAGGCAACAGGAGCAACCCTCTTCCAGGATGTTACTGATATCAGGCCTGAAGACCTTGGTTCTGCAGAGATGGTAGAGGAGAGGGACCTTCACGGTTCAAAGATGACCTTCCTTATGGGATGCAAGGAAGAAAAGACCGCATCACTCATTCTCCATGGCGGTACGACCCATATAGTTGACAGCCTTAAGCGTTCACTGAATGACGCACTCTGTGTTATCGGTGTGGCACTGGAAGATCAGAAGATCGTAGCAGGTGGCGGTTCTCCTGAGATCGAGATTGCACTGAGGCTCAGGGAATATGCATCAACACTCAAAGGCAGGGAGCAGCTTGCAGTAGGCAAGTTCGCAGAGGCATTTGAGATAATTCCGCAAACCCTTGCAGAGAATGCCGGTCTTGATCCAATAGACAAGCTTATCGATCTGCGTGCACAGCATGAGCAGGGCAACAAGAACATGGGTCTGGATGTTTTCTCCGGTAAGGTGGTAGACATGTATGAGTGCGATGTTCTTGAACCACTTAGGATAAAGACCCAGGCAATTAACGCAGCTACAGAAGCAACAGTCATGATCCTCAGGATAGACGATGTTGTAGCTACAAGCGGCAAAGGCGGCGCAATGCCACCAGGAATGCCGCAGCCTGATATGGATATGTAAGGTCTTTTAAGTTCAGGGTTTCCCTGAACTTACTTTTTATATTTAATATTTAGCCTTGTAAGCTATGCTTTTTTATTTTTGATATTGCTTTGTAATATTGTTTCTTGCTGTTTTTATGCTGGCATAAGGCTTATATATATTGTAAACTCAGTTGCCGTGTATATGGTATACAATGGTTATTATCCAAACAATGATCATTGATTGTGTATGTTGCGCTGATACACAAATCTCCTGGACAAAACAATTTGCAAAGACTTCGGTGATGAGATGGCAGAAAAAGTTTACTATCATAATGAAAACATCCGGAAAATGGTTTTAGCTTCTATGTTTGCTGCTATGATGGCAGTTGGGGCATACATAAGGATACCTGTTCCTGTAAGTCCTGTTCCCATCACACTGCAGATCCTTTTCATATTGATGGCAGGAGCGATGCTGGGTGCAAGATGGGGCACGATAAGTGTAATTGTCTATCTGCTTCTGGGAATTGCAGGACTTCCTGTGTTCTCAGGCGGCAGTTCCGGTCTTGGTATGTTATTCGGACCCACAGGTGGATATCTTGTCGGTTTTGTCTTCGGGGCTTTTGTGACCGGTCTTCTTTGTGACCGGTATGGCAACTCCCGTTTTCATTTCAATGTAATATTCATGTTTTCAGGCCTCATTATTATCTATTTTCTGGGTATTCTTCAACTGATGAACATTGCAGATCTCTCGCTTGCAGAATCTATTACCATTGGTATTGCCCCCTATGTCCCGGGAGATGTGTTCAAGCTGCTTGCAGGCGCATTCATAGTATCCCGTTACTCCGTTTGATGTGATTTCATGATCAGCATACAAAACGTAAGTTATAGTTATAATGGACACATACCGGCGCTGCATTCGGTCTCTGTTGAAATATATAAGGGCGAATTTGTAGCCATTATAGGGGGCAACGGTAGCGGCAAATCAACCCTCTTGCGTCACATTAATGGTCTTCTTTTGCCAAGTGCCGGTTCTGTCACGATAAAAGGAATGGATACAAAAGATATTTCTTCTGTATTTAACATACGCCAGATTGCAGGAATGGTGTTTCAGGATCCGGGATCACAATTCATAGGGATGACAGTTGGGGAGGACATTGCATTTGGACCAGAGAATCTGGGCCTTCCTCCCAAGGAGATACGCAGGCGTGTTGAAAGCTCACTTTCAGCTGTGGGAATGGCAGGTTACAACGACCACACACCCGGGAAGCTCAGTGGAGGCCAGAAACAGAAGGTTGCACTAGCATCTGTTCTTGCCATGGAGCCTGAGGTGATATTATTTGATGAGGTAACGTCCATGCTGGATCCGGATTCCAGAATGGATATCCTTTCGCTCATAAAACAATTGCATGAAAATGGGACCACGGTCGTATATGTGACCCATTGCCTGGATGAACTGGTTCATGCAGATCGTCTTATCATTATGGAAAAAGGTCACATAACACATGATGGTGATCCACGTCTTCTGATAAGCCGGGGGGATGTCATGAACTCAGGTCTTGGACTTCCTCCGATAATGGAGCTGTCCAGAAGGCTTTTGAATGCCGGCTTTTTTGAGCCTGGATGCTTTCCGTTGTCCCGGGAAGAACTGAGGGATGTGCTATGTCAATTGAAGTAAAGGATCTATCTTTCTGCTATAACCGGGGAACATCACTTGTAAAGCATGCAATCGACAATATCAGTTTTTCAGTAGGTAAAGGTGAGTTCGTTCTCATCGGGGGTGAAGTTGGCTGCGGAAAATCTACCCTTGCACGGCTCTTGACCGGTCTGCTAAGTCCCCGGTGCGGCTCGGTGACAATAGATGGCAAAGCAGCAGGTAGCAGGAAGGTTCGATCAAAAGCTGGTCTTTTGATGCAGCACCCCCAAAAACAACTGTTTGGAAGGACAGTTTATGAGGATGTTGCCTTTGCTCCTTCTAACTTCGGTTTTAAAGGAAAGGAACTGGATGAGCATGTAATGTATGCTCTGGGTCTTGTAGGCCTTGATAGGTCAGTAGCCTCACTATCTCCTTTTGCTCTTAGTGGAGGGGAGATGAGGCTTGTTTCTCTTGCAGGGGTACTGGCAATGAAACCGGATTATCTTATTCTGGATGAACCTGGTTCAGGGCTGGACCCTCATAATCGCTCGATGCTCACCAGGACATTGGGAAAGCTTCATAGCTCTGGAATTTCAATTGTTGTTGTATCCCACCAGTTATCTGAAATGCTTGCATTTGCAGAAAAGATAATTATCCTAAAGAGTGGAAGCATAGGATTTCTTGGCTCTGTACGGGAATATTTAAGGTCAGATACCTTTACTTTGCCGGATATAACTTTCCTTATGAAAGAACTAAATCTTGCTGGTATCGATATAGCTGATGATATCTATTCTGTTGATGGTGCTTTCTCTGAAATTATCCGCTTCTTTGGATCCACGGAGGTAAGACCGGATGAATGATCTCTTTTTCTCTTTCATTCCGGGAGATTCCATACTCCACAGACTTGATCCCAGGACAAAGATCCTTGGTCTTATGCTTGCCAGCATGTTCATTCTCAAGGTTTCATCATTTACAGGCATGTCATTATTGGTTTTTGTTTTTTTATCCCTGGTTGCTACATGTAAAATTCCCTTAAAGCATTTTTTCCGCTCTATACGTCCGATGCTGATCTTTTTTTCTTTGATTTTCTTCATGCAGCTTTTCTTCACTGAAGGGCAGGTGATTTTCCAGTATCGGATAATAAGTGCAAGTCATGAAGGCCTGGTGCTTGGTACTGTTCTGACTTTGCGCTTTGTTTTCTTGCTGCTCTTTGCAGTATTACTCACATCGACCACTTCTCCCTCTAAGATAACCGCGGGTATTGAAAGGCTTCTTCGTCCTCTTCCTCTCAGGTATGCCGGAATATCTTCACACGATCTTGCTATGATGATGTCCCTGTCCCTATATTTTGTCCCTCTTCTGTATGATAGTTTCAAAGTTCTGAGGGATTCCCAGCTTTCAAGAGGTCTGGATGTAAAAAAAAGTCCTTTGAGAGCTATTTTCTCCCTTTCGGTTCCCCTGGTGAGCACGTCTTTGCGTGCAGTGGAGGATGTCTCCCTTGCCATGGAAAGTCGCTGCTATCGTGGTTCTGGCCGCACTTCTGTCCATTCCATCGGATACGGGCCTATGGATCATATTGCAATCATAATCTACCTATTCTTGCTTTTTTATTATATAGTGTTCTGATTCGGGGATATATTGATATATGAATATATGTTCATATATTCATGATACTAGTGGATGAAGATCATATTTGCTCAGACAAAAAAACCCTTGTTGAAAAAGTTGGTAAATTACCCTCAGAGAAGTCAGTATATTCAATGTGCCAGATATTCAATGCCCTTCAGTGCACAACCCGCCTGAAGATAATGTTCCTGCTTTTACAGGGAGGTATGTGTGTGAAAGGTATGGAGAATGCGCTTGGCATATCCCAGTCCGCCATATCCCATAGCCTGAAAAATCTGAGGCAGCTTGATCTTGTAAGGGTAAGGAAAGAAGGCAGGTTTGCAGTGTACTATCTTGCTGATGAGCATGTGGAACTATTTATATCCATGTGCAGGGAACATGTGGAGGAAACGAAATAATGTCCATTTCAGAATATGTCCTATCCTTCTTTACAGGTGTTGCAACAGAATCATGGCGTCTGTTTGAAGAAGCTGCACCTTATCTGTTCCTGGGTTTTGCAGTTGCAGGCCTTTTAAATGCTTTTGTTCCGGACGATAAGATACTCAAATATCTTGGTAAGTCTGCTGGGAAGTTCCGGTCAGCTTTTAATGCCTCATTAGTTGGCATCCCTTTGCCTTTATGTTCATGCGGAGTGGTTCCCACAGCGCTTTCCCTGAAGAACAGGGGAGCTACAAAGGGTGCCACCTTATCCTTTCTCATATCAACTCCTGAAACAGGTGTGGACTCTGTTGCTATTACCTATGCTTTACTGGACCCGATCATGACGGTTTTCCGTCCCATTGCAAGTATGACAACCGCCTTGCTTACAGGTATCACAGAAAACCTATTGGGGGAGGAAGGATCTGGAACAAAGGACAAAAAAGAAGACAATTCTGTGCAAAAACCGCTTCCTGTAATGCAGCCAATGGCAGCGTGCAGCGACACAGCTTGCTCATGCCATACTATTCCCTTTGATAATGAAGACTCTAACAAACCTGTTTTACAGAAAATGACAGACGGTTTAAAGTACGCCTTTGTCGAACTACTGGGTGACATATCAGGATGGCTGATGGTGGGTATCCTGATTGCAGGAATGATTTCCTTTATCATACCCAATGAACTGTTCAGTGATTATCTGGGAGGTGGTATCCTGTCAATGCTGATAATGTTGATCGTAGGTATTCCGCTCTACATATGTGCAACGGCCTCTACTCCCCTTGCTGCTGCCTTTGTGGCAAAGGGCATGAGCCCCGGGACTGCTTTTGTGTTCCTGCTGGCCGGACCTGCTACAAACGCCGCAACCATAACTATGGTAGCTAAATTCCTCGGGAAAAGAAGTGCAGCCATCTATCTTGGAATGATAGCAATGTGCTCCTTGGCATTTGGGCTTCTGCTTGATGTAATATATCTGAGACTTGGTATCGAGATGAGCTCAATTGTTGGGAGTGCAAGTGAGGTACTGCCACCAGAAATAAAGACAATGTTTGCACTGGGCTTGCTGCCTTTCATGGTTTATGGCACATATGCACAAAGAAGGTAAAAATAGGCAAAGGAATTATTTATTTTTATGAAGTTCTTTTGAGAGGATATCAGCCATCCTCTCTTTGAAATCATCAATGACAATATATTCGTGTTTGCCTTCTTTTAATATCATGCCTTTGGTCACTTCAGTATCCGGATCTTCATGGGCAGGTATCCTTGTTATATTTCCAAGCGTGGAAAGGTTCTTTATTTTCCCGCTTCCCCATGAAAAATCTTTATTTTCTGACATAAAGTCTCCATTTTATTGACAGGATTAGATTTGTGCTATTTATTTTTCTTATATAGCTATATAATGAATATAAGGTATATACGGTTTTTGAATAGACCCCTGGAAATCAGTTTCTCTCTGCGTCTGTTTTGACTTTGCCAATAAGGACTTCAGTAGACTTGATTATTGCGTATACGATGTCCCCTTCCCTGATATCAAGTTTCTCAACAGCTTCTGAAGTTATTATTGATGTAAGTGCTGAAGGATCTATCTCCAGTTTTATCCTGGAGACAAGCCCTTCCTTTTCCACTGAAACAACCCTTGCAGGTATTTTGTTGCGTGCAGATATTGTAAGTCCTATATTCTCCCAGGAGCCTTCATCTTCCATGGTACTGTCTACGAATTTCCTGTTGATCTCGTATTCACTGATAAGCCGTCTTCCTTCTGCGGTAAGGAACGTACCCTGTTTCTTTCCCCCGCGAATGGTGGTGACTACATCCTTTCCGAGCCTTTCGCTCATTTTATTGAGCACGTTCCAGGCATGCTTGTAGGAAATATCCATTTTTTCACAGGCCTTTCGAAGTGACCTTTCCTCATCGATGGCTTTAAGCAGTGCAACTTTTCCGGCACCTATGATCGGTTTTCCATCTTCTGCAAGCCAGACCTTTGTTTTTGTTTCCATAATTATCTCTCCTGTGTCATTTGAGGTCTGATTCATCAAATATGAATAGTTCATCTATTGTTGTCTCTAAAGTTATTGCTACTTTATATGCAAGTTTTAGTGAGGGGTTATATTTCCCTTTTTCGAGAAAACCGATGGTCTCTCTTCTGACACCAACCATGTTTGCAAGTTCCTCCTGGGTCAGGTCGTATCTGGCCCGGAGTTCCTTGATTCTTGTTTTCATACTATCTTCCCGTTGTTTTCATCTTATTCAACATCCCCTTTTCAGAAAAGATACCATTGAATGCCTTTTGCAGTGACTATCATTGTGAACATAAGGATTGCCAGTATCTGCTTAACGGTCAAATGCACAATATCAAAAAGGTCTATCCAGAAAAGCAGCGATATAAGAATGAATGTTATCAGCCAGGAATATGAAAGACCATAAGCGCCTATCTTAATAGTCCTTTCGTCCTTTAATGGTCTTTTCCCATATCTTCTTGCCTTTATGAAGGTGATAAAGATAACGATGGACCCCGCATTTATGAACCCTATGCCGTGGGTCTGGTATTTTTCATTCGTAACAACCAGGAAAATGCCGATGAGTATCATAATTCCAGCTGAAGTGTAACTCATTTTGGTGTAGCTCTGGATTTCTGACATAATTTCTCTCTTTTCTTTAGCTCATAGCAGGTGTAAGTACTTCTAAAATAAAATGATATATTTTTATTATTATGTTATATATATATATATATATATATATGCATATACCTTCTATATTCTGACATCTCTTATTTATATACGCTTATAGTAAATCCCTGTCCGTGCTACCGGGAAATTATTTATGCTGTAATCAACTCATGCTATGTCACCGTAATTGTTTTGAGCAGCGGGATTTCAGCAGGTGGGAACGATGAGAATAAATGTTATTTTTTACAGTTTGTACGGTCACAACTACAAGATGGCCGAGGCTGTTGCAGAAGGTGCCAGAGAAGTAGAAGGTGCAGAAGTCGGACTATATCAGGTAGAGGAAACCTTTACACCGGATATTCTTGAAAAAATGGGAGCAACAGAGTCAAAAAAAAGTTTTGAGCATATTCCTGTTGCAGGCATTGAAAATCTTTCTGAAGCAGATGCTATCATCTTTGGAACGCCGACAAGATTTGGAATGATGGTTGCACAGATGCGTGCCTTCCTTGACAGGACGGGGGGCATCTGGTCAAAGGGTGGGCTAATAGGCAAAGTCGGCAGCGTTTTCACATCCAGCAGTACCCAGCATGGCGGTCAGGAATCCACGATACTTAGTTTCCATACAACAATGCTACATCATGGTATGATCATAGTTGGTGTGCCATATTCTGAAAAAAGGCAGTCAATCCTTGGTGAGATCACAGGCGGCAGTCCATATGGTGCTTCAACGGTTGCCGGCAGCGGCCCGAATACCAGACACCCAAGTGAGAACGAGCTTGGGATTGCAAGGTTTCAGGGAAGGCATGTTGCGCAGATCACTAAGAAGCTGGTGGGGGAGTAACAGACTGCTAACATTTAATAACACAGATCCATTGTGGATCATTAAGTGGAAGCATATTTCTCTTTATTTTTATTTTTCATCTGCTTAGTTGACTGGAATCCAATCCTTCTATCCAGCTATCCATTTCAGGCTCTCTATTCCATAATATGAAACAGCTGCAATTATTATGGTCCATATGAACAGGCTGATGGTCATCCATAATGCCACAGGATTCTTTTTGGAACCCAGGCTAAGTGCAATAAGCGCAGCAAAATGAGTGCCCAGTATCAAAGGTCCCATCATTGCAATTCCTGGCAATCCGTAGCTGTTCCAGAGCTTAATGGCCTTTTTTCTTCTTCCTGATGGAGCAGAGGTGTTTTCCGGGTTGTCTTCATTTACCCTGAACTTTTTCCATATGGTATTCAGGGAGTGATGGGCAAACACCAAAAGAAAGACCGTTACCAGGTTTCCCGTAAATGCCAGGAAAGAGACTACAAAAGGATCCATCCCCATGGCAATTGCAGGAGGTATCACTATAAGTATCTCAAACCAGGGAACAGCTGCCATTATGAATACCAGTGCATAAGCAGCAAATCCGGTAGTGCTACTCAATGATTCAATCCCGAACATGGATTGGTAATAGTTTCCAGTTTCTCATATACTTTATCGTTAGTTTTCCTGTGCAAAAAACAAAAATACTAACAACCAGATAATTGGCAGCATCAATTTTGTGTGAGTCTATATGGAAAAGATGACCCCGGCAATGCAGCAGTATTATGCAGCCAAGGAAGAGCATAGGGATGCTCTCATATTCTTCAGGATGGGGGACTTCTACGAGTCCTTCGGAGAGGATGCTAAAACCATCGCAAAGGAGCTTGAGATCACTCTGACGACCCGGGGGAAAGGACGGGACGGGGAAAAGATGCCCCTGGCAGGTATTCCCTATCATGCGATTGACAATTATCTTCCCCGGCTTATCAAAAAGGGCTACAAGGTCGCCATATGTGAGCAGCTTGAGGACCCTAAGAAGGCAAAAGGTGTTGTTAAGCGTGGGGTTGTGCGGGTTGTCACTCCAGGTACTGCCATGGATTCTTCAATGTTCACGGATGCTTCAAATAACTACCTGATGGCAGTGTATGGTGAAAAGAATGAATACGGTCTCTCTTTCCTGGATATTTCCACAGGGGAGTTCCTGGTCACACAGTTCACAGACAGTGCACCATTTAACAGGATCGCAAGCGAGGTTGCAAGGATGGGTCCGTCTGAATGCATCATGCCACCATCTCTTAAGGAGGATCGGCAACTCTGTGAACGGTTAAGGGAACTGAAGGTTATCATCCATGAATATGATGTGGATCTTTTCGACCCGGCAGGAGCTGAAAAGACGCTCCTGGAACAGTTCAGGGTGTCCACACTGGAGGGTATGGGCTGCAGTGAGCTCCGGTCTGCGGTAGCTTCTGCAGGCGCTGCACTGCGTTATGCTACTGATACCCAGATGAGGGAACTGTCGCAGGTACAATCCCTGAATACTTATTTCGATTCCCAGTTCATGGTACTGGATGCCATTACCCTTAGAAACCTTGAGATAATCAGGAATGTACGGGGCGAAGGTAACGATTCTTCATTGATGGGGGTGCTTGATGAGACAAAGACTCCCATGGGCAAGAGGCTCCTGCAGAAATGGCTCCTGAAACCACTCATATCTGTCGATGCCATCAATGACAGGCTGGATGCTGTGGCGTGGCTTCATGATAATACACTTGTTCGTTTTGATATCCGTGCTCATCTTTCCTTTGTAAAGGACATGGAAAGGCTTGTAGGCAGGGTTATGTATGGTAATTCAAATGCAAGGGACCTTGTATCATTGAAAAGGTCACTTGAGGCAGTTCCTCAGCTGCTTGATTCACTCATGGGCTGCAAGGGCGTTGGCATACTGGAAGGTATTGTGTCGCAACTGTCTTCCTTCGGGGAGCTGGAGGAGCTTGCCAGGCTCATAGACAATGCTATTGTTGAGGAAGCTCCTCTTAGTGTGAGGGATGGCGGTATGATAAGGTCCGGCTATAACCAGCAGCTGGATGAGCTGGCAGACCTTTCAAAAAACGGCAAGCAATGGGTTGCAAAATTCCAGCAGAAGGAGCGAGACCGGACAGGTATCAGGTCCCTTAAGGTGGGATACAACAAGGTATTCGGTTATTATCTCGAGGTTACAAAGGCCAATATATCCCAGGTCCCCGATGATTATATCCGGAAACAGACCATGACCAATGCCGAGCGTTTCTACACTCCTGAACTCAAGGAGCGTGAGAGTGCCATTCTTTCTGCAGAAGAGAAGATGACCGCACTGGAGTACGAACTGCTCTGTGAGATCAATTCCACTGTTGCATCACATTCCAGGCAGTTACAGGAGACGGCTTTACTTATCGGTACGCTGGATGTGCTTGCAGACCTGGCTGAAGTTGCTGCCAATAACAACTACATAAGGCCGGCAATAGCCCCGGACTGCAAGCTTCTGATAAGGGACGGGAGACATCCTGTTGTTGAGAATACGGTTCCCGGTGGTTTTGTTCCCAACGACACGGAAATGGATTGCAGTGAAAACCAGTTTCAGCTTATAACCGGGCCTAACATGGCAGGCAAGTCCACATATATGAGACAGATCGCCATGATCGTTATCATGGCCCAGGCAGGGTCCTTTGTGCCCGCTTCCCATGCTTTGGTCGGTATCGTTGACAGGGTTTTCACAAGGGTTGGGGCCTTTGATGACCTTGCAAGCGGACAGAGCACTTTCATGGTGGAAATGGTGGAACTTGCAAACATCCTGAACAATGCCACTCCTAAAAGCCTGTTGCTTCTGGATGAGATAGGCAGGGGCACCAGTACCTATGATGGTTACAGTATCGCAAAGGCAGTGGTGGAATACATCCATAACAAAGGACGTGTGGGTGTGAGATCATTGTTTGCCACACATTACCATCAACTTACGGATATGGCTGCAAACCTGAAGCGTGTTAGGAATTATCATATCGCTGTAAAGGAGGATGGGGATGACCTGGTATTCCTGCGCAAGATCGTGCCTGGTGCAACGGACCGAAGCTATGGTATACATGTTGCAAGGATAGCAGGCGTCCCGCATGCTGTTACAAACAGGGCCAGGGAGATCCTTGAGGATATAGAGAATGAATGTGTAATAAGCGATGAGGATCGCAGGGGAAGGAAAAAACAACGCAGTAGTGCCAAGTATACCCAGGTGATACTTTTTGACCAGAATAGCTCGTATGGTTCTGAAGATACAGTTAAGACAAATCCTGTGCTGGAAGAGCTTAAGAAGCTGGAACTAAATTCAATGACCCCTCTGGAAGCACTGAATAAACTGCATGATCTAAAAGGTAAATTATGTGGAGATGAAATACACAATGACAGGTGATTCATGTGATACGGGGACCTCAAGGATCAGGTTACTTGACGAGTCCACCATCAATAAAATAGCAGCAGGAGAAGTGATCGAGCGCCCGGCTTCGGTGGTCAAGGAGCTCATTGAGAACTCCATTGATGCTAATGCGTCCGATGTTCGAGTGGAAATAGGGGGGTATGGCACGAAAAGTATTCTTGTTGTTGACAATGGCCTTGGAATGAGCCATGTGGATGCTTCCCTTGCTTTCAAGAAACATGCAACCAGTAAAATAAACAGTGTCGAAGACCTTGATCGTATACTTACCATGGGATTTAGGGGTGAAGCCCTGGCTTCCATAGCGTCGGTTGCAAAGGTTGAACTTGTCACCAGGCAGGAAAATGGAATAGAAGGCACCAGGGTAGTAGTTGACAGCAGCGGTGTCAGGAATATAAGTTCGGCGGGCACTGCAGTGGGAACAAGCATACTTGTCAAAGATCTTTTCTACAGTACGCCTGCCAGGAAGAAGTATCTCAAAAGTGCCAGGACAGAGATTGCCCATATTGTGGATGTCGTTTCCAGGAATTGCCTCGCACATCCTGATGTTTCCTTCACCCTTGTGATCGACGGCAAGGTTACACTCAGATCACCTTCATCTGTTAAGATGCTGGACAGCATCGTGCATCTCTATGGTGCTGATATTGCACGTTCACTTGTTCCTGTGGAATACATTTCTGATCTGCTGACTATCTCCGGTTATCTCTCAAAACCTGAGCTTACCAGAAGTGGAAAGGACCTGCAGGTCTTCTTCATAAATAGCAGGCCCATTTCCTCAAACCAGATAAGCAATGCTGTAAGGCTTGGATATTACACCCTGCTTCCAAAAGGTCGCTATCCTGCAGCCTTCCTGGACTTTAGCATCGATCCTGTGAACGTGGATGTTAATGTTCATCCCGCAAAAAGGGAGGTCAGACTAAGCCACGAAAAAGATATTGAGAGAATGATCATTGCTGCTGTGGAGGATGCTCTTGGGAAGGAGTCGCTGGTTCCTGAAGTAGAGATCAGGAAAAAGGAGATTCCAGTGCAATCACGTTTTTATGAGCCTGCAAAGGCAGATCATGTGACATCAAATATTCCTGGCAGCAATGATGGCCTTCAGGTACCGCAAGACATGTCACGTCCTGATGTCGCTCCGGCTACTGCCTTAAATCCACATGTCATCAGGGAGGGAAAACAGCCTTATCATTATCCTGCAAAGGATACTCAGCGCCGTCTTAAAAGGAGTGAGAGGATGCAGATGACCGTTACTTGTGATGGGGTACCGGAACCCGGCACATCCTTCAGTCCCTCTAAAATAAAGGTTTACGGGCAGTATGCCGATCTTTACATAATATGTGAGATAGACAACAATCTTATGCTGATAGACCAGCATGCAGCACATGAGCGTATCATGTATGAGCAGGTGCTGAGGATGCAGGATGTGAGCTGGCAGGAGCTCATCACACCTGTGACACTTGACCTGAGCCTGAAGGAGAAGGTCATTATAGATGATTTCATCCCTGAGCTTGAGAAACTTGGTTTCTCGGTTTCTGAGTTCGGTCCCAAAAGTTATGTAGTCAGTACTGTTCCAAGTATATTCGGTAAACTGGAAGACACTGATGTGATACATGACATCATTTCGGACCTCCTTTCTGCAGGCAGGGTGAAGGAGGACACTGATAGGTATGATCTTCTGTGCAGCACAATAGCATGCAGGGCTGCCATCAAGGCCGGGGCTGTGTGCAGCAACGATCAGATGGAAGGGCTTATGCGTCAGCTCATGCGTTGTAATACTCCCTATACATGTCCGCACGGAAGGCCAACAATGATCACTTTCACAAAGGCTGAACTGGCAAAACTGTTCAAAAGGACAGGGTAGAGTCGGTAGATTTTAAATATATTACTTACAATTGACCAGAGATGATAGACCCGGTAAATAAATCCAGGATCCCTGATGAGTGGTTGGATAGTTCAAAAATGCAACGTGATGAGCTGGAAGCAGGTATTAAGAGTGGAATGCTTGTGGTGCTGAGCGATGGCTCCGTGCTTAAGAGAGGATATACTACCGGAACCACTGCAGCACTTGCTGCAAAGGCTGCAGTTATGTCACTTGCTGGTGATGTGGATCATGTTTCCGTACCTACGCCTGTTGGGCTTCGTGCAGAAATGGATGTAACAGGAAGTAAAGGGCATGCTGTTGCAGTGAAAATCAATAATGATCACGAATCTGATATTACAAGAGGACTTGAGTTCGTTGCAGATGCCAGGGAGGCAGAAGGTATTACTGTCTACGCTGGTGAGGGTATAGGTATAGTTACACGCAGCGGACTTGAATCCAAAAAAGGTCATCCTGCTATCAATCCACGTCCCATGGAGCAGATAAGGGCATCCATTTCAGAGGCTGTTAAGGAGCTTGGAATGAAGGGTGCTGAAGTGACCATCTATCTTCCAAATGGCAAGGAAATAGCAAAAGAGACCCTTAACAGTCGTATTGGTGTAGTGGATGGCATTTCCATCCTCGGTACCACCGGTTTTGTCGAGCCGTGGAATGATCATCTTGGTGAGATGAAAGGTGACCTGATAAGGGATTCTGATAAGGTCGTACTGACTACCGGGAGAATTGGCATCAGGTATTCCACAATGCTCTTCCCGGATCATACTGTGGTGCTTGCAGGAAGTCGTATATCAGAAGCTCTTAGTGCGGCTCATGGCGATGTTGTCATTTGCGGGCTGCCGGGCCTTGTACTGAAATGGGGCAACCCTGACATGCTAAAGGACAGTGGTTTTGCCACGGTGGTCGAAATGCTTGAGCTTGATCCTCAGAATCAGCGTCTTAAGCAGGCATTTGAAATGGCGGTGGAAAAAGCAAAAGGTGCCCGTATAGTTGTTGTTGGCAGGGACGGGACCGTGCTGATGGACAGCGGGGAGGGTATATGATAATTGTGGGCGTTGGTGTTGGCCCAGGGATGATGACACAGGAGGCCATAGATGTAATAAGCAGTGCTCCGGTGGTCTATGGTTCAAGGCGTTCCATCGAACTTGCGGAAGATTTCATAAAATGCGAAGCTCATCTAATAAAGGATTACAAGAACCTTCATCTTTTGCCTGAGGATGCTGTTGTTTTGTCTACAGGTGACCCTATGTTCTCAGGACTTGGGAAATTTGCCACTGAAAAGGACAGGGTAGTAACAGGGATATCGTCCATACAGGCCGCATGTGCACGCTTCCATGTTGAGATGTCAAACCTGGCCATGATCACGGCACATGGCAGAGACCCCGCACCAGCAAGGGAGGCACTTACAAGGGAGATTGGCCTGCGCAAGAATATATTCCTGCTGCCTGCAGATACATTTGGTCCAAAGGAAGTTGCTTCGGTCCTGGGGGAAATCGGTGTCGATGCCAGGATATGTATCTATGAGGATATAGGTTATCCTTATGAGCGTTCCATATGCGGCACCGTAAACAATCCACCTGAACATCATTCCGACATGTACTGCATTTTAGTGGTCCTGTAGTTCTCAGGACATTTGCTTATTTTGTGCTAGCTCAATTAATTCTGTTCATCATATTTCATTTATATATGCTCTTCTTTCTGATTTATTGGATGATAGCACTTACTTAGCAGGTATATTACTTTTGTCATAAAGTTATATATGTGTTATTGCTATAGGTAAGGTTAATTACGCTTTGAGCGAATCGTTATATTTATCTATAATTACATATTACATCCTCTGCATAAATCAAATTTAGTTGATTATGCATTGTAATGAAAACGGCAGGTGATAATTAATGCACATATTCGAGGGCTTTCTGCCATCCCCATGGTGGCAGGCATGGTTTGTATTCTCCATCCCGGTGATATTATATGGTATGTACAGGTTGAACAAACTCGTAAATGAAAGGCGTGAGGTAGTACCTCTTTTAGCTGTTGCGGGGGCATTCATATTTGTTCTTTCGTCGCTTAAGCTTCCGTCTGTTACCGGAAGTTCCTCCCACCCCACCGGTACCGGCATGGCAGCAATTCTCTTTGGGCCGGCGATCACAGCTGTCCTTGGATTGATCGTTCTCTTATACCAGTCCCTTTTCCTGGCCCATGGGGGTATAACCACCCTTGGTGCAAATGTTGCATCCATGGGTATAATAGGTCCATTGGTTGCTTATTTGTTCTACAGGGCAGCATCAAGGTCGGGAATGAACTTCTATCTGAATGTTTTCCTTGCAACGGCAATTGCTAATTGGGTGACTTATGTGTTTACATCGCTGCAACTTGCGTTAGCCTTCCCTGCACCGGAAGGCGGTATTTTGGCATCATTTTTGGCCTTTGGTGCTGTGTTTGCAACAACACAGGTACCACTTGCAATAATGGAAGGTGCTCTTACAGCACTTATAATGAAATATGTAATACAGATCAAGAGCGATGTACTGGTCGATCTTAAAGTGCTGAGTATAGACAAGGCTACAAAACTCAGGGAGGCAATGCAGTGAAACTGGAGTATATTGTAGCTATTGTGGTGATACTCTTTGCAGCTCAGTTCTTCTATGGTGTGGCATCAAACCCGGATTCTGAATTCGGTGGTGCCGACGGTGAAGCAGAAGATGTTATAGCGGAGATCAATCCTGATTATGAACCATGGTTTGGCGGGATTGGCTTTGAACCTCCCGGCGGTGAAACTGAAAGCCTGCTCTTTGCCCTCCAGGCTGCTTTTGGTGCGGTAGTTATTGGTTATACCATTGGTTACTATAAGGGCAAAGGCGAGAAGAACAAGTAATATAATGCGTGTGTTCCTCATTGAGCACACAAATTTATTTGTAATATTTGTATTTTATTTATTTATTTATTTATTATTTTTGTTCCCTTATTTGTATCCCCTATGTATTACACATATTTTAGCTCTCTAACGATATGTTTATGTATAAAGTACCGTCTCTTATCTTCTGATTATCTTGCACGAAAATTAATAAAGCTTAATTTGTTTTGATATCTATCCAATAACGTGGTTGAAAAATGACATACATTCTGGATGATTATGCAATATTGAGTCCGCTAAGGTCCAGGAACAACTGGCTTAAATTAGCTATCGTGGCTTTCGGGATCCTTGTAGGTGTTTCAGCATCATCTCCACTTGTGCCCTTTACTATAGCATTGTGTATGAGCTTTGCAACCATATATTTTGGCAGGATACCTGTAAAATTCTATCTTCAAATACTTTCTGTGCCTTCAGGATTTGTGCTTGTGAGCATCATAGTTATAGCATTCTTTTTTGGTGAAGGGGTTGATATCTTTAGTTTCAGTCTGTTTGGATATACCCTTGGAGTGAACCCCGAAGGACTGAATATGGCCCTTCTTATTCTTGCAAGAACCTTTGGTGGTATGTCATGCCTGTTCTTCCTGTCGCTGACAACCCCGGTGATCGAACTATTTGCAGTCTTAAAGAAGGCAAAATTACCGGACTCTTTTGTAGAGATAGCAATGATGATGTATCGTTACATCTTTGTTTTCCTTGATGTGGCCATGGGGGTGAAATATGCTCAGACAGTACGCCTTGGATACCGGGATTTCAGGACCTCTTTCAGGTCCATGGTGATGCTTGGGACAAATCTTTTCATAAGGTCGTGGGAACAGGGTGAGAAGCTTTACCTGGCCATGAATTCAAGATGTTATGACGGAAAGCTGATAATGTATGATGAGAAAAGGCCTGTGAAAATGCCGGAAATCCTGCTGACAGGCGCATATTTTACGATAGTGATCACAGTATTCTGGTTCACAAGGGGAATGTCGCTTATTTGAGGTGAAACAGTGATTATTTTAGAAACAAAGAATCTCAGCTACTCTTATCCCGATGGTACTCTGGCACTTGAGGACATCAATATCAAAATTGAAAAAGGAAAGAAGATTGCCTTTGTAGGTCGTAACGGCTCGGGGAAATCCACTCTTTTCATGATGCTTAATGGTACTTTCCGTCCTCTGAAAGGCGAGGTGCTCTTCCATGGTAAACCTGTGAAATATGATTCCAGGTCCCTGCGGGAAATACGAAAAAGTGTAGGTATCGTGTTCCAGAACTCCGATGACCAGATATTTGCTCCAACTATCTATCAGGATGTGGCATTTGGTCCTACAAATCTGGATTATCCAAAAAACAAGGTAGAAAAGATAGTTCACGATACGCTTGAATATGTGGGACTGACCCATTTAAAGGACAAGCCCCCTCATCACTTAAGCGGAGGGCAGAAAAAGAGGGTTGCCATAGCAGGAGTGGTTGCCATGGACCCTGAGGTTATTGTTCTGGACGAGCCTCTTTCAAATCTTGATCCTGTGGGGGCAGATGAGGTTATGGACCTCCTGAACGAACTGAATTATTTTGGTAAGACGATTATAATATCAACTCATGATGTGGATCTGGCCTACGGCTGGGCAGATTATGTTTTTCTCATGAATGACCGGAAGGTACTCAGTGAGGGTACTCCGGAAGAGATCTTCAGGCAGACAGAAAAGCTCAAGGAGGCCTACCTTAAAAGACCAATAACCCTTGAGATATACGATGAGATCCGAAAACGGGGTATAGCCCGTGTCTCAAAGCCTCCCAGGGATATTCCTGATCTTGTTCATACCCTGAGACCGCAACACCTCATGTGGGTCGATGTTCCTCCTGAAGTAAAGGAAGGTGAAACCATAAACCTTGGTATACTTTACGGTGAATTCGCCCAGGACTCTATGTATGAAGCGGCAAACTGTAAGGTCCTTCATATTCATGAAGATGGTCTTGCTATTGTAGAGATGGACCGCAAGGCCCTGAGGGCAGGCTCAATAGCCATATATGATACTTCCCAGTATGATAATGAGGAGATCCTGAAGATAATCAAGAGGGATGATATCGAATGTGTGGGCGCTATGGGCAAGAAAAGTAAGATAATTGCAGAACGGGATGAGATCTATCTTGATGTTACTGCTGGTGTTATAGACCGGTCTATCCTGAATGCCCTTTCAGGCCAACGCTGTCTTATACTGACCCATGGGGGAATGGTTGAGCATGCCCTTGAACGGATAAACGGATATATTGAAAAGAGTGGAATAAACCTTCATGTTGGTGTTGTCACAGGTGAAGCTGAAAAGGATAATGGGGCTGGTTCATGCTGAAATGCCATATCTGAATGCAATATCTGCATTTTATTGTTCTATATCTATAGCCTTTCATAGGTCCTTTTAAGCAGTAAAGCATCTCCCTCATTATCCGGGCTTTCACATATAAGCAAACCCTTTACCTTAAAGTCCTTCAATGCACGCATGAGCTCTGAATATCGCAGGTCCGAATCCTCAAGGTTGCGGTGATTCCTCTCTCCCTTATCCCCATATTCGATACCTGACACATGCATATGCATATCATCCAGTCCTTCCCTGCCAATTTCATTCTCTATGGATTCCAGCGTTGCAGAGAATTCTTCATAGCTGTTCTCAGCACCATTGCTTCTTGCATGAAGGTGTGCAAAATCAATACATGGAAGCACTTTTTCCAATTCTGCTCCAAGCCTGACGTTTTCTAAAAGGCTCCCAAATTGCGTCTCCTTCCCTGTGGTTTCTGGCCGGAGTATCACATTTATGTCTTCATCATCAAGCCTTGAACATAGTTGTTCCAGTAATAAAAAAACATTTTTATACACCTTCTCCGGTGCATCCTTGTGATAATATGCCGGGTGGAACACTATATTCCTTGCACCGCAAAGATCACCTATCCTTGCAGAGCTGTATATCCTTTCAATGCTTGCATGTATCTTTTCAGGTTCATGTGAGTTCAGATTGATGTAATATGGTCCGTGTACACTCAGTGAGATCTCTTCGTTTAGTGATTTCTCTTTAACTTCTGATGCTGTGGCTTCGCCCATTCTGACTCCGCGAACAAATTCCAGTTCCATGCATCCAAGGCCCAGTTCCCTGACCCTCTCAATGCCTGAGATACTGCTTTTTTTTTCAGAGCTTTTTGGTGTACCTGCGGTCCCAAAAAGAAGTTTTGAAGGCCTCATCATGCCATGCCAAGCTTTGCCTTTAGCTCTTTTAACCTTTCAGTTGAGAGCTTTTCCTCGACCAGTTCCATGAAAGTGTCTACGTCATCTTCATTAAGTGACCTGATATCTTCTTTGCCTTCCATGGCAAGTTGGAACAGGTACTCCATTTCTTCCTTACCTAGTCTTTCCATGCGATTGCGGAAGTCAGCTCCATCCTGTGCAATCTTATGCGAGAGTGGTCGTAGTATGAAAGGATAATTATGACCTGCCGAGGACATTCTGTTTCCGCTAAGCTCCGGTGCAAGTTTATCAAATATCTGATTGTCCATTTCACTGAATATTCTGCCCATGAACCTTACTTGTAAAAGGTAGCTTATAAATCATGTCCCTGTGTATGCCTTAAATGGCCGTGAATGTCTATCTCTCCCCGGACTATCCTTGTGGAGGAAATGGGCTCTTTATCGTCTGCAAGTATGTATTCTATCCTTACTATCTCCATCTGTTGCATGTTCCGCTCTCTTCTGAGCTGGTTGATCTTAAGCGCAACAGGGTATGTTTCCGGGGAAACTACAATGTAATCATAATCCTTAGTAAGGGTATTGCCGTAAGGGTCTTTAAGTTCAACGATAGTATAATTCGTGTTGGCTGCGATCTTGCGTATGTACTTAAGAAGTCTTTTTTTGCGGACACTATAATCCGGGACAGGGCGCGGACGTTTGTGAGCCATTTCATTGGATGTAAGGCCAATGTCCATTTCTCCATCATCTGCAAGCTCGAATGCTTTTCTTAAAAGTTCCCGGTGCCCGTCATGGAGGCACTCAAAAGTTCCGCCGACTACCACTCTGGCCATTGCTCCTTAATACCTGCTTTTGCTGATAAGTCTTGTGTTAGTTTCATCACATGAAATACTTTCACCCCGCTCTATTCAGCTATATATACTGTGAAGCCAATTAGATAATCGAATTGTGCACCGGAAGAAAACATGTGCACCAAGGAGTTAAGATAAATGTCAGAAGTGTTATTGGAAGAACTGGATCATGTTGGTCCGGCAACCGCTCAGAAATTGAAAGATGCAGGATTTACGACCATTGAGGCAATTGCGGTATCCTCTCCGGCAGAACTTGCAACGGCTGCAGAAATCGGTGAATCCACTGCGTCAAAGATCATCCTTGCGGCTCGTCAGTCTGCTGATATAGGGGGTTTTGAGACAGGCGATGTTGTGCTTGAGCGCAGAAAACTGGTGGGTAAGTTATCTACCGGGTGTACAGAATTTGATGAGATGATGGGCGGTGGGATAGACACTCAGGCAATTACTGAACTCTATGGTGAATTCGGTTCCGGTAAAACACAGGTTGCACACCAGCTTGCCGTAAATGTGCAATTGCCAAAAGAAATGGGCGGACTTGGTGGTTCTGTGATCATAATTGATACGGAGAACACTTTCAGGCCGGAAAGGATTAAACAGATGGTAGATGGCCTGTCCGAAAGATACGGTCAGGAATATGACCCTGAAGAATTCCTCAAACACATACATGTGGCCCGAGCCTATAATTCCAATCACCAGATCCTTCTTGTTGATTCAGCAATGGAGCTTGCAAACGAACTTAAGGATACAGACATGCCTGTAAGACTTTTTGTAGTGGATTCCCTTACCGCTCACTTCAGGGCTGAATACATAGGAAGAGGAACACTTGCTGACAGGCAGCAAAAGCTGAACAAGCATCTGCACGCTCTGCAAAAATGCGGTGATCTCTATAATTCATGCGTTGTTGTTACAAACCAGGTCATGTCCAAACCGGATGCGTTCTTCGGGGACCCTACAAAACCTATTGGCGGACACATTGTGGGCCACACAGCGACTTTCAGGCTCTATCTGCGCAAATCCAAGGGTGATAAAAGAATAGTCAAACTTGTGGACTCTCCAAATCTTCCTGACGGGGAATCAATAATCTCCGTAACCACGCCAGGTCTGCGTGATCCATAAGGCAGGGTTATATTGACACCTCCTTAAGGAGGAATTACTTTCTTTTTAGCTGAAGTATGAGTATTTTGAATGCTGGATTATTTTTATAATTTGAACATACTTTACATTGGAAACGCTTTTATCTCTCGATTATCATCTATTGCTTATGAAGTATAAGGCTCTTGTTATAGATGTTGATGGCACTATTACTCATATGGATCGCAAGCTTAGTCTTAAGGCTGCTGCAAAACTCAGGTCAATCGATGTTCCTGTTGTGATAGCAACCGGGAATGTTCTCTGTTATGCAAAGGCAGTAGCAAAGCTTGTAGGTGTGTGCTGCAATATCATTGCTGAGAACGGTGGCGTTATAGTAGATGGTTTTGACAATGAGCCAATAGTCTCAGATGTAATCCATGAATGTGAAGAAGCATACGAATTACTTGCAGATCATTTCGATATGGAAAAACTCGATTCTGTACACCGGGAAACCGAAATTGTCCTGCGAAGTGATTTTGATATTGAAAAAGCCAGGGAACTGCTGGGCTCACATTTCCCGGGGGTCGAGATAATTGACACCCATTTTGCTATCCATATAAAGAGCAGGAAAATAAACAAAGGCACAGGTTTAATCAAAATGGCAGAACTAATGGGACTTAAGACTACTGATTTTGTTGCCATTGGTGATTCTGTGAATGACCTGGAAATGCTTCAGGAGGCTGGTTTTGCAATAGCTGTTGGAAATGCAGATGATTTCCTGAAGGATATTGCAGATTATGTCAGCACAGCGACATACGGCAATGGCACAGTGGAAGCAATCGATCATCTCCTTTCCAAGGGCATGATCTGAAATAAGAATATTTTTTACAGTACTGCAAAGGCGATTTCATTCTTTGCAGTCTGCTTACTCAGACGTTGCTGTGTTCTGTAACTAATCCACGTGCTATGTTCTTGTCAACGACTATGTAATCCTTGATCGCCCTGACAGATTCAAAAGGCAACAATATATACTGCTCATCACTCTTGTACTTGGATGTATCCAGACTCATGTCCGGTTTGACTATCAGGTCAATGAGGTCACCTGTCCTTATATCCATTACAATATTGAACAGGATGCCTATTTCAGTTCCATCTGTTGCCATTACCTGCTTGCTTGAAAGGTTCTTTGCAAAGACATTTGCCATTTTCATTCGCCCCTTGATATAAATATCACATGTAAATTTTTCATTTATTAATCTGTATACTATATAAGAACTTGCCTATTTATCCTGCAATTGGAAGCTTATTCCTGATAAATGTTCAAAGGAAGCCTATATAGGAGCTTGCTTCCTCTTTCTTAATGCCGCCTTTGAATTGTTCCTCTATCTTCTTGTAATATTCCATCATGTTCTCAGAAAGCGTTGGCCTGACCTTGTTCAGAGCTTCCCTGAAATGTTTCATACTAATTTTCTCCACTTCAAAGTCTTCCCTCAATGCAAGCATTACGGCTTCCCTGCAGACAGCTTCTATGTCTGCACCGACAAAACCTTCTGTGATGGTTGCAAGGTCATCTATCGTAACATCGTCACTCAGGGGTATGTTCTTTGTATGTATCTTGAAGATATCCTTCCTTCCGTTGTAGGTGGAGTGCCCTACAAGCACCATTCTGTCAAACCTGCCAGACCTCAGGAGTGCAGGGTCTATGATGTCTGGCCGGTTGGTTGCAGCAACTACTATGATCTCTTTCAGCGGTTCAAGGCCATCAAGCTCTGTAAGCAATTGGTTGACTATTCTCTCTGAAACCTTTGAATCCTCAGAAGCTGCACTTCTCATGGGTGCAATGGAGTCAATTTCATCAAAAAATACTATACAAGGTGCTACTTGCCTTGCTTTCTTGAAAGTCTCCCTGATGGCCTTCTCGGATTCTCCTACCCATTTTGAAAGCATCTGAGGCCCTTTGACACTGATGAAGTTGGCGTTAGATTCATTTGCCACTGCCTGAGCTATAAGGGTCTTCCCGGTTCCGGGGGGACCGAATAACAAAACTCCCTTTGGTGGTTTGATACCCATGCTGACGAACTTATCAGGTCTTGTTAGTGGCCATTCCACAGCTTCTTTTATCTCCTGCTTCGCTTTGTCCAGCCCACCAACGTCATCCCATTTTACCGGCGGTACTTCAACAAGCACTTCTCTCATTGCGGAAGGTTCGATCTCCCTTAACGCATTCTCAAAATCATCCTTGCATACCACAATTGTCTCAAGTATTTCCTGTGGAATGTCCTCATCTTCAAGATTTATATCGGGAAGGGCACGCCTTAAGGAGCGCATTGCAGCTTCCTGTACAAGTGCAAGCAGGTCAGCACCTACAAATGCCTGGGTGTGTTTGGCAATGTAGTCCAGGAACTCCTCGTCAACATCTTCGGCCAGGGGTACACCTCTGGTGTGGATCTGCATTATCTCCAGTCTGTCTTCAATGTCCGGGACACCAATCTCAATTTCCCTGTCAAATCTTCCAGGCCTTCTGAGTGCAGGATCAATAGCATCCAGTCTGTTGGTGGCGCCTATTACAACTACCTGTCCTCTTTCTTCAAGACCGTCCATCATTGTAAGGAGCTGGGCAACGACCCTGCGCTCCACTTCTCCGGTAACGTTCTGCCGTTTTGGTGCGATGGAGTCTATCTCGTCAATGAACACAATAGATGGGGCATCCTCCTCTGCCTCTTCAAAGATCTTACGGATACGTTCTTCACTTTCTCCGTAATACTTGCCCATTATCTCAGGTCCTGCTATGTAAAGGAAATTTGCCCTTGATTCGTTTGCAACAGCCTTGGCTATTAATGTTTTTCCAGTGCCTGGGGGCCCATAGAGTATTATTCCCTTGGGAGGTTCGATATTCAGCCTCTGGAAGAGTTCAGGGTGTTTCAGCGGAAGCTCGATCATCTCTCTTACGCGCTGTATTTCTGAACCGAGGCCACCTATATCCTCGTAAGTTATTCCTCTTGCTGCCCCGTCATAGCCACGGACAGGTTTCTGGCGAAGTTCTATCTCTGTGAATTCCCCTATGATAAGGATCTCTTCTGCTGGTTCTGTCTCAACGGCTATCAGAGGTATTGCTTGTCCCCCGCCCATCTGGCTTGTCATGGGTTGTGTCATGGAGCTGATAATAGGGATTATATCTCCTTCCACAAGAGGTCGCTTCATTATGTTACGTTTGATTATCTCGCTTATATGGTCTCCATATTCCATGGTGACACCTTCGGGGGGTGCCAGGATTACTTTGGTGGCGGTCACAAAATCGGCTTTGCGGATAGTTACCCTTTCGCCTATTCCCACACCTGCATTCTGCCTTATGAATCCGTCTATCCTGGCAATCCCTTGCCCCCAATCCTGTCTCTCAGCTCTCCATACTTTAGCTGCGGTTTTTCTCTTGCCCTCTATCTCCACGATGTCACCAGGTGAGAGTTGCAGGCTTAAGAGTGTAGTAGGGTCCAGGCGGATAATACCTCTTCCAAAGTCATTAGGGTGCGCTTTTTCTATTTTGATCTGTACTTCATCCATCATTTCATCCCAAAAATCATTCTGAATATTTTGTATGCTTGTGATTTATAGCTACCTATTTTATTCTAAAGGATAAATAAGATATGGTTTCCAATATTATCTCATATTTCATGTCAATTCATTTTCCTGTCACGAAGATTTAAATACCTGTTATGTGTACATAGCGCTGTAAGATCTAGTACTGTTCTGGGATTCAGTTTAATCGGATTTTCGATTGATTGTGTTTTCAGTATGGTCTTAGATCTTGTTTTTGAATTTAAAGGACGTGCATTATTTTGTTTAACAACAATGACAGAGAATCAACAGCTCCTGTAGATGTTGGGGAAACCTATGAAGTAACGATTGAAGATATCGCAAGAGAAGGCGATGGAATTGCAAGGGTAGAAGGATTTGTGATATTTGTGCCGCAGGCCCAGGTCGGCGATACTGTAAACATCAAGATTACAAGAGTACTGCGCAAATTCGCTTTTGGAGAGAAGACCGAATAAATCTTCAGAGGGAATGGTAGTTACCATTCTTTCAAACTCTTTTTATTAATTTTCATTTCATTTTGAGGCTTTGTATCTTTGCATTATTTCTATGTCCTGTTTTTGCAGGGAAATAGCTTTATGTGCTAAACTCCTATGCTTTTTCATGGGGTTAAATGCATTATTTCTCAACTGTACTCTTAAAAGCTCGAATGAAATATCAAACACAAGGGCACTTATTGACAAAGCCGTCAGGCTTTTTGGGGATATGGGTATTGAAAGTGAGGTTGTACGTGTCACTGATTACAATGTACGCTTTGGTGTTTCTTCAGATGAGGGCGATGGGGACGAATGGCCGTTGATACTGGAGAGGATAAAAGCATGTGATATTCTTGTCATAGGATCTCCTATATGGTTCGGTGTGCGTTCGTCTGTGGCTCAAATGGTGTTTGAAAGGCTTGATGGTATCTATGAGGAAAGTGATCCTGAGACCGGCCAGTTCCCTCTGTATGGGAAGGTCGGTGGAGTGATCATCACAGGTAACGAGGACGGAGCCCACGATGTTGCTGCAAATACGCTTTTCAACCTTACTCATTTAGGATGCACCATCCCGCCTAATGTGGATAGTTACTGGGTAGGGCCTGCAGGTCCCGGTCCAAGTTATATAGAGGCGGGCGGGGAAAAACATCTTTACACCAACAAGACAGTACGCTATATGGTGCATAACCTCGCCTATTTTGCAAAAATGTTAAAGGAAAATCCCATCCCTACAAATCTCAGGGAGCTATATGAGGATGCTCTTAAAGAGAGCAGATAATTTTGGCTTGTCATTTAAAAGCGGCCTGTTTTCTGTTCTATTAATGAAAAATGATGGAAATCATTCCATCATCAAGTTCATGAGGCTTTCTCTGGCCTCATTAATTTCTTCAATAGGGATTTTTATGGCGAATCCGTTCCCTGATATTTTAAGTTCCTTTCCCATGACCTTACCGATAACTGAATATGGGATACCTTCCAGCATTTCCATAATAGCCTCAGGCTCAGGACTTGTCACTATTGCCCTTGCACAGGATTCGGAGAAGAGCAGTTCATCAGGTCCTAAACCTTCAGCGATGGGTCCCAGGTCGATATCTGCACCGTAATCTGTACACATCTCTGCGATTGCTGCAGCAATGCCACCAAGTGACACGTCATGTGATGCGGTGAGTTTACCACTTGCTGCAAGTTCAATGAGCTTGTCTATTATCTCTGTAACGTTACCTGGCACCTTTGGACTCTTTCCATACTTCTCCTTTCCTATAATGTTGTAATATTCAGAGCCACCCATTTCATCATTTGTTGTACCTATCAGGAATATTGTGTCGCCCTCTTTTGTGAATACTCCTTCAGGTGCCATGCTGACATCCCCGATGTAGCCAACAAGACCAATGGATGGTGTGGGTGCGATGGCAGTCTTGAATTCCCCGCTCTCGTTGTACAGGGAAACGTTTCCACCTACTACGGGTATTCCCAGTTCCCTTGCCGCATCACCCAGTCCAAGGATGGCATTTTTGAACTGCCAGTATATATCCGGTCTCTCTGGGTTGCCGAAGTTGAGACAATCCACAATAGCAATACCTCTTGCTCCCTTTACTGCAAGGTTCATTGCATTCTCAACAACAGTTCCTCTTCCGCCTTCATAGGGATCAAGCAGTGTGTGTCTGGGGTTGCAACCGCATGAGAGTGCTATTCCTTCGTTCCCTTCAATGCGTAGTATCCCTGAATCATCACCCGGTTTCCTGACCGTGCGAACCTGCACGTCATGGTCGTATTGTCTGTAGATCCATCTCTTTGATGCTACATTGTGGGAGGAAAGTACGTCAATTATGGCTTTTCTGAGGTCGGATGGCACGCCTGGTTTCTCTCCTGCATCCCTTCGTTCTGTCGGAGTGGAAGGTCTTTCAAATGTTGGGGCACCTTCTGTCAGCAGTTTGATTGGCATGTCGGCTGCGACCTCGCCTCTAAATTCAACTTTGTATTGCATCTCTTCAGTGAGTTCGCCTATCATGCTTGCGTTGAGGTCGTACTTTTTAGCTATGCCCAGGACAGCATCCACATTTTCAGGTTCCACTTCAAGAAGCATGCGCTCCTGTGATTCAGCAATGAGTATCTCATAAGGTGTCATGCCTGTCTCACGCAGGATCACATTATCAGCAACTATCCGCATTCCCAGATTTCCCTTTGAGGCCATCTCAGAACTTGCGCCGGCAAGTCCTGCCGCACCAAGGTCCCTGCAGGATCTGATATATCCTTTACCAATGGCTTCCAGGGTTGCCTCGATGAGTAATTTTTCGGTGAAGGGGTCGCCAATCTGGATACTTGGTCTGTCCTGTGCCTCAGAATCCTCTGAAAGGTCTCTTGATGCAAAGGATGCCCCACCGAGCCCGTCCCTGCCAGTCGTAGATCCCATGAGCACAAGTTTGTTGCCTGCCTTCTGTGCACAGGCTGTCACAACATCCTTTTCACGCGCAAGGCCTACCGCGACTACGTTCACAAGAGGGTTGCCACTGTATGAGCGGTCAAAGAATGCCTCTCCTCGTACCACGGGCACTCCGATACAGTTGCCGTATCCTGCAATTCCTTCTATGATGTGTTCGAACAGGTAGAGGTTCTTGGGGTTGTCAAGAGGTCCGAAATAGAGTGGGTCCATAAGTGCTATTGGTCTTGCACCCATGGATATGATGTCACGCACGATACCACCAACACCAGTTGCTGCACCGTTATAAGGGTCCACATATGATGGGTGGTTGTGACTTTCCATACCTATGGCAAGTACCCAGCCATGTCCAAAGTCAACAATTGCAGCATCATCTCCCGGACCGATAATCACTTTGTCGCCGGTTGTTGTGAAGGTCCTGAGCAATGGTGCACTTGAGCGATATGAGCAGTGTTCGCTCCATAGGTTCAGGAAACATCCCTGTTCCACAAGATTGGGTTCCCTTCCCATCTTATCTGTTATGATCTTAAAGTCATCTTCAGGTAACATTCATGTGCCTCTGGTTCATAATATATTGATTTGATTGATGTGAGGATTCTATCAGGGCTCTAAAGAACCCGGAATGTAATAAACATTTCTTTGCCCATAATGCAATACCTATTCTTGCTACGTCCCCTGTAATCCTTTGGTAAAGTGGTCCATTACAGGACTTTATGATCAAATTTAAAACCGTCACCTTCTTTGATTCCCATTGCCTTTGATTTTCCATGCGAGGTCTCGATGACATATTTTACTTTTCCCGCACATGTGCATGTGCCTATCCATGGTCTCATGCTGGAAGTCTTTATCACTCTTTTATTCTCGTCAAGGAAAATAACATCAATAGGGTAATTCACAAATAGCATGTGCAAGGAAACCCGTTGCGCTCTTTTCATTACAAAAATGAGTGCATAGTTGTCAGCTATCTTCCTGCTGAACATGAGCCCTTTTACCTGTTCGAACAGACTGCAGGCAAAATCAATGTCTGTTGCTACTTCTTTACCATTAGTTATTAATATCATCGAAGTTTTACTCTAACCATCTATTTTATTAAAGACATAAGGAGTGTTTAAAATAGATAATAATGTCGGAGGAAATACCACAAGATGAGTTCTGAAATGTGTTCAGTCTGTGGATTGCCAAAAGAGCTTTGCATATGTGAAGAAGTGGCAAAAGAACAGCAAAGAATAACTGTCAAAGTAAACAGAAGAAGGTATGGTAAAGAAGTAACGGTCGTTGAGGGTTTTGATGCCCATGAAATAGACCTTCATGAACTTTCAACTTACCTCAAGTCTAAATTTGCATGCGGTGGAACAGTAAAAGGTAGCGCGGTGGAATTACAGGGCAACCATCTAAACCGTATGAAAGATGTACTTATTGAAAAAGGATTTTCTCCGGATCAGATAAAAGATTAATTAAATTCTCAATGTGTGGATTATCCACATACTCTGCAGGATGTAATACTGCCGGATGTAATACTGCCTGCTTCTAATTCTTCAGCACGCATTGCTGAAGGATATTTATTTATTGAAAGTCTTCTCTAGTATTACTGGATACTATGAAACGGATCTATATGGACCATAGTGCAACCACCCCGACAGATTCTCAGGTCGTGGATGTTATGTTGCCTTACTTTACTGGGATGTTTGGTAATTCTTCAAGCCTGCATTCTTTTGGCCGGGAGGCTGCAGAAGCACTTTCCATTGCACGTCAGCAGGTTGCTGAGTGTCTCGGTGCACTGCCTGAAGAGATCATATTCACCTCAGGTGGAACCGAGTCTGACAATCTGGCCATCAGGGGCTCAATACCTCACAACTCCGGAAAAAAGCATATCATCACATCTTCCATTGAGCACCCGGCAGTACTCAATACCTGTGCTTTCCTTGAAAGTCTGGGTCATGAGGTGACGTATGTTCCTGTGGATGAAGATGGTGTAGTGGATCTGGTACAATTAGAGGGTTCCATTTGTGATAATACTGTCCTTATCAGCATAATGCATGCAAACAATGAAGTAGGTACCATCCAGCCCATCCGGGAAATCGCAGGTATAGCAAAGAAGAACGGTATTTATTTCCATACTGATGCTGTACAGACCGTTGGCAAGATCCCTGTCAAGGTGGGCGAGCTGGGCGTTGACATGCTGTCCATCTCTTCACACAAGCTACACGGCCCAAAAGGTGTGGGAGCTCTCTATGTCCGTAAAGGTACTGCTATCGAGCCTATCATTTTTGGCGGTAATCACGAAAAAGGCATGCGTTCAGGAACGGAGAACATACCCGGTATAATTGGATTTGCCAGGGCGATGACACTTGCAGAACAGCGCATGGAAGTGGACTCCGAGAACATGCAGCAAATGCGTGATTCCCTCATCAGCAGGCTATTCGATTCTATTTCCCATGTTCGTCTAAATGGCCATCCTACACAGCGTTTGCCCAACAATGTGAATCTGAGTTTTAAGTATGCTGAAGGTGAATCCTTGCTGATGCTTCTTGACATAAAAGGAATAGCCGTGTCCACCGGCTCTGCATGCTCCTCAAAATCACTGAAGGCATCCCATGTACTCAGCTCCCTTAATATAGAAGATGATTACCTTCACGGTTCCCTGAGGATAAGTCTTGGCAGGGAGAATACAATGGAAGAGATCGATTATCTTGT
Source organism: Methanolobus sp. (assembly GCA_029762595.1). Lineage (GTDB taxonomy): Archaea > Halobacteriota > Methanosarcinia > Methanosarcinales > Methanosarcinaceae > Methanolobus. The sequence continues at coordinate 246,120 of JARVGJ010000001.1, read as the reverse complement.
TGAGGTTTTGCAGGAAACCATACTTAAACTGAGGGCAATGTCCCCACTTTCCGGTCAATGACTACATAGGAGGAATTGGTCTGTATTCAAAAAAGGTCATAGAAGAATTTAGCAGTCCTGAGAATGTCGGGACAATAGAAGATGCTGATGGTGTAGGTGAAATAGGCAGTACAGTTGACGGTGATATTATAACTATCTCTGTCAGGGTGAAGGACAACGTACTTGAGGATGTCAAATTCAAGACCTTTGGATGTGTTGTTGCCATCTCAACGTCAAGCATGGTCACAAGACTGGCAAAGGGCAGGACAATAGATGAGGCTCTTGCACTGACAAATAAAGATGTTATAGATGCACTTGGTGGTCTTCCTGAAGGTAAGGACAGATGCTCGGGCTTTGCTCTTGATGCTCTTAAGCTGGCAGTAGACGATTATATACACAAGAATAAATAAATACCAAAAGAGGTCATTCCTGTGAAAACAACATGTGAAGTAATGGTCCAGCGTATACTTCCTGCTATACGAGCTGAACTTGCAAGATGTATGATTGCAGTCCATGGGAAAAGTCAGCAGGAAGTTGCCGAAGTGCTGGAACTCTCACGGGCAGCAGTATCCCAGTATCTGAACGATAAGCGCGGTGCAGAAATTGATTTTTCTGAAGATGCCCAGCAGGAGATAAAGCGGTTTGCTGCCAGCCTGCTTGAAGGAATGAGTCCCAAGGAACAGGTTGCAGGCATGTGCAATGTCTGTAAGTTCGTCCAGCGCTCGGGCTGGCTCAATAAAAATGAACCTGATTCTGGTTATTGTATTCTTTGTGGGGACGATGAGCCCAAGTGACTCCCAATCTGTGCGTAAGATGTAAGGGAAAAGGTCTCTGTGGGCGGCCAATGTGCCCCATACTGGAAAAGTTCAGGTCCATTGAATCCTTGATTCCTGTTTCATCAGGTGAGACATCCATTTTCGGAGCCTCACCCCCGTCTGTTTTTGTGGGGAGGTACAATTACCCTCAGGTAAAAGCAGGTCCTATGATCCCTCCTCAGCTTAGCGGTGATGATGCAGTTCTGCTTGAAGATCCCAAATCATTACTTAAAATGAACATACAGGATGTCATATCTTCCCGTTCCCAGCTTGTCAGGGCCAATACCGGTATCAACGTTAAGAATGCACGTTTTCCTGAGAATTCCCTGATAGAGAAATCCCAGGAACTGGCATTATCAAAAAGGCCTGTGGATACAGAAGCGTGGTTCAATAAGCCTATAAGCAATAAACTTAAGTTCGACAATGTCCTCACTCCCATGGGTCCATCAGGTGACCTTAAAAAGTTCGATATCACTGAAAATCCCAAAGTTCCTAAAAAAGTAGATTCCCTGGTGTATGACACAGATGCACTTGCAAAGGATGTAATCTCAGAACTATGGAACAGCAACGTCCCTGAAGAACACATCACTCGCCTTCTCTCTATTGGACTTTTAGGTCAGGATAGAAAACTTGTCCCAACCCGCTGGTCCATAACAGCGGTTGATGATATGGTTGGAAAGGACCTACTTCCAGGGATAAGGGACTATCAACAGCTTAATGAAGTAATGGTGTTCAGCGGTGGTGTATTTGGAAATCACTTTGAGATCCTTCTCATTCCCCGTGCTTTCTCCTTTGAGTTGATGGAAGTCTGGATGCCACGTACTGTGTGGTCAGGAGGGAATACGTGGATAGATGCAGATCATGAAGGATTTAGCGGAAAGAAGTACTATTCCAGCCTTGCAGGCGGATACTATGCCGCACGTCTGGGTGCTCTGGAGTACCTTCGTTCCATTCGCAGGCAGGCAACAGTATTCATGCTAAGGGAAATAAGGCCTGAATACTGGGCACCGCTTGGTGTATGGGTTGTCAGGGAGGGCGTAAGGGAAGCTTTCAGCAGAGAACCCATGAGATTTGAATCTTTAAGCCAGGCACTTGCAGATATTTCCTCCCGTTTAAAGACTTCTTCATCTCTTTGGATGCCTAAGGCATCTTTGTTGCACGATGTCCGCTTCCAGAGGACACTTGATTCTTTTTTCTAAGGCTATCTATATATTATATATATCACTATGTATGTCTATTTATTCTATGTTACTTAGGTTTATGTTCGTGTTCTCCATTGCCATACTAATTCTATATAGTGGAGAATAATATCGATGATTCTTTTTGATCCTCTTGTATTGTTACTGGTTATAGCAGGTCTGTACATGGCATGGAACATAGGTGCCAATGACCTGGCAAATGCCATGGGAACGTCAGTGGGCAGTGGTGCTCTGTCTATCAAACAGGTTATTATCATTGCAGCAGTTTTTGAGTTTGTAGGTGCTGTAGTTTTGGGAAGCAGGGTTACATCCACCATTGCCAAAGGTATTGTCCCTGTGGATTCTATAAATCTCGTTGATCCACATCTTGTGGCATTGGGAATGCTTGCAGCTATTCTTGCCGCAGGTTTTTGGATAACCCTTGCCACATTCTATAATCTTCCTGTATCGACTACCCATTCCATAGTTGGTGCGGTGCTTGGTTTTGGTCTGATGGCCGCATACAGGGGAATAATCGGCTTTGAAGATATACAATGGGGAGTTCTTATCAAGATCGCAGGAAGCTGGATAATATCCCCGGTCCTGGGAGCAGTGATCGCTTATGTTATATTTTCCATTATCAGGTATTTCATTCTCCAAAGAGCAGGTGACCCATACAATATAGAGAAGAAGTTTGTCATCCTTCAGATAATGACTGCATGTTTTATTGCCTTTGCACATGGGTCCAATGATGTGGCAAATGCAGTAGGTCCTCTCTATGCAGGACTACATGCGCTTGATATGGCAGGTGTTACCATTCCTCTTTGGGTGATGGTCATGGGAGGTCTTGGAATGGTCATTGGACTTGCCACATGGGGGTATCGCGTGATAGAGACCATTGGTACACGTATTACCGAGCTGACACCCACAAGAGGCTTTTCTGCAGAATTTGCCACAGCTACTGTTGTGGTTTTGCATAGTTATATTTCCCTGCCGATATCAACTACTCACACACTTGTGGGCTCAGTAATAGGTGTGGGTCTTGCAGGTGGTCTTGCAGCGGTTGATCTAAGTATTATCTGGAAGATATTTTTGTCATGGGTGGTCACTGTGCCAGTGGCTGCCTTTACATCTGCGATCATATTTGCAGGATTGCTGGGAGTTGGACTATGATTAAAAAAGATTATATCCGTTCTGTATTGAACATATTTGCAAGCTCTCCTTTCAAACCACTTGTAATGCATGCCAACAAAGGAGGGGACTGTGTAAGGAAGCTTAGTGAATCCCTTTTTGCATTTTGCAATGGTGACATGGAGAAAGTAGAAGCCTTAAGCCGTGAGATCGATGTGATCGAACATGAGGCAGATGTCATAAAACAGACCATCCGATCAGAGCTTTCCTCATCGATCATGCTTCCAGTGCATTCCAATGACCTTCTTAACTTTCTCAAGCCCCAGGACTCGATATCTGACGATGCACAGGAGGTGGCATTCTGGCTTACTGTCAGGAAGTTCGAAGCTCCTGATGAAATACGGGAAGGGTTCAGGGAACTCATATCAAAGACCCTTGAAACCGTGGAAATGTATGAGGTACTTGTTTCAACCCTTGGGGAATTGCTGGAAACATCTTTCAGTAAAAGGGACGTTGAAGATACCCTTGATCTTGTTGTGAAAGTAGAGGAAATGGAACATCAGGTCGATATGATTGAAAAGAACCTTGTCAGGCAGATATTCAGGAATGAGGCTAGGATTGGTGCAGTTGGGGTGTATCACCTGGCACGCCTGGTAAGGGGTATAGGCGATATCGCAGACAAGTCTGAGCATGCTGCTGACAGGTTAAGGACAATGATTATGAGAAGGTGATACCTTTTCATATCATTTATATAGACATCCGTCTTCGTTCATTTTCTTAAGTAATTCAACGATCGAATAAGCAGCACGGGTAATCCCCATACTTCTACGGTCCGTATCCGTTCCTGCCGCGTAGAGTCCTTTTATGGGTGTTCTCACATCGGCAAAATAACCATCTATTGTCACTGCAGCTTTCTCAGGGACCGTGATCTGGTTATGTTTCATCTCTATGTGGTCCTCGATCGCAGGGACTGCATTATATATGGTCTCGTATGCTTTATTGATCTGTTGTTCTTCACTCTTTTCGCTGTCAATTATGAAGGAGAAGCCTACAAGTTGTTTGCCCTTGGGTGCAAGGGATGCATCATAGTTACTTATGGGCATTGCCCAATAGGGGGCATCCTTGAACCATATCTCTGAGCCGATATAATTGAACTCCTTCATCACAGAATCCAGTCCTGTCCATACTGTAAGGCTCTTGGTGTGAACAACACCTTTCAGTTCCTGTACATAGGATTCAGGGAGTGTCTCTATCATAGATGGGAGCTCAGTTACAAATCCTGTATATATGACCTTTGCGGCATTATATACTTCATCGGCCTGCACACCGGTAACTCTGCCTTTGTCAGTGAGTATTTTCTTTACTTCACAACCTGTTTTGATCTCCACGGTATTTGGAAGTGAGAAAAGGACTGCATTCAGTAGTCCCTTCAATCCTTTCCGCGGATATCCTTGTGAATATGCCACCTTATTCGTTGCAAGCCGTCCCAGTGATGTGAAGGGATTGGATACCCGATTAAGCCTTGTCTGCAAAGAAGCATGCATGTTTGGAGGGAGTATTGTCCTTGGTAATGTTTCCACTGCTATTTTTTCATTTTCCTTGATTATGGTTTCAAGCTGTTCTTCAGGTACACTGTCACGTACAAAGCTGCTTCCAGCAAGTATCCTCTGTGCAGATGTCTGTTTCATATCCTTGCCAGAAAGGAAGTGGCATATTGTATCTATGAAGGCGTACGTATCCTTTGAAAGGTTACCCTGCATGAATTCATATACTGATTGTTTGGACAGGTCGGTACCAAACGTTGAAAGCGTGAGTGCCTTTGTTATTGCCTGTGTTATAAGGATCCTGTCCTTGCGCGGGAGGATATCAAATGTTACAAACTCCTTGATATTTGAAGGCACTTTCTGAAAATTATTCTCAGTCCTGACATAGTAATTCCCGTAGTCCTCAAAGACAGGTGCATAATCAAAATAATTGTCCATCAGCCTTCTAAGGGGACCCACTTGAAGGTGTGTAATGGCATGGGCACCTGTATCTACCTGGAAACCATCAACCATGTAGCTATTGCAGTTGCCACCTACGAATTTACTTTTTTCAAGCACCAGTACTTTGTTTCCATGTTTTGAAAGGGCGAGTGCGGACAAAAGTCCGCTTATACCTGCACCCACAACTATCACATCATAATCGTTCATAATATCCCATCATAACGACTAAATGCATTAACTCTTATTCAAATATTTCTGGCACAATACGCTTTGCAACTTCTTCATATGCCTTGGACAGGTCTCCTTTGTCAAAGCGGAATATGTCCTTGTCCATTGACTGGCCTGTATTCTTGTCCCAGAGGCGGCATGTGTCACAGGAGATCTCATCTGCCACAACGATCTTATCTCCCATCCTTCCAAACTCAAGTTTGAAATCAGGTAGCATGAAGCCTTTATCATCCAGGTATTTCACAAGGATCCCATTGATCTTCAGGGCCATTGCACGTATCTGTGCTATTTCCTCATAAGTGGCAATACCCATGGCAACAGCAATATCCTCATTCATCATGGGGTCTGCATATTCATCACTTTTGTAATCAAGTACGATCACCGGTATCTTAAAAACAGTCCCTTCTTCAATAGGATATTTGCGTGTGATGGAGCCAGCGGCAATATTACGGGGAATGACCTCGATTGGTATTATCTCTACTGCATGGACAAGCATCTCATTACCAGATACCATTTCCAGGTAATGTGTGGGAATGCCTTCTTCTTCAAGCATCTCAAAGAGTTTTTTTGATATCTGGGCATTGAAATATCCCTTGTTCTTAGCCTCACTCTTCTTTTTTCCATCAAATGCAGTAAGGCTATCCCTGAACTCGGATATGAGTTTCTTCGGGTTCTGGGTTTTGTATATTGTCTTTGCTTTTCCAGAGTATAATATTTCCTTTTTCATCTATATCTTCCTTTTTAGTGGGCATAGGTTGCCATCCTTTATATAAGATGTTCTATAATTATTAATGTCTTAATTTATGTATTATCAGCAGGTCAGTAATGCATACTATATGTTATTATAATAGTGATTGATATAGGTGAATCATATGGAACAGGAACTTATGCGTATTGGAGTATCGCTTCCCGAAAACCTTCTGACTAAATTTGACACTATAATCGAGCAGAGGGGCTATTCTTCCCGTTCAGAGGGAATAAGGGATGCGATCAGGAACTATATTACCCATTATGAATGGATGAGTGATGTAAAAGGCAGGCGAGTAGGCACTATTACTTTGATATATGATCATACAAAGCGCGGCCTTTCAAGTGCCCTTACCGAGATACAGCATGATTACTCTCACATTATTAAGTCTTCCGTCCACATCCATCTTGACCATGATAATTGTCTTGAAGTGATCATACTTGATGGTGAGGGTGAAGAGGTAAAAGCCGTTGCTGAAAGAACAATGGCACTTAAAGGTGTTAATTATGTCAAGCTAAATACGGCTCTTCCTGCAGAGAAAACATGATATTTTTTTAAGCTTTAGTTTATACTTTTTTAAATGAGGATTCTATTGTCCTCAACATCCTCTTTCCCATTTCTGTGAGGTAGTATATCTGGAAATTCCTGTCCCTTCTTGAATCCACCAGTTCAGCATCCTTGAGCAACTTAAGATGGTAGGATAGTGCAGAATGTTTGTAGTCTGTGATCTCTACCAGCACACAGACGCACAGATCACTGATCTGGAGGGCCTTGAGTATGCGTATCCTCACAGGATCTGACAGTAATTTAAAGATCGATACCATGTTGTCCACATTTTCCTTCATAGCTTCATGGACTTTTATGGATGTTGTATCAGGAAGTATGTAAGGTTCCTGTTCTGAGTTTGTCTCCTGCATTGTCATCTGCTGGATAATTATGTTTGAATGATTTAATAGGTTTTGCAATGTAACGTTCAATGGCTAATGTCCCGGGTTCAACTATTTTCAGTGAAGGGCAAAGAATAGTCACTATCATATGACCGCATATGCCTCAGAGGCTATTCTTTGAGCAATTGCACGTTACATGTATTTCCCTTCAGTAGGAATATGGTACTTTAGTATACCTGTTCATCAAATATTTCAGACCTTCGGCCATGAGGAATGTAATGAAAGCAACACTCATTGGAACTATCCATTCCCTGGAAGATAGTGGCAGTAATCCGAATACTTTGTTCAGGTAAGGGATATACATAACCGACATGGTGGCTAAAAAGGTAGCTACAACACCTGCGATCATCAGTTTGTTGCTGAAAATACCTATGCTGAAGACAGAGCGTTCAAGTGATCTGAATGCAAGAGGAATGAAAAGTATCATACTGACCACCGTTGCAAATACAAGTGTCCGTGCCATGACCACATCTTCTGAGGGTCGGCTGAGTGCAAAGACCAAAAAAGCTGCTATTCCCATAATGAGTGCCAGGCTAATGACCATTGTAAGATTTCTCTTTTTCAGGAAATTATCTTCAGGCTCTCTTGGTGGTTTTTTCATGATGCCATCAGCTGCAGGGTCAAGTCCAAGTGATATAGCAGGCATTATTTCATTAAACATATTTATGAAAAGTATCTGCAGTGCAAGCAGTGGTATAAGGTCAAACCCAAGCAGACCGATGCCTGCCATAATGAGAATTATCAGCATGAAGTTCCTTGATATAAGGTATGTTATGAACTTCTCTATATTGTCGTATATAGCTCTCCCCTCTTTCACAGCTTCAACAATGGTGGCAAAATTATCATCCTGGAGTATCATTACACTGGACTCTTTTGCAACATCTGTGCCCTTTATTCCCATAGCAATGCCGATATTGGCCTTTTTAAGTGCAGGGGCATCATTTACGCCATCTCCTGTCATAGCTACGATATGCCCTTTTTTCTGAAGGGCCTGCACTATCCTGAGCTTTTGTTCAGGCATGGTCCTGGCATACACATGTATATTTTCCACAATAGTTGAGAATTCCTCTTCATCAAGTTCATTAAGTTCATCCCCTGTAACAGCACAGTCTTGTGCTATGTGCTGCAGTTTATCATCCTTATAGGTTCCACACCCCTGGCCGTTGTCAAAGAGTCCTATGTCTCTGGCGATAGCTTTTGCTGTCTCCTGGTTATCTCCGGTTATCATTATTACCTGGATGCCTGCATCTTTGCATATTGTCACCGCCTCCTTTACTTCCTCCCTGGGTGGGTCTATCATAGCTACAAGCCCGAGGAATGTCATCTCCTTTTCAGCGTTCAGGTTCGTTTTTTCAACAATATTTTCCTTACAGGCAACAGCAAGTACACGATATGCAGAACCTGCAAACTCCAGGTTCTTTTCAAGTATCATCTCCATTTCATGCTCTGTGATAGCTTGGGATATTCCATTTTTCTCTATCTTGCTGCAATCAGGAAGGATAAATTCAGGAGCACCTTTTGTAAACGAGACTGTTCCTCCTGGTGTTTTGTGGATGGTTGTCATGATCTTCCTTTCGGAGGTGAAAACGATCTCTTCGAGCATTTGGTATCCTTTCTCCAGGTCGTCTTTCCAGAGATCCGCTTTTGCAGCAGCAACTGTTAGTGCTATCTCTGTGGGATCTCCCACAACCTCCCACTTATCATGTCGTTTCTCAATCGAGGAATTATTGCACAAAGCAATGCCTTTGAGCAGTTTTTTTGTTGTAGGTTCTTCGCTCAGATCAAAAGTATTTCCTTTTTTCAGGATCTCTCCTTTTGGCTCGTAGCCGGTCCCTTTCAATTCCAGGACATCATCACTGACAAATATTCTTTCCACGGTCATCTCGTTTCGGGTGAGAGTGCCTGTCTTGTCAGTGCATATCACAGTTGTTGATCCCAGTGCCTCAACAGCAAGCATCTTCCTTATTATGGCATTATGGCCTGCCATTTTTTTCATACCGTAGGCAAGGGTTATTGTAAGCGTAAGTGGCAGTCCTTCCGGAATGGCTGCAACGGCAAGAGCAAGTGATATTATCAGCATGTCAGCAAAAGGCGCACCAATTGAAAGGCCGATCAAAAAGGTCAGTGCAGAGGCCATTATTGCAAGCATGGCAAGTGTCAGGGATAATTTTCTGATCTTATTCTGCAGGGGCGTATTCTCATCTTTTGTCTGTATGAGACTGGCTATCTGCCCTATCCTGGTATTCATTCCTGTTTCTGTAACAAATGTGTTGCATTTACCATGTACCAGCTGGGTCCCTGCATAGATCTTATCGTTTTCATTCTTTTCTACCGGAACACTTTCCCCTGTCAGGGCGGACTCATCTATTTTGAGTGCAACGGACCCAAACAGGACCCCATCTGCAGGGACCTTATCTCCGGTTTCAAGGACTAGCACATCACCAGGTACTATGTCTTCTGTAAGTACCTTGCGCATTTTACCATCCCTTAGGACCGTAGTCTGAGGCTGGACTATATTCATGAGCGCTTCCATTGCTTTTTCAGCCCTGTATTCCTGAAAGAATCCAAGTATAATTACAACAGCCACAGTGAACATTATGACCACAAAATCGATGATCTCCCCGATGAACAGGGATATTCCGGCAGCAGCCATGAGTACCCATACTATGAGGTTAACGAACTGCCCGGCAAATACCTTAAGTGCTGTGGTTTTTTCTTTCTCCTCGAGTTTGTTCTTCCCATACTTTTGCAATCTATCATACGCTTCCTGTTCGGAGATGCCTGTCTCTGAACTTTCCAGTTTGCTGAACTGGTCATTTTGCATCGTGTTTGCCTTGGTCACTATGATAGCTCCCTTTTTTTCCTGTAGTCGGTTCACTGTGGCTATGTTTTGCAGGTTTCAACATTCTGGCAAATTCACAGGATATATAATTCTCGCTATTCATACAGGCATCAGATGCAAATGCAATGGCATTGTCGATTATCATGTCCCACATGCTCTCTGAAAAAGTATCCGGATGACCCATGTTTTCTGAGTTAATCATGTAAGCTATACCTGCATTGAAATTATCTCCGGCTCCAATGGTGCTGACTGTTTTTATTGATGGGATTTCATAATATTTCGATAGCTTGGGTGTTCTCAGGTATGCTCCTTCAGGTCCAGAAGTGTATATCATATGGGAACAACCATTCTTTCGTATCAGGTCATATGCTTCATCCGGTCCTTTGCATCTATATGCCAGTCTCATATCTTCTTGCGAACATCTGATTATATCGGAAGCTGCTATATTTTTGTTTATAAGATCCCTTATCCTGTCAGTTGAATGAAACCGGGATGGGCGAAAATTAGGGTCATACAATACAGTAGAACCAGCTTTCCTTGCAGCATCAATTATCTCTTCAACCTTTTCTCGGGTGTCTTTTTGCAAGGAGATAATTGATCCGAACATTAAAATGTCATTACGGGAAAAGGACGGGCAATCTATCTGAAGACGTCTTTGTGGCAGTTCTTCATAAAACTCATAGCTGGCATCTGTCCTATGGTCCAAAAAAGCAAGTGCAAGGGGTGACTTGCCCTCATATATGCAGAGATGGTCTGTAGAGACATTATTATCAGTGAGCAGTACATGGATCATATTCCCAATTCTGTCGCAGCCAAATTCACTGATGAATGATACCTGGATGCCTGCTCTGCCAAGTGATACTGAACTGTTGAGCATGGCTCCTCCGGGGCCGGCAGAAACATGCTCCCCATTTTTGAAAACGATGTCATAGAACGTTTCACTTAATGCAAATACATAAGATATGGTCGCACCCACCCGCTTCAGGTCATTGACTGACATTTACGTATTCTCTTATTCCCTTGACTATAAAACCCCACATTTCCAATGATATCTATTCTATTAAATAGTGTTTTATAATTCTCTCATTCAATGATTTAAGATCAGAGGATTTCAATAAATGTATTTTCCAAGATCTGTAATAACCCTGGATCCGTGTTTAATAGGTAAATTGCAAGAGTATTTATAATTAGTAGTCTTTTATTACATAATTGTAAAACAATAGTTTTAAATATGCATTCGTATATTATATTTTCTCATTGTTATTACGTTTCTCTGAACAATAATCTTGTTGTATCGTTGTATCCTATTCTAAGATGCAGGAGGCATATAACTATATATATTCTCTTATAGTGTATATATGTGTGTTAATACAGAATAGCTTTTACTTATAGGATTAAACTTTTAAATGATAAGTACTTCCATTACATTCTCTAGTGTATTAAGTTTATATGCATGAATACTTACATTCATGGGCATATAGTATATATGTGTATATTATGTGCATTTATATCCATACTTAATGCCCACATGGCAATAATAGATCTAACTACAGAAGTGATATCTATGAAGATTAGAACAAAAATACTTGCAATATTATGTGTTTTGATGCTTGCTCTTTGTGTACCTGCATCATCACATCCGGATGAAGGAGCACAGGCAATTAGCGGTGAGATCTCAGACGTAAGGGATGAGATAAGAAACATCGCACAGAATATTCATGACGAATCAGAACACATCGCCGATGATGAGTCACTACCTGTTGATGTCAGGGATGTGGCAGAAGAGGTCCATCTTCTTGCTCATGATATCGACAGGTCGGCACATGATGTCGGACAATATTTGGGTGATGGGGAATATGATGAAGCCAAAGCAGAACTTGCTACCCTCAAAGCACTTATAGTCCAGATAAGCGGGCCTGCCCATGATCTTGAGGATATGGTACCACAATCCTATGAAGATCATGCAGACCAGATCCATCATGATCTACATGACCTGCAGAAAGCTTTCCAGTCCTTTGAAATACTTTTCAATGAAGAGGTTGGGAACTATGAGTTTGCCGATCAGGTCTACACAGACGAAGATGACATGGATTCCAATGATAAACTACGGGATATCATTAATGATATCAGAGGTCTTGCTCAGGATATTCATGATGAATCAGAGCATATTGCCGACGATGAATCACTTTCCGATGATGTCAGGGATGTAGCAGAAGAGGTCCATCTCCTTGCCCACGATATCGACAGGTCGGCAGATGATATGGGACACTATATTGATGACCGTAAATCTGAAGAAGCAAAAGCAGAACTTTCCAATCTCAAAGCACTTATAGTCCAGATCAGTGGTCCTGCCCATGGTCTTGAGGACATGGTCCCGCAATCTCATGAACATCATGCAGACCATATCCACCACGATCTGCATGACCTGCAGGCAGCTTTCCAGTCTTTTGAAATACTTTTCAATGAATGGGTGGACACAAATGAAGCGCCAGTTGAAGCAGTTGAGGAGTATCCTGTAAAAAGCACACCTGGTTTTGAAATGCTCTTTGCTGTAGCAGGCTTGCTTGCTGTTGCCTTCCTAACAAGAAGAAAATGATCTCCAATTTCAGATAATGGGAGCAGGGTTTTTAAGTACTCACTTCCATTATCTGCCTATTGTTTGTTTTAGCAACAAAGAGGAATAAGTTATGCACATTTCTGATGGAGTTTTATCGGCACCGGTAATTGCTGCTGGCTGGATAGTAACGTTATTTTTCATTGCTCTGACTATAAGATCAACGATGAAGAAATATGATATAGTAGAACAAATACCAAAATTCTCAGTAATGACGGCTGCTTTTTTTGTTGTATCACTTATCCACATACCTGTAGGGCCAACCAGTGTTCACCCCATGTTAAATGGCCTTATAGGCATAGTACTTGGTCCTATTGCCTATGTTTCAATGTTTGTTGGTCTTATTCTGCAGGCCTTCCTGTTCCAGCACGGAGGAGTAACCACCATAGGTGTCAATGCAGCAATGGTGGGAATACCTGCAATGATTGCATATTATCTGTTCATGAAAGGCTATGAACGTGGAATATCTGAGAAAACACTTGGCTTTATGTGTGGTGCATTTGCAATTGCACTTGCTGCTATTTTACTTGTATTTGTGCTGTTATCTACAGGACAGGAGTTCTCAGGCCTGGCCCGGGTTGCAGCGGTGGCCCACCTTCCACTGATAGTGATCGAGGGTATACTCACAGGGGCAATTGTCACTTACCTTGCAAAGGTAAAGCCAGAACTCCTTCCTAAAAAGATGAAAAAATAAGAGGTGTTAGTGAAAATGAATAGATGGATAAACCTGTTTATAATATTCTGTGCAGTATCTGCTCTTCTTGTAGTGCCTGCATCTTCACATGCGGCTCATCTGGATGTCTCTCAGAGCATAGAAGTTAAAGGATCTTTTGACCAGAGTAACCCAATTCCAGGTGCAATTGTGGAAATTTATCTGATAGATGGGCAGGGTAATGAGGAATTGCATATTCAGGACAATCTTGACAATAACGGCTTGTATTATTTTGAACCTGTCCCCGGGTATGAAGAATATAGGGTGAAGATATTTGATGACTGGGGTCATCAGAGTGAGGCTGTAATAAACGTTGGTTCGGGCTCATCTCAGTTATATAGTTCATCCGGGGATTCAAAGGCCACAAAGATAGTTGCAGGCCTTGGATATATGCTTGGACTTGCAGGCCTGGGTATGCTTATATCTGCAAGAAGGATAAAACAGCAAAAATAAAAGATGTAAAGGTGTATTTGAATGAGCTACCCTGTGATAGATACATATTCAACACTGGATTCCATTCTCCACAGATTCGATCCAAGGGCAAAGTTGATAACATTCACTATCCTGATATTCTCATTCGCCTTTATAACCGAGCTGGTAGTTGCACTGTTAGCTGTTATTTTTTCAATTATCCTTATATTCATATCAAGGATACCTCTTCACTTTGTATACATATCACTGAAATTCCCAGCTCTTTTTATATTTATGATAATTGTGGTGATGGCTTTCACTGTCCAGGGCAGTCCTCTCATTGGACTTGGATATGTCAGTATCACCATTGAAGGACTTTATATAGGCGCACTCATTTTCTTAAGGGCCATAGCATCACTTATCCTTGCATTTCTCATGCTTGCCACAAGCAGGTTCGATGAGATCATAAAAGCCATGTATTCTCTGAAAATACCAAATATCCTGATTCAGATGATCACTTTTTCTTACAGATACATCTTTGTACTCCTTGGGGAGTTTTTCACTATGAAGAGATCCATGTATACAAGGGGATTCAAAATGAAGCTGAATCAGTATAGTTTGAATATAATTGGGAATATGATTGGTATGCTCCTTGTAAAAAGCTATGAAAGGGGGGAGAAGGTTTACAGATCGATGTTATCCAGGGGTTATACGGGCAATCCACGGCTTTTCACAGACTTTAGGATGGTAATGGCTGATTATATGCTATCATCCGTCTTGCTATTAATTGCGTTCTCTGTACAGCTTTTCCCATTTGTCATCAGTAATCTGTAGTTCAAGTACTTTTGTCCGGGATATTTTCCATTTCTGGCATGGACATTCTTTTTTCTTTGTACTTGATAGACATTTCTAGTAAAATGGGGGAAACTATGATAGACATCACTACCATTAATACGATACTGGCAAACAGTTCATTACTTATGATCCCAAGTTCTTTTCCAATGGCTATGACCACAAGTTCAATTCCTGCCCTTGGCATCATCCCGATCCCAAAGATCAGGCTATCCTCAGAACTGAAACCTGTCAGTTTAGTGCCTATGAACCCACCGATAAGTTTTCCGCAAAGCGCAAGTATGATTACAAGAGCCGTAAAAATACCAGCAGAAGATAACACTTCCGTATCAATGGAAAGACCGATGAATGCAAAGAAAAGCGGTGTGAATATTCCATAGGCCACACCACTTACCTTTTTCTGCACTGCATCGATCTTTGCAGGTGGCAGATCAGAAAGAATGACCCCTCCGAAAAATGCACCAATGACGGCATGCAATCCAAACAGCTCAGACAGGTATGCCGAGAAAAGAGCAACAAGTATCACAAAGGAGAACAGTGATTCTTTGGAATGCATCCTTTGTACGTGCTTGAAAATGAATGGGTATACTTTCCATCCCAGAAGGCCCATGATAAGTGCAAAGGCAAGCATCTGTGCAAGTATCCATAGCACCTGGATGCCCGAAGGAAACTGGTTAAGCGTTGCAACAGATACAAGGAGGGTAAGCAGGAAAATCCCTATTATGTCATCGAATATCGCTGATGTTAGCATCAGTGAACCAGGCTTGCTTGAAAGGTAAGCGTTGTCTATCAGTGTTTTAACAACAATGCTTATACTTGTGGGGCTGAATGCAACAGCCAGGAAAAGACTTTCTGTGAAACTAAAACCAAAAAAATCCCCCAGAAGAAAACCGAATGCAAACGCCACAATTATCTGTGATAATGTGGGGATGAGTGCACTTTTGGATGCAGCTTTCAGGTCTTTTATGTGGACCTCTCTGTACCCTGCGGTAAAAAGCAGGAATATGGCCCCTAATTCTGCAAAGAATGTAAATATCTCTATATCGTCAGGCTTAAAGGTAAGAGCGAAGAGAAAGCCTGCCCCCATCTCTCCAATAAGGCCAGGTAGTCCTGACCTTTCTAAGATTTCGCTGAATATCCTTGCAAAGAACAAAATGGCCATTATTTGAAGGAGGGTTTCCATTGATCATTTGCCTCTAAGCTTGAATATCTTCTTTATAAGGTCCGATTTAGAGATGATACCTTCCAGTTTCTTATCCCTGACAACACAAAGGTAATCGATGTGGTGTTTGATCATAAGGTCTGCAGCATCAAAAAAATTAGCATCAAAGGATATTGTCATAGGATGGTGCACCATAAGGCTGGATGCTTTTTCACTAAGGGCCTTGGTAGCCATTAAATGTGTATGGTGGTTTCGTTGGCTTCTTTCAAAAAAGAGTAATTCCAGAATATTGTCCTGATCGATGACACCCACCAGCTCCTTCTCAGAATTAAGGACCGGATAGATATGGTATGGATTACTTGCCATAAGCTCTATGATCTGCTCTATGGAATCAGTATCCTTAATGAAAACAGTTTCTTTTGACATTATCTGACTGACCTTTATATCAGCACAGATCTCAGATAATGTAGCTCCTTGTGCAGGATTCATTTCTTTGTCTTTTGAAAAATAGCCTCAGGGTCCCCAAAATGACCCTGTTTTATAGTTAAAAGCAAGTAATTTTAAAATCTGACATCACTTGATGTAGAGTCCGCACTTGCAGGCACCACGCATTTCAACGTCTCTTGATCTTGCAGCACATGGACATATGATCTTTTTGTCCTGTTCCTTGTCACCGGTTCTTTTCTGGCAGAAGCAGTACCATTCACCATACTGCTTCTTGTTGTTACAAATACCCTTTACTGCAGTTGTAATGACATCCCAGTCACTGTTAAGTCTGTATCCTGACTGTTCTGCATTTTTTCTTGACCGTTCATAGAATTCAGCTTCTAGATCATTTTCAAATCTCATATTAACACACTCGATACTTTCATTTAAACATTCATTTACATAAATTTAAGATTTTGCATTCTCTTTTGCAATTTCACCAAGTTTGTAACCTATATTCCTGCATGCTTCCTTATCTTCTTCATAAGGTCTGAACTTTACCTGCATGCTTTCCATGACAAGTTCGAATCTGGCGTCCTCCATTTCTTTTTCCATTGCCTTAATAGCTCCTCCTCCCCATCCGTATGAGCCGAAAAGGAAGTATTTCTTGTCCTTTGGACGCAGTCCTTTCATGTAGTTAAGAAAACCTGCGATAGTAAAGAACATCCCGTTGTTCATTGTAGGTGAGCCAATTGCAACAACAGAAGCATCCATTAATTCTTTCATGGTCATGCTCCAGTCATTCTTGCGCAGGTGCCTCAGGCGTACTTCAACACCTGATTCCCGGGCTCCTTCAACTATCTCCAATGCCATTTTCTCGGTGCTTCCCCACATAGTGTCATATATCACAAGCACCTTGGCTACGCTATCTCCATGTGCCCATCTTCCATATGCTTCAACTATGCGCTGCACGCCTTTTCTCCATATGACACCATGTGCTGGTGCTATCATGCTAGGACTGACATCAAGCTCTTTGAGCTTTCCTACATATTTGAGCACCTGGGATCCGAAAGGAAGCAGTATATTTGCGTAGTATATGCCAGCATCTTCCATTACGTCCTCTACTTCGTCATCAAAGCGTTTTGAGGTTGCAACGTGCTGTCCGAAAGCATCATTTGAAAAGAGTATCCTGTCTTCTTTCACATAGGTCTGCATGCTGTCAGGCCAGTGCAGCATGGTTGCCTCTATGAACATAAGTGTTCTTTTTCCAAGGCTCAGTTCAGTACCTGTTCCAACAACCTCTATGTCCCATTTATCAAAGCCTTCCTCTTTATAGTATTCTGCAAGACCGGCTTGACCTTTGGAAGATGCAAACAACTTGGCATTTGTTGCGACATCCATTATTGCCGGGATGGAACTCGAATGGTCCATTTCCACATGGTTCGATATCACATAATCAATTCTTGCAGGATCGACTATCTGGCTTATACGTTCTAACATCTCTCCTGAAAATTGTGCTTTTACCGTATCGATGAGGGCTATTTTCTCATCAACTATAAGATAGGCGTTATAACTTCCACCTTTTGGTGTTTGGTAACCGTGAAAATCCCTGAGGTTCCAGTCAACCACGCCTACCCAGTATATACCGCTGGCTATCTCAGGTGGTTTATGATCGTCCATTGCCATCTCTCTTGGGTTTATGTCTGCATCCTGAACTCGGTTGCAGCATCCAGCAACTCGTCAATTATCATGTAATGGCCTCTTTCTGCAGCAGCTACTTTTTCATAGAAGATACGTTGTTCTTCGTCATCTGTACGTTTTGCAAGTTCTGTGTAGAAGTATTCGCTTTTGTGTTCGAACCTGAGGGCAGCAAGAAGTATGCCTATCTCTTCCAGTTTCTCGTCGGAGAATTCCTCTGTGAAAGATGCTTCGAATTTCGGATAGCTGAACTCTACTTCCGGAACCTTTTTAGTATCCCTGTATTGTTTCAGATATTCAGCATGTTTCTTTTCCTCTTCTGTAAGGAACATGTACAGCTTGCTGGCAGTTTCATTTTTCATAACTGATGCCTTTTCGCTGTAATATGCCATTCCCTCTTCTTCAAGTTCTATTGCCAGGGCAATTGCTTCATCCAGTGTTTCCAGTTGGTCAAGCTCTTCTGCTATTTCTTTTAGTATATCTTTCATTTTTTGGTCACCTTTAATAAATCATATGTCATTAAAATTTTCAGTGTCATCGCAAGTTATACCTTGTGATAGTAACCCCACTGTAACAAATCTATCTGATTCTGACCTAATATATCTTTCGAGCTTGTTCTATTCGATGCAAACACATTTTTTAAAATAAGTTGTCTACTAGCTCTTGTTTAGAAACCTTTTTATTTGTAACAATACATCTATGAGGTTATATTTTATATCTCATCATTTTCAAAAAATCACTAAATAACTTTTATAGAGGTATTTGAATGGACAAAATCAAGATTGCAATTGCAGGTATTGGCAATTGTGCAAGCTCTCTGATCCAAGGTATTGAGTATTATGGGGACAAAGAAGAAAAAGATGCCATTGGTCTTATGCACTGGGATATCGGCGGATATACGCCATTTGATATTGAAGTTGTTGCAGCATTTGATATTGACAAAAGGAAAGTTGGAAAGGATGTTTCAGAGGCCATTTTTGCACCGCCTAACTGCACCGCGGTATTCTGTCAGGAAATACCCAAAAAAGGTGTAATTGTCAAAATGGGTCGCATTCTTGATGGTGTTTCCGATCATATGGTAAATTACAGTGAGAACAGGAGTTTTCTGCCTTCCGATGAGATTGAAGCACATAAAGAACAGATAGTAAAGGAATTGAAGGATTCCGGGGCAGAGATATTACTTAACTATCTTCCAGTGGGCTCAGAAGAAGCCACATGCTTCTATGCAGAATGTGCCCTTGAGGCCGGGGTTGCCTATATCAATAACATGCCTGTTTTCATCGTGAGCAATCCGGAATGGGCGGCAAGGTTCAAGGAGAAGGGTATTCCTATTATCGGTGATGACATCAAAGCTCAGCTTGGTGCTACGATAACTCACAGGATGCTTGCTGATCTTTTCCGCAAGCGTGGTGTGAAACTGGAGAGGACCTATCAGCTTAATACCGGGGGCAACACCGACTTCCTTAACATGCTTAACAGGAACAGGCTTGCATCAAAGAAGGAATCAAAAACCGAGGCTGTTCAGTCTGTCCTGGGACAGAGGATGGATGATGACAACATCCATGTAGGTCCCAGTGACTACGTACCCTGGCAGAATGATAATAAGGTCTGCTTCCTGAGAATGGAAGGTAAACTATTCGGTGATGTGCCGATGAACCTTGAGCTTCGTCTATCAGTGGAGGATTCACCCAATTCCGCTGGTGTGGTGATCGATGCTATAAGGTGCTGCAAACTTGCACTTGAAAGGGGCATCGGTGGGATCCTGTATTCTCCATCATCATACTTCATGAAACACCCTCCAAAGCAGTTCACAGATGATGAGGCCTACATGATGACAGATGAGTTTATCAAGGGCCTGCGGGATGATTGAAGCGGATTGGAATGTATTGAAATATGACTTTTGCAGCCATCGGGAGAAAACGCAGGATATATGGTGTTGATTTCAGTGGTGCAAAGGATGCCGGTAGAAAGATATGGATAAGTGAAGGCCTTGCAGAAGAAGGTGAATTTTTACTTCTTGATTGTTATCCGATATATGAGCTTGTCCCTGGTATGTCCAAAGAAAGGGGAATCTGCATTTCCTCTTTGCTCAATCTTATAATCTCAGATACACGATCTGTATTTGGAATTGATTCTCCATTCAGCCTTCCTGATAAGCTTTTATCCGGGAAGGACTGGTGTTCTTTCGTGGAAGATTTCCCTGATAATTACTCTTCTCCAGAGGATTTCAGAACGGCAATGCGGGCCATTGGGGGCGTCAACGAGCTGAAACGTCTTACCGATACAGAGGTAAAAGCTCCTTTCAGCGTGTATAATCTATGGGTCTATAAACAGACA
This sequence comes from Methanolobus sp., assembly GCA_029762595.1. Lineage (GTDB taxonomy): Archaea > Halobacteriota > Methanosarcinia > Methanosarcinales > Methanosarcinaceae > Methanolobus. Next base: position 225,995 of record JARVGJ010000001.1, on the reverse strand, counting down.
TATTATGGAATTCGTGACATTGTACGTCCTCTTCTTAAGGCAGGAGATGCCTGCATCCTTCCGATGCAGGAGCCACTTGAAGATAAACCCTGGCTTATGGAGATATGTCCCGCATCAACATTGAAGAGCGAAGGGCTGTACATGGCCTATAAAGGCAGGTCGGAAAAAGAGAAAATAACAAGAGGGTACATCCTGGAAGAAATGGTCAATAAATGTGTGACTATTCCTGGGCATCTGAAGGAAAGGATGATCAATAATTATGATGGAGATGCCCTGGATAGCTTTATAGCCGCTTATGCTACATTCAGGTCCCTTGCCAGAATAGATGATATCATCGGCAGATTGCCGGATATCTATCTCAGGGAAGGGTACACCTTCTTTTAGTCCTTGCTTATTCCGAGGATATCGTAGATGTCTTCTGGTTTGCTGATGACGGTTATATTCTCCATCTGCGCAAGTTTTTCGGTGTTGGATACGTCCACTTCGCGCATTTTCAATTCCATTACCCTACCTTCAGGGGAGTATGTCTTTACAGTACCTCTTTTCTGGTCAACGGGAAGTATGTAGATGGGCGTTTCTCCCTTGGCTGTCTGCGCAACGACATTGGTTACGAGCGTATCAGCGATACCATGTACTATCTTGGCAACGGTGTTTGCGGTGGTTGGTGCAATGATCAGTGCATCGTAGTATCCTACCTGCAGGGGTCCTGCAATGAAGGGGGAGTTTGGTCCTGCGTCGGTCTTGAAGTTGGGGAAATCCTTCTGTATGTCATTCCACATACGATACCATTTCATAACCGTCTCACCTTCTTTGGACAGGAACACCATTATCTCTATGTTGCTCTTCTTTTTGATGTCAACCATCATTTCATAAGTTTCTTTGATGAGATCCCCCGAACCTGTGATCCCCCATGCTATCCTTTTCATGATTCCTCCTGTGTGTTCAATATCCAGTCAATGATTCCTTGTTTATCCTGTCGTTTGGTATTTTCATGTTGTGCAGCATCTCTACCATCGTCTCCACCATTGAAGGTGGTCCGCAGATATAGAATATGCGCTCAGCATAGTCTGGTAGTTCCCTCAGGATGAGATTCTCACAGATGCGCTCCCGGCAGCCTGTCCAGTTTTCAGAGGCTCTTGTAAGTGTGTTGAAGACTGTAAGTCCCGGATTATGCCTTCTCATTTCTTCAAGCTCTTCAACAAATATCATATCTTGTTCTGTCTTATCACTGCATATGAGCATTATATCCGTGCTGAGTCGCATATCAGTGCAATATTTACAGATACTTATCATCGGTGTGATCCCTATACCACCACTTAGAAGTGCTATCTTTTCATATTCTCCTTCAAAGGTCATTTTCCCAAAAGGTCCCCTGATGGTTGCAGAGTCTCCAGTTACCATTGAATCCAGCATATTGGAGAACTCATGTCCGGTCAGTTTTTTAGTGAATTCGATATGGTCTTTTTCCGTTGGGCTGCTTGAAAGGGTGAAAGGCTTACTTATGCTCTTTCCATTGGTGCTGAGTGTGACCATGATATACTGGCCTGCTTTATAGTCAAAACCAGCAGGTCTTTGGAACCTGAAACTCTTCACATTGTATGTCCTTTTGATAATTTCCGTAACATTCTCAATGAATTCCAGGTCTGCTCCCTCCTGGGATATCTTAGATATCCTTCATTGCAATTGCAGTCTTCATCAATTTGTTAACAGTCCTGTGAAGACTACGGATCCCTTCAGGATCATCTGCAACCCCTTCTGCTCCCTTGTCCTTTGACCAGAAGGTACCACCCAGATTCGATCCGAAAGAACCGCCCGCAACAGGTATCATCTCACTGATTACGTAAAAGTTAAGTATTGACTGTATAGCGGGCTCCTGTCCTCCTATCCTGTCTCCACCGACAGCGGCTGCAGCACCGATTTTGTTCAGGAAGGCCTTTGGATCCCTTGCAACAACTGCACGGCATCTGTCAATTATCGTCTTTGTCTGTGCGCTTAATGTACCCTGGTATACGGGAGTGCCTATTATCCATGCATCGGCCCATAACATCTTGTCATAGAGTTCCACCAGGTCATCTTTGTGAATGCAGCCCTCCTTCTTACGAATGCAATAATCACAGTGGATGCAGAATTTCATATCCTTGCCACTGGCAGAGAAGTATTCTATCTCTGCACCGAATTTTTCCTGTGCGTATCTTAGGGCTTCGTTAACAACATAGTCTGTAGATTTTTTCCTGGGGCTTCCTGATATACCCAGTAGACGAATAGTTCTGTCATCGGACATTCTGGTACTCCAATCAGTTTTTCAGTCTAATGTTATTGCTTCTGTAGGACAGGCATCTACACAGTTGCCACATTCCACACAGTCATCAGGACGGGCGATGACAGCTTTTAGCTCTCCGCTATCGTTCTCTTCTATATCGATTACTTCTGTGGGGCATGATTCGGCACATGCACCTATCCCTTCACATTTGTTTTTGTCAACAGTTGGTATCACTTTTGAGTTCTCCTTCATTTTCTTTTGAATATGTGCATCATCAGGAGCAAGGACATGGTTGCGGCAACTATGCCATATCCAGGTGTTGCTTCTGTTCTCTCTTCCATGGGGGTGTCAGGATGGTATATCGTGCTGGACATTTCATTCATACGAATAACAGGTACTTCATAGGTCCCTTGACCAAACAGTTTATCGATGAGCTCTTGTGGGGCTGACCTATAGTTCAGTATGGTTTCCACTTTCAATGGATATGTTATATCTTCGGGCAGAATGAATGTATGCTCTTCATTAACGGTTTCCTCTGGACCTATCCTGTTGTCTTCAAGCATGCTTTCGGCAAGCCAGAAGCTTTCGGTTGCATTTCCTTCACTGTCGCCCAGAACGGTATTATATATCAGTTTTGCAGATATGATATTCCTTTCACTATCAAGGGCACCTGCATGATATATCTCCTTTCCTTCATTGTCCGTGACCCTTACTTCAAGCCATACCTGCCGGATCTCTGAAACTCCTGTAGGTATGTTATGTCCGGCTCCGGAATTGGTTATCGATGCCATGATCGTAACCTCACTTTCTTCTGCTGCCGTTTCAGGTGAGCTTACCTGTAGGGTTGCTGCATTCTGAAGTCTTTCAATTGCTTTTTTTGCAACATCCTGCGCTCCCATGATCTCTGGGATGAATGCATTTGCTCCTACGATGTCATGTGATGATATATGATCCCTTTTTGGGCCGCCTGTGCCTGCACGTCCGGGATTTGCCTTAAATTCAGTGATACCTCCTGTCATGTGGCAATCCTGGCACACCACATTGTCCTTTCCATACTGGCTGTCCTTCCAGGTGGAATATGTGTCGTCGATGACAAGTCCGTTAACCGGGTGTATCACTTCATGACACATTCCACAATATTCCGCTTGTGTGTATAGCTCAAGATATTCCGTTTCGTGGTAAGAAGGCGTAGCATCACCGAATGGTCCCCATTTCACGTTTCCTGGTGTGACTATGAAAGGTGCATTCCCTATACCGTCACTTCCCGATATGACATGGCAGAAATCACACTGTACTCCATGTTTTGAGATGTCACTCATCCCGGACCCGTCTATAGGTGGTATCTCCCCGGATACGACACCAATGGGAGTGTGGCAACGGGAACAGAATTCATCAACCAGGCCGTCTGTATCATGGCTTGCGACTTTCACCTCTTCCAGGTAGAAAGGGTCAAGATATGCATTGTAATGCATCGTGCCTTCCCAGTCATTATGGATCACTGCATGACATTGCTTGCATGTGCTTTCAGAGACAAAGTCATTGACGGAGTGTTCTCCGAATCTTGTTGGCTCGGCAGTACACGAGAAGCTGCATATGACAGCTAACAAAAGAACAGTTGAAGTTAGAAGCAAGCTGTTTCTTATAAATCCACCCCTCATTTTCCTATCCTCCAGGTATTGATCGATAGTATCCGGAATGTTCAAAAGGGCCGGGCAGGCCCCAGCTTATGTTCTTATTTGAGCAATCTAAGTGCATCTCTGCATGCGGCAACAGCAGGAGCACCGGATGTTATGAATATGACATCCATCACTTCCATTATCTCTTCTTTTGTTGCTCCGTTCTTCAGTGCACTCTTCATCTGTGACGCAACGCAGCGCTCACACTGTTTTGATGCAACAACTGCAAGTGCTATCAGTATCTTTGTCTTCGCAGGCAGTGCTCCGTCCTTGAGCAGCTTGTGGTTGCACATGTTATACTTATGAAGGAACTCAGGTTCAAGTTCTCCAAGTGTCTCAAGTATCTGGGGTGTGAATCCCAGTTTGTCGGACATATCGTCAATTATCTCTCTGTGTCCGCATCCTTTTCCGCTATCTTTTTCTCCGCACATGTTAGTATCTCCTTTATCTTCTTTGTTTCCTTCTTTTGTTATCCAGATCAGTCAAATCCATCTTCTATTGTCTGGTCAAAGCAGTAGTGGCACATTATCCTGGGCAATCCGTTAGGAAGCCTTTCAACATGAGGTGGTTGTCCAACTGATACCGGAAGCTCGAGTTCTTTTGTGTGTTCGGTACAAAGGCCTTTTCCACAAGTTATACAGACACATGTTGCTTCAGTGTCATTTTCTTCTTCCATGCAGTCATAGCATTTCATCATGATATCACCTAGTAGTTCTCCTTAAGGGCCGTATGGCAGGGAATACAGAGTACTTTTTTCCAGTGCTGAACATCCTTGTAGTCACAGGCAATTCCCATACCACATTTTAGCTTTATGCTGTATTCGCCTTCCCAGACAGGTGTCTCTTCCCTGACCAAGTGGTCTTTACAGACCCCTCTGCCGCAGATTATACAGATAGCTACCGTGTCGCTATCCTTTCCATTCTTTGCACATTCGTAGCATTTCATGATGATCACTCAATTCCAAATACTGTATGTTCTAAACAATTGTTTTCAGGATATGCATATTTACGATCAGTGGCACAATAAGTGACTGCTTTTAAAGGCAATGTTCTTATAACTCTCCCCGCATTGCCACCTCCTGCAAATATGAACATTATTTCATCTGTCATTTACCGGATATATCTGTATCGGTAAATGCATGTTCATTTTTTAAATATGGTTTTGCATTGCAGTTCTGTTCACTGGTGGATATATTTTTGAGGACAAAAGTATATTTTTATATATTCTTTTCCGGTGTCGAACCAACAAAGTTTTAAATATGTATAGATACCTGAATAAGAACACACTTTAGAGGAGGATTCAAATGACATTTGGAATTGAATTTGTACCAAGCGACCCGGTTTTAAAAATAGCACACTATGCAAAACTTGCTGAACAGCAGGGTTTTGACAATGTATGGATCACTGACCACTACAATAACCGTGATGTATATTCTACCCTGACTGTGCTTGCAATGAACACAAACAGTATCAAGCTGGGATCAGGTGTCACTAATCCCTATACTAGGAACGCAGCTATCACAGCATCAAGCATCGCTTCCCTCAACGAGATATCAGGTGGGCGCGCAATTCTTGGTCTTGGACCGGGAGATAAGGCAACCTTTGATGCAATGGGCATTTCATGGGACAAGCCACTTACCACAACAAAAGAAAGCATTCAGGCCATTCGCGGTTTTATCGCAGGAGAGAAAGTAAACCTGGATGGTGAAATGGTAAAGTTCAACGGTGCAAAGATGGCATTCAAAGCCGGCAATGTACCTATCTATATGGGTGCACAGGGCCCCAAGATGCTCGAACTCTCAGGAGAGGTGGCAGATGGTGTACTGATAAATGCATCACACCCAAAGGACTTTGAAGCAGCCGTACACCAGATAGCATCCGGTGCAAAGAAGGCAGGACGCGACCCCAGGGATATTGATGTAGCAGCATACGCATGCTTCTCTATCGACAAGGATGCAGCAAAGGCAGCAAAGGCAGCACAGGTCGTAGTTGCATTCATCGTTGCAGGTTCACCTGACATGGTACTTGAGCGCCACGGCATTGATGTTGCTGCAAAAGCTGATATAGGCGGAGCAATTGCAAAGGGTGACTTCGGTGCACTCATGGGCGGCATGGTCACAGATGATATGATGGATGCATTCTCTATATGCGGAACACCTGATGACTGTAAGGCAAGGATCAATGAACTGCTTGACATCGGTGTGACACAGATAGTTGCAGGTTCCCCAATAGGACCTGACAAAGAGAAAGCTATCAAGCTCATCGGTAAAGAAATAATCGGATAATCAAAAAACGTCGGAGGCAGTTAATGGCCCATCCAAAGATATTAGAGGTCATTGAACACGACGTCTGTACTGCTTGTGGGGCATGCGTATCTGCATGTCCTGCTGGAGCTATTGTTATGAACAAGCATGCAGAAGTCCGTGACCCTGATAATTTAGAATTCTACGTCAAAGGAGCAGCACCTAACGTGTGTGAGGATTGTCTTACATGTGGCAGATTATGTCCTGTTATTGACGGATATTTAGAAGATGAATTTGCAAATGTGACAGAGTTCTTCGGAGCAAAGAGCACTATAAAAGGTCAGGATGGTGGTGTCACATCAATACTGGCAAAAGCTTTGCTTGAGACCGGTACGGTTGATTGCATTGTCGGTATCACCAAGGATGATAAGTGGGGTACTGAACTTATACTTATGACCAAACCGGAAGATGTTGACAGGACAACCGGTACCAAGTATACGTATGATTCAGTCCTTTCAGCTCTCAGGGACCCATTTGAGAAATATGACAAGATAGGTGTCATTGGAGTACCCTGTCAGGCACATGGTGCACGTCTGATCGATGAGAATACTAACGATAAGATCGTTGTGATCCTTGGTCTTCTGTGCATGGAGAGTTTCTACCATGATGTTATGACCGAGAAGATCGTTCCTGAGGTGATGGGGCTTAAGGCGGATGATGTTGTTAAGATGGACTTTGGTAAAGGTAAATTCTGGAACTACACAAAGGACGGTGAAGCCCATAGTGTCAAGATTCCTGAAGTTGCCCACTATGCCAGGAATCCATGTCATCATTGCTGTGATTACACTTCAGTTTCCGCTGATATCTCTCTGGGGTCTGTAGGGACGCCGGATGGATGGAACTGTGTGCTCATACGCACAGAGATGGGCAGGAAGATCTTTGACCTTATTAAGGATAAGGTGGAGATCATGGAAGATCCGAAACCGGGAATGGACCTTATCAAAAAGCTTGCACAGATGAAACACGATAACAACTCAGGACACTACCTGGAAGTATGTGAGAAGTTCACATTCGATGAATGTGGCATTCGCTGATGGTTTCCCTATGCATATGAGAAGAGCGTTCTATATAGGACGCTTTCAACCATTTCATCTTGGGCACTATTCCATCATTAAGGATATTGCCCGGGATGTGGATGAGGTCATTATAGGTATTGGCAGTGCGCAAAAAAGCCATGAACATCAGAACCCTTTTACCGCAGGTGAGCGCGTGCTGATGATAAAGCATGCTCTTGAGGCTGCCGATGTGAAACACTATGCAATACCCATTGAGGACCTGCAAAGAAACTCTGTGTGGGTATCTCATATAATTTCTATGACACCGCCATTTGATATGGTATATTCTAACAATCCTCTTGTGATCCGTCTTTTCAAGGAAGCCGGTGTCAATGTAAAACAACCTCCTATGTATCAGCGTGAAGGCTACTCCGGCAGTGAGATAAGAAAGCGCATGCTGCTTGATGAGGACTGGAGATCACTTGTTCCTGAAGCTGTAGCTGATGTCCTTGATGAAATAGATGGTGTCAACAGGCTTAAAAGCGTTTCAAGATCGGATATGGATTAAGCGTTCATTTTACTATTTTTGTACTGATGTAATAATACATGTATCTTTGTACTAATGAATGAGAAGGTAGTTATGCGATCATAACTCTTCTCATTCGCTGGTCAATTTCCAGTCTCAAAATCAAATTTTGCTTTGTTCTTTTTCATTATGCTCACAAGGTGCAGCATAATGGGCACTTCCACAAGTACTCCTACTACAGTTGCCAGTGTTGCTCCTGATCCTGCTCCAAATAGTATAAGGGCCACAGCCACTGCCAGTTCAAAGAAGTTGCTGGCACCGATGAATGTAGAAGGTGCAGCTTCCTGATATGGTATCTTTAGTTTCCGGGCTCCCAGGTAGGCTATGAAGAATATCAGGTATGTCTGAATTATCAACGGTATGGCTATCAATACTATGTGCAGGGGATAATTGATTATCTTGTCACCCTGGAATATAAATATAAGGACCAGGGTTATAAGAAGACCTGCCGGAGTAACCCATTCTATTTTCTGTATAAGGTTGTTCTCCAGCCAGGAAATACCTTTTCTTTTTATTGCGACATGTCTTGTGATGACTGCAAGGGACAGTGGAATCGCTACATAGAACAATACTGAGAAGAATATGGTCAATATAGGTACCGGAAAACTTGTTGTCACTCCTACAAGTAGTGCTCCAAGGGGTGCGAACAGTACGAGTATCAGAAGGTCATTTACAGAGACCTGCACCAATGCGTAATTGATATTACTTCTTGCCAGATAGGTCCACACAAGGACCATTGCCGTACATGGAGCAAGCCCAAGCAATATCATGCCTGCGATGTATTCTTCCTGCAGCACAGGCGGTATGAGGTCGGCAAAGATAATGCTCATGAACAACCATGCGATCAAGGTCATAGTAAAAGGCTTGATGGCCCAGTTAACAATAAGCGTAAGTGTAAGAGGTTTTGAGTTTTTCCTGACATTCAGTACCTCTTCAAAATTGATCTTGAGCATTATAGGGTACATCATTATAAGCAGGACCACTGCTATGGGAATGGATACATTTGCAAGCTCCATGCCGCTAAGATATTGTGCAAATGAGGGGGAAAGGTACCCTATTGCAGTACCCATTACAATACATATGGCAACCCATATGGACAGATACTTACTGAAAAAATCCAATTCTCTTTCTTCTTCCATTTTTGTCACCTTTCACGTTTCATCTGTCTTTAACAGGGATCAGAAGCAATGGTCTCTTTGTTCTTCTAAGCAGGTTCTCTGCAGTACTTCCAAGCAATATGTCCTTAAAAGATCCCATTCCATGTGTTGTTATCGCTATTAGGGTGACATCCATCTCTTCTGAAAGCCTGTCTATTGATTCTGAAGCTTCCCCTTCGGTTACGGCATATTTTATCTTTATCACGTCCTCAAGCTCTTTTCCCAGCTCAGAGAGAAGCTTCATACTTTCATTTTTCTTGTTATGGAGTTCTTTTTCGTTCTTTGCCTTCTCTACTACATGTACAAATACGATCTCATCAATGATGTCTGTAAAATCCTTTATTTCATCCAGTATTATTTTTGAGTTCTCAGAGAAGTCAACAGGTAGCATTACCTTTGAAAATTTGGCTGAACATGCTTTCCTGCTTATGTCTTCCTCATTTTCAGTGATGATGTTGTACTTTTCAATGAGAATGATCTTTCCTGATCTGCGGGATATATATTCTGTTGTTCTGCCTATGCGAAGGCTTTTGATAAGCCCTGAAGTGGTCGCTCCCATGACTATGCAGTCGACATTTTCCTCATCGGCAATCCTGGCAATGGTCTTTTTAACATCCCCTTCCACAACAAGCGTGCTGGCATCAACTCCCATTTCATCCATCAGTTGCCTGTAGTCCTCTATCCTTTTCTTTGCATTTTCTTCAAACATCGGTGCGAGTCCCTGGGCCTGAAATATGTCTACAACGTGTAATAGTATCACTTTTTCCAGGCCGACACTTTTCAGCTCACCGACACAGGAAAGAAGTTCCTCGCTTTCAATGGTAAAGTCTGTAGGTACAAGTATGGTCTTTATCATGTTTCCCTCTGCTATGTTGTTCAAACAGGACACAAACATCTATCATATCAATATGTTTTATTCAGTCTTTGAATATAAGGTCAAATGCTCTATATCAAAACATTTTGATATGAATACATATATAAGCTTTGATTTTCTTTTTTAATCCATGAAATGCTGTCCTGCCGATAAGGAGCTGAAAGAGGAATGGGAGCAGGATCTTGAACATGAGATTGCTCTGGATTACGATGAAATTGAGCATATGTGCAATGTTTTCAAGGTACTGGGCAATCCAATAAGGTTAAGGATAGCGTACCACCTTTTGAAACAGGATTACTGCGTTGAGGCACTGGTCCACGCGTTAAAGGAAAAACAGAACCTTGTATCCCATCATCTCTCTGTCATGAAAGAAAAGGGTGTTGTGGAGTCTTTCAAAAGCTCAAGATACACGTATTACCGTCTTGATCCTGAAGTTCGTCAAATGCTTATAAGGGAAGCGTAGTTCCGCTCTTTCCCAGATTCCGGGGACATGGCAAACATAATCAGCAGACATCATCCTTACAATCCCATCCTTTTCTGATCCACAAGAGTGTATGGGCTATGATGCCAAGCACTGGCAGCTCTATAAGCGGTCCTATAACAAGTGCCAGTGCTATCAAAGGCTCCTGCGGGAAGGCTGTAAGTGCGATGGCCAGGACTATCGGGGAATTGCGTGCAAGGGTTGTCAGGTTAAGGCTGGCTGTGTCCTGGTATGAAAAACCAAGATATCTACCAACTATCTGTCCGGCAATGAACACTATCACAAAGAACAGCAGGACCGGAGTGATCAGTTTTAGCAGTATCAGGGGGTTTTGGACCAGTTGTTCTCCCTGGGATGCAAACATGGACACAATGGCAAGGTTGAGGAAGATGAACTGTACATGGTCAAGTTTTTGGAAAACATTTTTTTCAAGCCAGTATTCTCCTTTTATTCCGGGAACGATTGTCTTTGTGAAAAGGGAGCCAACAAAGGGTATTAACAGGACAAGGATGACACTTTGCATAAGCAGAGAGGGGTCAATGGTTGCAATGGTCCCTGCAAAGATCAAGAGGTACACGGGTAATAAGACCAGCTGCAGGATCAGGTTCATGGGAAGGATGGATGCTGACAGGGTTACGTTACCCCGTGCAATTCCTGTGAAGAGCAGATACCAGTCTGTGCAGGGAGTGACCATGAGCATGATAAATCCTATCCACAATGCAGGCGTGTCCCTTAAGAACAGAAATCCCAGGAAAAAGGCCAGCAATGGATTGAATATGAAATTGATCCCAGCGCTTATACCTGCAAACCTCCAGTTCTTAAAGGATTTTCCCAGCTGTCTGAGAGGGACCTGTAAAAATATCCCAAGCAACATCGCCATTAGAAAAGGAACGATGAAAAGGTCAGCATAGTTTCGGGCAATTGTGCTTTGGCCAAGGATAAGACCTACAGCAACTGATACCAATATAAATATGGACTGGTATTTTTCAATAGAGCTCATGATCTTTCATCCGGCTAAAAGAACGGCTTATGTAAAAAGTGATTAAATGCATTACGTTTTTTTATATAATTGTTCCTGTATGCAGGAATGACCTGTGCTATATTTTACAGGTATTCTAAAAGAACTTGCAAATACTCCCGGTTGACGCCATATCTTTCCTCGTGCAGAGGTGTGCATTTATTCAGCGTCGTTTCTTTTGCCATGAGCCGGATAGCAAAGGAATAACAGCTCTGTTCACCGCAAATACGGCAGTTAGTCCCCGGGAGGTACTTGTATATCTCATTGTGATCCACCCTTGCCTTATCTGCGGGGGGTGCTTTTATTCCCTTCCCGATAGCATCGTTAATACTTTTCATTAGATCGTTGAGTATCTCTTCTGCCTCATCGGTATCGGATATCATGGTCATGGTCACATTGCCTGTGGAATAGACAGTTATAATGATGCTCCCTTTCTGGATGATCAGCACACCAAGGTTCTCTGAATATCTGGCCCTGGGGAAAAGTGGTTCAAGCAATTTAACTGCTCCGTCCAGAGGAGGTTCCATACGGGCAATTATCCGGTATTTGCTATTATCAGCTATGCACGGAAGGAACTGCCTGATCTCCATTACTTCTATGGGTTTTGTTCCCAGAAGATCTTTTTTTGGCTCAACAGGCTTTTTGTTCCTTGGTTCCAGCATATTCCTTCCAAAATCGGTCAACTCAAGTTTTTCACCCCTGATCTCTGTCAGTCCTGCCTGTTGCAGGAGCTGTAAATGGTAGTCCAGCATGGTCTGGCCTATGGCCTTACTCATATCTTCCCTGGACATGCTGCTGTCTTTGAGCAAGGTCATTATTTTTCTTCTGGTAGCGTTTGACATGGCGTTGCTCACCAGTTTCATCTCTTCAGGGGATCCGGGCATGTTTATGTCCTCTATTTTTTAATTAAGGTCTTATCATTCACTTTTTAGTTCCAATGCAGGCATCTGGATATTTTAACTGCACGAGGAATCAAAATCGAATCCCAGAAGGAAAGTACCTTTCCCGTGGAGATATTCAAGTCCCATTTTCCCCTTCAGATATTCATCACTTGGCGTGGAAGGTGATGCGAGGATTACATTGCACACTTTATCTACATACTCTACTTCCTTACAGGTCTTCGGTGGCATTACAACGACCAACGGATTGGTCTTGGCATCCATTCCTTTGAGGACACTGGTGTCGTATATGACAATGTTAGCAATCACGAGTTTATCCTTGCATGCCTTCATTTCCTCGAGTTTAGCCTCATCGTCAAGGTCCTGGCCTACAACACGCTCACCGTGCATGAGGATTATATTTGGTCCCTCGGGCCATTTAAAGTCCATGTTTGTGGTAAAAGCGAAGACCACATTATTTTTAAGGACCGCCTTAACACCTTTGTTGTCACCCCTGCCAAGTCCCATTAAGGTCATCTCATCAGCTTTCTTCTCAAGTTCCCTGACAATCCCACGATCCTCTTCATTGAGTAAATAGGTGGTTTCTACCCCCTTCATATGGCCAATAACATTTTTTACATTATTAATGATATTCTCACGTTCCATGTATAATCCTCCCTTAGTACTGTTCAGTTGAGGCCTTACAGCAATCATAACCCCTCATACAACTATTGCATGAAGTTGTATTTATGCTTTTGAAACGAGTTAAATGGAGAAAGAAAGTTATTTCAAAGATGATCATTCCTCTTCTACGCTGAAACCAGATTCATCTTTTTTGCTTTCAAGTTCCTTCTTTTAGATTTTTATTATGCCGTACTCACGCCAGATTCTCTGTGCTTTTTCGGCTGGTGTGGTACCTTCTTGTGCAAATCTCCTTTCTGAATTTAACTCCACATCACAATCCTCAATGCACTGTTTGTCAGGAAAACTTTTCTTTATCTTCTTCATTTCTTCATTTTAGACATGACGTTCTGCTGAATCATATTCTCATACTTAATCCAGCTATTCTCGTCGATTTGTGGCATTGGATATTCTCTGGCTTCACTTCTTTCCTTAAGCTTGCAGGAGTCTATCGCCTTCTGAATAGTTTCCGGATCAGTGGTATCTATAAGATCTATAACTTCAATCTCCTTCAGAAAGCTATTAATTGCGGTCATGGGGATCTCATCAAGATAAGGGATAACGCCCTTTGAGCCGATTATTATTTTATAGCCACCCATGGTCGAAACCCCGTTATCCACAAGTGCCATGATGGACTGGCCTGCAAAGTGTTTGCTTTCTTTGCCGCAGACTATCAGGCAGTTGATTCTGGGGTTTGAAAGTACATTGATGATTACTTTCTGGATCCCGAAGTTCTCAGTAAAACATGTGCCGCATATTGCGTAGTTCTGCAGGCAAGGCTTTCTGGAGTCAGGGGTTAGTGCTTCCTCTGCCCGATGTGATTCATCTGCATAAGGATCATGGGTGCAAGCCATATTCCTATAGTCAGAGGCAAGTGTTACCACAGCAACCGGGCATTCAGGGTCCCCTATCACATAATCGCCATCTTCTACAGGCCAGTTATTAGTATCTGCTGAGTCTGTTGCAGCCATGGAATACACCTTTATGAACTGTATGGCTGGTTATTTTATTCATTTCTGTTTCAATTGCCCAAAGCGGTCTCTACTTTACTCATCATCTCAATGACATCGCTTTCTTCCAGGTCCAGGTTTCCGCCCTTCTTCATTCCAAGTTCGCTTATCACTATGCTCTTGTCCACTGTGAAACCTGAAAGCTCCAGTGACTTCTTTGCACATAGGAGGGGGCAGCCGTCAATGGCAATGATCTCATCGGTCCCTTCAGTACTCTTTATTATACCCGGGACCTGACCACCGACACCCACGGTACACATTATCTTTCCTTTTCCATGTTTAGTAAGCTCAACTGCGACCTTGTTTGCCATCTGACCTACATTGGAACCGCCTGCACATGCATATAATCCAATTATCGCTGCTTCACATGAACACTTGACCCCTTCTGTCATTTTTATATCTTCTGCTATGGTATATCCTCTATTTTTTGAAATCATGATAGCCATTCCTTTACTTTATCCAGCGTAGGGACCTTTCCTGCAACTTTCACATCGCCATCTACAACAACGGCGGGTGTGATCATCACACCGTAGTCAAGGGCAGCATTCATATCTTCCACCTTAACGACTTCTGCATCGATGCCAAGTTCAGCAACTGCCTGCTCAACTATTTCCTTTGTCTTCTTACACTTTGCACAACCTGATCCAAGAATTTCTATTTTCATTCTATCACCTTTTGAGAATTTCATTTAATGATAACTATTATTCTATTTTCCTCTCTTCAATATAGCGATAAGCTCATCTGCATGAGGCATGTTCTTGCCGATCTTGTAATAAACTGCCTCCATGTCATATTCGATCCTGATGAGCTTTGTAGCTGATGTTTCTGTATCAAAGACCGCACAGCTTGCACGGATATCTCCGTCCCTTGGCTGCCCCACAGCACCAGGATTGATAAGGGTCACATCTTCTACTTTCCTTATGAAGGGAAGATGTGAATGGCCTATGAATATGAAATCTGCGTCTACATTTTTTATGTACTCCTTTACTGTTTCTTCGGGGGTATCCGGTTTGATGTAATCATAGAAGGACAAGGGACTGCCATGTGTGAAGTAGAGCTTCTTTCCATTCTCTTTCCATTCAAGTTTCATAGGCAAGTTGCGCAGAAAGTCCATCTGTGCATCATTCAGGATCTTAACAGTGTATTCCCTTGTTGCTATGGAGAGATGTTTATATTCATAACCACAACCGCATTCAACTCCAAAAGCCACTGCATTATCATGGTTTCCCCGGATGGCCGGGATATTCTCTCTCCTGAGCAGATCGATGCATTCGCCGGGTGAGGGGCCATAGTCTACAAGGTCTCCAAGGCAGACCACGCTGTCGTGCTGTATTGCCATGACAGAGTCAAGAGCTTCTTTGTTTCCGTGGATATCTGAAATGATCAGTACTCTCATTTTTTCTTCCTCTTGTTACTTTACTTCAGATTAAGAAATAAGCAAAGGCAAGCCCTGATATCATCGAGACCACAACAACGAGTGCTATGTATGAGAGTCCTTTCTGCATTCCCATTACACGGCTGATGACAATCATATTCGGCAGGCTCAGTGCCGGGCCTGCAAGCAGCATTGCCAGTGCCTGGCCCTGGCCCATGCCAAGAAATGTAAGGGCATTGATTATAGGAACTTCTGTGAGTGTGGAGAAGTACATCAGTGCAGCTGCAACCGAGGCGATGAAGTACGAAGTAACAGAATCGCCACCCACATATCTTGCCACAATTTCTGCTGGCAGTAACTCTACTATTATTCCTGCAAAGAATACACCAACCAGCAACAGGGGAGCTATCATCTTTACAAGGAACCACGTCTCTTCCATCCAGCTCTTTCTCTCCTCCTCAGAGTACCATTTGAAAGCCAGATATACTGTGGCAGCTATGAGGGGTATCTCCACAAGTGCCAGATATACCCAGGACTGGATAATCTCCGGAACTATTAGTATGGCCAGCAGCAGCATGAAGAACTGTACCGTGTGGGAATGCTTTTCCTGGTTGAAGGTCTTGATGCCATTATGTTCCACTTTTTTTCTTTCATAGATAGCTGCCATTATAAGCCCAATGGCAACAGACAGCAGGATTGCCGCAACAGCCCTGGCTGCTCCCAGGTCATAACCCAGGATCTTTGCAGTATATACTATGGCCAGTATATTGATAGCAGGTGCGGAGAACAGGAAGGTGGTAGCTGGTCCAATCCCTGCACCGCGTTTGTAGATACCTGCGAACAAGGGAAGCACGGTACAACTACATACTGCAAGCAGGCAACCTGAAACAGCTGCTACGGAGTAAGATATGTATTTAGGTGTATCGGCACCGAAGTATTTCAGAACTGATTCCTTTGAGAAGAGGGACGCAATGGCACCGGCAAGGAAGAAAGCCGGAACCAGGCATAGCAACACATGCAGTGCCAGGTATTCCTGGACTGATTGTAAACCGATGTTTATTAGATGGAATAGGTAATCTTGTGTCATATGTTTCAAATATATTTGAAGCATTGTATTTAAACATTGCCATTTCAACTATATTTGAAACACACACTGGCCATATTTCATGAACTATGTTTGACTGAACTTTAAGATGATCAAAAATGCATGTGGCCGGTTTTTAGTCTGTTGGTTTTAGCAGTTCCAGCTTTATGCTTTCCAGTGCTTTTCCTGAATATTGCCTCTCACTGATCTCGATATCTTCCCCGACAATCCTTATGTCAAAACCAGCTTTTTTGATCTGTCCCAGGTAGTCCTCTTTCAGCAATGCTCCCCCAACGCAGGAGCATATCAATTCTTCATTGTTCCTCTCTTCATCAGATAATTCTTTCAGAAGGACTATGTCGGACACAAACATCCTGCCTCCTTTCCTGAGTACCCTGTATGCTTCCATGAATACCCTGGACTTGTCAGGTGCGAGATTTATAACGCAATTACTGATGATAACATCCACAGAGCCACTCTCAACAGGCAGGTCTTCGATATCCCCTTTCCTGAACTCGATATTATCAAAACCGTACTCATCTGCATTCTTTGCGGCCTTTGCAAGCATCTCATCTGTCATGTCCACACCGATTACCTTTCCGCTTGAACCAACTTTGCGGGCTGCCAGGAAACTGTCAAATCCGGCTCCAGAACCCAGGTCCAGTACGGTGTCACCTTCCTTTATCTCTCCAAGGGCGGTGGGGTTTCCGCACCCAAGCCCAAGGTTTGCCTCAGGGAATGCCTCTACATCTGCAGAAGAATAGCCAATAGATGCAGCAACCTGCTCCTGTGTCATGTTCCCACTGCATCCGCAGTTCTGTACCATCCCAAGTGCTATCTGGCCATAATTCTTTTTGACTGCATGCTTTTTTGTCTCCGGGTCCATTATACTTCCCGGGCAGCAAGAATCAACCTTTTCAACCCCGCATCTCTCAAGTGTGTCTTTCATTGTATCATCCTTTATACTGTAAATTACATACCTGCCATCCTTTTCGTATCTCAGTATCCCTGCCTCGCATAATATTTTCAGGTGTCTGGATATGGTGGTCTGGTCCTTTCCTGCGATCGTGGCAAAGTCACATGCACAGTGGTCATGTTTTAAAAGACATCCCACAATGGTGAGCCTGGTCCTGTCACCCAGGGCTTTGAAGAATCTTGCTTTGTTATCTGGCATTAATTGTACATATGCGCATTTATACATATATATGTCGCAC
Organism: Methanolobus sp.; assembly: GCA_029762595.1. Classification (GTDB taxonomy): domain Archaea; phylum Halobacteriota; class Methanosarcinia; order Methanosarcinales; family Methanosarcinaceae; genus Methanolobus. The sequence goes on along the minus strand of JARVGJ010000001.1, from coordinate 208,404 downwards.
AAATCCTTTCACAGGACAAATTCCAAAAGATCTGAATTCAATGATTCAATCCAGGATATCTCCTGCAAATACCGTAACAGCCTTCCCGCCGATCAGTACTCTATCACCCTTTACCTGCACTTTCAGGTATCCTCCTCTCTCTGAGGCCTGGTAGGCGTAAAAAGTGTCCTTGTCAAGTTTTTTCATCCAGTAAGGGCCAAGGCAGCAATGAGTGGAGCCGGTAACGGGATCTTCCGGTATTCCGATGGCAGGTGCAAAGAGCCTGGACACAAAGTCATATTCCGGTGATGAAGACCTGGCTGTAACACATACACCTCTTGCTGTGATCGCTGCAATTCTTGTAAGATCCGGTTCTAGCTTCCTTAACCTGTCCTCTGAACTGATTTCCACCAGGTAATCAAAAGCATTCCTTCCAACATATACGGGTTCCACATCAAGAGCTTCCACAAGTTCTTCATATGTTTCTGCTTCTTCTTCATCCAGCAACGGGAAGTCAAGCTCTATCCATCCATCATTCTGGCTGGCAGTCAGGGTTCCGCTTTTTGTGAAGAACAATAACTTTTCATCCTTTTCAGCAAACCCTTTTTCCCAGAGTATGTGGGCACTTGCAAGTGTTGCATGCCCGCAAAGGTCGACCTCGGCATCCGGTGCGAACCAGCGCAAGCAGTAAGCTCTTTTTTCCGGATACAGAAAAGCGGTCTCCGAAACATTCATTTCTTTTGCAACATTCTGCATCCATTTGGCATCTGCTGGTCCTTCCAGGATGCAGACAGCTGCCGGATTGCCGGTAAAGGGTCTATCTGTAAATGAGTCAACCTGGTATATACGGGTCATTTAAACTCCGATGTGATTCTTTCCTGTGATTTTGACTGCAACTTTGACTAATTTTCCCGCCTCCATCTGACACCCATTTTCCCATCTTCAAGAACAATACCCTTTTCCCTCAGTTCATCACGTATTGCATCGGCCTTTTTCCAGTCCTTGTTATCACGTGCTTTATCCCTGATTTTTATCATTTCCAGGATGTCATCTTCTGACAGTTCACAGATATTTTCCTCCGGGGCAGCGCTCTTATTATCTTCAAAGATCCCAAGCACTTCATTTATCTCTGAATAAAAATCCAAAGCATTTTCAAGTGAGGTTTTTCCAGGTTTTTCATCAGTCATTATGGAATTGACCTTGCGGCTGAAGACAAATAGCTCGCCAATTGCTTCCCTGGTGTTGAAGTCATCATCCATGGCACGGATGAATGCATTCCTTGTTTGTTCTATCAAATCCAAAAGCCCACAGTCGTTCCCGTCTTCAGGGGCCTCTGACAGTTCATGTCTGACGTTTGAGATCGTGTTGAGCAGTCTCCTTCTTGCCCTTCCCGCCTCTTCAAGAGCTTCCTCATTGAAATCAACCGTACTTCTGTAATGGGTATAAGTTATGAAGAAACGGATAGTTCCGGCAGGGAATTTCTTCAGTACTTCCTTGATGGTGAAGAAATTGCCCAGGGACTTTGACATCTTCTCCTGATCAATTGTCAGAAAACCATTATGCATCCAGTACTTGCTGAAAGGATGCTTTCCGGTGCAGCTTTCGGATTGGTGGATCTCAGCTTCGTGGTGCGGGAAGATCAGATCCATGCCCCCTCCATGTATATCCAGTTGCTGCGAGCCGTATTTCATGGACATGACCGTACATTCGATGTGCCAGCCCGGGCGTCCCCTGCCCCAGGGGCTGTCCCAGGCAGCTTCACCTTCAGGGGCAACTTTCCAGAGGGCAAAATCAAGCTGGTACCTTTTATCGTTTTCTACATCCACCCTGCTACCCGAGCCTTCCAGGAGACCTTCCGGGGTCTGGTGGCTCAACACTCCGATTTTCTCTCCCGACCTTGTAAGATCATAGTACACATTGCCTTTGTGGGTCACATAGGCTGTACCGTTTTGTATCAGCGATTCCACCGCTTCGATTATCTGCGGGATGTGTTCTGTGACCTTGGGACGGCTGTCTGGAGGTAACACTGAAAGGGTATCCATATCCTCTATGAAAGACCCGGTAAACTTTGCGGAAAGTGCAAAGGGATCTTCTCCGATCTCTTTTGCCCTGTATATCACTTTATCATCAACATCGGTTATGTTGGAGATGTAGTTGACATTATATCCCCTGTAGATAAGATAACGCCTGATGACATCAAAGGAAATGTAACTCCTGGCATGTCCCAGATGGCAGTGGTCATACACCGTGGGACCACAAACGTACATATTTATTTTTTTGCCTTGCAGGGGGACAAAATCCTCCATCTCCCTTGTCAATGTATTGTATACCTTCAGTACCACAGTGGGGCTCCTTTGTGATCATGGTGTGAAAAATGCAGATGCCGAGGGGAAGATTCGAACTCCCGGAAAACCGCTCTGCAGGCGGTCACATTAGCCACTCTGTCACCTCGGCGCAAGGACAGTAAGAACCATTCAATTTTGTCATTTAGGTCCACTCTATTTATCTGTTCTGATTGGCCATTATAACAGGCTCCACAGATAGGGTGCAGCTACTCGAAAAGATAATCGCTCCAGTCCACAGACCCGGGCCTGTACAGCTCTTCCAGCTCTTCGGTGCCTCCTCTTCTTATTCCTTTTATGATCTCTTTGATATCCTTGAGGGTTCTTTCCAAAGTTTGTCCTGTCGTATCAAGTTCAAAGACCTTCTCGCACCAGTCCACCGCTTCCGCCAGGATGATGTCCAGGGCTTCTGCTTCGACGTTCTCTCGTACTTTGTCAACTGAATACTTCCTCTCTTCCAGTCTTTCCTTCAGTCTTTCGGGTGATGCCCTCAGCACAATGGCGATGTCAGCAATATGGTGTGAAAGATGGCTGTCAACTATGGTCACGTTACCTGTCCTATCCTGTAAATCCAGGACCCTCCTGTACACCAGGTCCATATCAGCTACCACACAATCCCGCTCGGTGTCTACATCTGAGTAGAGATTTTCTTCCCTGATAAGCTCATTGAGATGAATAACCTTGTATGATCCATCTTCTTCCAGCAGTCTGGTTACAGATGTCTTTCCAGTTCCAGGTGTTCCTGTTATACCGATAAGCATAGTTTACAATAAGCCTGTAAATGCTTAATCCTTGTGCATATCCTGGGCAATTTTGAGAAAATTCTTGATAATCCATAATCCCTGGTCTGTAAGGATGGATTCCGGATGGAACTGCAAGCCATATACAGGGTATTTGTTGTGCTCAATGGCCATTATTATCCCTTCATCGGTCCTTGCGGTCACCTTCAGATCATGGGCCAGTTCCTCTATTGCAAGGGAATGATATCTTCCGGCACTGAAATTGCCGGGGATACCTTCAAAGATAGGTGATTCCCCGTGCATGATATCGGAGGTCTTTCCGTGTATGGGTCCGTCTTTTGCATGTCCGATGGTTCCTCCAAATGCAGCATTTATGGCCTGGTGACCCAGGCATACGCCAAGTAGGGGCGTGGTGGGTCCGAATTCTTGGATTATATCAAGGGATGTTCCTATATCCTCTGCTTTGTGCGGCGTGCCAGGTCCTGGTGAGATCACAATGGCACCTGGACGGATATCCCTTATCTCTTCAAGGGAAATAGTGTTAGGGACTACCATGGTATCGGGTTCATATATGGAAACAAAGTCCACAAGGTTCCAGACAAAAGAATCCTTGTTGTTGATGAACAATACCTTCATTATTTCCCTCCTATAGCCTTTATCATTGCAGCCATTTTCCTTTCAGTTTCATTGTATTCGTACGTTGGGTCCGAGTCAGCTACAATACCTGCTCCAGCCTGTACATGTGCAGTGTTGTTCTTTATAAGCACGGTCCTTATGACAATGGCAAAGTCTGCATCACCATTCCAGGAGTAATATCCCACACCCCCTCCGTATATACCTCTTGATTGGGGTTCCAGGTCGTCTATTATTTCCATTGCCCTTATCTTTGGTGCGCCGGAAAGTGTGCCCGCAGGGAATATAGCCCTTGTGGCATCGAACTGGTCACATTCTTCCCTCAGCTCTCCACTGACCGTACTCTCTATATGCTGAAGGTGTGAGTATTTCACAACACTCATTAGATCATCAACCTTTGCCGTACCACTCTTTGAAACCATCCTCACATCGTTGCGTCCCAGGTCCACAAGCATCACGTGTTCAGATCGCTCTTTTTCATCCTCCAGCATCTCCTGTGCAAATAACTTATCTTCTTCATCATCCTTTCCACGAGGACAGGTTCCTGCAATTGGATTGGTTATGACCTTCCTTCCATAAACGGTCATGAGGGTCTCGGGGCTTGCACCTACTATGCCAATCTCCCGGAAGTTGAATATGTACATATAAGGACTTGGGTTTATTTTCCTGAGTCTTATATAGAGCTGGAGGGGAGTTTGCTTCATTTTTACAGTATACTTGCGGGAGATGACAACCTGGAATATGTCGCCATCTATGATGTGCTGTTTTGCCTTCCTGACTGCCTCCTCATAGGTTTCCTGGTCCATGTTATCAACGGGTTCGTCCGAATCCGCTGGCGCAATATCATCGCTGATATTAATGACAGATGCCATCTGAAGTGATCTCTCCATGAGTTGCGCTTCCGAGTACGCATGTTCATAAACGGCATCTAAGTCGCTGGTTTCTGTGACAAAGGGTGTTATGACCATATAGGTCTCGTTGGTAATGTGGTCAAAGACAAATGTCTTTGTCATGATTGCAAAGTGCATGTCAGGGGTTTGTGCATCCGGCTTCTTTTCTAAACCTAACCAGGAATCGTATACAAGGTCATAACTGTTGTAACCAATGGCCCCTCCAAGGAAGGTCTGCCTGTCAAAACGTTTCTGGTTCAGGAGAACTGTGCCTGTGCTTGTGGGGAAGATCCTGCGAAATGCAGCAAGTGCGTCATCTTCTTCATTGATCTTTACCCTGAACTTCCCTCCAACAAGGGTTTCCATGTCCCCCATGGACCTGACGTTGTTGTAAATGTGTTTTGTGAGCTCGGAGTTCATCTGGCATTCAATGGTCAGGTAGCGGTCCTTTATGGACACCACCATCTCAGGTTCGTAACCTACAAATGAATATCTTGCATGTCTTTTTTCCTTCTCTACTGATTCAAGCAGATAGGAGTGTCCTGCATTTTGCAGGGTTGCATACAACTGTAGTGGGCTGCATATACTATCAACTTTTGTAATAAGCTGCGTGATGGCAGGCTTGTGTGAACTCTCTGTCAGGGATATGAACTCCCCTTTACTAAGATCGAAATCAACCATTGATACACCTGGTCTCTCTTATGAACCTGCATACCTTTGCAGGATCTTTTTTTCCATTGCTCTCCACGCCCGAGGCTGTATCCACAGCAAAGGGCCTGACCTCTTTGACCGCTTCTCTTACGTTTCCCGGATTAAGTCCTCCTGCAAGTATTACCGGGATATCGGTGTTTTCCACTACCTGTCTGCTCAGTGACCAGTCATGCACCATGCCTGTGCCACCGCTAATTCCTGCTTTTCCCGTATCCAGGAGGATTCCGTCGATAAGGTCATTGTCTGCCAGTATTTCCACCTGTACCATCATGTCTGGTGGCAGTTCCTTGCTTTTCACAGGTATGGTAAAAGTCCTTATGATTCTCTGGTGTGTACTGTTGCGTATTATCTCTATCTCCCCGGCCTCTATGTCGTTGTGGAGCTGGACCACATCCGGATCCACTTTCTCTATAAGGTCCAGTGCCTGCTGTCCGCAGGTGGGCATTATCACAAGTACCGAGTCCACAAAGACAGGTACTGATCCTGCAAGTTCTGAAGCTGTTTTTTTGTCCAGTTTCCGGGGTGTGTCCACAGGTACCTCGGTTATAAAGCCCACAGCATCAGCGCCGCATTTCACTGCCGTTGCGATATCTTCAGCAGATCGCATTCCGCAGATCTTCACTCTTGGAAGCAGTTTCATTTATAACCTCATATATATTATTATTATCACTGAACTCCAGCAGTTTCTGCATTGCACGACCACTGTCTATAATCTCTTCTACCATCGGTATGGCTTCCTTGACAGAGGGGGCCTTCCCGGCAACATAAAGTGCTGCAGCGGAGTTAATTACTATGATGTCCCGCTTGGGTCCTTTTTCGCCTTTGAGGATGTATATTATATCAAGTGCATTTTCCCTCGGTGTACCGCCCACAATTTCATTTGCAGTGGCCCTTTTTACCCCCAGCTCTTCGGGCGTGAGGGTGTAGGTGCTTATCTTGCCATCCTTCAGCTCTGCGACAAATGTCTCTGAGATATTCGATATCTCATCCATGCCGTCACCATGGACCACCATCGCCCTCTCAACTCCCAGTTTCTTCATTACCCGGGCAAAAGGCTCACAGAGCTTCCTGTCATATACGCCCACAAGCTGTACTTTTGCATTTGCGGGGTTTGTCAGGGGACCCAGTATGTTAAAAACAGTCCTTACTCCCATCTCCTGTCTTATTGCTCCCACTCTTTTCATTGCAGGATGGAATACCGGTGCGAACATGAACCCTATGCCTTTCTTTTCAATGGATTCCTTTACCTGCTCCGGTTCCTTGTCCACCTTTATACCAAGTTCCTTTAGCACATCAGCGCTTCCTGATAGTGATGTTATGGACCGGTTGCCATGCTTTGCAACAGCTATCCCTGCTGCTGCAGTCACTATTGCAGAAGCAGTCGATACGTTGATGGTATTATGCCTATCCCCTCCGGTACCCACCACATCCACAAGTACTCCATCTACCCGGGGATCTATTGTGTTGGCGGCCTTTTTCATCCCCATGGCAAAGCCTGCGATCTCATCGGTAGTCTCCCCTTTCATTTTCAGGGCGATCAGGAGGCCAGCGATCTGTGAGTCTGTAGCTCCTGTGAATATCTTTGTTATAGCGTCCTCTGCTTCCTTTATGGTGAGGTTCTGCCTTTCACTTACTTTCTTGATATAGTCCTTCATATTAGCACCATCTCACACACTAATGTATATTTTTGTACAATAATGCTTAAGTATGCTTGATTCTATTTAAGTCTTATGGCTCATCGGCTTTATTCAAAAAAGATAGATGGGGATGTCAGTCTGACATCTGCAAAATGTCAGAAACAAAAGTTAAAGGTAAAAATATGAGGGAAAGGATAAAAGAGGATATGCTGTGCAGATCCGTTCAGCTCGTTTCCCCACAGTTTTTCCTCCCTTTTTGTGTGAGTCTGTAGGATCTCACGGTAAGGCTTGAGGGGCCTGATGTGCGGGGGTTGCAGGTCTTTGAACATCCGGGGCAGCTACCTGAACATCCGCCCATGTTCTCTGTAATGCATTCAATGTCTCCTTTTGTTATCATTATGTTAAGGAGGTCCCTGAACTCATCATGTCTCAGGCTCAGACGGTCAGCTATTGTCCTGACCGTAAGTTTCTCTTTTGAATCCATCATCGTGGCAATTCTCCTGAGGAAGAATCTGTAACCTATTACCATTATGCTCCCTCCCGCAAAGCCAGTACCTCATGCAGGGAGAACCTGTCTCTCCAGTACAACAGCCCTGCAATTGACAGTATTCCCAGGTAGATTCCCGGCCTGAATGTTTCCATTATGCTCCATCCTTCATAATCTTCCGGGACTATGAAGGAATCAAGCAGGTTCCCTCCCATTATTAGCAGGTAGATCATCATGAATACCAGGGACATGAGTATTCCGACATACAGGAAAGAGACACCTGCATTTATTCCCTGCATCATCTCTTTGAATCCGTAAAGGAATACTGCTCCTGTTACCACAAGGCAGAATCCTCCCAGTATGTCCCCTGAAATGAACAATGATCTTGCCATCCCTTCATATATTCCGATATCTATACCAATCCCTTCTGCTATGTGGTATATCCCTGATATTGTATACAGCAGCCCGGCAAGTGCAGCAAAGGTAATTTCAGTTTTTCCGTAGTGTTGTTCCATCTCTGTCACTCTCCTTTAATGATTCAGGCAAACAAACCCATCCTGCTGCCCACCTGGTACAATACAAATGCAAAGATCCATGCAAGTCCTGTGCCGTAGAACAACTGGAAGGCTGTCCATTTCCAGGATCCTGTTTCCCTTTTGATAACACCTATACAGGCAAAGCATGGTACGTACAGCAGGGTGAATACCATAAGGCCCAGGCCTGCCAGGGGCGTCATTGCCCCGGCTGCGAGTATTTCACTAAGGCTGTCCTCATTGTCACCAACTCCGTATAAGACTCCCATTGAGCCGACCACAATTTCCTTGGCAACAACACCAAACAGCAGCGCAACTGCGATCTTCCAGTCAAATCCAAGCGGTGCTACCAAAGGTTCTATGATCTGCCCGATGAAGCCTATCATGGAATCTGTGGTGCCGTATATCTCTTCTGAAGCAAAGGTGCCGCCACTTCCGGGAGCAGGTATGGATGCAAGGATCCAGACCCCTACAACACCGATTAGTATTATACCACCTGCTTTTTTGAGGTAGATCTTGCCCCTCTCCCACATGTGAAGTATACTGCCTTTCAATGTGGGGATCTTGTATGAGGGCAGTTCCATGATAAAGGGTGTGTCCTCTCCTTTTACTATGGTGCTGCGCATGAGCTTTGCGCTGATGAGCGCAACAAATATGCCAAGGGCATACAGGCCGAAGATCACAATGCCAGCGTCCCTTCCAAAGAAGGCACCTGCCAGGAGCACATACACCGGCAGTCTTGCGCCGCATGACATAAAAGGAGTGATAAGTATTGTGATGAGCCTGTCCCTGCTGTCTTCGATGGTGCGTGTTGCCATTATGGCAGGGACGTTACACCCGAATCCCATTATGAGCGGGATGAAGGATTTGCCGTGCAGCCCTATCTTGCTCATGACCTTGTCCATGATAAATGCTGCTCTTGACATATATCCGCTGTCTTCCATGAGCGATATCATGAAGAAGAGCAACAGGATATTCGGAAGGAATATCAGTACGGAACCAACACCTGCTATCATGCCGTCCCCAACAAGGGAGGCCAGCCATGAAACAGTTATCACACCGGCAGCAGTTTCTGCAAGCCATCCGAAGAATATGTCTATTATATTCATGAAGGGGGTGGCAAAAGTGAATGTGATCTCAAAGGCCGCCCACATCAAAGACAGGAATATGGGAATTCCCAGGTATTTGTTGGTAACCACACGGTCGACCATGTCCGAGCCACTGAGGCGGTCCGTGTTGATGTTACATACCTGCCTCAGCATTGTCTGTATGGTCTTATATCGCTGGTCCGCTATCTTAGCCTCAAAACTGTCGGCATCGGTCCTTTGTAGTATTTTCCGTATTTGCGGGTAGTTTTCACTCTCCTCTGCTTTCTTAATGATATTTTCGTCTCCCTCAAGTAACTTCATGCTGAACCAGCGTGAAGGATAATGTGAAAAATAAGGGTCTTCCGCAAGGACATTTTCCAGTTCCTCTGCACTTTTCTCAATTTCCACGCCATAAACGAATATATTCTCGCTTGTTCGTGTCCTGTGTATCTCCTTGGTGACAGAGTCCAGAAGTTCCTCTATTCCTCCGCCTCTGCTTCCAATCGTTGATATCACGGGTACCTCGAGGAACTCCTGCATTTTCTGCACATCGATGCTGTCTCCTTTTGCAAGGGCCAGATCGGTCATATTGAGCGCTATTATCAGCCTGGTGCCCAGTTCCATCAACTGGGTTGTCAGGTAAAGATTCCTTTCAAGGTTTGTTGCATCTATGACCTGTACCACGATGTCAGGCTTTTCTTCAATGATGAAGTCACGTGCTATTATCTCATCAAGGGAATAGGCTGTAAGACTGTAGGTTCCGGGCAGGTCCACTACCTGCATTTCAACATCTTTGTGCTTCCTTTTACCCATTTTTCTTTCAACGGTCACTCCGGGCCAGTTGCCCACATGTTGTTTTGAGCCGGTTATTGCGTTGAATATGGAGGTCTTCCCTACATTCGGATTTCCGGCCAGGGCAACGGTTATCTTTTCTGTCATTCGGTCACCATCCTGGTCTTGCTCCTTTCTTTTCCGTTCATTCTATGATCTCAACAAGCACTGTTTCTGCTTCCTTTTTCCTCAGGGAGAGGTTGTATCCCTTAAGTTTGAACTTCACGGGGTCTCCCAGGGGTGCCCGGCGGATGACCTCTACTTTTGTTCCAGGGGTTAGTCCCATGTCAAGTATCCTCTTTCTTGAGGACTTCTGTCCGGTGACTTTCAACACCTTCACAGATGTTTCGGGTTCGATGAAATCCAGTGTTCTTTCCTGCATGTTATCACCTTTTGTTCACTTATATTTTGTAGTTATGCCTATACTCTATAACTATGTATATATATCTTTTGACCACTGTATTTTTCTAGACATAGCTACTTATGTGCATGGGCATACGCGACAAAAATCAATATGTGGATTAAATCAGAACCCTGATCAGGGTGGTTTATCAGCTATCTCTGTATCAGGAAAGCAAAAGAGCTGATGCGCTTATTATAAAGTTCTCCGGACAATGTAAATTTCCCAGAATCCTCATAATGCAGGATCCTGAAGTATTCAATAATGCGAATTATGATCATCCGGGATATCAGCTATAAAAAAGATCTGCAATGGATCATTGCAGATTAATAAAATGGGGCTTAATCCTGTTCTTCGATCAGTTCGTATATCTTTTTCATATCAAGGCAGCTTTCAACGATCTCTGCAAGTTCATCATAGGCTTCATCTTCTGTTGTGATGCTTTCAGGGTGGTATTCCACTCCTTTTTTCTCTGCAAGATATATCATGAGGGCATGGCGTATGTTCTCGTTCTCAAAAAGTCCGTGCAGGTATGTGCCCACCACAGTGCCGCTGTCATCGATGCTTCCGTCATCTCCAAACACAGTCATTGGTGTCTTTGTTGCGCCCATGTGTATCTCATAGCCCCATATCTCATTTCCCTTGATGTTCCTGAAAATAGGTCCATCTGCCATGATCTCTTTTCTGACCTGTACGGTCTTTTTCTTGTATTCTCCAAAAGACGTTTCAACATCCAGCAGCCCGAGGCCTTCATAGTCGGCCTCTGTACCGTTTTCCACTCCGGAGTCGTGAATGATCTTTCCAAGCATCTGGTATCCTCCGCAAATACCGAAGATAACTGCCCTGCCCCTGAGATCGCGTATCTGCTTATCCATGCCGCTCTCCTTAAGGTCGAGCAGGTCACTGACAGTATTCTTTGTTCCGGGAATGATCACACAGTCCGGTGTTCCCAGGTCCTCATCAAGGTCTGTGTACCTGACATTTGCTATCCTTTCCAGTGGCTCGAAGTCGGTGAAATTCGATATCCTTGGCAGACGGATCACTGCAATGTCAACGTCATTTATACTTTCTATCTCTGCTCTTCCTTTTTTCTTCCTGATCGCCATGGAGTCCTCGGAAGGTATTTTGAGCTTGTAGTAAGGCAGGACACCAAGTACCGGTACACCTGTGAGTTCTTCAAGTTGTTTCAGTCCGGGTTCCAGTATTGCAGGGTCTCCCCTGAACTTGTTGATGACAAATCCTTTGAGGTTCTTGCTGACATCTTCTGGCAGCAGTACCTTTGTTCCGTATAGGCTTGCAAATACTCCTCCTGATTCAATATCACCTACAAGTATGATGGGTGCCTGGGTTATGCGTGCAGTCCCGATGTTGACTATGTCGCGGTCATAAAGATTGATTTCTGCGGCACCGCCAGCTCCTTCCATTACTATGAGCTCATATTCTGACTCCAGTCGCTCAAGGGCGCCCCGAAGTACTCCATGCATCTCTTCGATGGAATCATAATAGTTGCCTGCGGATTTGTCCGCATAAGGTTCTCCTAGTACGATCACCTGTGATGTCCTGTCACCTTTGGGCTTGAGAAGCACTGGATTCATATCTGCCGTGGGCTCAACACCGGCTGCCTTTGCCTGTATGGCCTGGGCTATCCCTATCTCTTTTCCATCTTTTGTGATCCATGAGTTCAGGCTCATGTTCTGGGCTTTAAATGGTGCAACCTTATATTTCCTGGAAAGGATCCTGCACAGGCCCGTGACCATTATGCTTTTGCCGACATCTGATGCAGTACCAAGTACCAGTAATTTCTTTGCATTTTTCTTATTCTCCATTGCAACCATCCTGAATATTTCAATAGTTAATACTATGTCTTAATAATGCAACAGTTTTAAGAAGGGCAAATTATATCTACTTAACTCAAGTCATCTTAGTATATAACTCAAGTCTTTCTTATTTAGGTGGAACATGACAGAACTTTTGCACGTAAGTGGCGGCCCCACAAAACCGGAGATTATCGCAGTATCCCTATCTAAACTTGATTTAATGGACGGTTGCAGATTCTTCGATATCGGATGTGGTACCGGGGCCGTATCGATAGAAGCTTCAAAAATGGTACGTGATATCAGCATAGTTGCCATGGATGCAAGGGATGAGGCTATAGATGTAACGAAGAAGAATTTCGAAGCATTTAAGATTACCAACGCACAAGTCCTTTCCGGTGAATCTTCCCAGATCCTGGAAATGCAGGATGAAGGCTCCATAGACTGTGCATTCATTGGAGGTACCAAGAATATTTCCCGTGTGCTTGAAGTGCTTGCCTTGAAGAGGGCCAGGAGTATTGTGGTGAATGCGGTCAGGATCGAAACGGTCGTAAATGTAATAAATAAGATGAAAGAACTTGACATATTCGATGAGGTACTGCATGTAATTGTCTCACGTGGGGCGCCGATCACCGGTGAAACCATGTTCAAGCCAGAGAATCCTGTATACATTGTCGTTGGAAGGACGAATAAAGAATGATCAATTATCTTGATGATCATATCTCAAAAGACCTGAATTTTAATGATCTTAAATGGTGATAAAAAATGCTTGTTGGAGTAGGACTTGGCCCGGGAGATCCGGAGCTTCTAACACTGAAAGCCGTTGAAACCCTGAAGAAGGCATATAAGGTATATGTTCCCGGTCGCCTTGCAGCAGACCTGGTAGCGCCCTATGCAGAGTCGGAGATTCTGGAATTTCCCATGTTGACCGATTATGATGTGCTCAATGCCATCTGGAAGAAGAATGCTGATATGCTTGCAGAAGAATCAAAGGACCATCTTGTGGCTTTTGGCCTGATAGGTGACCCCAACTTTTTCTCAACGTTCACTCACTTGAAGCGTGTTATGAACAAGTTCTATCCGGATGTTGAGACAGGCACGGTTGCGGGAATCAGCTCCATAACCTCATTTGCAGCACAGGCCGGAGCAGAGGTCGATTCTTCATTTGAGGTAAGCGATGGTTCAGACAGCAAGTACATGATAAGGCTGAAAGCAAGTAGGCCGTTAGAGATAATCGATTCCTTTGAAAAGGAAGGATATAGCAAGTTCACTTTCTGTGAACGCCTCTTCAGTCCGCAGGAAGTTATCATTACAGAAAGGGAGAAGATTCCCGAAAAGGGCAACTATTTCAGTATCATATTCGCGGAAAAGGAATGATCGCAGGAGGATCCAGATGACAGGTAAGAAGGTTTATTTTGTAGGCTCAGGACCGGGAAATGCCAGGTATATCACTGTTATGGGCAAAGAGCTTCTGGAAGAGGCTGACCTTGTAATTTATGCAGGTTCCCTTGTGAACCCTGAAGTCCTGAATTATTCAAAAGGTAAGAAGATAGACAGCTACGGGCTCACCCTTGATGAGACCAATAAGCTCATTGTGGACAGCCTCAATGCAGGACAGAAGGTTGTGAGATTACACAGTGGTGACCCGTCACTCTATGGTTCAATAGTTGAACAGATAGAGGAGCTGAAGAAATTCGATGTGCAAGTAGAGATCATACCGGGTGTATCATCTGTTTTTGCAACGGCTGCTGCATTGCAGACCCAGCTTACACTGAACGATGTTTCTGAAACGCTTATTATCACACGTCCGGCAGGCAAGACCCTTGAGAAAGACCAGATAAAGGAACTTTCCAGGCATAATGCCACCATGGCTGTCTTCCTGGGAACCCAGAAGATAGAGGAGATAATGGAAAAGGTGGAGTATGCACCTGATACTCCGGTGGCAGTGGTCTTCCATGCATCATGGCCTGACCAGCAGATCATAAAAGGCACTGTTGCAGACATTGCAGGCAAGGTCCGTGAAGCAGGTATCAAGCGTTCCGCTATGATCCTTATCGGGGGGGTAGTTGAACCTGTGGAATACGGCAATTACGGGAGGTCTTACTTATACGGAGTGGCACAAGAACCGCTGTCATAACCTTTGAGAGGAATCTCGGGGTTGCAGAGCGCCTGGCAGGACATCTGGACGCTGATGTCCTGATATACGATAAGGATATCTTCAGGCGGGCTTTTCAGGATTATGATGCAATCGTGGCAGTCTTTGCCACGGGTATCGTGGTTCGTGAGATAGCTCCTCTTATTGAGGATAAGTGGAAGGATCCGGCAGTGGTGGTAGTGGATTCAAACATGAACTTTGCAATTCCTCTGCTTGGAGGTCACCACGGTGGAAATGAAGTTGTAAGGAAGATAGCCGAAATAGGTCCAACCCCGGTGGTCACTACCGCAACTGAGGTCCATAACCGCAATTCAGTGGAGGGCATTGCAAAAACACTTGGCTGTGATATTGTAAATAAGCCTTCAACTGTACAGGTGAACTGCGCTCTGCTTGACGGTGATGTTGAGGTCCTTGAGATAAAGGGTCCCAAAATAGTAATTGTAGGGGACGATGTTTCAGTCCTTAAAAAGGAAAAGGCTGAAGGTCCATGATAATAGGCATCGGAGCCCGCAGGGGTATAAGCAGTCAGGAAGCCCTTGATGCGATATACAGTGCGCTTGCAGAGGCAGGCAGGAGCATCGATGAGGTACAGTCACTGGCATCTGCAAAATTAAAAGAGAACGAGGCTGGTCTCCATGAGGCAGCAGCTATTCTCGGAATTGGTATAAGGTTTATAGATCACGAGGAATTGAATAAATATGATACACCATCGGCTTCCCAGGCATCACGCTTCGGGCTTACAGGTGTGTCGGAACCGGCAGCATTGGCGCTGTCGGATAAAAAGCAACTGATACTAAGGAAGAAAGTATATGGTAGGGTCACAATCGCAATCGCAGAGTGAAGCAAAAGGAAAGCTTTACATCATTGGTATAGGACCGGGCTCAGTGGATCATCTGACATTAAAGGCCAGAGATGTTATACTGAACTCGGATTATATTGTAGGCAACGGCACTTATCTTGACCAGATGGCAAGCCTGCTGGATAAACAGGAAATAGTACGCAGTGCAATGGGCAAGGAAGTTGACCGTTCACGTAAGGCTGTTGAGCTTGCACAGAACAATGTGGTCTCTATGATAAGTGGCGGGGATGCAAATGTTTATGGTATGGCAGGACTGGTTCTTGAAGTAGCAGAACACGCAGGTCTTGAGGTTGAGGTTGAGGTACTACCTGGTGTCACGGCTATCACAGCAGCAGCTAGTGTGCTGGGTGCACCTATTGTTAACGATCTGTGCACGGTCAGCCTCAGTGACCTTCTAACTCCGTGGGAGGTAATCGAGAAAAGGCTGGATGCAGCTTCATCAGCTGATTTTGTGATGTCCCTGTATAATCCAAAGAGCCGGCAGCGGAAATCCAATTTTTCCAGGGCAATTGAAATAATCAGACGCCACAAGGATGATTCTGTGCCAGTGGGGCTTGTAAAGAATGCCCTGAGGGACCAGGACCAGGATTACATTGTCACTACTCTTGGGGAGGTCATGGAATACAATGACTGGGTGGACATGAGTACAACCATTCTTATCACCACCAATGATTCCCGTATATGGGAGTCGCCATATGGCAAAAGGATAATAACTCCCAGGGGGTATCATAGGAAATATGACTACTGAAGCAAAAAAGACTGATGCAAGTATCGAAGAACTTGTGGAGATGACAACAGAGATCGATCCGGAACTGGTTGCTATCTGCAGTGATCTTGGTTCGCAGACCGACGAGGCCAAAGCCATTTATATGACCAGCCGTAACATCGCCCGCAAACTAGTGGGTGATGAGACACTTGAGGATCGTGTAAAACAGCGCTGTGTGACCTCAACAGGTGACCCTGCAGTTGCAGACATCATGCGCTTTGTCAATGATCCTATTAAAGCAGGTGTTGAAGCCATCAAAAAAGGTGCTCCGATAATTGTTGATATCAACATGGTCAAATCAGGGGTCACAAAGAGGGGCCATAACTGCGAGGTTATCTGTGTACTTGACAGGGACGAGGATGCAGAACTTGCCAAAAAGTATGGTATCACAAGGACTGCAGCAGGTTTTTTACAATGCAGGGGTATTCTTGAGGGTTCGATTGTGGCTATCGGTAATGCACCATCTGCAGCATTTGCAGTATGCAGGATGATCGAGCATGGTATCAAGCCGGCAATTGTCGTAGGCACTCCGGTTGGATTCGTCAATGCTGCTGAATCAAAGGAAGCCGTCAGGAAAGAACCTGTGCCTTCAATCACATGTGTGGGAACACGTGGTGGAACACCAATGGCTGTGGCCTGTATCAATGAACTTGTTGCATTAGCAAATGATGATGAATGTGTAATTGACTGAACACATTCACCTTTGTTTATCTTTATTTCTTTTTATGTGTCACTCTTTTGTAGAACTATGCTCCTGGTTTTGAGATGGATGTGGTCCATTCCGATTTTATCACCAGAAGTAATCAACGAGATGGTTGGAGTAGATCATCCACAGGCCGGCAATCAGAAGTATGGCTCCAGCCACTTTTTTCAATTTGATATCAAATCCTGCCAACCTGCTGAGCCTGTCGCCTGAAAGTTTTGCAGAATATGCAATTATCAGCATCGGGATAGCAAAACCTATCGAATAAATTAAAAGCAATCCTGAGCCATAGTAAATATCACTCTTCAATGCCACGATCGTCAGTATTGAGGCCAGTATGGGTCCCACACAAGGGATCCAGATTATCCCAAGTGCCATACCTACGGCAAGTCCACCAGGTAGCCCATTTTCTTTTTTGAAGAGTATGCCTGCATTTTGTACCTTTCCTGTATACCGGGAAAGAAAACCAAACATATCCTTTTCCATAAGCATTCCAAGCCCGATGAAGGTTATCATTAGCCCGGCAATTATTCTGAGCTTATTGATGTAAGTCAAAAAAACTGCCCCAAAAGCCGAAGCTACAATTCCCATTATCGTAAATGATATGGCAAGTCCTACTATTATTGCCAGAGGGCGAAACTTACTCTGACCGGTGGAATAGGCAAGCACTATTGGAAGTAACGGGAGTACACAGGGAGACAGCACACTAAGAACGCCTGCAATAAACGTTGCCAGCGGGGTAAGTGTGCTTGTTTCTATCATTGCTGTTTACCGGTCATTTCTGTATACTATTGCTGCATCAAGGGCGCTTGTAAGTGTTCTTTTGCTTGTGATCCCTATGAATCTTACTTTGTTACGATCCATTGTGATCTGTCCGTCAGAACCCATGTAAATATAACCTTGATCATCCCTTTCGACAATGACAAAGGAGTCCGGGATGGAGTATATCCTGAAACTTGCAGCAAGGGCACCTGTCTTGTCAGCGTTTATGTATGCAACAGTGGCCTTGCCTTCATACTCGTTTGCAATTTGTACCAGGACAGGCTTTAATGCTATACATGCCGGACATCTGTCTGTACCTATCTCTACAAGTACAGGTCCCTTTTCGATTGCATCATTAAGTTCCTGAGTGCTGCTTATGGTAAGGATTGCACTGTCATCTGTTGATACATTATTGGTTCCCATAAGTCCGGCAGCGATAAAAAGTAAGGCTATGATGGCTATTGCGGATAGGATTATCTTGTTCATTGTATCACCTTTAGCTGTAATATATAAACATTTATTGATTTATAGTTTGTGTGCTGTTTTGGGAATAGTGCACAAAACAGCTGTGCAAAAAATAAAACTCACTTATCCAGATGAACTTTCCATTTCAGGAGCACACCTTCTTCCATTTTCTCGGTATTTATCAGTTCGAGTTTAACACTGGATCTCTCCAGGAATCCATCCCCGTCAACAAGGGTTGGAGCGTTCTTTCCACCTATTATCAGGTTACCTACAAAGGTGTAGATCTCATCCACAAGTCCGGCAGAGAACATTCCCCAGTTCAGTGTTGCTCCGCCTTCAAGCATCAGTCTTTTGATACCTCTCTTCTTAAGCTCTTCCATGGCCTGAGTGAGGTCTACGGTATCCCTGCCGGCAACAATTATGTCTGCCTTCTCCGCAAGTCGGGATATCCTGTCACGTGGAGCTGCCTCCGAGACAATGATTATACGTTTTCCTGTGCCTTTTTTAAAAATGTCTGCATCCGGGGGTGTTCGTGCCTTGCTGTCAACAATGACCCTTGCAGGATTCTCCTCAAAGCCCGCCTTTATTCTGTTCTCCCTTAAAACAGGGGCTTTCACCGTCAGACTGGGGTCATCGGCTATAATTGTCCCAATTCCTACCATGATGGCATCTGACCCTGCCCGCAGTTCATCCATACGTTTAAAATCAACCGGGCCGGATATTCTGACCTGCTTTCTCTCCTTTGTAGATATTTTGCCATCGGCTGACATTGCAGAATTTATGAATATGAATGGTCGTTCCATAATAATCAACTGAAAGAAAAAAAGAATTTGGGTGAATAATGCTATTACCCGAAAATCTGGAATCATTCCTGATTTATGATAGCCTTCATGAGGTTACGGTCACGAAGGAGACCAAGGAATCTCTGATTGGCATTGACGATGGGTATTTGGTCTATCCTGTTCCTCTTCATCTTCAGTGCACACTCACTAACTCCTGATATATAGGCTGCCTTTATAAGATCTGAGACCATTACATCCTTTACGGGTATGTCCGGTACCTTTACCTTGGAGACACTGTAGTAGATGCTCATGGTATCTCTCATGGATTCCCATGTCCATGCATCGTCATCAGAACCATTTGACATGTCAGACATTTCCACAGAGTCCTCTATGATACTGGCACTGATGATGTCCCTGTCCGTTATTATGCCTACGACTTCAAGACTACTGTCTATGACGGGGGATGCCTTTGATCTTGCAAGCTCCATTGTTCTGGCAACAACGTTCAAAGGCGTATCTGTCCACACAGTTACGATTGTTGGGTTAAGGTACTGTCCTACATGGTCAGTTATATTCATCTCTGCAATGCAGGCGACAATATCTGCAACCGAAATTATTCCTACAAGTTTCTCGTCTTTTACCACGGGCAATCTTCTGATATCATTCTCCAGAAGTATTTTTGCAGCAATAGTTATGTCCACGTCCGGATCAATTACAACAGGGTTACGTGTCATTAGAAGCGCCAGTTGTTCTTCTTCCGGATTTCTCAGAAGGTTTGCCCTGCTGACAACGCCCACGATCTTCCCGTCTTTTAATACGGGCACTCCGGACACTTTCTTATCTTTGAGGAGAGTATGAACTTCATCCCTTGAGCCGGGAAGTGTAGCATAGGCTACCTCATTGTTCATTATATCAGAAACCTTGATGTTTTTTGGCATGTTACAGCTCCTTTATTCCTCTTCGGAGTCACCCTGTACCACAAGTACGGGTATCTTTGAGTTCCTGGTGACTTTTTCTGCCACGCTTCCAAGCAGGAATCTGTCAAATCCGGTTTTACCAAGTGTTCCCATAATAATCAGGTCAACATTATTGTTCTCAGTAAACTCTATTATCTCGTGACCTGGATTCCCTTCCAGTATCACTGTTTCACAATCAATGCCGGCCTCTTTGGCAAGCTTTTCAACTGATTCTGTTGCGATGTTTGCTTCCTTCCCAAGAAGTTCATACATCATTTCCCACCCTGCATCCATTGGTATGGAAGCAAAAGCTGCAGTATCGACAACATATCCTGCATATAATTTTGCTCCACTCAGGATTGCAAGTTCCATGCTATGCTGAACTGCTTTCCTGTTTTGTTTTGATCCATCGGTCGCAACGAATATATTTTTATACAGAGTACTTGTCATAATCCCTCTCCATCGTGAATATTTCCCTGTTATAAGATTACTGATAATATGTCATCAGGCCGCCCTCTCCTTACAATTCCGCTGATAGGGTCCTTTATACCTGTGAGGTTATTTGATTTTCCATTGATTATCATTATCTTAGCTAGATTGCCTTCCTGTATAGAACCGGTTGTCCCAAGTCCTAATATTGTTGCACCCATAAGCGTACACATCATAAATACTTGTCTGTCATCTATGCCAAAAACTTTAGACAAGAGTTCCATTTCAGCAAACATGTTCACTGAATTCAACATTACATTATCCGTTCCAACTGCAACTTTTACTCCAGTTTCCAACATTTCCCTGACAGGTGCCATCCCAACATCCGTAATGAAATTAGAACGCGGGCAGATTACCACCGGTATATCCCTGTTGGCAACTTCCCTGAGATCATTCTGGCTTGCCTGGGTCATATGTATCAGAATGTCAGGATCAAGTGACAACGCTTTATCGATATCATCCCTTCTGCTCTCTCCTGCGTGGATAGCAAAGGTCTTACCTTTCTTTAATGCTTCATGCCTGACAGTTTCCAGGATATCCATGTCAATGTCATTTGCCCCGCTCATCCCAAGGCCATCTGTGTTTTCAAGGAGTTCTTCCAGTTCAGTTGAGATATCATGTTTTCCTCCATAATTAACAGGTCTGCCGAATATTCTGGCTTCGATATCGGAATATCCGAGTGCTTCTTTTAATGCAAGTACTCCTTTGGCCCCTCCTTCCCTGAAATCAGCAAAAGCGCATGTACCTGTATTGTTCATATCCCTCAGTGAACTGCTCATGGCATCCACCATCTTCCGGTGTGGTGTCTGTTTCAGTATCCTGTGCTTGAGTCCGTGTGGAGGCTGCACTAACTGGCTCAGGTCCCTTCGGATATAATGGCCTTCTTTTATCCCAAGAACAGGGTCTTTGCATACAGAATCCCCTATGTGGGTATGTGCATTGACAAAACAGGGTGCGATGATGTTTGCGGAATAATTCTTCTTTTCATGGACTTCTTTGATGATCCCGTCATCTATGACTACATAACCTTCAATGACCTCAGCTTCAGGTCCGTATATTATCTTCCCCTGGATTGTCTGTTCGCATGGCATGGACAATCATCTATGTTTGTCATTATTTATAAGCACTTATAGCAGATATGTGGATACAGTGACGACATCTTTATATGTGTATATATACTCTATTAAAGTGCGTATTGTTAGGTCCTTGCATGAGAGCATGGCAGAGCCTATCAGTGATTGTACAGACAACCTCAATACGTTACACCGGATAGTGTGATAAATGCCTGTCACGAGGGAAACCGGGAAGGACAGCGGAAATTCCATCTAGGATGATCTCCCGGAGTTAGTGCGTCAGACGACAGCACTATCCTTTAAGATCACTATTTTTCACATCACATGTGATTTTTTTCTTGTGTTTCGGGTTGATAAGATATGTCTTTTGAGGATGCATTGAAAAAGACCGATGCCGGTGTTCTTATTGACATAGAGGTAACACCAGGTTCTAAAACCATTTCTGTCCCAAGCGGCTATAATCCCTGGAGAAAGCGTATAGAGGTGCGCTTATCTGAGAACGCTCACAAGGACAAGGCCAACGAACAATTAAGATTTACTCTTGCAGATATTTTTGCTTTGAAGATGTCTGATGTGTCTATAATACGTGGCATGCATAGTTCTAAAAAATCCCTGCTTTTGGCCAATGCTGAGTATTCGGCTATATTGGTGAAATTAAAAGAAAAATTACCGCAACATTCCGATTGATCCCTGGGCAATTGCAATCTTAATACTTTCACCACGCTTCCTTTTATTTAATATACACCGAAGGCAATCTGGTATCTGAGGTGTAATACATGGATGAATATTTCGAAAACCTGGTAGAAAGAGCAAGCTATTATGAACAGTTCGAAGATTTTGTTCGTTATTACAAGTAAATATTACATTCCTGTCGCCAACAACCCTCCTGATCCCATAAGTTTGCTTTGTTGCGACAGGATATTTGCTTGTAAATGCTTATTTTATTTATCTAACTTTGTTTAGCTTAACCTAATTTGTTCCTATTTATTTGTCTTTTTGCTGACCTGAAGGTCAGTCTTTAATCAGATGACAGGTAACTCCTAATGATATTGAACAAGATATTGTGCTGGAAATCTTATGCAAAAAAGAAGCTCTCATCCTGCAAGACCACTGAAAGCGCCTATGGCTGTTTATCAGAAAAGGCTGGAAATGGCGGAGGAACTGTTAAGTGAACTGCAGGAACTTGCTGACAGGGATTCTATAGTTGTTGTGGAAGGTAAAAGGGACATTGCAGCTTTAAAGTCTCTTGGATTGGATGGCGATCTTCGTCCTGCCACCCACCATCCACTGATGCATTTCTGTGAAGAGCTGTCTAAAACCGGTAAGAAGGTCGTTATACTTACGGACTGGGATCGTAGGGGGGATATACTTGCTTCAAAGCTTGTAGAAAACCTGCAGTCCCTGGGCAGTACTCCTGAGACCAGAATAAGGGAACTCATTGTTTCTCTTGTACAGAAGGAGATCAAAGATGTTGAAAGTCTTCCTGGTTACATTGGTAAGCTTAAGAATATAACCAAAGCCACGGATGATAATGATCCTTTTTGATGAATTGTTGGATGTCAGTGGTGCTGAGGCTCAAAAGTACGCTCAAACTCAGGATAAAGCTCTGATTTATCCATAAGCTCCTCATATGCCTGATGCCTTGGACTTACTATGACCACATGTGCCGGAGGATGTATCTTCCTAAGTTTGCTTATAGCTGCTCCTGCGTTGTTGTCAAGCTCAACCAGCGCTGCAGAATTACATTTGGCCCGCAGTGGCACACCTGCAACGCTAACCAGCAAATTATCCGCGTAAATCGGTTCTATACGTTTTGGCTTCGATACAAATCTCATCCGTCCGTAGTGCTCAAGGTCATGTAAAGCAACATTGACCTTGTCTGCATTATCGCCTCTGATAACAGCAAATGATTTAACTCCAATCCCCATTCCAGAAAATCCCCCTGTTCAGTTTTTCCATAATATGTTTTTTAGCTTACGTTTTTTAGGTTCCCGCACTCTAAATGCCTGGATTTCCTAGCTTATTTATAGTTAAAACTTTTTAATGTAATAAACTTTTCTATCAGGAAGGGATAGATATGATATTTTTCAGGGTTCAGGATTATTTTGCAAGTTCTTTTGAACGGTTAGATGATTCTATAACGGCCTTCATAAAAGCAGCCCTTACACCGCTCTCTTCCAGGATGCGAATGCCACGTATGGTAGTCCCGGCAGGCGAGGTTACCATATCTTTTAGTTCTCCTGGGTGCATCCCGGTCTCAAGTACCATTTTTGCAGCACCCATCACTGTCTGGGCGGCGAGTATCAATGCACTGGATCTGTCAAGTCCTTCGTAAACCGCACCATCCGCCATTGCCTCTATCACAGGGAACACGTATGCAGGGCCACTGCCCGATAGTCCTGTCACGGCATCCATGAGATTCTCGGGTACCTGGATGGCACTTCCAACGGAACGGAATATTGTGAGGGTTATTTCTGTGTCTTCTTTAGAGGCACTCTTTCCCTGGGTTACGGCAGAAGCCGCTTCATTGACAGTTGCAGCTATGTTTGGCATGACCCTTACAACACGCGTCCCTTCATTGAATTCACCTTCAATGTCCTCTAGTTTCACGCCGGCAGCTATCGAGATTATCAGTTTGTCAGCTGTAACATCGTCCTTAATGGAGTTTATGACTTTCCTTAGTATCTGTGGTTTGACCGCAAGGACGATTATATCGGAATTCCTGACCGTTACTAAATTATCTGTATCTGCATTGATCCCAACATCCTGCTTCAATTCATCAAGAGATGGTTCATACAGGTCACTTGCATATACATCGGAAGGTGATAATAGACCGGCATCACATATGCCTTTTATCAAAGCTCCTCCCATTTTACCGGTACCTATGAAACCCAGTTTCTTACCTTGCAGATTCATTTTATCATCTTCTTTTCTTATTTGCGTTTGATCGTCACAATATCACCCAGAGTTGTGCCACGGTTCAGGCGTTCTCCACTCCAGTCATCTTCGCCTGTTCTTTCTGTAAGCTTGATGTCAAGGGCTTTTTCTATCTTCTGACGTACGTCATCCTCGGGCACGATCTCGCCACGCTCTATCTTTTTGATAAGCGTTGCTTTTTCCTTCGTCTTTGCGGCCAACTGGTCATGTGACCATTTCCTGCTCTCCCTGGCTTCCCTTATGACCTGGTCATAATTGTCAATAAGTTCATCAACTATCATTCCAGGGACCTTTTTAGGAGGTCTGCGGGTTCCCTGACTAAGGGGGCCACGTGTTTCAGGTGCAACTTTCTTTGATACCGGGCTGCGTTTTCCAACAGCATTCCCGTACTGTGAACACCTCCCACATGCTGTAAGTTCACTACCTTCAATGCTAACTTTAAAAGAATCGCCTCTTATTTCAGCGCCACATATTTCACACTGCATAGATCTCAACTCATAAAGGGTCTAATCTCATCTTTACGAAAGGGCTATATACCCTTTGCACTTAAATATTATTCGGAGACACATGAGCGAAACAAGCGACAGTGACTTTGAGAACAGAAGATATGATTTTACTTCTGTGAACAAGTCTGATTATGACTACGTCGGTTCGGACAGTGAGGAAGATTTTTCCAAATATCTGCTGGATCGTATGAGACAGCTTGAGTCCAGGAACAATCTCCTGAAAGAACAATGCGACCAGATAGAATCTGAAAAACGTTTCGTAGAGAGCCAGAAACTCAAATACGAGCGTGAGGTGCGCAGGTTACAGGCAGAGATCGACCGTCTCAAGACCGTTCCTCTTGTAGTGGCAACTATAATGGATGTCATCACTGAGGAGAAAATACTTGTGAGGAGTTCCACAGGCCCGCAGTTCATGGTGAACGTATCGCAGTACCTTAATGAAGGTTCACTGGTCCCGGGTGCAAAGGTTGCACTGAATCAGCAGACACTTGCGATAGTGGAAGTCATCCCAACAAGTGAGGATCCGGAAGTCTCTGCAATGGAAGTACTGGAATCACAGGATGTTAATTACCAGGATATCGGAGGACTGGATGAACAGATACAGGAACTGATAGAATCCGTTGAACTGCCTTTGACAAAGCCCGAGACATTCAAACGTATAGGTATTACACCTCCAAAGGGTGTTCTCCTTTATGGTGCGCCAGGCACTGGTAAGACCCTGCTGGCCAAGGCCGTTGCACACAGGACAGAAGCTACTTTCATCCGTGTGGTGGGGTCAGAACTGATCCAGAAATACATCGGCGACGGTGCAAAACTTGTCAGGGAACTTTTCGACATGGCAAGGAAGAAGTCTCCAAGCATAGTCTTTATAGATGAACTGGATGCAATAGCTTCAAGGCGCCTGAACGATACCAATGGTGCCGACCGCGAGGTACAGCGGACCCTGATGCAACTGCTTGCTGAAATGGATGGATTCGATAACAGGGGTGATGTAAGGATAATCGCAGCCACTAACAGGCTGGACGTACTCGATCCTGCGATACTCAGGCCTGGCAGGTTTGACAGGATAGTCAATGTGCCAATGCCGGATGAGGGGGCCCGTGCAAATATCTTCAGGATACACACTCGTTTCATGTCCATTGAAGAGGACATTGATTTCAGGAAACTGGCAAAACTCACCGAGAACGCAAGCGGTGCAGATCTCAATGCAATTGCCATGGAGGCAGGTATGCTTGCTGTAAGGTTTGATAAGGACTCGGTCAGCATGGCAGATTTCCTTGAGTCTGTGCAGAAGGTAATGTCAAAAACAGAAATCAAAAAGGAAGTCCTTCCGGAAGGGATGTTCATTTAGGCATTCCCGCCGGCAAGTTACTTCATTACCTATTTTCATAATATTTTCTGTGAATACTGGCAAAGGACATTTTCATATTAAAGACGAGATCCGTATACTGGGTATCGATGACTCTGCACTCATATCTGATACCATTACTATAGTAGGAGCTTTTTTCCGTGGAGGCCAGTGGCTTGATGGTGTACTTCGCTCTGAGCTTACAAGGGATGGCATGGATGCAACAAAGCGCATCAGTTCAATGGTGCGCCGGAGTAAGCACTTCCCGCAAATAAGGGTGGTCATGCTTGACGGAGTGACCTACGGGGGTTTTAATCCGGTTGACATAGTTCGTCTGAACCATGAGACTGGCATCCCGTTCATTGTTATAATGCGCAACCTTCCGGATCTCAGGAAAATAGAAGCGGCTTTATCCTGGCTGCCAGAAAAGGATGAGAGACTAAATATCATCATAAAGGCCGGAAAGATCAGTAAAGTTGTAACAAAGGAAGTATCAAATCCGGTATTCATGCAATGCTGTGGAATTGATACCGAAGAAGCTGCCCGGATAGTAAAGCTTTCATCCACAAGAAGCAACATACCTGAACCACTGAGAGTGGCTCATCTTATTGCAACCGGCATCGTCCTGGGTGAATCCAGGGGGAAGGCATGATGTTCTTTATACGGATCTGCTAACCAGTCCGACCCCTTCATTCATCAGGGCATCAGCTCTTTCCTTTGTTTTAGATTCTGCGAATACTCGGATTATCGGCTCTGTTCCAGAGGGCCGTATAAGCACCCAGCCATCATCATACCATATCTTGACACCATCGGTGGTGTCGACTTCATTGTCCTTTGAGAGTACTTCCTTTCTGACCTTTTCCATTGTGGCCGGCAGGTCCTCAGACCGTACTTTAGTTTTTGAGTTAAAGTATGCTGGTACGCTTTTGGCAAGCTCTGACAGGTTCTGCCCATTTGCTATTATCTCCAGGAACTTGGCGCATGCCATGGCCCCGTCACGGCAGTACTGGTGCTCCGGGAAGATAAGTCCTCCGTTACCCTCTCCTCCAAAGACAGCTCCTGTTTCCATCATCTTACGCGCTACGTTGATGGATCCCACGGCAGTCCAGACAAGTTCAACCCCTGCTTCATTTGCAACGTCCAGCATGCGGGATGATGAACTGACAGGAGTGACAACAGGACCTTTTTTCCTTTCGAGTACGTATTTTGCCATCATTGCAAGCAGTACTTCTTCTTCAATGAAATCCCCGTTCTCGTCAAAGAATACTGCCCTGTCCGCATCCCCGTCCTGGGCAACACCCATATTGGCCCCTGTTCTTCGGACCAGTTCCGCAAGTTCTGTGAGTACATCCGGGGTGGGTTCCGGATTTCTCCATGGGAATGTACCGTCAACCTGTCCGTTGATGGTTATGACTTCACATCCCAGTCTCTGCAGGAGGAATGGAAGTGTCACCGACCCCGCACCACATCCGGTGTCTGCCACGACCCTGAATCTTTTACTGCGTATGAGCTCATGGTCCACGGAATTGATTATTCCCTGAAGGTAAAGTTCATTGGCATTGCTGTCATAGCGCAGGTCTGCGGTCCTGTTCCATGCTGCAGCACTGAATTCTTTTGAATAGTATATCTTCTCTACTTCTGCCTCGCCTTCCCTTGATAGTTCACTTCCGTCCCCTGCTATTAATTTTATGCCGTTGTATTCCCTGGGGTTGTGGGATGCGGTAACAACGATTCCCGCATCTGTATGTTCTTTCACATAGTACTGTACGGAAGGCGTGGGGCAGATACCCACATCGATAACAGTGAGGCCGGCTGATAATGCACCGGCTATTGCAGCGGATTTGAGCATCTCTCCGGATGCCCTTGTGTCCCTCCCAATGGCAACCACGCCTTTAGATCCCATATATGTCCCAAGGCTACGAGCAACGTCTATTGCCAGTTGCGGGGTTATGTATTCGTTAGCTATTCCCCTTACTCCGTTAGTTCCAAAAAATGCCATCCATTATCACCATTTTAAAAGTATTGCAGATATATGTCTAAACACTATTTTATGCTTTGTGAAGGATGCTTAACAATATATTCCTTTATTCCGTATATGCCATCAATGCCCGACGAAATGCTAAGCTCGAAGTTAGTGTCGCTGAAAAAAGGAATATCTGAAAAGGAGAGTGCCATCATTGCCTTTTCCGGTGGTGTGGACAGCTCTGTCCTGGCTTACCTGGCCCATGATGAACTTGGGGATAATGCTGTTGCTGTAACTGTAAATCTTCAGTCTTTTCCTGAGAGGGAACTTAAATGCGCTATCAAAGTGGCAGAGGAGATGGGCATCATTCACAGGACAGTAGATTATGATGAACTGCAGGTTCCTTTGATAAGCGAGAACGGTCCAAAAAGGTGCTACTATTGTAAAAAAGAGATATTAAAGGTTCTGGATACTGTCAGGCAGGAGCTTGGGTTCAATGTGATCATAGAAGGCAGTAACGTCTCTGACCTTGCTGTCTACAGGCCCGGAAGGCAGGCAATAGATGAGGCTATGCATGTTGTG
The DNA here is from genome assembly GCA_029762595.1 of Methanolobus sp. Taxonomy (GTDB): domain Archaea; phylum Halobacteriota; class Methanosarcinia; order Methanosarcinales; family Methanosarcinaceae; genus Methanolobus. The sequence continues at coordinate 179,973 of JARVGJ010000001.1, read as the reverse complement.
CATTCCCCGTTCATTGAATTTAGCATCAATAAGAGGGAAATAAGGGAAATAGCAGGTGAACTCGGGCTTTCAGTTGCAGATAAAAAACCTTTTCCCTGTCTGGCTTCACGTTTTCCTTACGGTGTTCCCCTCACAAAGCACTCCATTGAGAGGGTGGAAAAGGCAGAGGACTTTCTCATACGACTTGGGCTGCATGAACTAAGGGTGCGGGATCATAGCGGGATTGCAAGGATAGAGATATCCTGTGAGGATATGCCCCTTCTGCTGGGTATGCGTGAAGATATCGTTCCTTACCTCCTGAACCTGGGTTTTAATTATGTCGCCCTGGACCTTCAAGGTTTCAGGAGCGGGAGTATGGATGAGGTTCTATGAATTTGCATGATGGTAAAGATAATGCATCCGCTGCTGTAGCATCAGATATCACTCTCAGAAAAGCGGTAGTCTCTGACACTGTAGCTGTTCAGGTGATCATGTCCACTTATTTCCTTGATATTGAAGGGCTTCCGATGGATGGTTTTATAGTTGCCCTTAAAGGTCAACGAATAATCGGGGCAGCATGCCTGCAGACCGGTAAGATGACAGAGATCCATTCCATAGCGGTACATCCCAACCATCGCGGAAAGGGTATCGGGCATATGTTGCTGTATGAAATGATCTCCCAGGTCAAAGATGCGGACTTCGTTTTTACGAGAACCACGTCGCCTGTTTTTTTTGAAAAGGCAGGTTTTAAAAGGCTGGATGATTCTGAAAAGGCAGAACTTTGGGATGATTGTGCCGGATGCAACAGATTAAATACGTGTAAGCAATCTGTCTTGCGTCTGGATATAAGAGACAATGGACGGTGATGCCTCTGCTTACACTTGGAATTGTTAATACTTATGATAAAATCAAGGTACTTGATGCCCATTACAGGGCAATAGCAAGGGCCGCTCCCATCTGCCATGCATTCGGATTCTCCCTTGCGTTATATGATTTCCCTTTCAGGATGGATGCCGATGAACTTGTGGACTATGTGGCAGATAAGACCACAATAGGTGAGTCGGGAAAATACCTGCGGCTGCTGCATGAGAAACGTCACCTTTTCGTATTTGACCTGCCAAAGAAAGGGTTCCAGCCCCAGTTCGGCTCCTTGGTGGTCACAAGCTCCAAACCTGAACGGAAATTCTCCATTACTCCTGAGGACCTTGCAGATGAGATAATCCGCAACAGGTCTTTCCTGGTGCTTGTGGGACTTGGCCATAAAGGGCTTCCAAAAGACCTTTTCAGTCTTGCAAAATATCATCTGGATATAACTTCCCAGGGTATCTCCCTTGAAACATGTACGGCCATCGGATGTATACCTGCTTATATAATGGGCATAGTGAATACGAAAAGATCCCAAAAATAAGCGGGAATATGAGGAAACCGGGAAACCAGCAAACAGTGCATGCCCTGGCAGGGAACTTTATTAAGTATCATCCGTATACTTACTGGCATGCGTCTGAGCATTTTCTATTCGGGAGAGTTTGGTAAGAAGATTGTCGGCAACCTTGTCAATTCTGATAGTTTTTGTGTTTCGTGCGGTGAACTATGCGACCATTGTCGCGAACCAAGGACATGTTTTGCCCCCCTTATAATGGGTATTTTTGAACTGCGCACAGACCTGCCTGACTTTGTAGAGGAACCCATGGAATATATTCCTGCAGGCCTGCCAATGTCTGACCTGATCATTGCCATTGACCTGCATCCTGACCTCTTGATGGCTGTTCCTGATATTGTAACAATGACCGGTGCAAAGGCAGTGATCATTCCTGTGGACGATTCCCGGCTTGTTCCGGCAGGCCTTACAGAGCAGGTAAGGTCTAAGCTTGAGTCCATGGGGGTTGAATGTGAATGCCCCAAGCCTTTCTGCTCACTGGACATAACAGGGAAAGCACATATAGATGAATTCGTAACGATGGGATTTGGTCGCCCCTTACTGAAGATCACCACGGATCCTGTAAACGGACTTTTCACCCATGTGGAGGTCCTGAGGGATGCCCCCTGCGGTGCAACCTGGTTCGTTGCCAAAAAGCTAAAATGGTCTGACATCCGGGACTATAAGGAAACAATTTCAGGTGCCCACCACTCCTACCCCTGCACCGCAAGCATGGAAAAAGACGCCCAGCTAGGAGATACTATACTACACGAAGCAGGCTATATCATAAGAAAGAGTGTCGAAGAAGCAATGGAAGAAAAATGATCTTGTATTATTGCAAAAATAAAAAAGATTAAAAGGAGTGTAATCACTCCTTTCTGCGCTGGAAGAAGAAAGCCAGTCCAAGAATTGCAGCTATTGGAAGTGCAATTGTCGGGAACTCAGGGATTTCTTCTATGCCGCCATTGCCGTTCTCGCCGGGGCAGTAGTCAGAAAGGACAAGCTGTGAATTAACATCAAGTGTTCCTTCATAATGCAAAGTTGCTTCAAGCTCGTCAACATCATAATAGGGTGTAAAGAATTCTATTACAGGTCCATATTTTGTTGGTTCGTACGCTCCACTTCCAGAGCCACCGAGCACAAGCTCAGCATCTTCTACGTTGCCTGCTTGAGTAACTATCCAGTGCATCCATCCAGCTTCAGTACGCTCAGGACTTTCTCCGAGTTTGTCGCACCTCAATGAATCTATGCCCTGTCCACTCCACTCCACTTGTCCATCCCATGCAACAACTGCTGCAGCAAGTGGAATACATCCCAACATCATAAACATTATCATAATGGTTATTACTTTCTTCATTTTGTACCACCTTTCTTTGTGTTAATTTAGTCCTTACAATAGACTATTGTTCTATTTCTTCTTCAATGTTCTTATACTTTCCGAACATATTAAAGGAGTCATTATAATTATAATAATGATATATGTATCTTTCATTGTTCCCATATCAGTAAATTACTCCTACAAATGGTATTTTTTCAATACCTATTTCAATCCAGGGTCCTTACCATTGCATACATGGATCTCAAAGTCTCGATTCTCAGATGTGATGATTATTCTAAATCTGGAAAAGTTGTGGATGAAGTGGTGTCTATGATTGGTGGCATGGGTCCCATCATCTCTGAAGGTGACCGTGTGCTTCTCAAGCCCAACGTGCTCGCCGCCCGCAGACCCGAGGATGCCGTCACAACTCACCCTTCTGTTGTTGCCGCAATGTGTGAGCTTGTGAAGGAAGCCGGTGGAATTCCGGTTATAGGGGATGGTTCGGGCATGACCCACCCCGGGGCAACGGCTGATGCCTTTAGGGTATCTGGCATGGCGGAAGTATCAAAGAAGCACGACGTTGAGCTCATTAATTTTCAGACCGGGGGCTATGTGGAAGTGGAGGTGCCGGATGCCATTCATTTTCCCAGGCTATTTATATCTAAAGCTGTGCTGGATGCCGACGTGCTAATATCCCTGCCAAAGATGAAGACCCACGAACTGACCCGTTATACGGGTGCTGTCAAGAACATGTTCGGTGCATTGCCACTGCGGACCAGGAAGGAAATGCATCTGCTGGCCGACAGGAAATTGTTTGGCGAAGCTGTGGTGGATCTTTATTCGGTAGTAAAGCCCCATCTTGCAGTAATGGACGGTGTTATTGGGATGGAAGGTAATGGTCCCGCCCACGGGATACCAGTGAAGAGCGGTGTAGTAATGGCATCCTTTGATTGCGTGTCGCTGGATGTGGTAGCTTCTGATATCATGGGAATTGATCCTTTTTCAGTTCCAACCACTGTTGCAGCACTTGAGCGGGGATTTGGCAATTCGGATCCCAAAACAATGGGAATCGATTCTGCTGAGGTAAAAAAGAATTACAAACCATCAAGTGCTGGCATACTCTTCAATGCTCCGCCGTTTATAACCCGGTTCTTTGGCAGATACTTTGAAATGCGGCCTGTGATAGATACAACAAAATGTGTGCTTTGCGGTGCATGCGTCAGGAATTGTTCTGTGGATGCAATAGGGAAGATCAATGGCCATCTGGAAATAAACAGGGAAAAATGTATTATGTGCTATTGCTGCCGCGAGCTCTGTCCGGAAAATGCCGTGGGAATAGAGAGCTCCTGGCTGGCAAAAATAGTTACCATGGCCAGAAAATAGGCATTAAGGCAGACGCAGCGATGCTTTGGTGGGATCATATATGCCAGCTAAAGCTGGCATACCTCGCTCTTGCGCAGCCAGTCGATATCTGAGTGATACAACTGGCGCAGGTCCTTGAGTCCCAGTTTAAGCATGGCAAGGCGGCTAACACCAAGGCCCCATGCAAGTACAGGATATCTGATGCCCAGGGGATAGGTGACCTCTCTCCTGAAAACACCTGCTCCTCCCAGTTCCACCCAGCCCAGACCTTCCACATATACTTCTGGCTCTACACTTGGTTCTGTGTATGGGAAATATCCGGGCCGGAAGCGCACATCTTCAAAGCCCATTCTGTGGTAGAACTCGGAAAGGCATCCCAGAAGGTTTGAGAATGACATGTCCCTGTCCATCACAACACCCTCAAGCTGCTCGAACTCAGGCGTATGTGTGGGGTCGATGGTCTCCCTGCGGTAGGCTCTGTCTATGGAGAAGGCCTTGACCGGAGGTTCGGGGTTGTCTGCAAGGTATTTGATGGTCAGTGCAGTGGTATGTGTCCTGAGAACGTTCCTGCAGGCAATTTCCTCGCTCCACTTGCTACCCCATCCGGTTGATCCGGTTTCCCCGCCATTCTCGTGTGCAGCACATACGCTGTCCTTGTATTCTTCCGGGAGTTCTGATATACTTGAAAGATGGAACGTATCCTGCATTTCCCTTGCAGGATGGTCCTGGGGCTGGAAAAGTGAATCGAAGTTCCAGAAAGAACTCTGTACCACTTCGCCCTTGATCTCAGTGAATCCCATATCCAGGAAAATACGTCTCATCTGGTCTATGAGGCGCTGGTAGGGGTGTATCTTTGCACCATATATGGGTCTTGGTGCTGTGTGGATGTTGTAAGGCCTGAACTTCCTGTTCTTCCACTCACCACTTTTCAGGAGTTCGGAACTGATCTGTGCCAGTTCCTCCTCGACAACAATTCCTTCTGCAACAAGGTCCTTGCCTTTTTGTGTGATTGTTATTTTCCTTTCTTTGTCTTCTATCTTTGAAACAAGCTTACGTTTTATCAGGTCTCCTATGACACTCTTATCTGCTCCCAGCTCCTCAACTGTCTTCTTTTCCCCTGCAAACATTGCAAGGACCTGCTCGTCCGGGCCAGTACCACAATTGCCTGTTGGAAGGATCATTCCTTTATCTATGCTTGCCCAGCCTTTGCGACGCATCCATCCTGTTGCAATACCCACAACTGCAGGATTGAACTTCTCTTTGAGCTCATCCATGGAAACAGGTTTTGAAACCGCTTTGATGATCTGTCTTTCAGGCAGGCCTTCATCTGCATATTTCTCGCCTTCCTTTGTAAGTTCAAAGATCTCGGTTACTGTTTCCTCTACCTGCGCAAGTCCTTTCTCCTCTAGCAAAAACGCAGCCTGCATTGCAGTTTCCATTTTCATCCCTGCTTTGTCAGCCAGTTCACCGGGGCTTGCATATTCTAGTTTTTCCAGTTTAAGCAGTGCATTCTTCTCGTTGGATGTAAGGTTATATTGGGAGCTCATAATCACACCTGTAATTGTTCATCATAATCCGTACTCATCAAGTCTGTCCTTTGCGACTTCCCGCAGTTCCTGATGCTCTTTGAGGAACTTTTCCGTCCTTTGTGCAGCAAGGGCTTTACAATTGCCACAAACCCTGCTTCCCTGGCGACATTCGGTATATATCTGGGCAAGTTCCCCGTCATCCTCCACAAGGTGGAAAAGGAACATCTCATAGACCGAGCATTTCTCTGGCTCACCGCCAAGTTTTTTTTGCTCCTCAAGGGTCATCCTGCCTCCGGTCTTTGCCCTTTTAACCTTCTTTGCTGCACCTTTTGGGTCTTCGGTAAGTGAAATATAACTGTCGGGAACGCTGCTTGACATCTTGCCGCCCTGCAATCCTGACATGAAGCGATGGTATGTGGAAGAAGGAGGCACGAATGCATATCCTCCGAATTCAAGCTCTACCTGCCTGACAGTATTCAGAAGCATTTCAAAGTTATCAGTATCAAACACATCCACATGTCCTTCAAAAAGTTTAGCCCTGCCGGGAATGCGTTCTTTCAGCTCTTTCAGGGCGTCTTGCGGAGCTGCTTTGCTGCGAACGCTCATATATCTGATCCCGTCCTTATCTTCCCGTCCTTCTATCTTGAACATGTTCATTTTGTGACCAAGGCCTCTTGTAAGGCGAATGTGCGGGTCCTGGTCCGCGCCAACGGGGATGACAGTTGGCTTTGGTCCTCCGTACTCTTCCAGCTGAGGATGGAGTATGTCTGCACTCTGGGTCACTGCGCTAAGCATATGCGAGACACTGGTCTCGCCTGTGAACCCGTAGATCGCACTGAGTTCGGAGAAGTTGGCCCTTGAACCAAGTTCGAATGCCAGGTCTTTTACCTGTTTTGAGCCAGATTGGAAATATATATGGCCTTCTGGATTAAATCCAAGAGCAATAAGACTAATAATATACTCGTTTATGCCGATGTCCCGGCATTTTTCCCAGGGCATGCCCCTGACAGAATGTGCCTCACGGTCCGCGATCCCTACAAATGCATCAGCACCCTGCTGCTGGTGCCATATGATCTCTTCCATGACCATTTTGTGCCCGAGATGGATCTTCCCGGAAGGCATGAATCCGCTCATGACCGAGAATGGTTTTTTGTTCTTCATGGCATCGGTTATGAGGTCATAACTACGATGTCCGAATATGATCTTACGATTCATGAACTTGTGAGGATTCTCGATCTCCCTGAGCATATCATCAAATGGCAGTATTCCGAATTCATCGAACAACTTGGAATAATCGTCAATGTTCAATGCACTCCAGGGGTCGATCTTCATGTTCATGTATTGCCTCTTGCTCCTCTGTTTGTCGGATCTTTTTTATTTAGTGCCTGGCACTTAAAATTGTTAGTAAAAATACGTTGTGATATGTAAAGCTTCTTATTGCAAATATTGGGGAAAATTCTGGAAAACATCCTGTATTTTACAAACCTTGATATTTTTAGATGTGTGCCTATATCGCATAATGTGGCTGTGCTAAGCTTACAGGCAAAAAACAGCTGATAGGTCTTGATGCAGGTGGTATCCGGCAAGTAAGGCCAAAGCAAAGGATAGGTTCAAGACTCGATCTTTTCTATATCGTAAGGTTTGGATGCGCCTTCAGGTATCTTATCCACAAGCCGGAGGTACTCAGGCTCCTGCATCAGGCATGTACTGCGCTGGCCTCTGAAGTGCTTATCCTTGCGTATCTTGCTCCAGATGTCCTTTATGGAGCTGTTCTGTATGTTGCCATAGCTGAATGGAATGTATGGGCATGCTTTTACCTGTCCGTCGACACATACATGCATCCATCTCTGTCCTGCCATACATCCGAGCATCTCTCCTTCAAAGTAGGTGTTTGCAAAGATACGTGGCCCACCTTTTGTGGAATTTATGCGGTTGTACATTTCAAGCACTTTCTGCCTGTCCCTCTCTGTGATGATCGGATCATCTTTTTTCTTTGGTACGGATTCCCAGAGCGAAAACTCATGTACTCCTATGTCTCTGGCAAGTTCATACATTGCAGGTAATTCGTCTATGTTCTTTGGCGAGACATGAGTTGCCATTGTAACAAGCAATCCTGCCTCAAGTCCCATCTTCATCGCGTTTGTAGCCATCTCAAAAGCCCCATCCAGACGGCGTACAGCATTATGTTTTAATGGGTCAGTGGAGTAGGTACTTACCAGCAGGTTGTGCAGCCCGGCATCCTTTAGACGTTTTGCATTTTCAGCTGTCATCTCTGTTCCCGGAGTGTACATGTTGACTATGGCACGTTCCTTGTCCACATAATCTATCAGTTCATATATGTCTTCACGCAGCATGGGGTCCCCCTCTGTGAAGACTATCACCATCGCACCCATGTCAAGTACATCGTCTATGGCCTTTTTCATAGTGTCGATATCAAGGTCACCTTCTCCTCCGCTGACCACACAGTGTTCACAATTACATTTGCAGTTGCGTGTGATCTCAAAGGAAACGGTTTCAGGGATATATCTTCCAAGAGCTATCTGGATCTCAGCCAGTAACAACCTGTTGAAAGCTTTACTTGGGATGGGTGGAAGCCATGTGGAAGCTACCACACTTTCATCATTAACAAAGGCAGGTTTTTCTTCTTTTAAACGCTGATTGATCTTTTTCAGGAAAGGTGCACATGCTTTACGTAAAGCCCCATGTGCCTTGAGCTGGACAAACTCGGCTTTTTTATCCATTTTTATCGAGAGCCCGGGTATTGAGATCAATGTGATATCCTTGCTGTCTGAACCTTTTTGATCGGCCTTCATTTACTCTTCCCCTAAAATTGAAGATTTCTGGAAGGAGAACACATCAGCTTCCTTGCCAATAACAGATTCGTAGGGATAAACAATGATCCCATTGTCAGTGATCATATAAGGGCGCAGCACTTCATCATGCTTGACACCTCTCATTTTCAATATCTCAAGGGATCTGATCCTTTCTCCATCAATCCTGAATACCTTAAGGCAGATAACTCCTTCGGCGAGGTATTCTTCAACACTGAAATTATCAGGATCTTTATGGATCTCACTTGTAACTATGGTGGTGCAATCAAAATTCTCTACATTTTTTATAAATTCAAGTATGATATGTCTTACATCCACAGGATCGGATGATATCTTTAATGATGTAAGCGAATCGATGAACAGTCTTTTTGCGTTTATCTCCCGGATGCTTGCATATATCTGCTTCAGCACCGTCTCCAGGGTTGCATTTTCATGGTCACCGTTGGTATCAGCTTCCATGTTCTTCTTGATATAGCGGCCATATGCGATAGGGTCTGTTCGTATTATGCGGAGTTTATCCTCTTTGACCAGGCGTTCCATGTCCCATCCGTACCTCCACATATTTCTCATTATGCGGCCGGGTGTTTCTTCGAATGTGACGTAAACTCCCGGTTCATTGTGGTGCATTATTCCTGAATACAGGTACTGCGAGCCAAAAGTGGATTTACCTGCACCAGGTCCGCCTGTCAGGAGGATCACGTCATTCTCGATGAAACCGCCTTCTATGAGTTCATCAAATCCTGGTATCCCTGTAGGTACTCGTGCCATATCTTTCCCCGATGTCTTTTTCGAGTGTTTTATATATTTACGACACGTATGTTATATAACAGTTACTTTAAATATGTCATCAGAAAAGAAAAGGATTGATACCTGTTAATTCAGGCATCATACTTTCTCAGCAAACGCAAGGGTTCCACTGATTCTTTTAATGCGGATCTTAAGAGTATCACCTTTTGCAGCACCCGGAACGAAGATAGTGAATTTGTCCATCTTTGCGATTCCATCACCTTTGGAACCAACAGCATCGATACGGACATCATATTCTTTTCCTTCTTCAACGGAATCCTGCTTGACCGGCGCGGTAGCTCTTCTCTTCTTTACAGGCCTATGTGCTCCGCAAGCTGCACATTTCAATACGATAATCCTGTCCATCTTTACAAGCTGGGTATCGGGCCTTCCACACTCAGAGCACATAACGAATTCCTCTACATAGGCTCCGATGTTTGACTGGATCTGTTCCTTTGAGAACCTTCCCTGGAATATGGCCCTTGAGCCTTCGATCTTACCTGCTGTACCCATCTCACGGGTCAGGTATTTCATCAGGTGGTCGGGGCTCCTGTTAAGGACATCTGCAATGTTGTTGAAATTATCAAGGATAGTGGTCTTACCTTCAACCATTATTTTTGGTTCGGGGATTACGAAACGGGCATCCGTAGTCTCCATGTCTGGTAAGTTTGCTATTGCACGATCCAGCAGCGCTTCGTAATCTTCCATCTTTAATCCCTCTTTTGTATTTGTTTACTGCACAAGTTCCTGTCCCTGGTCTACAACTATCCTGACAGGTGTTGGTAGTTTCTGGCCGGCTTTCCTGAGAGCGTCCTTTGCCATTACAAAGTGCTCTTTGTTAACTGAAATTGTGAAGATCTTCTGGCCTGCAGAAACCCTTGCTGCAGTTCCTACGTTCTTTCCAAAAGCTCCTCGCATACCACTGGATACACGGTCTGCACCTGCTCCTGTGGCCTGCTTGTTCTCCCTGAGTACTTCGTGGGGATAAACTCTCAGTTTGATGTGATATCCCAGACGTCCTGCTGCGTTGGTCATTGCCCTGTTTGCAGTGATACGGGCTGCTTCAAGTGCAGTGTGACGCAACTGGCATCTTTCGTCTACTATGAGTGTGACCTTTACCGGGAACTCAGCGCTCTTGTTACCCATGTCGTAGTGGATGACGTGGCTGCCTGGTACACCGCCCATGTATTTCCTTCTGGTGTATGAACGTTGTCTGACGTTCCTGTACATACTTGCTGGTTTTCTTACCATGAATATAATCTCCTTGAATTGATTATTGCAATAAAGCGCGATACTATATATAGTACCACTGATCCTCGCATCTGGATCTCTACCTTAATTTATATGTATATATTTGTATTTGTTGATGTTGCCTGTCAACAATATGGATTAATCTGGATGGCTGTCCTCATACTACCTTGGAGTTTATAAGTCTTATCGCTGGTTCGGAGTTATTGCCTCAGCTGGGGTGTAAGCAATCCATAGCAACCTGAAAGCATCATGTTGCCAAAAGGTGCAGCAAAATGTATCTTTCTCCAGATCATCTGGTCCCTGTCCTCAGTTCTCATGTCCTGCAGGAGATTGCGCCTGGGACCTGTTATCATTACTGACATTATGGTATCTTCTCCGTATATTCTCTTTATGTAACAACCATGTCCACCTTCATTGAAAATATCGTCAAATGTAAGTTTTCCGTTTGCAAGATCAATTATATGTTGCTGGAGTTGCTTCCCGTCCAGGTTTGAAGTGTGATGTTCAAAAAGACCAATTATCCTGTCCTCATCTATGATCCCGGCAAGTGTATGGCCATTTCCGATGTTCACTACGATTGCAGGCTGGACTGCATTTACATCCAGCAGTGCACCGAATATGGCCGCAGGCCCTGTATCCATTATGATGGCATCTTTTCTTGAAATGATACGGGAAACCGATGCCATACGTGTGAATTCTTCAGGTACTTCATTCACTTTGTAGACAAATTTATCAAAATCGCCTCCCTGATCGATAAGCCTTTCAAGTATCCTGAATCTGAACACGCGGTTACTTTCCGCAGGGGAGTTCCCATGATCCTGTACAGCCACCGCTATCTTATGGGGCATATCCACTCCGAAATTTCCCAGTGCGTTCTCTATTGATCCAAGGTCAACATCTTTCAGGACAATTTCTTCAGCTACCTGCGGGAGGATCTCGTCATTGCCGACCACAATTATTCCCATGGACCTCACCCTTTCAAGATCATCCTTTATCGTCAGGGCTGCATTTTCACTAGCATATACTTTGTGACCTTTTTTAATGTGGTTCTTGATAGCCCTTACTGAGGGTCCTCCTCCCATGATGTCTCCGGTGAGTAAAATGTCTGATCCTTTTTGCGTTGCTTTCCTTATCCTGTCAGCAATAATTACAGTGGGAGATGGCATAATCATCACAAGGCTGTTCTCAACTTCCTTTTCAGTATCATGCAGGAGTATGTCCTGTGTCCCGGTACCTATGTCAATGGCAAGTATTCTCATGCTTATATCGCGTGATTCTTATACTTATTATAGTATAAACACTTCGTATGACCAGTCCAACAGTAAAAGAGCATAAGAGAGATACAGAAAGATCCTATTCATTTTACCTTATAACCATTTCAAGTTCAAGGTATGAAAAATATGGGAGTTCTGCATCTGCGGAAAGTGCCGGGGACCTTTCCGGGATCATGATGTGTGACCTGGTAACTGCCGGAGGGCATCGTGTATGTGGATATGAACTTGTCCCGGATGAACCTTCCATGATCAAAGGCTCTGTTCACCATGCTCTTGAATCTGACTCTGATATCATAGTAACGAGTGGAGGCACGGGGCTTGCATCAAAGGACGTGACTATAGAATCCCTTGCACCACTGTTTGAAAAAGAGCTTCCGGGATTTGGTGAACTTTTCAGGCACAAAAGCATAGGGCAGATAGGAGCTTCTGTTATTCTCACCAGGGCCTGCGCAGGTTTGCTGAGGGGTAAGATCATATTCTGCATTCCAGGCTCTCCTTCTGCAGTTGAGCTTGCACTGAGTCAAATAATCATCCCGGAGGCTGGTCATCTGGTAAAACATGCTCATCAGTAACCACAAAAGGTTTATATCGTACCCTTTATTTAATTTATGATGTGCAAAAAGGCACGTTTATATATGTGAGTATTTATATATTCTTAAGTATCTTATGTACTGCGCTAGGTTCTTAACTTCATAATCTTATAGTTAAAGGGCAAATCCTATATACAATCCCAATGAAGAGAGAAACATGTCCGGCTACTCTTTAGGCATCAAGGAACTGGATGAACTGCTTGGCAGTATCCGGGAAGGAACTAACCTAATGATGATAGGTCCGCCTATGAGCCAAAAAGATGATCTTCTGGCTGCGATTATTTTTAATAGTCAGGATCTTAATAGTCAGGACTCTGAAGATTCAGCTATCATAGTATCCACACGCGAACCCGGAGAACGTGTACTTGGCTGGTTTGAGGATAATGGTGTAGACGTTTTGAATTCAGATATTGGTGTAGTTGACTGTGTAACTAAAACCCTGGGCCTTGGTGCTGCAGATACCGATAAGATAAAAAGGGCATCAAGTCCGGTCGATCTTACAGGCATCGGGGTGAAGATAAGTCAGTTCTTTGAAGAGATGCTGGTTAGAAAGCAAAAGAAAAAAATTCACCTATGCATTAATTCATTGTCTACAATACTTATGTATTCTAACATACAGACCGTTTTCAGGTTTCTTCATGTCTTCACCGGACGCGTAAAAGCCGCGAATGGTTTTGGCCTGTATGTAGTGGAAGATGAAATGCATGATGCACAGACCATAGCCACATTAAAACAACTATTTGACGGCATGGTCGAGATCAAGGCTGTAGGGGATGCCTATGCTATGAGAGTGGTAGGTATGACCTCAAAACCAACTCCCTGGTTCGAGTACAGTATAGATGGAACGGAGATCTCTCTTAAAAGGACGTAATACTGTTCCATACGGGAACAATGAATGTCCTGTGTATGTTTCTTTGTTTTTAGACAGACATCTTCTTTAATAATCATGTGATTGGATTATCAGGTGTATCACATATCAGGTGTATTATCATGGAAAAGGAAAAATTATATCAGTTAAGGACTGAAGCAACAAAAATCAAGCCAATTATAAACATAGGCAAGAACGGGCTAACCGCACCAGTGCTTGAAGAAATCAAAAAACAGGTTAAAGCAAATCGTCTTGTGAAGATAAAAATGCTCAAGACCAGTGCCGAGGGCGAGGATGTCAGTATATCTGCAGAGAAACTTGCAGAAGCTACCAATACGACACTTATAGATGTAAGAGGAAGCACTGTTGTGCTCTACAGGTGATCAGAACTTATTATCCCATTCCCTGAAACCTTCTCCCGAAACAACCTCTACTTCCTGGACGATCATAAGCTGTTCAGGCAGTATTTCTTTCAGTTTTGGGATGATCCTTCTTATCTTTTCCTCTCTGTCAACGGCCTGCACAATGACCGGCAGGTCTGTTCCAAGTCTGAGCACACTTGCAGTGTGAATATCATGATGGGTGCCATATCCTTCAATGCAGTGATGGGCCGTAGCACCAGCTATATACTCTTTCTTCAGGAATTCTACAACTGCGTGGTGTGCGTTCTGACCTTTATATCTGTCATTTTCGCTAAGGTATATCCTCAATAGCAATGTTCTCATGAACTTTCTCCGATCTTGGATGATAATTGGACAGTATTATATTATAATGTTTTATGTACTGGATGCTTATATGGTGTAATATTATCCTTGGAGCTATAAATAATAGTCAATAGTGTTTAATGATAGTCAATGGGTTTGGGTAATGTCTCATGATGAATCCATAAGGTTAAGCCCATTAAAACCTTGATATGTTCATCTTCATGTTTTTGTTCAGTAAGGTTTATAGCATAAATGATATTACGGTATTGTATGGAAAAAGGCAAAGTCGCATTAATTGCAGTTGTTGCTGTAATGCTTATGGGCATTGTGGGCATATCCATGTGTATTGACATAAAGGGTAATGACCCGGAAATTGACTCTTTCCAGGCAGTTGAAACTGTAATGAACGACCAAAATGTTTCTGAATACTACTCATCCCATTTCAAAGTGGAGGAATGGAGGATAACAACCACTTCCCTTATTGGATCTGCTCCGGACAGTGAAGCCCTGGATGGCAGCGTGTGGAAAGTTGAGATTATGGAGCGTAGTTGTGCCTGTTCCACTGTAAAGGATTTGTATGTGATCGAAGGTTATGTGTCTGCAAGCACCGGTGAACTTCTTGATGTCAGCACAAAATCCGTTCTGGAAAGCGAATATGATAAAAAGACATGTTCCTCACTGTCCTGTCACTGAAATGAGTGCTTACAGGACATTTTTCCTTTTGATTATCGTGTCTTTTTTTTTAACAGGTGTAGCTCAGGCCGGGAATACTTCTGTAGAATATTTCTATGAGGATGGTTGCCTCAAATGTGATCAGATATCTCCTGTAATTGAAGAAGTGATATCCGGTTATGATCATGTGGATTTTTCTGCTTATAGTATCATTTCCCATTTCGGTCGTGCAAGACAATATGGTGTGAGTACGGTACCGTCTGTTGTAATCAATAAAAGCCTGGTCATAAGTTATGATGATTACAAAGGTGACAACGAATTATTTGAGACACTGCTTTCTGAAGCAATTGAAACAGCTCCTCAGATCGCGGGCTTTCCCGAACATGGCACAAATCTCTCTGGTCTACCGGGAAACCGGGATTCAGACACACAAACAACTCTCTTTGTAATCTTCATTGCTGGTCTGCTTGCGGGTTTTAATCCCTGCCTTATTGCAGTGATGGCTTTTCTGGCCTCAGCAATAGTTTCTTCAGGCGGCTCACGCAAAGACATGCTTGTACTGGTGACAGGTTTTTGTACTGGTATATTCATGACCTACATGGTAGTGGGTTTTGGTATACTAAACACTATTGGTTATTTCCCCGGCATCAGGGATGGCATAACAACATCAATAATCCTGCTTCTGACTATTCTGGGACTCTGGCACATCTATGATGCATATTATATCCGGAAGCACTCACGCTCTTCTTTTAAGACACCTCGCTCTTTTGGAGGCTTCATGCATAAGGCAGAGGGCAGGAACATACTTTTCATCTCATTTGTCGGGGGCAGTATCTTTTCACTTGTAAAGGCACCATGTGTTGGTGCGGTTTATCTTATGATCCTTGAGATGCTCATAAAAGGCGATAATCTTCTGAATGGAACCTTCTATCTGGGACTCTATAACCTGGGAGTGATCCTTCCAATACTTTTACTGGGGTCTCTTCTTGCTTTTGGTCTTGATCCGAAAAAGGTCAATGAGATCAGGGAAAAAAGACGCGTTGAAGTACGCCTTGTTACCGGCCTTGTATTAATTCTCCTGGCAATTTTGCTGAACTTCAACATTATATGAATTGTCAGTGCAGGTTTTTGTTCTGGAAATATCCTTTCATTTACTGAAGGATGATAATGTATGCCAGCTTAGCTGCAAAAAGGCACATTGTCAGATTAAGTGCGATATTTAGCAGGAAATTCCTGTTATCTCCTTCTTCCAGCAACCGGAAGCTTTCATACGCAAATGTTGAGAACGTCGTAAAAGAACCAAGTATCCCCACACAGACAAAAAACTGCAGTGAACCGGTAACCGATGCAAAGGTCATTGCCGCCATTATAAAGCTGCCAATGGTATTCACGGTAAGGGTCCCGGCGGGTATGTCCTTGATCCTCGGGGTGATGCCTGCTACCAGGTAGCGGAGTGTGGCACCAATGAATCCTCCGATGCCCACAAGCAGAATATCAGGGACCATTGATCTCTTCCCTCCTTCTGGCAATATATAAGATAAATGCCCTGCCGGTGAAAATCCCTGTAAGGGTGAGGAGGACATTTGTAACTATATTAATAAGCGCCTCTGGAAAGGGCATCTGGAAAGTCTGTATCGTAAATGTGGAAAATGTTGTGAATGATCCTAAAAAACCAATACCGAAAAACATGCGCCATCTGGGTGGCACATATCCAAGGTATTGGGAGCTGTACATAAGAATGCCAATTAAGAGACTTCCAAGAACGTTGACAGTAAGGGTTCCTGTTGCAGAGGCAGGCTGCCCTGAAATGATGAATCTTGTAATAGCACCCAGGAATCCTCCTGTTCCTATGGCCAGGAGGCCAAGGCCCTGCTCTTTAAATGGATTGTTATTCAATCAGTACAACGTCCACTTCACTTCCTTCTTCGCAACCTTCTACGTTCTCGGGGATTATAACAAAACCATCGGCCTTGGCAATTGAACTCAATATGCCTGCACCGGCTGTCATAAGCGGATGGGCGAACATATTTTCAAGGACCACCCTGGCATAACTCAGGTAACCTTCCCTGGACATTATCTTTCCACTCAGGATGGCCTTGATCGAAGTTTCCGGGATATGGGGGATGTTCCCTGCCTTTCGAAGGCCCGGTTTGGCGAATACAAAAAGAGCAACAAGTCCTGCTGCAGGGTATCCGGGCATGCACAGGATGGGTACGCCCTTTGCAACACCCAGGGCCGTAGGCTTGCCGGGACTGAGCCCCACACCATGGGCAAGTTTCTGACCAAGCTTTTCGACCACTGCCGGAACATAATCCCTGTCACCCACAGAAGTCCCGCCGGACACTACGATCATATCAGCATCCAGGTTGGATCTTATCGCCTTCTCTATCAGTGTTTCATCTTCGGGTACTATATCACAGTAACGCGGCGTACCACCCCACATTTCAACATATTTGCCGATCATGGGACTGTTTATGTCCAGTGTTTTGCCAGGTGGGGGCACATCGTCTTGTGGGAGGGGCAGGAGATCATTACCAGTAGGTATGATGGCCACAATGGGTTTTTCATATACGGCAACCTCTTTGATACCCAGGGAAGCAAGTACTGCAACATCACATGGTCTCAGAAGATGGCCTTTATTGAAGATTATTTCATTTTTCCTGACGTCTTCTCCAATTTCCCCTACATTCTTACCGGGATGGACCTGTGCACGTACTTCTATCATATCCCCGATCATTATGGTGTCTTCAACCATGAGCACAGCATCTGCAGTGTCCGGAACATAATCTCCCGTGCTTACGGGTTTACATGTCCCTTCCATCACATCGTCGGATACCTGTAGGATCACGGGGTTTGTGGGTGAGGCACCTATGATATCAACAGACCTGACCGCAAACCCATCCATGGCAGAGCGGCGATAATGTGGTACGTTACGGGGTGCCAGTACGGTCATTGAAAGCACTCTGCCAACAGATGCTATGGTTTCAAGTGTCTCTGTTTTTTCCATGCCCTTTATTTCTGAAAGGAATATTTCCTTTGCTTTTGCCACATCCATGCGTTCTCTGAATATCATCCGCATTCCTCCTTTGTGCTTCAGCCACCCGACACAGGCGGGAATACTCCCATCTCATCACCATCATTGAGAATAGTATCCAATCCTTCCATATGTTTGATGTTATTACCGTTAAGGAATACATTGATGTAACCGCGCAGTTTCATATTATCTCCGTCTTCGAAAATTAGTTCCCTCAATGCTGGATATTGTTCTATGAGGGCTATAAGTGCTTCACTGACAGTGTCACCATTTATTGATAATGAGGATGTCTGCGCGATCTCCCGCAGATTTGCAAAAAGTTTCAAATTAACGCTTGCCATGGGGATATTATTCCCTGCGGATATGTTATAAAACTAATCCATGCGGACTTATAAGTATACGACTTGAAGATTATGGGGATATGACAATGTTTGAAAGTGATCAAAAAAGGTTCTGGTGGGATAGCGCGGATTTGAACCGCGGTCCAAGCGTCCCAAACGCTCGAGGATGGACCAAGCTACCCTACTATCCCAATCAGAAGGGTAGCTCTGCAATAGCATTTATTGCATAAAAAGCTTTCGTGAGAATAAGGATACCATACACAAAAAACAGTGTTAAGTACGTATTTTCCGGATTAAATCCTTTTTTCACTGGTCGCCTGCCCTGTCAAAAGCCCAGCTTCCAAGTGCCATCATCATCAGTGCAAAAACCGTGATAACTGATAAGGAGAGGGTCACTGGCACCTCTGATGTACCCAGAAGCAACCATCTCAGGGCCTCTACTCCGTATGTCAGCGGGTTGAGCCGGACGGGTATACTCAGCCAGCCAGGCAGGTTAGCCATAGGGTAGAATGCAGTGCTTGCCATGATCGTTGGAAGCGTAATGAAGGTCATCATCATCTGGAACCCTTCATGGGATTCTATCCTTGAGGCAAGAGTGATGCCAAGCCCGATAAAACCCAGGCCCATGAGGAACATGACAGGGATGCAGAGCAATTCCCTCCATATGGATACATATTCTATGCCGATGAAACCACTTATTATCATAAGCAGAGTTCCCTGTATCATTGCCGTTGTTACGCCTCCGGCTGCTTTTCCAAGGGCCGTATAGAAACGGCTGACAGGAGCCACCAGTATCTCCTTTAGAAAACCGAATTCCCTGTCCCATATAATAGAGACCCCTCCCATAAGGGATGAAAAGAGTATTGACATCCCGATTATGCCGGGAGCCATATAATCGATGTATCTCCCACTGCTTATTGTCATGGAACTGCCCAGTGCAGATCCCATGATTACCAGAAATAGAAGAGGTGTTGCAAGGGAGCCTATTATCCTTGAACGCGAACGTTTATAGCGCAGCATTTCCCTGATCCACAGGGTGAATACAGTGTTCAGACAGAGTTTCATCCCGGAAATACCCATAGCTATCACAGTATCATTTTAACATCTATATTTTTGTCAAGTCTTATTCCCAGCGCCTGTACACTTCATTGTCAATATCCATCAGGTCAAGTACCCTCCCGGCCATGGCATTTACAAGATCGTCAATGGTCCGGGGTCTTGAATAAAAACCAGGGCATGCAGGTAGGATTATCCCTCCGGCCCTTTCCAGCCTGAGCATGTTCTCAAGATGTATCTGGTTCAGGGGAGTTTCACGGGTCATCAGGATAAGTTTTCTGCGCTCCTTCAGGCAGACATCCGCTACCCGGCCGATGAGGTTATCCGACATGCCTCCTGCAATTTCTCCCAGGGTCTTCATGCTGCAGGGCGCAATTACCATTCCATCGAACCTATGCGAGCCGCTTGCAATGGGGGCTGTGAAATCGCTCTCATCATAGGTCGCATCTGCCAGTTCTTCCACATAAGGGATATCATAATCTGTCTCTATGTCTATGATCTGTTTTGCGGTTTTTGTCATAACAAGGTGGGTCATAATATCTGTGTCCGATAATATTTCCAGCAGCCTTATCCCGTAAGCAGAGCCCGAAGCTCCACTTATGCCTATTACTATTTCCATTAGCAAACCTCCTGAATAATGACAGACAGTTCATCGATCATCCTCTCTGCAACAGAGACTATCTCCTCTATCTCTTCTGGAATGATATCTTCCAGATGTATGCCAGCTATAAATACTGATGTGGACTTTCCAGCCTTGCTGATGACCCTGGCACCAAATAAGGCCAGCTCTGTTTCCCGGTGTCCCGGGCTGGTGATCACCGAAGAGGAAGCCCTTTTTGACTTTATGTCATAGTATCCGACAGCCACTGCGCCCACATGCTCATCCCCTCCTGTCAGGCAGACCACATGATCATGTCCTATCTTTTTCCATTCGAGTATCAGGTCTGTGCGTGCTGCACTCTTTTTTATCCGGTGCATAGTATCCTCCTTTACCCTACCCTAGATCTCTGTCAGTCTGAACTGTTTGGTTGTTCTCTTCACATCAAAGAATACTTTTGCAGCTTTAGCCACGTCTTCCCTGTATTCCTTTGGGGTGTAGACTCCCATCTTCCAGTTATCGTGGTGAGCCTGTTCAAGTGTTGCAACGATATTTGAGGCCTCATCCAGGCGTAACATCCTGTTATTTACTTTGACCTGTGCCTTCATTTCAGCAATTTCAGGATTCCTGGGAATATCAATGAGCACGTTTTCAGGTTCTGTCCCTACTTCTTCGGCAATCTCTGTCTCAGCCCTTTTTATATTCCTGCGATGCCTGAGAACTCCCTCGCTCACCTCATCGAATCCCACGTACAATGCTCTCTTGTAGAGTTTCCTGTTGTCCAGTTTCTCTGCCAGCTGCCCTGCATAACCATCATCATTTCTGATCATCTCACATATCCTGGAATCATCCATATTGCGCAGTTCAAAGGGGTTTAGGGATCTTTTTTGAACCAGGTGGTCTACTGCCCTTATGAACATGGTTTCAGCTATCCTTGAAACATGATGGTAGTATACGGAAGGATGCATAAGGAAACGGGATACGAGCAGAGACTCGGCTGCTTTGATACCTCCAGAAGTCACAACAAGTTTGTTCTCGTAGAATTTCATCTCATTTATGAGTCTCACATGGTCCACAAGCCCAAAGGCAACACCTGTGTAATGTGAATCCCTGACAAGGTAATCCATCCTGTCCACATCTATCTCGCTATTGAGTATCTTGCCAAGGTCGGTCTTTCCCTGTATATGCTCTTCGATGGTTGCAGGATTGAGGCCATGTTCTTTAAGCACCTCCCCAAGTTCCCCTTTTTTCAGTATTCCTCTGACATCCTCATGTTGCTGTCTTGTATAGTGTTTTATAAGGCCTTCAGTTACATGTGAAAATGGCCCATGGCCCACATCGTGAAGTAGAGCGGCAACCCTCAACTCTTTTTTTTCCTCCTCGCAAACCGAATCTATCTTGCCTGTAAGCATGGTTGCAAGGTGCATCACTCCCAGGGAATGTTCAAAACGGCTATGGTTTGCTCCCGGATATACAAGGTTTGAAAGACCAAGCTGGCTAATCCTTCTCAAGCGCTGCATCTGGGGTGAATCTATGATCGATAATGTAAGTGGATCAAGCTCTATATAACCATGAATTGGGTCACGGATGACTTTCATATCTTTTAAATATGCGTCATCTTATAATGATATTCCGATAAGTGCATTGATGCGTTAGCTTATTGAATTGTAAGAATATAGGATTTTGTAATTGTAATATACAGGAGTTTCAAAATTGATAATCTTTTCAGGCGGTACCGGCACCCCCAAACTATTGAATGGCCTGCGTGAAGTAATTCCGGAAGAAGACCTTACTGTGGTGGTCAATACCGCAGAAGACATATGGATATCCGGGAATCTTGTAACACCTGATATTGACACTGTACTCTACCTGTTATCTGCAAGGATAGATATGTCCAGATGGTGGGGTATTAAAGGAGATACTTACAGGACCCATGAAGCCCTGAATGAACTTGGGCACAACGAGTTCATGATGCTCGGGGACCTTGACCGTGCAACCCACATAATGCGCTCGGACCTTCTGCGCAAAGGAATGACTCTCACAGAAGCCACTATCAGGCTTTGTAATGCTTTTGGTATTAGGGCCAGGGTATTGCCTATGTCCGATGAACCGGTAGCTTCGTTGATAAGCACCCCTGAAGGTAAGATGCATTTCCAGGATTTCTGGGTGGGAAATCGCGGGAAACCTGAAGTTATTGAAGTGACCCAGCAGGGAATCGAACAAGCGTCAATATCTTCTGCTGTCCTTGATGCACTGGAATCTGAAGATGAGGTGATCATAGGTCCGAGCAATCCTATTACCAGCATTGGTCCCATTATCGAACTTTCCGGGATGCGCGACATACTCAAACACAAAAAGGTTGTTGCAGTAAGTCCTATTATCGGCAATGAACCGGTAAGCGGACCTGCTGGTAAACTGATGGCTGCAAGGGGGATCGAGGTCTCATCATATGGGGTTGCATCTTATTATTCCGATTTTCTGGATCACATTATCATAGATGAGCGTGACAGGGTTGATGAAAACAGATTTTCGGATATAGCTTGCAGTGTATTCAGGGCTGACACCCTAATGAAGTCGGTTGATGTGAGCAGTAATTTGTCCCGGATCATAGTTGACAAGCTAAGGGAAATCCAATGATCGTTAATAATTTTCATACTTTTATTTTTCGGTTTACATGACAGCGGTAAATATTTTAATGGGTATATTTTTATTATTTTAATACATATATCACATATCTTCTGTTAAGAGGGTATACCATAAAAACCAGCTCAAGGTGAAATTGTGGGTGATGAATGGAAAATAGATATAAAGATCCCTGATATTGGGATGATGGTCACACTAATGACTACTGCCATATGCTCTGTTATAATGGCTGCTGCAGAAATCGCTTACACTATGATGTGGATCACGTCTTCTTATGAGAGGCACGGGAAAGACTTTTTTCTTGATCTTTTGAATGCACAGGCTCTCACCTGGACAGCGCAGTATATTCTTGTTGCGGGTTCATTGTTGCTTTTGTCCTCAATGTTTTTCCTGCTGGGGTCATCTTTTTCCCTCTACGAGCTTGCACGGCTTGCAAAGAACATGGAAAAGAAAGTGCATGTCCTTATAGTGTTCGGTTTTTACGTTGCAGGCCTTGTGCTTTTGTTCATGGCTCTTATTTCTGCGATCATACTGAGGTATCTGTAAATTCAGTTTGTAAACAATAAGTTACAATGAACCGGATTTCATAATCAAAAAGGCGATAATATGAGTTCAAGTATCACAGGAACGATAAAAGAGGTTCCAAAAACCGTGGAGGCTCCTTCCAAGTATCTGGAAGAGATCTCCCGTAAGGCTACAAGGACAGAAAGGGTGCTCTATCCTATATCCGCTATAGTGGGGCAGGAAAAAATGCTCAGGGCACTCATATTGAACACGATCAATCCTTCAATTGGCGGTGTGCTCATACGCGGGCAGAAAGGCACAGCCAAATCAACAGCTGTAAGAGGTCTGGCTGAGATATTGCCTGAGATAGAGATGGTGGATGGCTGTAAGTTCAATTGCGACCCAGGTGATCCTGAAAAGTTCTGCTGGGAATGCATTGATAAGAAAAGGATGGGAACGATGCATCTGAGCAAGCGCCAGATGAAGGTTGTGGACCTTCCTGTAGGGGCAACCGAAGATCGGGTAGTAGGCAGCCTTGATATCGAAAAAGCAGTGCGCCAGGGTGTGCAGGCCTTTGATCCGGGTATCCTTGCCCAGGCAAACAGGGGAATACTGTATGTGGATGAGATAAACCTGCTTGATGATTTTGTTGTCGATGCACTGCTTGACGCTGCGGCCATGGGTGTGAATACTGTGGAGCGTGAGGGTGTGAGTGTCAGCCATCCTGCTAATTTCATAATCGTGGGAAGTATGAACCCGGAAGAGGGGGAGCTTCGTCCGCAACTGCTTGACCGCATAGCTCTGCAGGTGGAGGTGACAGGTATCTATGATGTGGAGCAGCGTATTGAGATCGTGGAGCGGCGTAACAGGTTCAATGATGATCCCAGGCAGTTCATACGTGAGTTCGAGGCCGAGCAGGAAAAATTACGTTCAAAGATAGTAAAGGCTATGCAGATGCTTCCAAGGGTGATTACCACAAGGGAGAATCTGCGCACCATCGCGCAGATATGCATTGCTTTTAATGTGGATGGTCACAGGGCGGACATCATGATCGAGCGAGCTGCCCGGACCAATGCAGCCTATGAAGGCAGGGAACGCATTACCAACGATGACATAATAGAGGCATCGGAGATGGTCCTGCCACACCGCATGCGTAAGAAGCCCTTTGAGGAAGAGGAGTTCAGTGCGGACCAGTTAAGAGCTGTTGTTGACGGAAAGATCTGAAAGAGGGTGCGGGGATGAGCGAACATGAGATAGTTGAGCGTCTGCGCAGGAACCTTCCTCGCGATTTTGGCATCAAGGTGATGTATATAGGTGCTCCCATACTTGGCCTGCGCATCCCCAGATATTCTGTTTCCGAATTCTCAAAGACTGACACGGATATACTTTACGACCGCCTGTATTCCTACATGGAGCAGATAAGGCCGGATGAGATACATGAGGTCTATATTGTTGCGGATTCGGACCATCTGTCAATGGACACGGACGTTTTCTTCAGGCCTCTTATAGGTAGCTCGGATACAGCACTCTCTGCAGTATTCAAAACAGAAGCACATGTGCATGTTGATGATGCTGTGCTGCTGCCTGCTGATCATGTAGAGCCGGATAGTTCCCAGGTTGTGGATATTATTCCGGATGATGCCTTTTCCGGGGTGCTGGAAACAGACCAATTTGAAACGGATCCAGAGGGGCCAGTATTTGCTGATCTGCTGAAAACCGATATGAAAGACAATGAGGATCACAGTGGTGCCGTTGAGGATGGTGCTGTTGAGGTGGTTCATGGTTTTGGTCCCGGGTCTTCTGCCGGATTGGTACCGAAAGAACGTGCTTCTGAAAACTCATCCGCAGTTTGTCTTCATGAACCTGGACTTTCTGTGGAACTCACGCCAAAAGAATACATCCCGTTTTTATACTCAGAAGGGCCTGAAATGGATTTTGAGGATTTGGCTGCGGATGTAAATGAAACCACTGCATCCGAGAGATTGTCAGGAGAACTGAAAGAGGACAAGACTGTGGGTAAGATACTCAATGATTTTGCCCGCAACTCCCAGAAAAAGAGGCTTGCTGCAGGCAGACTGAAGTCCGGAAGGCGAGCAGAGGTGCTGACCAAGAGCAAGCGTGGTCGTTATGTACGGTACAGGATGCCCGGGGAGAAGATCACAGATATTGCCATTGCTCCCACGGTACGCGCAGCGGCACAGCATGCAAAGGACGGGAAAATAGAAATAAAAAAGAGCGATATTCGGGAAAAGGTAAGAAGGAGGCGTATCTCCAGTCTGATAAATATCGTTTTTGATACTTCCGGTTCCATGGATGAGCAGGAAAAGGTACAGATCACAACAAGCGTTGTGATAGCCCTGCTCAAGGATGCCTACCAGCGCAGGGACAGGGTCTCTCTTGTGACATATAGTGGTCGCACCGGAGAGCTTGTTTTGCCATTCACGTCTTCAGTGGAGGCAGCAAAGCGCTATCTTGAGAAGGTACCTTTCGGGGGAACGACGCCAATGGCTTCCGGAATGCTTGTCGGGCTTGACACTTTGACAAGAGAAGTGAAGAAAGAGCCCTCAGCGGTACCTATCATGATACTTGTAACCGATGGTACTGCTAATTCCCCTCTTCATCTGGGGGGTAATATCAGGAGGGAGATCCTGCAGGTATGCAAAACGATAGCACACCAGCACATCAATCTTCTTGTTGTGGATATCAGTGATACTGGCTCAGGACTTGCCAGGGAGCTTGCAATGAAGGCAGGCGGAAATTATTATCATCCAAGGTCGCTCAGTAAGGAAGCCCTGTATTCTGCCATAAAGCAGGAAAGGGATGCAAAAATTGCTTTTGTATGATGTCTGAGTGGGTCTAAGATCGAGTACAGGAGGAGCATATAACTGATGATATGTTTACAACTGTTCATCAAAAACAGATCATAAACATGCACTGCTGCAATATGGGAACTCTCTTTATATAATGTCAGATATTAAGCCATAATTATGCTAAAGATATTACATGCATCCCTTCTGAATGCTCCCATTGTTCACAGGGGTGATTATCATTATTTTATTCATCCCATATCAGATGGTGTTCCATCCCTTCATCCCGGGTTACTTGAAGAGGTCACAGACCACATAATTGCAATGACAGGCAAGGATTTTGACAAGATACTTGCCATAGAAGCCATGGGGATTCCCCTTGCAACCGCAATTTCCATGAAGACCGGTATTCCATTTTCCATAATCAGGAAAAGATCGTACGGGCTTGACGGTGAGATCAGACTTTCCCAGGAAACAGGTTATTCCAAAGGTGAACTCTATATCAACGATATCCGAAAAGGAGACAGGGTACTTATAGTGGATGATGTTATAAGCACCGGCGGTACGCTTATGGCGCTGATAAAAGCCCTTGAAGGAACTGGCGCTGTTATCAGTGATACCGTTGTTGTAATCGAACGTGGGGATGGTGTTTCCCGCCTGAGGCAAATGGGTATTGATGTGAAGACCCTTGTCCGCATAGATGTGACTGAAAATGGAGTTTTGATCGAGGATTCTCATGAGTGAAGGGGAAGCTTTTGATTTCCAGCTTGAGCGCGTCATATCCGTCATAAAGGATACGGGTGCAAAGGTAGTGGGGCTGCAGTTCCCGGAAGGTTTTAAAAGACGCTCGCCCGCAATTGCATCAGGACTGGAAGAAGAGACCGGTGCAAGGATATTGATCTCCGGGAACCCGTGTTTTGGTGCATGTGACATTGATGTTGCACTTACAGGGGACGTTGATATCATGTTTCATTTCGGGCATGCTCCCCTAGATGACAATGCTGTTTCACGGAAGGTGTATTTCATCGAGACAAGGTCTGCTGTGGACGTGAGGGATGTTGTAAAAATGGCTGTATCTGAACTCACCGGGCACAGGATCGGTATCATCAGCACGGTACAGCACGTCCATAAACTGGGTGATGCAGCTTCGGTCCTGGAGGAGCATGGGAAGGAGTGTGTCATATGTGCCGGTGACGGTAAGATAGCGTATCCTGGGCAGGTGCTGGGATGCAATTTCTCAGCGGCCAGGAATGAAGAATGTGATGAATACCTCTATATCGGAAGTGGACAGTTCCATCCTCTTGGTGTCTCACTGGCAACAAAGAAGCGCGTGCTCATTGCAGATCCCTTCGTAAACGAGCTTCGTGAAGCAGACAGTTCTAAGGTGCTCAGGCAAAGGAGTGCGGTGATAGCAAAGTCACTAGATGCTGAGGTTTTCGGTATTGTGGTCTCATCCAAGCCGGGACAGGAACGAATGGAGCTTGCCGTGGAGCTGAAAACAATGGCTAAAGAGCATGATAAAGTGGCCCATATCCTCACAATGGACCTGGTGACCCCGGATCAGTTGCTACAGTTTAAGGTGGATGCTTTTGTAAATACTGCCTGCCCGCGGCTGGCAGTGGATGAGGTTGGAAGGTTCCATGCCCCAATGCTGACTCCCATGGAGTTTGAGATCGTCCTTGGCCGGAGGCAGTGGGAAGAGCTGGTGTTTGATGAGATTACAGGTGAATGAAGTTGAAACAGCGAAAGCTTGAGATATTGCTTGAACAGGTAGGGGGCTTTGACTCTCCGGATGTCACACTTGAGCAGTATGCCACACCTGCGCTGCTTGCTGCTGAGATCCTGCACTTTGCTTACATGCAGGGTGACCTGGAAGGGACCGTTTTTGACCTTGGATGCGGTACAGGGGTGCTTGCAATTGGCGCAAAGCTGCTTGGGGCAAAAAGGGTGGTTGGTTTTGATATTGACCGAAAGGCCCTTGAAGTAGCAAAAAAGAATGCCGAAAAGCTTGGTGTTGAAGTGGAATTCATACACAGTGATATTTCCAGGCTGGAAGGACATGCGGACACTGTTGTGATGAACCCTCCTTTTGGGGCACAGTCCAAAGGCAATGACCGACCGTTTCTTTTAAGTGCGTTGAAAACCAGTGATGTGGTATATTCCATTCATAATTGCGGGAGCCATAATTTTATTGCTGGTTTCATAGGCGATGCCAGTATAACCGACTGGTATACAACGGCGTTTCCGATGAAACGAACATTTAAATTTCATAAGAAAGAATTAGAGATGATAAAGGTAGAGATATATCGTATTGTGCGCTAACAGCAGTTGTGGCTTTATTTGCTCAAAAGGTTATGGTTTTTGCACATTTTTATTCAATTTCAGATTATAAGAGGGATTCCAATTAGGATAAGAAATAGGAGAAAGACTTCACGCAGGAAGATCAAATCATCTAATTCCGACGGTAAGGAGATTGGTGAAGAAGAGGTCCTCGTAGAAGGATCAGAAGTTGCCGCTGTACCGGAAAAAGGTGCAAAGGGTTTTGCTGGGAATGAAAAGGGAAAAGCTCGCCACGGCAGAGCAGGAAAGAGGAACACGAGGAACACGAAACCCAAAAATGGGCCAAAGGAAGAGGATGTTATGGAAGAAGATACTGATACAGATGAATGTATTTTTGTAATGCCCGGTGATCTTGTAGGAACCACAGAAGAGTTCAGGGCAGGTAACGGTACCTATGTCAATGTGGCAGATATCCATTCACTAGGAACGGGTTATGTGATGGTGGACAGGAAGTCAAGGACTATCTCGGTTGTTCCAAGGACCAGCACACCACCTGAGATAAATGAGGGTGACATAGTTGTTGGCAATGTTGTCAATATGCGTGATTCTGTGGCATTGGTCGAGATAGGGGCCATCAAAGGTAAGGGCGAACGTGAGTTTCAGACCAATGGTGCTGCAGCCATCCATGTTTCCAATGTTAAGGATTCCTATGTCAAGAACCTTGGCCAGGAGTTCTCCCTTTCAGACATCGTAAAGGCTAAGGTCATCAATACGCAGAACATGCGTCTGAGTACCGATGAGAAGTCCCTTGGTGTCATGAGAGCATATTGTTCAAAATGCAGGTCTGTCCTGCAGAAGGACGACAACAGGCTGAAGTGTCCTCAATGCGGTCGTATAGAGAAAAGAAAGATATCATCTGACTATGGAACAGGAATCGTCTGATGAATATTGTGATTGTCTGATTATTATATGAATTATCGTTAGGTGAGATTAAGATGGAATTAAAGATCATTGATAAAAACGCTGATGAGATGCACCTTGAGATACTGGGGGAGAACCACACTCTCCTCAATATGCTCAAGTCAGCGCTCCTTGATGACAAAAGGGTTCAGATTGCAACATATGACATGAAACACGTGTCGATAAGCGATCCTATACTTTTTGTGAAAACAGATGGTGCAGACCCTATTGATGTTGTGAGGGATGCTGCGGGCAGCCTTGTTACCCAGTGTGATGAGTTTCTGTCGGTTTTTAAGACAGCGATTGATATCTAAGTTATTCTGAAGCTATGAAGTTGCACCAATTGGTGCCTTCTATTTGTTTTGATTTGTTTTATCTGTTATTTGTTTTGCTCTGTAGAAATCCTCTACGTTACTATAAATCACGGATGTGAATAAACGCTATCTGTGTCCATCTGCGTTTATCTGTGGCTAATATTAAAGGAAAGAACCACAGATGAACACGGATGCGCCCACCTCCTATGGAGTTGAGTGACTGCTAAAAATGTGTTTAGCAGGTAACGCAGATAATGGAAAATATAAATGTGTTCATCTGTGTTTCATCTGCGGTTATGACTTAAAACTTGTTGACGATCTGGATTTCTACAGAGCTATTTGTTTTTCATTTTTACTTTTCACTTTTCATTTAGACGGCCTTTTTTTCAGCTATGCTTCATGCTATGGTTCATTATTCTATGGCAACCGTAAGAATTAAAACTATATTGATAATTTTACAACGAACATTTTTAACTAGTATTGGAAGGTTCAATACTCAGTATTATCCGGAAAGGGAACATTATGGAACTTGATGACTCTACTCTTAGCAAATTTGGTTTTATCGAGCGTGGTCCAAAGGATGCGATAAACATCGACCCGCTCCAGACAGGTGGTAAACTCACAGAAGATGCACGCAGGGCATTGCTTGAATGGGGAGACGGATATTCGGTATGTGATTTCTGTGGAGGGGTGCTTGACCTGATAAAAAAGCCTCCAATAGAAGAGTTCGTTCACAATGCTCTGCCGGCATTCCTGGATACGGATGTTGTGAGGATAACACATGGTGCAAGGGAATCCAAGTTCGCTGTCATGCATTCCATGGCACAGGAAGGCGACTACATCGTACTTGACGGGATTGCCCATTATTCTTCCTTTGTTGCTGCACAACGTGCAAGGCTGAACATAAAGACAGTTCCCCACAGCGGCAGTCCTGAATACCGGACTGACGCAGAGGGTTATGCCACAGCTATCGAAGAGGTCATAAGCGAGACAGGTAAAGCTCCGGCGCTGGCTCAGGTGACATATCCTGATGGCAGTTACGGCAATCTTGCGGATGTAAAGAGGATATCCGATATCTGCCACAGCTATGATGTGCCGCTGATGCTCAATGGTGCCTACTCTGTCGGCAGGATGCCTATCCATGCAAAGAAGATGGGCGTGGATTTTGTAGTGGGCAGCGGTCACAAGTCCATGGCATCATCAGGACCTATAGGTGTGCTGGGTGTTAAGGAAGAATACGCTGACATCGTTTTCAGGAAATCCCCTACTCATAAGGTCAAGGAAATAGAACTTCTGGGCTGTACCGCAAGGGGTGCCACGCTGATGACCATGATAGCTTCTTTCCCGCATGTGGTGCGCCGCACACGTAACTGGGAGACGGAGCTTGCAGATGCCCGCTGGTTCTCTTCTAAACTGGAAGATATGGGCATCATCCAGATGGGTGAGAAACCACACAACCACGACCTGATGTTCTTTGAGGCTCCGGTGTTCTACGATATCTCCCAGACCGCAAAGAAGGGCAGGTATTTCCTCTACCGCGAACTTAAGGAGCGAAACATCCACGGTATCAAGTCAGGTCTGACCAAGTTCTTCAAGCTGAGTACTTTCCAGGTGGGCCGTGAGAACCTGTCTTACATAGTGGATTCTTTCCAGGAAATAATCGATAAGTACCAGAAGGCAGAATGAACCCTTTAAGGGTTTCTGCCTGACTATTTTCTGTTTATTCCTTACTCCTATTCATATTCCTTATTCTTGTCTATTGTTCTTGATTCTTATAAAGGCCCACCTTAAGTGCCTTTGTCCCTTATTCATATACCGGGTGTTTATCTCAGTTCACGTTCATATTTTACATAATTGCAGCATAGGGCAAATGAACCAGCTCATTAAGATGAATAAGGTGATATACATAGACCCTCTTATTAAGAAAATCACTAAATCGTTAATACCAAAAATCATAGGGAACTTATGGGTATGGATAAAAGGACTTCATCTAACAGCCTTATAAATGTAAGGTCAAAGCTGGTGCACAAGTTACTGAACCGTGCATTCCTGTTCTTTGTATTCATGATAGCCATTGCGCTTCTCATAATCGTTGCCGATGAGAGGGGGATAATAGATGTGCCTCTTGTTATTACGGGTACCCTTGGTGCCCTGGTCACCATTTTTATCTCTTATGCACTTGCAACTCTTTTTGCCAAACTCACAGTGAATCGTATACTTAATTATTTTGAGGGTATAGGGCACGTTGAGGAGCGCATACTTATGAGTAAGATGTACCTTGCCCTCATCTATCTCATTGCGACACTGGTTGTTTTCTGGCAGCTTGGCATCACAAAGCAGAACATAGCCATCTTCCTTGGTCTGATGGCCACAGGTTTTGCCTTTGCCATAAGGGATGTGATACTTTCGTATTTCATCTGGTTCATCCTGCTTACCAAGAAACCCTTCAAGATAGGTGATTACATAAAGGTGGGGGAAGATGGTAATTCCGAGGGCCTTGTAAAACATATAGGTATGTTCTATGTAGTGGTCGACCCTACCCCTGAAACATATGAGGATTATTTAAAGGTCCCGAATAAGGTCTTCCTTGAAAAACCCATCAGAAACTACGGGAGGGGTAAGTTCAGGAGTGAGTTTGACATGTATTTTGACCTGGACGAGATCCCGGCTGATTTTACCGCACGTGTCGAAGCCCTTAAAGAGAAGGTATGGAGCGGCATTGATGTTGATATAGGCTTTTTTATGGGTTCTGATAAGGACGGCATCAAGATAACCGTCTATTACAGGTCAACTTATGACTGCCGCGAACAGATAAGGCACCGGATAACAGCAATGATGCTGGATGAACTGAGAATAGAAAAAAGCTGATATCTTTTTTAATTATTCAAACGCTGTGCGATAGTTCAGGATAGTTACGCTGATTTTTTCCTTAGGAACTACAATTTAACCATGCTTAAATATGTGAGTAACGTTTTTTTACTTAATTTTAAAGAAAACACTTTGGTTTTACTATTCTATAAAGAATGCATTTACAAACCCATGTATCTGGAAAGGTCAAAATGTACCCCTGGTAAGAGGTGTGCTAGAGATTGGGTGGGGGGTTGGTGGTAAAATAAGGGCGCACACCTCATCTAATTCATATTAACACTGTTAATCTATAAAACACTTTGGCATATGTGTAATCAAATACTGACCTCTTTATATGTCCATTTATATATTACATAATTCTACATTGGTGCTACTATTACGATTTTCCATTATGCATGTCTCTATTCTACTGTATTTTGCTCATATTTTCTGCGTAATATTGTATATACAATATGTTTAAATATATTCCGCACATCATGATAAATTACCTGCGACCCTATAAATATTGTAAGGTGATATAAATGAAAATAAGAGTAGTAAGTTCAAAAAATGAGATTGAGACACTTGGCCCAAATGAACAAATCATACACCTGGCATTCAGGCCTTCAAACACGGATATCTTTGCACTTGTTCAAAAATGCCCGACAGTGAAAGCTTTGCACATACCAAGCTCCTACAAAAGGACCATATCAAAATCTGCAAAGATCTTCCTTGAGATGCAGGGGATCGAACTACTTGAAGGGGACGTGTGGGGACACAGAAAGGACATAAACGAATACTCAGAGGTATCTCAAAGCGTATATGACCGTATCGCAGAGTACAAACAGGATGGACTTTCAGATGAGGAGGTCGAAGAAAAAATGATACGTGAGACAAGACTGAGCCCGGAATTCGTCAGATTCCTTGTAAAAAAATAACTCTCCTTTTTTTATTTTCAGCACATTTTCGTACTTGCTTATGCTGTGGGGAAGGTCCCACCATTCACTCCTGTATTTGTTTCATTTAAAAGAGTAAATTACATGTGGGTTTTGATCCACGACTCTCAAATGTTATTATGGATTGCAACTACATCAATAGATCAACCTGACTTCACCGTTCGATCCTTTCTTAGATATGCACATCTTGTCAGTGTGATTACATTAATAATGCAGGGGATCCGTGTTAAATTCCTCTGAAAAAGCTAAGGTTACAAGTATCACATGACTTTACATACCTTGCAAAATATTGATTAAACTAATTATGGCAGAACTTGTAATTGCAACGACATTGTAATATTAGCAAACCAGGATATTTTTTTAATGAATTACTTATATATCTTTAGAAGCTTATGATGATGCTGTAGATTGAAATTCCACTTAACGACCTTGCAGATTGAAATCGGGGTTTTTCAAACAAGGTACAAAAAAGACCGGTATCGGTCCCCAATCCAGGGAGTGGATTTACTATAATGCCTGTGGAAGGCCTTAATATGAGGAAGGATGATGCTATTGGGACATATGTCACCATCCTTCTACAATTTATAATTACATGGAGATGAGAACAAATGAAAACCGGAGAAAAGGATTCCTGCACAAATTGCGGATATTCATTGGAACAGAAAAAACTTAGTGGTGGTAACATTATCTATTATTGCCCGCTGTGCGGTTGCATGGCAGGAATGTCGTAGAACGGATGTCTCAGGAGTAATATAACAGGGGTCTTATTGGATCCGATCTGCTAATATTTGATCTGCAGCATATTGAAACCACGGTTTTGAACGCTTTTTTGTACAGTAGCCGGCTGCAGATAGAACTTTAGCCTGTTAAACAGAAACGTTCAGACCTTTTCCTCACTCGCAATTATTGTCGCATTCCACCTCCGACAAATCTACAATTCCTGCCCTGGACCTGCCTGCAGTACAGTAGAGATTCAGATTCATAGTTACAAGTGTTAACTGAGCAGCAAAAAAGGATTATCAAAGCGTATCCTGATAGAGCTCTGCAGTTGGACAACCCGTATATGATACACGAAATACCATGAATAAACCCTGCTCACCACAAAATCTATAATCTAAAACGTAGTATAACATACTGCGATTTTTTAATATGCGGCTGTGGTTTAGTGGCTATGACCGTGGCTTCCCAAGCCATGAACCCGGGTTCGAATCCCGGCAGCCGCATTGAAATCTTGAGAACAAAACCAGTATCATTAAAGGTGAGCTTTATGCCCAGATATTGTAAAGTGTGCGGTCAGAAAAGTGGCAGGTGCAACCATCTGGTGCTCGATCTTGGTGAGCCTTATGGAAGTAAGGATGAAAAGAAGGCCACACTCGAAGGTTCAAAGGACAAAAGCTGACTTTAGATCATAACTGGAACTATAGCTTGAATCATAACTTTAATCGTAATTTAAATCGTAACTTTGATATTAATTCATATTTTCTTTACTTCTTCAAAGGTGATCCACATGATAATTGAATTCAGATCAGTAAGGCCATCAGTCTCATCCACGGCATTTATAGCAAGTTCTGCAAACGTTATCGGTAATGTAACTATCAAAGAGCATTCCAGCGTCTGGTTCAATGCTGTCATTCGTGGGGACAGCAGTAGTATATGTATAGGGAAGAGGACAAGCATACAGGACAACGTTGTTATCCATGCGGATGAGCCGCACAATGTTGAGATAGGGGACGATGTCACAGTTGGGCATGCCGCTGTGCTCCATGGCTGCAGGATAGCTGACAACGTGCTCATCGGGATGAACGCTACGGTGCTTGATGGTGTCGAGATAGGGCAGAACTGCATCATAGGTGCCAACGCACTTGTGCCGCCGGGCAAGAAGATACCGGCAGGAAGCCTTGTAGTCGGTGTGCCTGCAAAGGTGCAGCGGGAGCTGACAGATGAGGACATCGCCCATATACGGGAGAATGCGGCGGAATATGTCCGGCTTGCCGGGGAATACAGGTCCATTCAGGAGTGATATTTAAATTGGTGAAGATGGCTGTTCCAACGAAGATGATGTTCCAATGAACGCTCATCAGGGCCAGGATCCCATCAATCCTTCCTCAGTTGCAAGCTATACTTAAAAGAGCACAAGAGCAGCAAACATGACCATTCCCAGTGCGAACAGTATTGCGAATATGATAATTGTCTTTTTCCTAAGGTCCCTCTCCTTCTGTGTGAGAGGCCTTAATTCATGCTCATGTTTCTTTTCAAGGTGTGACCCCAGAAAGGTTCCGATAACAAGGCCAACAAGGTAACCCAGGAATATGTTCTCCAGTGCAATAGCTATGGGTATGGCGATAGCTATCCCAATGAGAAGTCCATGTCCCATATAATGGCCCCTTGGATATTTTCCGGTTGCCCTGTATTCCTCTCTCTTCAGCCTGAAAGCGAAAAAGGACATTACAAGTCCTGCAAGGAGCAGCACAAGGATAAGGATCATAACAAAGGAATTGATCATGGTTCTGGTTCTGTCTTACTTTAGTTAATAGTTTGTGGACAGCCTGCGGATTGCTTAAAGATTGTTTGCATATTGTTTGCAGATATGCAGGTATCCTGTGTGTCACCTATGGATAATCTGCTGAAGCCCGCTGATAACCTGCTGTTAGCATGTCCTCTTTGTCCATATACAACTGCCGGGATTTACAAATACTATTGATGCGTAATATAACATGTTAATTGAATGTGTATGGAGTATCCTGTGCTCTCCATTGGGGGAGAGATACAGGACCGAATTTTTACAAGGCTCCTCTTAGGAGCAAGAAGGAGTGAAAGAATGATAGTTGGGGATATAATGAATAAAGATCCGGTATGTGTCAATGAGACGGATCTGATGACACAAGCCAGACAGGTAATGCGGGATAAGCACCTTCACAGTCTGCCTGTAATGGACGGTAACGGACGTGTGGTCGGTATGCTGGATGATCAGGACATCCTTAGGCTTCAGTCTAACAGATCTGAAGTGACGGTAAGTGGATATGCACGTGAGTTTCCGTTGCTAACCCCGGATATGGAAATCAGGGAAGCAACGAGATCACTTCTTGATGCAAGACAACACTTCTCACCGGTGGTGAAATCTTCCACTGACAGGTCCCTTGCAGGTGTACTGAATGATACAACCCTCCTGAGGCATGTCAGACTCATGAAACTCACGCAAAAGACTGTAAGTGAGATAATGAACACAAAAGTGAGGACCGTGTATCCTGATGATAGTGTCGCCAAGGTCTGGGGAAACATGCTGGAGTGGGATTATACCGGAATACCTGTCATCTCCCATGAAAAAGAGGTCATGGGAATTGTCACTCGCAGTGACATCATGAGGGCAGGATTTGCCCGACCCGGCAACCGTGCAAGTGAAGCACATGACAGTGCATCAGGTGATTCCCCAAAAGTTGAGAAGATAATGTCAACGCCTCTGTATTCAATTAGCCCCAATACGACAATATCCAAAGCAATCGAGACCCTGCTTTCCTATGACGTAGGGCGTATATGTGTTACCGACAATAAGCAGCTGCTTGGTATAGTCGATAAGTTCTCCCTGCTGGAAGAATGCCTGGCAGGTCCGGGATTTGAATAAATCTTCTTTTTTCCTTTTTCTTTTCCGTCATTTATCTCTGATCTGACAGGAGTCTGCGCACATCGGTCTGATGAAAGCGGATATCTGGTTGTAGTTTTCCTTTGTGCAGAAAACTATATTCTTTTCCAGGTACCCTGCATGCAGGGTGATGGTGCTGTATTTAGGATAGAACACAGCTTTTGTTATCTTTTTCCATTTCATGTCCTGGTCCTGGCGTGAAGCAGCAAGAAACCCTGCACCCGTTGCCGCAGGGTTCCTTGCAAGAAGTCCTGTCAGTACGATCAAAAAATTCAGTTTGCTGTTCTTGAGCCGTTGATCTTCCCTGCTGATGGTCTTTATGCCCTTCTCATCCATGTTGTAGGAAAGCAGGTATCGGTTCCCATAGTATGCGAATATGAACAGTGTGGTGAAAAAGAACAACATCCCTATGAGCATCAGGGCGTACTTCATGTCCCCTATGTTGCTGCTGTTGGAATAAAAGTTCCCGCTAAGGATGGATGGAAGTATTATCAAAATCATGATACCTGCTGCGATAAAGGCAGCGATACCAAGGACCTTTAGCAGTTCTTTCAGGATGAACCTGTTTGTCAAAATCGAAACGTCAATATCCCATTCAATTCTTTCATCTTTCATATCTTTCACTCCAGCATGCAGTTTCGGGTATGCCCCGCTCCTGTCTTTCTATCTGAAGTCTCTTAGCTTCGTCGTATCTTCTCCACAGCAGGAAAAAACCTACTGCTGCTACGAAAACCTGTCCAATGAAAACGTTTACAAGGGGCAGGGGGAATATGGACAGCACTTCCGGAAGTCCATTCCACAGTCCGTGCAGTATCGAAACTGTCAGATATGCACCGATGACCTTGTGGTTGATTTTGAATATCCGGGGTCCGCTTTCCCTGAACATGACACTTACAAGGATGGCTGTCCACGTGCCGTGTCCAATGGGTGCGATAACTCCTCTTACCAGTGTGATGAGGACCGTCTGGGAGAGGCTTCCTCCGCTTGCAAGGAAGGCAGTAAAAGCATAACCGGTACTTTCAAGTGCTGCAAATCCCATCCCCGATGCCGCACCAAGGATGAGGCCATCCATTGGTGAATCATGGCGGCAGCGTTTTGCTATCACCAGTACTCCCAGAATCTTGGCAAATTCTTCTATCAGGCCAACTTCTAAAGAGTAGAGAAGTTTATGTTGTGAAAGGAATATGGGCTCCAGGGTAGCAGCAGCCAGCACACCCAGCAATCCTCCATATAAAAAGGCCCAGGCAGTTGTTGGCATGTCGAGCTTGCTTAAATGTCTTCTCTGATAAAAGAAAGCCACATAGGTCACAGGCACAAGAAAGTTTCCAAGTATCACGACAGTGGGAAAAATGTTGGTGTTACGTGTTGCAGCAAGCGCGATAACTCCGAATATGTATAGGAGTAAACCGCCTGTGAATACTTTTAGCCAGGAGATCCTCTTTTTATCTCTCCTTTGTCCGTATCTATCTTCCTCATCTCTTTCCTGTTCTTCCATGAGTGACTTCCGCTTATGGATCTTTTGAATTTTAGATACGGGTCTTTAAGTATTCGGGTACGACCCTGTATCAATTCCCGGCATTTTTGTAATTTCCACACTTGATACACTTCCAATGGAGATGTCTTCCTCATGTTCAAAGGTATCAAGAAGGTTTCTGACTATCATGTCATTGACATGCCTTCGTTTTCTAGGGTCAACCACGTACCTAAGATGCATTTCGATTCTGTCACCTTCTATCTGCATAAAGGCCTTAGTATCAACATCATAGGATGTAAGCATATATTTCCCCTCCATTTTTGCAAGTTCTATTTTAGAATTCTCTATGTAGTCTGTGATAATTTCATTGATTGTGGCCAATGCTATTATTTTTGCTTTTGTCCAGTCACTGCCTGGAGCCAGTATTATTGTCACTTCATCCCATATGAATGAAAAATCCTTTGTGTAGTTCATTATGGTGCTGCTAAGGATAAAACTGTTTGGAACGTTGAGCACCCTTCCTGAATATTGGTCACCGTCAACCCACCCTCTTATTTCCATAAGTGTCGTATGGAAGTATGTTATATCCAGTACATCTCCATAGCAGTCATTGAGTTGCATCCGGTCCCCTGCCCTGAAAGGCTTGAAGATAAGTATTATGATCCCACCTGCAAAGTTGCGGAAAACGTCCTGTAATGTGATGACAACTCCTGCGCTGAAAATGCCATATGCGATTATGAGAGTTGTAGTTTCCTTCAAGAAGACAATAAGCAGCAACGCTGCAGCAAGAAGTGTAATAAATACAGATGATGCTTTTCTGAAGGTGTATCTGTCTCTGGTATCCTTTACCCTGTCGTTTAGCATCCTTTCAACGAATACATCCAGCAGGTATGCACACAGAACAATTATCAAAGCCTGAATTATTTTTGCAAACATTGCTTCACGATTTGCAGTGTAGTCTGTGAAGTAATTGATATAGGACAATAGAAGTAACAAAACGGCAAAGGCAATTATTATGATGTTATTTTTCCCACTCACATAATAAGCTTGAAAGCTATTGTATAATAATCTTATCAGTTATCAGGGACTTTTTCCTGACAGCTTGCCTGTATGCTTTATCATTCTGTTTAATATATGGTAGGTCCCCAATCCGGCGAATATACAAAAAATCAATTTGCTAAGTGAGGCAGACTGGCCGGGTGAAAAGAGAGCAATTAAAAGGAATATGATTATCGACATTATTCTTGTTGCCCGGATACGTGAAGGGTCCAGCACTTCTCCTGTTCTGTCTCCTACACTTGCGAATCTTTCATGTTTTATGGCAATTGGGAGGAAAAGAACAGTTCCCAATGCAAACATGTACAGTCCCTCCAACGAAGTTTCAAATGCCACACTATTCATTTGGATAACAATAAGTATTGATACGAAAAACATTATTATTCCCGCCTGCACATGATATTTTGCAGGTTCCTTCAGGTGGCTGTCAATAAGGAAGGCTGCAGAACTGGTTGCAGCATATATCCAGGATATTGTGTATCCAAGTATTATTCCAAGAGCTGCAATTAATAAAGAGTCAAAAGGACCTGCTGGTAAACCTGATGATTGGTTGATGATCCTCAGAATAAGCAGGAACCACAAAAAAGGTAGCAGGGAAATATCCATCCCGCAAGACAGGAGTATCAATGACATGAGCACAACAACAAAAGCTCCCCAATGCCTGTCCGGGTCCAGCTCACTTGAGATTGCCCACAGGAGAAACACGGTCATACTGTACCGTGCTCCTGTCAGCAGGCTTGTGTAGCTGTTCTGTCCGTTTAATACACAGTTGACTGTAAATGCAATAAATGAAAGTAAAGTGATGGTGATTATCAATCGGTTTGTCAAATAGCCAGTGTCAAGAGGCCTACCTATGTTCGATATCCCGGCGGTGTTCATTTATATCATGGTGGTAGTATGGGATTTCAATCTTTCCGTACTTCACTTTTCTTACTGGGATATCCTCCGTACCTTCTGTATCTATTTCCAAGATGTTGTTTTTTGTATCGTCCTTGATAACAAACGCCCATCATAATAATGATGGTGATTAGATATGCAAGTATAGATATATTTATATAGTTTGTTTATTTACTATCGTGTGCATTCACATTAAGATGGAATGTGGCAATGTCCCAAAAAGGTACGATATGGGCATCATCAAACCCGACAAAAACGAATAAAAAAGAATTGGATTGCATGGAATGTGGGCATGGCGATACTTTCCCCTCAGTATCCTCCTATAATACTTTTTACCCCACATTCCACCCTTCATATAGTCCGGGGCCAAACATCGGGTAAAGACGAAGCACACATTTCTGTGGATTTATATCATGACCTTGTCGCATAGAATATCATTATGATTTGTTGCCTATTCTACCCCTTCATCTATCTTCTTTGCATTTTCATACATCCACAATGCATCTTCATTGCGTCCCATTAGTTCCAGTACGTATGCAAGATTTTCAAGGGTAATAGTAACATTGCTACGATATGCCGGATTACCAGGTTCTCTCTCCATTACAGCTGCATAGTATCTCAGTGCATTCTCATAGCTTTTCTTTGCCCTGTCATGCATCCCTGCATCAAGATAAAGTGATCCCATCCCATCCATGACCCCTGCATAACCAAGCTGATGTGCCGGGTTTGAAGGATCCTTATCCATCAGTTTCCGGTACGTTTCAAGTGAGGCATCATATCTGTTTTTCGCTTCCTCCGTATTGCCGGAATTTGCTGCAATATCCGCTATCTTTTTGTGTAGTGATGCGCTTCTTTCAAGAAGGAAGATCTTTTCAGGGTCTAGCTCCCCGATTTCTGCATACGCATCTATTGCATGATTGTACATATATGCCGACTCTTCGATCTCCCCTCTCTGTGAAAGTACCTGTGCGATGTTCTCAATTACAAAAGCCCTGTTTGAAAGAACAGAAACATCACAGGTATTTTCATCAAGCAGATCATTGTATCTGGAAAGCAGGAATTCAAGTGCTTCTAGCTTCCCGGAAGCTTCCTCTTTACCGGCAGATGCCCTCATCCTTTCAAGAAGTTTCACTATCTTGGGAAGGTATCTGCCGGTTTTATCTGCTTCATGAAGCTGCTCATATATCTGAAGTGCCTCTGCTGTCTGATCCATAGCAATCATGATGTCTGCTGTTTTTTCCTGAAGCTCTCTGATCCTGGTGGCATTCTTTTTCTGCTCATCAGGCACAAGTCCCAGAAGTTCAGTCCTTATCCCTAATATTTTCTCATATTCTTTTTTCAGTTTTTCCAGATTTCCCGTCTTG
This sequence comes from Methanolobus sp., assembly GCA_029762595.1. Taxonomy (GTDB): domain Archaea; phylum Halobacteriota; class Methanosarcinia; order Methanosarcinales; family Methanosarcinaceae; genus Methanolobus. The sequence continues at coordinate 138,624 of JARVGJ010000001.1, read as the reverse complement.
TCGGAGTTCTTTTCCTTTTCAACAAGTATCTCCTCTATGCTATCAATGTACCCCGTATCATAAAAGCCATTTTTCAGAAGCTGCATGTAATTGCTCAAAGAATCTTCATAAGCTTTCATACTAAAATTTGCCTTTGCTATGTTTTCCAGAACATCCTTTATACTGGAATTATCTCCTGTTGCATGCCTGACAGCATCATATGTAGAAAAAGCCTTTTGGAAACTATCAATTGCTTCTGCAAAAGCCTTCTTCTCAGCAAGTATCCTGCCTTTTGAATTGCAGATATATGCATGGGTCAGTGCAATTTCAAGGCTTTTTTGAGTCAAGGTTCGTATCTTTTCTTCCAGGCTATTGTATTTTTCAAATCTTTCATCCGGGTCGTACTCGATCTCTATTATTGCAAGCATATCTTCGACAATGGATGCTATGGCCTGATCGGTCTGATCATCTTGGTCATCATCTGTAAGTGTGTTTATTGTGATGTCCAATGCCTCTTCCAGTCTTTCCATGGCTTCTTTGTTCCTTCCGCTTTCTTTTAGCAGGTTGCCTGTAATTCCAAGGGAGAATGCCAGGTTCAACTGGTATGCGGTATTTGCGGGCATTGATGTCAACAGTTTCCTGGATGTTCCAGCTATCCTGTCATATCTTTCAAGTGATCTGTCCGAACTTTCCTCACTTTCCAGTATCCTGCTCATGTTCCTGAGAATATCAATTATCTGCTTCCTGGTATCAGCATTGTTGTTGTCCTTCTCGAATTGCATTGTAGCTATGTCCAATGCCTCTTCAAGTTTAAGGAACGCAGCATCTTCCTGTCCTTCTTTTTCCATACTTATGGAAAGGTCTATCAAAGATGCAATGATCCTGGACAATTCAGAAGGCTCATCCCTTGCTTCTGAAAGGTACATTTTCAATTGTTCTTTGTACTTCTCTTCGTATTCTTCCCTGCCTGCAGAGGCTGCGGGCGGAATATTCAGCATGTTTGCAAGTATCGTTCTTTTCTTGTGCCGGTATTTTGTTTCATCAGTTTTGCCTGAGCCAAGGGTTTCATGCAGTTTGAGAGCTTCCTGGAAAGTATTCCATGCTTCATTATATTCCTCCATTTCTGCAAGCAGTGAACCCATATTGTTCAACGTGGATACTGCATTTGATATTATGGAAGTGTCATCCTTTTCCTTTTTAAGGAGTTCCTTGTACTCCAGTGCAGCAAGCTCATATTTTTTCATGGCATCTTCCTGCTTTCCCTGGCTTTCAAGGAGCATTGCCATGTTACTGAACATCTCACTTCTTTGGTCTGATGGCAAGTACTCAGGGTTCTTTTCAAGGATATCAGAGACAGCAAGGTATCTTTTAAGAGCTTCTTCATTCCTGCCCTGTGAATACAGCAGGTTTGCATATGTTTGCAGAACTGCTACAAGTATCTTCAAAGATTCTGCTTCCCTGGCCTGCTCTTCGGCCTGTCCCAGTATTTCAAGTGCATCTTCATTTAATCCTTTCTCAATCAGGCTTATTCCTTTGTTTAACTGCCTGAATGCCATATCTCTTGCTCTTTTTGACATAGTGCTCTCGGTATTTTATGATTGTGATCTGTGAATACGGATTAAAACATTCCTTATCCTATTTATTTTCGATCAGAAGAATAATTGTGGTTGATGGTCATGTTTTCGTTTTCAGTTTGAAATCTCTCATTCTATTTGATAGTTATTCTGTTACTTGTCGCTTCTATGAGCTTTTCTTTAAAAACAGTTTCCAGTTCAGAATCGATTTCCACATCAAATGATATAGTATCTGAATACTCAGTCTTCAGTATCGTTCCAAAACCCGATACAAGCCATTTTACATTTTCAATATCATTGTAGCCGAATTCCAGATGCATCCTTTTCTTTTCCCGGACATCGATTATCCCGGCATTCTCTATGGCCTGGCTAGCAGTTTCCCTGTATGCCCTTGCAAGTCCTCCAAAACCGAGTTTCACACCACCGTAGTACCTCTTAACGACTACGATCACATTGCTGAGTTCTTTCATTTCCAGAACCCTGTGCAATACTTTTCCCGAACTTCCGGCAGGTTCTCCATCATCATCATATTTAAATGAATTTAATTTTTCCGAATTCAGCACATAGGCAAAAACGTTGTGATCTGCATCTTGTTCATTGCGCAAAAAACGAATGATGTTTTTTGCTTCCTCTTCTGTTAGCACAGGAGCTGCATAGGCAAAGAAGATCGATTTTTTCACCTCTTTTTTTGCAAGTCCATTTTTTTCCAGGGTTCTATATGCATGCAACTGTATTTCTCCATAATATATTCAAATATATTTGTATTATTATTGTTAAATCATTATAATTTATTTTTATAATCAGATATATGTAAATACTTAAAAGTGCTATTATCATTTGCTATCGTTATTAGCACTTATCAGCACTAAGTTTCTCTGGTAATGTTATGGTCACTAAAAACCTATCTCTTTACACAATAGTCCTTTTACTTGTGCTTTTCTCCTCTTCCTCAGCAGGAAGCATGTTAATGGATGCCCGGGATTTGAATGCGATGGGTGTTTCAATGACAGTAAATGGCACTTATGAGGAGGCTCTTGTCTATTATGACAGAGCAATTGAGGCAGATCCCGTCTTTCTCGTTGCACTGGACAACAAAGGTTCAACTCTTTTCCTGATGGGTGATCATGCCGTTGCATCAAAGATATATGATCAGATACTTGTAAGTCGTCCGGACTCACCTGCAGCTCTATTTAAAAAAGGTCTTACCCTGGCCAAAACAGGTGATCATGAATATGCATTGGTTTATTTTGACAGATCGCTTCGGTCACTTTCAAATGAGAGTTCTCCTGATTATGAACCAGTTTTTGATATAGGTCTTTTTTCCATAACAGATATTCCTGAAGATGGCAGTAACAGCTATATTGACTATGACCCAAGGCTTCCCAGTGTCTGGTATCATAAGGCAGTGTCGCTTCAGGCACTTGGAAGATATAATGAATCCCTTTCCTATTATGATCAGATCATAGATTATGCAAAAGCTCATTCCTCCAGACTTTCAAACCGTGCTGCTGGTTTGTATGATATCGGTAAATACAATGAATCAATAATTATGTATGATGAGGCACTTCGGATAGAACCGGACAATGCTGCTTATTGGTATGGAAAAGGTCTCGCATATGATGCAATGGTGAATTATCAGTATGCTATTAGCTCTTATGGAAAGGTCATTGAGCTTGAGCCTGAAAACATCGATGTACGTTATAAAATGGCCTCCAATCTTGAGTCCCTGGGCAATTTTGAGCTTGCGGTAAAACAATATGATGCTATCCTTTCCAGATACCCATATGCTGTGGATGCATGGTATAAAATGGGGAAAGCCTACCAACAGATGGGTGATCATAAATCTGCATTGAAGGCATATGACCAGGTTCTTATCTATGAGCCGGAAAATTCAGAGGTATGGACACTTAAGGGTGATATTCTGAATGCTGCAGGAAAGTATTCAGATGCAATAGAAGCTTATGACAGAGCCTTGCAACTTGGTCCGGGGAGCAAAGGGATAACATCTGTTGGTTCAGGGGCCTCCATTTTTGGAATGCTTCCTGAGGTTTCGGATTGTTATGATGCAACACCTGCATTTAGGTCTGATTCTGCTCTGCTCTGGTATAATAAGGGGCTTGCTTTCTATAAATTAGGTGACTATGAGAGTTCAGTAGCAGCATTCAATAACGTGGTTTCCAGTGAACCTGGTTTCCCGATGGTCTGGTACTGGCTGGGGAATTCATATGATAGGCTTGAATTGTACGGTGATGCTGTCAGATCGTACGAGAGGGCTTTAAAGATCGATGATTCATGTGCAAGGGTTTGCTATGACCTGGGTATGGGTTATGACCGTCTTGGTGAATATAGTGCTGCAGAGAAAGCATACTCCAGGGCTGTAAAAATAGACCCGGATTTCACGGCAGCACACTATAACAGGGCGCTTGATTTGGATTCTATGGGGAAGTATGCTGAATCCTCAAGGGTTTACGACACGGTGCTTGAGCAACAGCCCGATTCTCTGGATGCATGGCTCAGGAAAGGAAACGCTCTCTATGAACTTGGAAAGTACGAAGAAGCCATCGGGTGCTATGAACAGGTGCTCCGTTTAAATCCGAATCACTCTCTTGCCAGATTCCAGTTAAGTATTAACAGAGACATACTTGAAAGCAGCAACAAGTCCGTCTCCTATTCTCCAAAGGTATCCTCGTTTTTTGGTGTTATGAACGATGCGATATTCAGTTCACAGCTGTTCATATGGCATGGGACCGGCTCTCTTTCAAATAATGTCAATATTCTCAAAGATGCGGAGCTACTTGGGGATGTTATCAGTTATGAAAATGTATGGGTCTTAAGAGGTTCCTGTCTTGGTAGTATGTCAATGCATGAATCTGCCTTAGGGTCATATAATAAAGCAATTCTGATCAATCCGGAGTCTGCAAAAGCATGGAGTGGTATGGCCTTAGCTTATGACAGGCTTGGAAACTACGCAGAGGCAGTTAAATGTTATGAAATGTCAGTACTTCTGGATGCCGGAAATATGCAGGCTTGGTACAATAAAGGTCTTTCCCACTATAGACACGGTGATTCACAGCTTGCAGTTGCTTCCTTTGAAAAGTTGCTTGAAAATGATCCGCAGGATCTCGATGCACTTTATTATGCTGCTTTAGCCTATGATGACCTGGGAATGTATGACCATTCTATACCTTATTACAAGATGATACTGGAAAAGGACCCTCAAAACACTGATGTGTGGTACAGGACCGGTTATGCCGAATTCAGTCTTGGGAATTATGAAAGGTCAATTGTTTCTTTTGATCAGGTGTTGAAGTATGATCCTGCAAATGTTACTGTACTTAAATTACAGAGTACTGCATCAGAGAACCTTGGTAGCTATGGTGCAGCTCTTGGATTCTATGAAAGGCTGCTGAGTATAAACCCTGCAGATTCAATGGCGATGTTCGGGGAGGCTTACGCATATGAAAAACTTGGCAGTTATGATGAAGCGATCGCAACATATGACAGGATCCTTGAACTTGAGCCGGACAATGTTAAGGCATTGAACAGCAAAGGTTTTGCATATTACCTGAAAGGTGATCTTGCCACTGCCTCCTCTATATTTGAGATGGCTGCAGCAGCAGACCCCACAAGTGCATCGACATGGTATCACCTGGGAATGCTCTCGTATATTAGAAGCAGTTATGCAGGATCTGTCTATTACTATGAAAAGGCACTGGAGCTGGATCCTTTATGCAGCACCGCATGGTACAATAAAGGTTTTATCCTCAATATCATGGGTAATGTAGAGGAGGCTGTTGCATGTTATGACAGGGTGCTGTCCATCGATCCTAATTCAACATCAGCATTGTACAATAAGCAGTTTGCCCTGTATCGTATAGGCAAATCTGTTACTGCAGATGCTACAAAATCCCGGCTTGAATCGATCGATCCTGACTTTGCAGCATCTCTGCAGGACAGGGGTACACAGTTCTACCTGCCTGCTGAATATAGTCATACTCTGGATTACAAAATGCCACAAAGATGGTATGAGCAGTAACATTGCATGGGAACTGCTCATGTAAAGCCTATCTAAGTAATATTTTCTGAAATGATAGCTTCGGATGCCTTAATGGAAAGGTTCTTTCCTGGCATATTGTATGTAGTGTTCTGCAGCGAGGATTAAATAATGGCAACCCTCATCATGGGCCTTATAGCAAAGAGCTTGAAATGCTGACATTGCAAACAACGAGTTACTGTAATAAGGAATAATCCGTGGGTTCCGAGGCTGCAAAAATAACAGGTATCCGGTAATTCGTAAGTTTTTAAAAGCATTTGATCCAATATAGAGTCATGGAAGAAAATAATGATACTAATGAGCAGGACACACCTGAAGTTGAGTTGCGCAGTCTGAAGGAAAGTTTTAGTGCTACTCCCAGTATGGAAACCCTTCTCAGGATAGTTGCTACCTACCATGAGATGAAGCAGACAGAGCGAGGCATTGGTTTTGCAGAAGCTTTCCTGATGCAGATAGAAGATGAAAAGGACAGATATCTGCAGACCTCCATGGTCTTTGAAATGGTGGACAGGAACGAAGAAGCTCTTTCATATCTTAAAGAGGCTGCAGATAGATTCCCTGATGATGTAATGATACAGAACCACTATGGTATGCTTCTGAACAAGCTGTCGGAATTTGATAAGTCCCTTCATATTTACGATTCGATGCTGGAGAGTAACCCGAAGTCACTGGAATCACTTGCCGGTAAACTGATAGCATTAGCCGGACTTGGCATGCACGGTGATATATTGAAGTTGTACAAGATCTCAATCGGAATAAATCCATCGTCTGTGCAGGACTGGCATTTCAAGGGCGTAATTGATGGTATCCTTGAAGACTATTTCGAGTATGAGAAAGGTGCTGCGATAACAGAAGGGCAGGCTGATAAATTATCACGGAGTTTTGGTTCCATCAAACATGTGATAGATGGACTCGGGCCACAGATACATAATTTCTACATGATGGGAAGTATCACTGGTAAAGAGATATATCGCGAGATACAGAGTAAGAAAAACTGATCATCTTCACATTTATATTACTGCACATCTAATTTGAATCCCGATTGTACATTTACTATTTTTATTTGTCCCTAAAAGGAAAATTATACGTCCAAAAGGGCAATGTTTATAAAAGCTCTGTCCACATTCGATGTATGGATAAGTACAATGTGAAATGCCTGCTGTGTGGCGAAGTTCACGACCCCTATGCTCAGAGCTGTAAAAGGGGTGATGATTCTCTTCTTCGTACTCATTACACAGCAAAACAGTTGATTCCAAGGGATATGCCCGGAATATGGAGATACTACGAATGGCTTCCCACAGGTGGTATCATTGAGGAGGGTTCAGGACGAACGGTGACCTACAGGAGTAAGGGGCTTGCAAGTGCTCTTGGTCTTGATGAACTGTGGATAGCTTTTAATGGATACTGGCCTGAAAAGCAAGCGTATCTCATGACCTGTACCTTCAAGGACCTTGAGTCATTCCCTACCATGCAAAGACTCAGGGAACAGGAAGAAAAAAGGATAATGGTTGTGGCATCTGCCGGAAACACCGCAAGGGCATTCGCCCATGTGTGTAGTATAACCGGGCAACCTTTACTGCTTGTGGTTCCGGCTCAAAGCGCTCACAGGTTGTGGACACTGCATGACGATAATCATTCTATCTGCCTTGTGACGGTTGAAGGTGATTATTTTGATGCAATATCCCTGGCGGGTGACATTGCATCCAGAGAAGGTTTTGTCAACGAGGGTGGTGCCAAAAACGTTGCCAGGCGTGATGGCATGGCTACTGTGATGCTGGATGCTGTTCTCACATCCAAAAGCTTACCTGATCATTATTTCCAGGCAGTGGGAAGTGGCACCGGTGGCATATCAGCATGGGAAGCTTCTATGAGATTGCTTGAAGATGGCAGTTTTGGCAGTACTTTGCCAAAACTGCATCTTGGACAGAGTCTTCCATGTGCTCCCCTGTATTCTATGTGGCATGGTATTGATGCAGTGGACCCTGAATGTCCAGGAGGGATGTATGATGATGTTCTCTTTAACCGAAAACCACCTTTTGCAGTTAGAGGCGGTGTCAGGGATGCCCTTGAGGCAACAGGTGGAACTCTCTATGCGGTAAGCAACAAGGAAGCATCCCGGGCCCAGGAACTCTTTGAGGATTGTGAGGGAATAGACATAAATCGGGCTGCTGCAGTTGCCATTGCTACACTGGTGCAGGCCCTGGAAGCTGGTAATATAAGTCCTGATGAACGGATCGTTCTCAATATAACTGGTGGTGGACAAAAACGCTTGATGCAGGACCATGAACTGAAACAGTTGCCTGTATCCCTTGCGGTGTCGGCAAAGGATGAAGGGGCAGAGGCAAGAATAGTGGAAAAGGTATCTGAAATATTTGGTATACAGGATGATGGTGTATAAATTATGAGTGAAATAATCAGTCTTACTATATTGGGTGGTGTTGACAAGGATGGAACCGAAGAGGCAATAAGGTCTGTTGATATCTCCCGCGGGGAGATCGTGGGGATAGTTGGTCCCACAGGTTCCGGAAAAAGCACACTTATAGATGATATCGAACAGCTTGCCCAGGGGGACACACCAACCGGCAGGACTATTCTGGTCAATGGGGAGAGGCCTGATGCTAACATACGCGTGGATCCCCGCAGAAAACTGGTAGCACAGCTATCCCAGAAGATGCATTTCCTGGCTGATATGACCGTTGAGGAGTTCTTGCAAATGCATGCACGCAGCAGGGGCAAGGATGCAGGTCTTGTTACAAGGGTCATCGAACTTGCGAATACTCTGACCGGGGAGCCGATAGCACCCCACCATCACCTGACAGCTCTAAGTGGAGGGCAGTCCCGCTCACTCATGACTGCAGACATTGCTGTGATCAGTGATTCTCCTGTGGTGCTCATCGATGAGGTAGAGAATGCAGGTATAAAGAAGCAGGAAGCTCTCCAGTTGCTGGCCGGCGAAGGTAAGATCGTTGTTGTGGTAACCCATGATCCGGTGCTGGCCCTGATGTCATCGCGCAGGATCGTCATCAGGAACGGGGGCATGATCGATATCATCACTACAAGCTCGCAGGAGCAGGATGTCTGCTGCAGGATAAGTGAGGTTGACAACTGGCTTATGTCCCTCCGTGAGACCATCAGGCGCGGGGACATAGTGGAGGTCATTGTATGAAGCTGGTGGTACTTGCAGGTACGCCGGGTTCGGGAAAGACATCTGTTCTCTTGCATACCATCAAAGCTCTCATAAGGAACGGGAAAAACCCTGCTGTGGTCAAAGTTGATTGTCTGTGGACCGATGATGACCAGCGTTTCAAAAAACTGGAAATACCTGTGCACGTGGGTCTTGCCAAGGACATGTGTCCTGACCATTTTACAATCTATAATACCGAGGAAATGCTCAGTTGGGCAGATAAGGAAGGTTCAGATGTTCTCCTGAACGAGACCGCCGGGCTGTGTCTGCGTTGTGCTCCATATCCTGATGAGTGTCTTGCTGTATGTGTCATAGATGTTACCACAGGACCAAACACGCCTCTTAAGGTTGGTCCCCTGCTGACAACAGCAGATATAGTTGTCATGACAAAAGGTGACCTGGTATCCCAGGCCGAGCGTGAGGTGTTCAGGGAGCGTGTGCTTGAGGTCAATCCGGGATGTAACATTGTGGAAGCCAACGGACTGACAGGCAAAGGGGCTTTTGAACTTGCCGAGCTCATAGGCTGCGGACCGGATGCAGGCAGCAATATGCTTTTGCGTTATAATCCACCCCTTGCCATCTGTTCACTATGCACGGGTGAGAACCGGGTTGCCCGGAAACATCATATGGGTGTCCTGAGAAACCTTGACGGATTCATGGAATATAAAGGTGAATGAGGGGATGTCCTTTGAATGAGATAGAAAGTCTGCTGCCCGGTTATAATTGCGGAAGCTGCGGTTATCGGCAATGCAGGGATTTTGCAGCTGTGCTGGAAAAAGCTTCAGATCTGGACAAGTGTCCTTTCCTTACACGTGAAAAGTTCAGAGCCAATGCAGAAAAGCTACTCTTAGTCCTGGGTGAGGAATTACCCACAGATGAAAAGATAATGGGTATCATCGATGGCCTGGAGGCTGATCTGACACTGGCTCCCCTGAAGGACGAATGCTCCTGCAGGGAGGATATACACCCCTTTGACGGCTCTGTGGAAGTGAATATCGGTGACATACTGCGTTACAGGCCTCTTGGATGCCCTGTTACCCACTTTGCCCGGGTCATTGATAAAATACCGGGAGGCATATACACTGTTCATATGGTGGGTCCGCTTCACAGGCTGGGACATGATGATTTCAAGTTCAAGGATGTTGGCCTGTGCATGATACTGGCATTTGACGGTAGGGTTGCCAGGGGCAGGATCCCAAAAGTAGGCCAGACCGTGAAGTTCGTTCCGGAGTATTGTATGATGCAGAAGGTACACTCCGGTATGGTAGTGGGCGTTGAAGGCAAGAACGTCCGCATCGAAGCAATTGATCTGAAGGTATGGTGAATGATATCATGGAAGGTTCTTCTACAAGGCTTCTAAGTCCCACGGAATCTGTATTCAAAGGCATCAGGGCAGCAGGAATAGACTTCATTGTCAGTGTGCCCTGCATCAATCTGGGGGAACTTATCTCCATGGTGGATGAGGCTCCGGACATCATCCATGTGCCTGTGACCAGAGAGGAGGAAGGTGTAGGAGTGTGTGCCGGTGCCTATATGGGTGGCAGAATACCTGCAATGCTCATGCAGAACTCAGGGCTTGGTAATTCCATCAATGCCCTGGCATCCCTGAACATGCTCTATGGTATCCCGATCCTGATGATAATGAGTCACAGAGGTATCGAGGGTGAACCGATAGTTGCTCAGGTGCCCATGGGCAGACTCACACCAAAATTGCTGGATACCATGGATATACCTTATTTCATTCCGGAGAAAGGAACCGATCCTGCTGATATTATCGTAACGGCATGGAATGTAGCCAGCAGTGAGAAAAAACCCTCTGCTGTACTGCTGCCAATTCCTTTCTGGAGGCAGCAGGCATGAAGAGAATAGATGCTATAACTGAGATAGCTGCAATGGCAAAGGACAGCCATGCATTACTGGTGGGCAACATAGGTGTTCCCTGCAAGGAACTGTTCAGTGTGTGCGACATGCCCGGTAATTTCTACATGCTGGGCTCCATGGGACTTGCATCCTCCATAGGACTTGGACTTGCACTTGCCAGGCCGGATAAAAAGGTGATTGCCATTGAAGGAGATGGTTCCGTACTGATGAATATGGGTTCCCTTGCAACAATAGCTTCACATAAGCCACGTAACTACCTTCTTGTCATAATCGATAATGGTTCATACGGCTCCACCGGCAACCAGCCTACAGCCACATCAAGGAATACTGACCTTGCAGAAGTCGCCAAAGGCGCGGGAAACAAGCAGATCCGCGTGGTTGATACGCCTCTGGACCTCAGGAATATCCTCCAAACCATGGATCATGGCATAATAGTTGTAAAGGCTGAACCAGGCAACAGTGCAGTTCCTGTCATAAAGATGAGTCCCGAAGGAATACTCAAAAGATTTATGGATATATCTTCCCGACCATCTCATTGATTCTGAACTTGCCTTGCAGGACCATTTTCTTCAATTCCTCTGCAAGCTCCTCAGCTCGCTTGCGGTCAGATTGCCTGAGTACGATTGGTACGTCATACCTGATGTCATCTTTTTTGAAGTGCAGTGTTCCAAGCTCTGCAATGAAAACCCCACCCGGGCAGACAGTTGAGCAGAATCCGCAATTGAAGCACAGGTGCCTGTCAAGTATGATTTTCCCGTCCCTGCGATATATTGCTTCCATGGGGCAGTCTCTCACGGGTTTGCATATATCACATTCCAGGCATGCACCGGGGTGGAACCTGATCGCCCTGTCGGTGCCTTTCCAGGCATCGGCGTATGTGCTGCTGCCTATCATCACCCTTTTGTCCACATCGTTCACGACCATGGGGATCTCACTATCGGTCTTCAGGACAGCATCGAGAACTGACTGACATGTGATGGGAATGGCAATTGCCCAGGAAGCGATGCATTCCGGTCCTGCGGATGTCCGGAACCCACCCATGAGCGCAGGGTCCATGTCATGCATGTCTGCAACACCTGTGAGGTTGGGCTTTTCAGGGCTGCTGCGGGTGCCTGAACCTATAACAAAACCCTCTGCCCCGTTCATCAGCATACGTGTACCGATACCTATGGTTTCCATTTCTGGGTCGTTCTGCAGCGGATTTATCTCCCCGCACCCCGAAAGTGTTGCATCTTTCATGCCAGGGTTGAACCGGATGTTATGGAATATGGTGTCCACTGGCTTATCTGAGCAATTTGCAAAAGCAGCATAGTTCTTGAAAGCATGGCGGGTTGCGTAGAGCTTTGCATAGGGCATGTCTTTAAGCTTGATCTTGTCTTTAAAGGATACATCCTCATCGGTGACAACAGATACTTCTATGTCCTTCCCTTCGACCATTTCCCTGAAAAGATGTCCTGCTCCGTAGTTATGTTCCTTTGCAGAGTGCGCCGTTCCAAACACCATCATGTCAAGCACTCCAAGGCTTTCGTTAGGACATGGGCCCACATGTGCCGGTACTCCGTTAAGGAATACCTTTGATGCCCGCCTGAAGCACAAAGACGTATTCAGGGGAAAAGAGAGGACTGCATATGTTCCGCTCATGATGCCCCTTGTTGCGGTTGTGACAACATCGACATCCCTGATTCTAGGGTTCTCTCCGTTGTCCACAAGTTCGGATACTTCACTTGCAGTCATAACAACAGCATCACCACTGTCCAGCTTCTTTATGATGTCAGTAACAGAGCGCTTCATGAAACTCCTCTCCAGACTTCCGGAATAAAAAAAATATAAAAAAAGATTGCAGCAATGGCCGCATTAGTCAACACCAAGTATGCTGGCCAGTTCCAGGCCTTCGCTGCCAAGTTCTGCAAGCTGGTCAAAGGCTTCTTCCTTGGTGATGTACTTCTCGGTACGGGTGCCGTCGGATGATTCTATCTTGATGGTTATTTCGTTCTTGACATATCCCCTGTCAAGCGATTCCCTCACTATATCGCCATATTGTTCGGCAATGAGTTTCAGGCAGTCAAATACCTCGTTGTTGCGCACGGCATCCTTACCATCAAGCAATATCTGCTTAAGTGTCTGGGATTTTATGAACAATTCCACATACTTTTTCACATCATCAACAAGACCTGCCACACTATCCAAAGTTAATGATCGAAGCAGGGTTTCATCAGCTGTGACATCAAGCTCCCCATGATATATCTGGTAAGTTGAATTGTCGGAAATGATCTTGAATCTCTGCTCCCCCTTTTTGTTCTCAAAGCTCAGGTCAACGTGCTTGTCACCATCGTAGTTCATGGAGGTGATCATGTAGTCAGATACATCTATCATTTTGACCTTGTTCTCTTTAGAGAATATGCCTGCTTTTGTCCACGTGGGAATGAAAAGTTCCCCGTAAATTTCCCTGACAGTAATTATTTCATGGGCATATGTGAGGTCACATGTATATTCCATTCCTGAGAATGATGCTTTCAGTATACCTTTGAGGGCACCATCTGACATGGAAACGTAATATGCCTTGTCAGAGCCGTAGATCCCGGATCTGAAAAGAGGGTTCAGGTTGTTCAGAAGATCCATTTCTATCTTATAGATGCCACTTTCAGATTCCCTTTTTATCTGCTCGAGTTTCTGGCTTAGCTCCTTAAGTCCACGATTAGTGACTTCAGTGCAGACGTCCATAACAGCATTGCGACATTCCAGGATCTCCTTGTTCTCAGCACCATTTGAACGCTGGTCCACATATTGCTGTATATCTTTCCCAAACCTTGTCATTTCCTCTATCCTTGTTTCAAGGGAAGATATTTCTTCTGACTCCTCCTCGCTCAGTTCAATGGCGGAGTTCTCAAGTGGTAGGACTTTTTTTGCCATTTCTATGAAGTTGTTAAGGTCCTGAATAAAGTCCCTCTGTAAGGGCAATTCCGTAGAGTCCTGAAATGTATAGTTCATCCGAATCTCCATCCTGCTATATTTTATCCTTCTTTATTTGTAATGGTATATTCTTGCAGACACCATATATAAATTGCTATTCAGGTGGAGCAAAGTAAATTCAAAGTACAGCCCTGACCACATCAAGTATCATATTCATGTACTTTGCAGCACCGTTTTTCAGGTCCATAGGATGTAGTTCCTCTGCTGAGAACACTTGTTCAAGTTCCCCGTAACCTTTACATACAAGGTTTCCGCCAAATTTCTCAGGTCTTTCAAAAACGATCTCTTCATACCTGGGGCATATGTGATATCTGAAGAGTTCCATCACCGGGTTGTCTTTTATTTCACCCGGAGGGCAGAATGCCTTCTTCATCTTCTTATTTATGTCATCCTCTGAGTCGTCCACGGATATGAAATTATTATTGGATGATGACATTTTCTCTCCGTCAAGTCCCAGCAGAATTGGTGTATGGATGCACAGGGGTGCTGAAAATCCCAGAGACGAGAGCCCTTCCCTTGCAAGCATGTGGATCTTGCGCTGATCAATACCGCCAACAGCTACGTCAACACCAAGCATTGCAATATCTATTGCCTGCATAATTGGGTAGACCATCTGGGAGACCATTGGGTCATCCATCTTGCGTCCAACCTCATCCATGCTCCTTGTGGCCCTGTTCAGGGTTGTGCTGCGGGTAAGCTTCAGTACATTGAGGATATATTCCTGCCCAAGCTGGTAATCGGATCCATATACAAAGTCAGTTTCCTTCTCATCAAGTCCCAGTGCAATGAAACATCTTTTATTATAATCCGCTATCTTTCGAACCTCTTCAAGTGTTCCCTTTTTGTTAAGGTAGGCATGCACATCTGCAAGGAGGACCGTTATTTTAAAGCCAGCTTTTTGAAGGTCAAGTAACTTGTTGACCGTTAGTACATGTCCCATATGGATCTTACCGCTTGGCTCATATCCTACATAGGCAGTGGGCTGTTCCTTTGTTTCCAGAAGTTTCTTCAGTTCATCCTCTGTTACTATTTCCTGCACATTTCTTTTTATAAGCTCAAGTCTGTCCATATGTTCACCTTATAAATGGTGGGTTGTATAATCACATCCACCTTTAAATGCTTTTTCTTGTGTATATCTATTGCTTCGGTGCAAGAGCTTTGCTGAGGAATATCTCTCCTTCTTTGGAGCTGAACAGCGGGATATCCCTGTCTACAGTCACTTTTGTTCTGGTACTCTTTGTGCTTGTATTGAGCTGCGGATTAAAACCATCTATCTCTGCTATTTCCTTGAGTACCATTATCCCACGCCGTTGCCATGCGGGGACTTTTGATATATTGATACCTCTTTCAAAAAGCAGGTCGTGCATGTCCGGCGATCTTTTGTTCTTCAGTTGCCTGGCAGCTTCCTTCTCTTCCACTCCCTCAGCCAGGAGCGTGTAGTATGCGTACGAATTGATACAGTTGCGCCACGCTTCTGCCTGTCTCCATATCAGGTAATTGAAAACCTCTTCATCATGCAGGGGTATGACCCTTGAATCAAAAGATACTGGTTCATCAGGCTTTAATGCCATTGTAAAAGCACTGCTGATATAGGAGGGTACTATGGAATCTATCTTCTCGATCCTGCCATCAAAAGCATCATCCCTGAAAAGAAAACTTATCTCATCAGAAAAAGTATAAGCAAGAACAGGACTCAATCCGCTTCTTTTAAAAAAGGCTACTATGGAATCGACAATTGCGGATGTGAACCTTTCATCATAAGGTTTTTCAAACCCCATGCGTGACAGCACGTTTTTGAAGTTACGGCCATCTATACGCACTATTGCAGGCGGTATGCAACGCAGATCCGAATAGATCTCTCGCCTCTTCATGGATCAGTCTTCTTCTTTTTCTTTCTTGTGCTTTCTGAACTTGTTCACTACATTCCTTATAAGCACTATATCTCCTGAAGTGATAACCCATCTGTAAGGAATTATGATACCCTTTGAGTTCACATCGAAAATATCCTTGTTTACGTCTGAAACAGCCAGGCCCCTGACTATCCTTTCGTCAACATCTAATACAAGGTCAGCAACCTTCCCTACATATGTACCTGTTTCAGTATAGATATTCAATCCAAAAAGTGAAGTTATGTCTGCACGCATGATATCCCTACCCTCTTTTATTTTACTTATATATGAATATTTGTATGTAAATCGATGAAGACCCTGTGATATCTAATTTAAGGTCTTATTCATGACCTGAGTTTTGCTATCCCTTCTCTTACGGCACTGGCAGACCTTTGCAGGGCTTCTGTTTCCCGGCTGTTCAGTTCCAGTTCTATTATCTCTTCAACACCATTCCTTCCAAGCTTCACGGGTACTCCCAGGCATATGTCATGCATTCCATACTCGCCATTAAGGAATACCGAAGCCGGTAATATCCTTTTTGTATCCTTGAGTATTGACTCTGCCATAGCAGCAATTGCTGCAGATGGGGCGTAGAATGCACTGCCCTCCTTAAGGTGGCTTACTATCTGAGCGCCTGCATTGATTGTCCGGTCCACTATCATCTCAATTGTCTCCTCGTCCATCAGTTTGCTCAATTTTATTCCTGATACAGTGGAGTACTCTGGGAGCGGGACCATGGCATCACCATGACCTCCCAGGACCATTGCATTAACATCTCTCACAGAGCAGTTCAGCTCCTTTGCAATAAAAGATGCAAAACGGCTGGAATCGAGCAGTCCGCTCATTCCCAGTACACGGTTCCTGTCAAACTGCGTACACCTCAGGGCAGCATAGGTGATAATGTCAAGGGGATTTGTCACTGTCATGATTATAGAATCAGGCGCATATTCTTCTATATTGGCACATACCTGCTGTGTTATTTTGGTGTTGGTTGCAAGCAGGTCATCCCTGCTCATTCCTGGTTTGCGTGCTATGCCTGCAGTGACCACCACAATATCCGAGTCAATGATGTCTGCATAATCATTGGTTCCAGCAACATCCACATCGTAACCCATAATAGGTGCAGCATGGACAATGTCCATTGCCTTACCCTGCGGCAGTCCCTCGACTATGTCCAGCATCATGATATCTGCGATATTGAGTTCTGCAAGTCTCTGGACCGTGGTGGCACCAACATTTCCCGAACCTATAACCGCAACTTTAGCCATTTATATCTCCTGAAGACGGTGTTTAAAAAATGCTACATTGAATATTATTATTTTATGGTTGTAGGGATTGAATCCAACATATATATATCAATCCTTCTTTTATTTATCATTTGCAGGTATATTCATCATTACAATATCATTGAAATATCATCTATCGTTATTCTGAAAGGGGAATTGTCATGCTCACAAGTACATACATACATATGCCACGGATTGGTTCAACTCTGGAAAAGAGAATATGGTCAAATGGTGTAAAGACATGGGAAGAGTTCATGGATAAAAAAGATGAACTTCTTATAGCTCCATCAAAAAAGAATATGATCGTAACAGGTATAAGGGAATCTTTTGAAAGGCTTGAGTCCCGGGATTTTGATTTTTTTGCAAAGTCTCTTCCAAGGGCAGAACACTGGCGGGCCTTTGAGGAGTTCTCGGGTAAAGTGGCCTATGTTGATATTGAAACAACGGGCCTGTCCCCTCGTAGTTCATCCATTACTGTCGTAGGTATTTATGATGGTAAGGATGCACGTACCTATGTAAAAGGAATTGACCTTGATGAGATAGTCGATATATTTCCTGAGTATGAGTTCCTTGTTACCTTTAACGGGGCGAGATTTGACCTGCCATTCATCAAACATGAATTCCCTGGGATCGAGTTCAACCAGCTCCACGCGGACCTTATGTATCCCCTAAGGCGCATATCCCTGACCGGTGGCCTGAAAAAGATAGAATGCGAGCTGGGTATCTCAAGGGCAGAGGAAACTGTTGGGATAAGTGGTTTTGATGCTGTGCGTCTCTGGCACCAGTACGAGCGCGGGGATGATGATGCACTTGAACTGTTGCTGAAGTACAATCGTGAGGATATAGTGAACCTAAAGACAATAATCGACATGATGCTTCCACGTTTCATCGAAAATAAATTTTCCGAATGCATCTGATATGATCTTTGACCTGAAGACTCTCCCGGGACTACCCGGCGTATACCTGATGAAAGATATCTCCGGGGACGTCATATATGTGGGCAAGGCCAAATCCCTGGACAAGAGGGTGCGCCAGTACTTCCAGTCGGATAAAAATCTTTCTCCAAAGACTGTTACGCTTGTCAGGCACATCGATGATATTGAGTACATTGTAACTGATTCAGAGATCGATGCCCTGGTGCTTGAGGCAAACCTTATCAAAAAATACAAGCCCCGCTACAATGTAAGGTTAAAGGACGATAAACGCTATCCATATGTCAAGGTAACAATAAATGCCGAATTCCCCCGCATATTCCTGACCCGCCGCAGGCTCATGGATGGAGGGCTCTATTTTGGACCTTATACTAATGTCAAAGCCATTCGTACAACCCTTGACATAGTTTCCCGTGTGTTCATGCTCCGCCAATGTAAAAAGAAAATAGAGCCGGGAAGGACTCGCCCATGTCTGAATTATCATATCAGGCGTTGTATGGCTCCCTGTAAGGATGGCCTTGACAAAAATGAGTATCGTAGAAGGGTCATGGAAGCTGTACGATTTCTGAAAGGTGATACTGCAGATCTTTTGAAGGGGCTTGAAAACAAGATGGATTCCCTGGCAATGGGGCAGGATTACGAGTCTGCGGCAATTATCAGGGACCAGATACTGTCAGTAAGGTCCCTATCTCAGCAACAGATTGCAAGTTCAGGCACTGATGACCGTGATGTACTGGCAGCTTTTGCAGATGAGAAGGCAATCTACATACAGCTATTCTATGTGCGTCATGGTAGTATGGTAGGCAAGGCTGATTTCACTTTGCTTGGCGCCGAGGTATCTGAAAGTATCGAGGAATCTATGGCTCAGTTTGTAAAACAGTATTATCAGGATTCACCAATCCCTCCTGAGATCCTGGTGCAGTACGAACTACCTGAGAAGGAACTGATTGTCAGCTGGCTTTGCAGGCGCTCAGGCAGGGATGTAAAGGTGCATGTGCCTCTGAGGGGGGAAAAGAAAAAACTGATGGAGATGGCCGCAAGGAACGCAGAAATGTCCGGAAAAATGGCCCTGCTAAAACCTGCACCATCAGAATCTGCAATTTCTGCACTTGAAGAACTGCAGCAGGTGCTATCCCTCAGATCTCTTCCCGTGCATATAGAAGGTTTTGACATTTCCAACATCTCCGGGACAAATGCAGTTGGTTCCATGGTGTATTTTGAGAATGGAAGACCTGCTAATAACAAGTACAGACAGCACAATATCAGAACGGTGAAGGGTATAGATGATTTTGCAATGATGGCTGAGGTTGTATACAGGAGGTACTCAGGATTGCTGAATGTTAAGGAAGAGATGCCTGACCTGATCCTAATTGACGGGGGACCGGGGCAGGTTAGTGCTGCAAGGTCCTCTCTTGAGTCTCTTGGTCTTGAAATACCAATTATTGGCCTTGCCAAGAGATTTGAGCATATAATCACCACCAGAAAAGGTCCTGAAGAGGTCATCATCCTTCCACATACATCTCCTGCACTAAAGCTGCTGATGCACATCCGTGATGAAGCCCACAGGTTTGCTGTAAGTTCTCACAGGAGGAGACGTTCTGCCAGCCTGACACACTCCGAACTAGATGCAATACCCGGGGTTGGTGTTTCCAGAAAGCGCCTTTTGCTTGAGACTTTCGGCTCTGTGGAGAAGATAGGGTCTGCTTCGCCTGAAGAATTGGCAAGGCTTGATGGCATAAGCAAGGTACTTGCAAACAGGATACTTGAAAATCTGAATAGATGATTTTTCCTGTAGGTTACACGTTCACCTAATTAGGCAATTTGCGGCAAAAATATATACTGTGGATAGCAATTATTGTTTTGTATACCTCGTTTTGTTATGATTGGTATTACGATTGGTAAAGTGTGATCAAATGGGTAAAGAACTGGATTTTTATGGGAACATCCATCATCCTGATATAAGGATGCTTAATGATATGGATGAGGTTGTATATGATAAGGAATGGCTGCGCTCACAGGATAACATTGAGCTTTATTATATGTATCGTGATCTCTCAAAAAACGAATCTGATCACAAAATAATAGTAGGGAACAGTTTAAGGTATGATATCACTATAATCCCTCCTGCAATGCTTGGTGATGAGTATGTAAAGACTGCAGGACACTACCATCCTCCTGTACCGGGCCATCATGTGTCATATGCCGAGCTGTATCAGGTACTTAAAGGAGAGGCAATCTATCTTCTCCAGAAGGCCGAAGGTGAAAGGATAGTTGATGTGATTGTGTGTAAGGCAAAGGAAGGTGATCTTGTTCTGGTTCCTCCCGATTATGGTCACATAACCATCAATGCATCAGACAAGACCCTTAAAATGGCTAATTGGGTCTGTCGTGATTTTTCTTCCCTTTATGAACCTATCAGGAAGCTTTTCGGGGGTGCATATTATCTCCTCAAAAGTGGTTTTGTAAAGAACCCCGATTACCCTCAGGTGCCCGAGATAAGATCTGTAAAGGCAAAGGATTATCCGGAGGCAGGTCTTTTCTGTGGCAAGGATATGTATGGGCTGGTAAATGATATCGGAAAGCTCCGTTTCCTTACAAGCCCGCAGGATTATCCTGCTATATTCAAAAAAGCGATATTCACAGAGTGATGTACTTTATAAAGCTGCCATGCGAAACTATAAATTCCTGGCAGTTACTAAACCTTAGCAGTTATAATACGGATAGAGAGGTATGTCTTTGCAAATGGATCATCGCATTCAGTTCACATCATCGAAAATAGAGGACCTTATGTTCAGGACCACATTCAATCCCAGGACCATGGAGGGAGATGTGATCGTTAACCTATCTCTTATTGACCGGCAGTATTTCGACGATGTTTTCCGGATATTCAGTATGGCTATCAACAGCGGTCTCTCTGTCAGCCCTTTGTTAAAGATACTTCATGAAGGGGATAGTATCGGTGAAAGGACGATCGGCAAAGATGAGGTCGGATTTGCAACTGTATGCAGCATTACTATCGATGGCCTGCTTCTCAAGGCTGGTGTGATGGTAAAGCCCCGTTTTGGCGGACTTGTTGAGATACGGGACGGAGAACCCATACGTTTCACAAATGTACTCACATATCAGAGTACCACGATAGATCCGCTGGAGGTCCTTATGTCACAGGAACTCACATCTGTCATGAGTATGCTCAAAACAGGCTCTGGCAAGATACTTGCAAATCTGCGCGAGGCACCTATGGTTGCCAGGGATGTTATTGACAGCACTCTTTCTGATATGGTGGATGCGGGTATAAACGGTATCCTTGAAGTGGGCGAGCCAAACACAAGAATACTGGACGTGCCCGTTGAGCGCGATCATCTTGGTATCGTTGTTATAGGTGGTACAAATCCGATGGCCATAGTTCAGGAGCATGGCATCCCAATATGGACCAATGCGATGTCCACACTTATAGATATAAATGAACTTTCCCACATCAACGATGTCCTGTGACGCATTCATGCTCTTGTAAGCTGCGCAGCAATAGTTGAATTGAGTTTACTGATGAACTCTTCTTTTTTACCAAATGGGACTGTAGCACCCGCTGCAATATCATGGCCGCCTCCTGCACCTCCAAGTTCCTGGCATACAATAGTCAGGGCATCTGCAAGGTTGAGTCCCCTGTTGACAAGTTCCTGTGTTCCCCTCGCTGATACCTTATGACCGTCTTCCTTGTCAGCAAATGCAATTATCGGGAGCTTGCGGTTGCCTGCAGAGAAGTGGCTCATCCCTGCAACAATCCCAACAATGGTTTCAGGTATGTCTTTTCCTGCATCGAAATATTGGACATGTGATAGCTCTTTAATACCATTCTCCTTTACAAAGTTCAATCCATTGACAAGGTTTCTGCGATGGTTGTTCAGAAGCTCGCGTGCTTGCTCATAGGCTTTGTCACGGTCTCCCATGCATACCTGCATGCCGATTTCAGCTTCCATATATCTGCCGGTTGCATTGAGAAGGGTTGAATATTCTGTTGCATCCCTCATCTCGGTACCTTCCTTCTCACCCAGAAGTATGTACCCTTCTGCTACCAGCCTTCCCATATTGTAGGATGACATGCCATTCTGCATACAATACTGCAGAAGGGATGATGTGATCTTCATCTTTTCCTGATCGCAAAGATCTATCCATCTTCTCCATCTTTCATCATTTGAGAACTGAAGTCCGGTCCTGGAAAGGAAATCTGTGCATGCATCCTCATTACCTGTGAGTCCGGGGATGAAAGGGTCGGAAGAATATTGTAACATCTTGTAAACGGGTCTTGTCTGCTTGCCAAAAAGTGATATGTCTGTCTTTGAGCTTATAACATCAGGGTTTGTTTCAAGTATAATCCTGTTAAGACTTACGAGTTTGCCATGCTTGCGGTATTGCATGTCCCCGACACATCCTACGATAGCAAGATCAGCAAGGTCATGATTGTTTCCAAGCTGTGTTGCAAGTATGAAAGTTGTTCCAGAGCCGCTTATCTCATAGGATCCGTTTGCTCCGAAAAGATGGGGATTAAGATGAAATCTGTTTTCACCCTGAGGGCGATGATGGTCGCAAACAATGGCATTCAATCCGTAATTATTTATGTGTTCCAGTTGCCCGCTTCCAAGGTCAGTGAAAATGACAAGATCTGGTGCATCATCTGTCAGTTTTTTTACGATGTTCTCATCAAGCTGTTTTACAAACAGCATCTTGTAGCCTATGCCGTATCTTTCAAGGGCTTTTGCAATAATGGCTGCAGATGTTATCCCGTCTGCGTCGATATGGGAGACCAGTTGTATCTCATCGTATCTTTTTATTTCTTCGGCACATTCCCTGGCATGTTCTGTCATCATTGACATGGTTTCAGTCATTTATGTGTTCCTCGTTATTCTATCAGCCTGAGCTTTTTCCATCCCTTGGGATCTATCTGGTATCTATTGCGTTCTCTCCCGATATTTGGATAAGCTCTTATCTCATCCACGGTTATTTTTGCCGTTCCTTCTTCTTTATACCTGCGGCACAGCTCTGTCCAGGGAATCATGTATGCCTCCCTTGAATGCCCCACTCCCATTTTCAATTCCACTGCAAGGAATCCTGTTCTTCCTGACCTTAACAGGAAGTCTGATATTCTTTCTATCTGGTGGACACCATTCTTATCAGTTGTGAAATGCTGTGTGAAATAAAGTGCCTTTGCACCTTTATCCACAGATATGCTCTTGCATTCTATCCCCATGTAGTAGTCAGGGTCAAGCGAATCTACCAGCACATCCAGGAACTGGGCTGTGAACCTGTGCTGTTTTAGCCTGTATGCTACTCCTTTGAGCTTTTTATCCTCAAAGAATGCATTGAATGACTGGACAAGTACCCTTTCAAATTCTGTCATTGTACTATCACGTTTTTAGGATCATATTATTTTCAAGGTTATATTTAATGCTGTTCCGGGATATTTTTACAAATCGTCAGATTGATGTATATGTTTGATCATTTAACACACTGATGAATAAGAAAAACATGGAAATAATAGCTTCGACGGGTACTGTGGTATTGCTGATCATACTGTTTGCGGTTGCACACCATGTAAGGGACTCATTTTCCCAGGAATATGGATTTATCGCCTCGCTCATAATATTCATAGTTGTTGTCTCTGTGGTTGGCCTGAAGCTGAATGAAATGCAATGAGTTCTTCCTTTCCAATGACAGTTTTTACAGGAGGTCTGAAGCCTGGTCCTGAAGTGTGGATCTTGC
Source organism: Methanolobus sp. (assembly GCA_029762595.1). Lineage (GTDB taxonomy): Archaea > Halobacteriota > Methanosarcinia > Methanosarcinales > Methanosarcinaceae > Methanolobus. Next base: position 115,121 of record JARVGJ010000001.1, on the reverse strand, counting down.
AGATATGACTTCTCAGGTCTGGGGTCAGTTTTTCCTTTAGGGTATTACTAACGACATTCTATTTGTATATGTGCCGGGCTCAGCAGCAGCAATGAATATACTATGGAATATTATTGTTTGTTGCTGGTACTCATCCGCATACAAGAAAAGTATTATTTAAGATATATGGTAAATTATGCGTGATGATATATTCTTCCAATTGGGAAGTTTTCCGGCTTAAAGCCGGATAATCACTTTATTATCCCTGTTTGACGAGGAACTTGACAAAGTCAGGGCTGAGTCTTGTTTCCCGGATCATCTTTTCTTCTACTTCCTCATCTGAAAGTCCATCCTGCTTGTACTGTGCGATACGGTCATAAACGCTTTGTGATACCTCTGAATATTCATTTATGTCCTTTCTGTGTCCCCATACGTCGCCTTCAAGTAATTCGATCCCCTGCATCTCAAGATACATCTTTGCAGAGTTTGATATGGTTCTCTTGTAGGAGCTGGGTATGTGGAGTGCTTTTACATTGGGGCACTTCATGATAAGTGAGAATATATCTGTATTTGATGGTCTGAATGCAAGATGGATGATCTCTTCATTTGGGCCAAGGGTGTTAATCTCTTCTTTAGAACTTACAACTCTTATTTTCATGTTTTACCTTCCTTACCTTTCAATAGCTTGCATGATTTTTGTGAGGTTATCTCTAGATTTTTTTCTCTCTAGAAATTAGTGTATATACAAACTTTTATTTTAAGGTTACGAATATAACATTATATTAATGGTATAAATTAGTTCAATGGTATAATTGTTTATTTTTTTAATACAGTTTGTGTTTTTATTCAATACTTCTCTATCATTTACTTTTTGCATGTTCACAGTGTTATGTCTCGAATTTTTGAAAACTAACTATATATTTTTTAATATATTAGTTATAATTAATATACTGAGGATTTTAAGATGCACTGTTATTATTTTACCGCATCACATAAAAAACTTTGTTTTAATGAAAACACTTCATTTTCAATGTATTTGTTAGTTAGAACTGAAATGCAATCATTTAAACTAACATACTGAATGTATATACAGATATGATATACATTTTAATTTGTCCGACTAAAAAATAAGTGCGTAGAGACTTTTTTTTGAGAATTGTTTTTGTTTGCTTGTAAAAGTTTATATCGCTTTATCTCCAATTTAAGGGATATGTATCCAAAACTGTTGCCACAATTAAGGGTCAAAAATGATGTAAAGGCAATTTACCTTATATTTGGTATAGTTTTGATGTATTTTTCAAGCTTTCTGCCTGATTTTATGGATGTTGCAGGCTTGGATGATGTCAGGATCAGTTCCATAGTTTCTTTCGGAACACTGAATGGCATGCTTTTCGGCCCTTTCTGGGGTTCCATTGTATCTGTGACCGGCATGCTTTTGCATGAGGCTATGACCGAGGGGACATATCTTTCAAAAAGTACCTTTTCCCAGATCTCACCTTTGATCATCGCACTTAGTTCAATAGTTGCCGGCCTTGTAGTTAACCGGGAGCATAAGGCTGCAAAGAGAATATTCCTCGGGCTCATAGTTATCTGGTACCTGCTCGATGTAGGGCGTGTCGCATTTTATTATCCCTGGTTTCATCTGCTGGTACTTGGCTGTTTCATCATCTTTGAAAAGCCCATTCTTGCAAAGACCGCCACTTCCAAAATCTATGTATTCCTGGCGCTTTTCCTGGCCTCCCTCATGGGCGTCCTTTCCAATCATATGGCAGGCAGTATTGCTTACTATCTTCTCTATGGCCTGCCTGCAAATATGTATCAGTCAGTGATCTTCATTTATCCGGTTGAGAGGCTGATACTGGCGATATTCCCGGCTTTTGTGGTTTATGTGCTTATCATTGTTTTCAAGGATATATTGCTTTCTTCAGGGGATATTGAAGAGGAAATAGAACAAATCAGATCAAAGGATCTGGATGAATATATTCATAAAGATGTAATGAAGATCATAGAAGAAGATGAACCATAAGAAGATGAATGAACCCTGTATTATGGTTTCAATACAGTCTTTCGATCTCTTCTTTGATAGTAATTATACTTTTTGAGAATAAATGTTCCGGTTCGGTATGGATAAGTATCTCATTATTGCTACGGGTTGCAACTTCGCACATGCAAGGTATGGTTGCAAGGATGGGTACTCCATATCTGCTTCTTTCTATATTATTAAGACAATTTCCATGCTTCATATTGTCTATAATGGCACATTTTTTATCCAGGGGATTATAGATACCTTTTATAAGTTGTTCAGTGCAACTGTAACATGCATTTGTGTCATTATGAACTATGATAACCATGTCTGAAGCAGCAACAGCATTTATGGATTCATATTCCACTCCCGGGCTTGTGTCAAATATGATGATGTCCATATCACTTCTGATAAGCTCTTTTTTCCCGTTCATCAGTGTTTTTAGAGCTCCTGCCTGCCAGCTTCTGTCTTTACTTGCCAGGTTCCTTATCTCTGCAATCTCAGGATTTGCAAAGCTCAGGCACAGATGACCTTTTGTATTCATGTCTTTTCCAATATCTTTTAAGGTATCTTTGATATTGCATCTTCCGGACAAAAAATCGTTGATCCAGAAATGCACCTTTGGTTCGAACATGGAACACAGGGAAGGGCCTCTAAGATCCATGTCTATAAGGCACGTATCTTTACCGGCAGATGCAAAAGCAACTGCCAGGTTTATGGCTATACTGGTTTTTCCTGTTCCTCCTTTGGAGGAATGTATTGCTAATGTCAGGGTCATGTTTCGGGCAAGTTAATTTTAGATATGGTTTGTTTCAATTTTCTCTGAAAGGACGATGTATCCATGCTATGATATATTATTTTTTCCTTAAACTTTCGTTTATACTGAAATAAACCTTTCTTCCTTCTCTATACTTTGTAACATGTTCCATCCTGACAAGTTGGTTGAGGTAATTACTTTCCACGGCTCTTTCTTTATGTGTCATATTTGCAATCTCGTCTGCAGTTGCAGGTCCGATCTCAAATAATGTTGTTGCAGTTGTCCTTAAATGGTCAGGAAGGGACAAAAGTGTCATGACATCCAGGTAATCTGCCATTATTTGAGTCTTTTTACTAACATGATCATCCTTTTGTTCCATCTTTGCAATGACACGATCAAGTTTGGTATTGATATTTTTAAGATTATTTACAATTTCCTCAAACACTTCAGAATATGACATTTCTTCTCCTTATTTTATTGTCCGGATTTTTTAGCTATCATTTTAGCTATTATGTAGTATTATATTATCTAATTTACCTTAAATATCAATAAATTAGCATATACATAAATTTTATAATTTTTTTGTCATATATACTTTTTCCAGTTCATAGCCTGACTTTCTATAATATTGCCTGACTCCTATGCCACTTATTATTGCAATCTTCCCATAACCTGAGTCTGCAGCTAACTCCTCTGCATATGAAAGTAGTTCCCTTCCATATCCTCTGTGTTGCCAGTCATACTTTCCTGCATCTTTTCCCACGGCAACCGATGAGCCGTATATGTGCAGTTCTCTTACAAGTGCTGCATTTTTCAGCTCATCCCGATGAGGTCTGCAGGGTAATCTCAATCTAAGGAAACCTATCAGAATATCCTTTTCAGTATCCTCAAAAGAAATAAAATGCTCCTTGCCTTCGCAGCATTCATAGGTCTCAACTGTAAGTTCTATATTGTCCATTACAGGCTCATTTCCCTTCAGTATGTTATGCCCGACCTCACGACAGCGTATACATCGGCATTTACCGCCATGCTGTTCAAGGTGCTCACTTGCAAGCTGGCGTATATTGCTCTTTTTTACTCCTGCAAGTATCTGGGGTGAGGGAATATCCCTCTGTATACGCTGCAACCTTACCCATTTAGGTATGAAGGACTTGATCCTGGACAGGAGCAATGTTGCTTCCTCATCCCCCATAGCCTGGTAGTTACCCTTCTCCCACATTTGCTGAAGTTCGGTGCCTTCTGTAACAAGGGTCGGATATATCTTCAGATAATCTGGCCTGAATCCCGGATTATCAAACAGCCTTTTAAAATTCCTGGCATCCATCTCCATATCAGTTCCCGGAAGACCGGGCATCATGTGGAAACCTACTTTCAGAGCACTATCCCTCAGTACTCTGTTCGCCTCGATACTGTCTGCAACACTGTGGCCTCGCTTCATTCTCTCAAGAATGAAATCGTAAGTGCTCTGAACACCTATCTCTACTTTTGTTGCTCCCAGCTCCAGTAGCTTATCAATGTGGGTTGTTTTTGCCCAGTCAGGACGTGTTTCAAAGGTGATGCCTGTATTCCTGACCTCTGCTGTCTCATTTGCCTTCTGGACATCTTCTATTGTAAAATACGGGATTGTCTTTCCGATAGGATGGGCCTTTTCTCTCCAGGAGTCTCCATAAAAATCATTCATGGCTTCAAGGCAGCGTTTTGTGTACCATTCCTGGTAGTCTACAGACCTTGCTGAAAAGGTACCTCCCATAATGATAAGCTCTGCTTTTTTGACCTCATGACCTATCTGCTTTAACTGTGTCAGCCGGTTGGTGACTATCCTGTAAGGATCATATGAGAATTGTATTGCCCGCATGGTGGAAGGTTCCCTTCCCATATAGCTCTGGGGTGATCTGAACTCCGATGAGGGTCCTCCAGGGCACGGAACACATATTCCATGAGGGCAGGGGGCAGGTGATGTCATTGCCGCTATGACTGCCACACCGGATATGGTTCGTACAGGTTTGCGCTGGAGTATGGCACGGACCATCTCCTGCTCTTTGTCGTTGCCAGAAATGATGATATCTGCATTTTTAGGCAGGCTGCGCAGTTGAAAAGCTTTTGCAACCTTCTTCTTAGTTTCATTGAGTTGCTTTTCATCACTTATCCGCCCATCAAGGACCATGTCCAGTATTTCCCTGCAGGCAGTCTCAAATTTTATTTTCTCATCGTTGCTCATCTGAACCATTGATATAGTTGAACATAATCAAAAAAAGGTCTATTTGAAGAACATTGCTGCAAGCGATTGCAGTTGTATTCTTTCATTTGCACTTTCGGTAAGGTAGAAATCCGTATCCGCGATTTTATTTATCCACTTTGCAACAATGTCATCAGGTTCGCTGGAACCGATTACAACCTTATGCAACAGAAGAATTATCTCCCTGCCTGATAACCCCTCTTCAAGTATCAGGTTGTCAATGTATTTTCTGGCTTCCAGGGGATTCTTTGAGATCATAGCCTCAAACAGTTTTATTACGTTCTCTGATTGTTCCCTCAGTGTTGAGTCGTATATCTGTTGTGGACCAATTTCCTTATTTTCATTCTGTATTGATGCTATCTGGAGTGTATTAACTGCTCTGGCGACATTACCTTTTGCATGATATACAAGTGCATCAATTCCATCAGTGTTAATGATGATCCCTTCTTTTTCAACGATACTGGAAATGAACTTTGCAAGTTTGTCATCAGAAACGTGGGTAAAGAATAACTGTAATCCTCTGGACCTCAGTGGATTTATCAGCTTTGACGGCTGGCTTGTAGAGAGAATAAAACGACAGGTTGCAGTGTATTTCTCCATTATTCTCCTGAGTGCATGTTGCGAATCGGATTTAAGGGACTCTGCGTTATCAATGAATATTATTTTGAAATCGGCATCAACTGGCCCCATGCCTGCATATTCGTTTATGATGTCTTTAAAGACATATATGACACTCTTATCTATCTTTTTTGGATCATCGGTCCCTATTATGCGTGTGAAACGTTTGTCACGTACAAGGTAGTTCTTACCCTGCTCAAAGAAATCTGATGCATTAAAGTAAGCCAGGTTCCTTTCATAATCATCCCCGTACATTTCCCTGGCAAGTGCAAAGGCAGTGCTTGATTTACCTGTGTTTTCCGGTCCATGGAATATAAGGTGTGGCATGTTGTTGGACTTGATGAGCTTTTTCACCATGTCAATGGATTGCTCGTTACCCATTATCTCTTCGAGGCTCTTTGGCCGGTATTTTACAGTCCACAGGTCTCTCAAACACTCACCTCTTATTCTTATTCTGTGTCATTGGGGTTCGTTTCAAGAACCTCAGGTATCACTCTGGCATATGCAGGTCTTGCAATGAATATTCCTATCAGGACGCCCACTATAGTGGTTATTGCAAATCCCTTAAGTGCACCGAATCCCATGAAGACCAGGGGTGACATTGCAAGAATGGTAGTTGCAGCGGCTGCAAATATTATAGAGAACGCTTTTGTTATCCTGGCAAGATATACTTTCTTCGGAGGCAGTTTCCCTTCATAAAGTACTTCATCAGTGATGATGACCAGATGGTCAATACCTGTTCCTATGACTGCTATTATACCTGCAATGCTTGCAAGGTCAAGTTGCCACCCGGTTGCTGCTGCAAAACCAAGTATCATGATGACTTCACTTACAGAAGTGGCCACCATTGGTACTAGTATGCCTTTTTTCTTGTATTTTCTATATATTACGAATGCAACACCAAACAGTGCCAAAAACCCTGCAAGAACCGCCTGTTCCTTGAACTGTTTTCCAAGTGTGGCATCTACCTGTCCTGAACCTACAAGTTCCACATTCACAGGCAAAGCACCGGCACGCAGATGTATCTGCAATTGTTCGGCCCTTGCCTTACTATCCTCGTCAGGGCCTGTGGATGCCTGCCACGAATATATAGGTACTTCCTCAAGGCGGGCAGCGGCTGAATGGCTGAGTGGTGCACTGTAAACTTCCCTGTCATCAAGGTACATTATCAGATTATGTGACAACGGATTACGGGTTGCACCGGTCTCGATGGCAGCTTTCTGAAGTGCAAGAGCACCGGCATCTGTAAGGGTGAAAGGCACATACCACTGCCCGTCATTGTCATTGTATCCGACAATACTCACGGCCCGGATCTCATCCCCATAAAGGACATGCATGGACTCATTTCCCTGGGTGGCTATCCGTATCTCGAATTTACCAGGCCTCTCTGCAATGTTCTTGGCTGTTGCAAGGTCTATTCCCGCAAAATCAATTATAATGTAGTCATCGCCTGCGGTCCTTACGGGTATATCCTTAAGTCCCAGGGAATTGAGCTTATCACTAAGTATTTCTTTTGTCAGGTCCCTTGTCTCTACCGTCACGCCTTCTCTGTAGATGGGTTCTCCATTGAGGTCGGTTACAATTGATCCCTCAACAACTGCCATCAGTATCTCAAGCTCTTCCTGGGAAACAGCGGTCCTTATCTCGTATTGCATGCCACTGGAAACAAGCCCCGGTATGACTTCGGCCTTTAGTGAATCTGAAAGATATCTGGTAATGAGGGTCACTTTTGAGGTGTGGAGCGTCAATTCAGTTATATTGTTACTTCGGGAAATGGTCGCCTGTCCAAGACCAAGTTGATCTATCTGGTTGTTTGTGAGCATCGAACCGGATGTGAATATGACTGTTGTCCCATCTTCCCTTTCTTCCACCGTTCTTATCTCGACGTTCTCTCCGAGGTTCGTTTTTACTATTTCCCTGATCAGGAGGCCACTATCTGCATCCAGTTGTACAACAGCGCCCTGGAGTTTCACCTGAAGCCAGGATCCGCCCTGCAGATCAAGGCCATAGTTAAGGTTGCTCGTGAAACCTTCGTCTGACGAGTACCATGGCTGTATGAAGAACAAGGAAGCAATTATTGCCAGTGCGAACAGGATTATTCTGTAGTCCCGGTAAATGCTCTGTTCCTGCTCATCATCTCTCATGCTTTACGCCTCCTTGAGCCATTTTTATTCACATGCCATCTCAATATGGATGTATTAAGCATCCAGGTATTGATCAGGTCTGCTACCAGTCCGAAGATCAGTACAATAGCTATGTTTGAAAGGAGGGTTATCTGTGATAGTGATGAACTTAAAAGATATGAATAAGTGGATACCAGGTACATCACTATAAGCGCGGCAAGTGTTGTAGTCGTCATGGTCACACCCGTATACATTGCACTGGTGATGTTCTCCTGGGTTGTACCCCTTCTCTTGAGGACCCGTGTGTTAAGCAATATATCACTGTCAACCGAGTAACCGATGATCATAAGCAGGGCTGCTACGGTTCCCAGGGACAATTCTATCCCTGCCACATTCATAAATGCAGCAGCTATTATTATGTCAGATAATGCTGACACTACTACTATTATAGATGGTACGAATGTCTTGAATATCAAAAAGACCAGGAGAGCCATGCCTATAAATGATATAATTACTGCTATTACAGCCTGTTTCTGAAGGCTTGCTCCGTATACAGGTCCTATCTGGTTTATTTCCACGCCGGTATAGGAACCTACTACATTACTCACCAGCTCATGCTGCATATCATCACTCATGGGTCCGAATTGCATTATGACTCGAGATCCGGTCTGTCTGATGTTATTCAATGGATAATCGGCAAATGTCTCCTCAAAAGATAGTACACTTTCCTCTGTAGCAACGGAAATCATTGTTCCGCCTTTAAATTCCATGCCAAGCTTGACAGGTGCACCGGTACTTGCGAAAGTGAATGCCAGTATCAATAATGCAATCACGAATAATGCAAGCGGTATTGCTGCAAGCTGACGATCGTTGTGCGTTCTAACAAAAGAATCCAACCGTTCAGTCAAACCGACTACCATGTTTCTATACTCCGGAATACTAGTTTTTCAATTCCATGTTCTAGTGGAAATGATTGATTGATACACTCTTACACTATAACTTATATATACCACTTACTGCTTCTCTTAAGCAATGAATGACAGGCCAAGTATCGATGAGTATTTCCTTGAAATAGCAACCGTGGTATCCAAACGTTCTACATGCCTGCGGAACAGGGTTGGTGCTGTTATCGCAAGGGATAAACGTATACTTTCCACAGGGTATAATGGTGCACCCCGGAATATGGAACATTGCCTTGATATTGGCTGTGTAAGGCAGCAGAATAATATTGCTTCAGGCACACGTCATGAGAAATGCCGTGCTGTCCATGCGGAGCAGAACGCTATCATACAGGCCGCTCTGCATGGAGTGAGCACAGATGGTTCCACACTCTACTGCACACATCAGCCATGTATACTCTGTGCCAAGATGATCATCAATTCCAATATCAAAAGAGTGGTCTACATCCAGCCTTATCCCGATACGGATGCACTGGATTTCTTCTCGGATTCAGGTGTTGAGGTTGTCAATATCCAGGTATCAGATCCGGTTTAAAGACCGAAGTCCTTTTTTGATCACATCCTCCCTGTCGCTGCGATACATCTCTTTTATTGAACCGTCCTTGGACCGGAGTTGCAGCCCTCGGATGATAATCACAGGATATCCTCCGTCACCTTCACCCATGAGGAGGTTTGCAGCCCCTGCAATCTCATCGGCAACTGCTTCCTCTGTAATTGCCAGAGTATTGCCAAAGAGGTCCTTTTTGCCTTTCCAGTTGTTTATGGGACGTATGCTGTAAACTCCAATGGCAATTCCTGTCTGCCCTACCTTAAAGGCCCTTCCATTGGTATCGGTGACTATGACACTGATATTTTTTCCTGTGATCTTCTCTATGCCCTCTCCAATCAACTGTGCACTAAGGTCCGGGTCAGGCGGCAGGTATGCCAGGTATCCTTTGTCAACATTGGATTCATCGATTCCAGCTTTTATGCAAATATGTCCGTTGTTTGTTTCTACGAGAAATATCGGGAATTCCACCAGTACCTCATGGCTGCTGTCCAGAACAGCCTGCACGAACCTTTCATCAAGACCATGCCTGTCTGCAATTCTTTTGGCTTCTTCTTTTGCATTGATATCCTCCAGCCTGAAAGTTCTGCCCTCTGCTTTTGAAACGATGGTAGATGCCACGACTATGATGTCATTGTCCTCTATTTCTGTTCTTTCACAGATTATAGATGCGATGTCATCCCCTTTTTTTATAAGGGGTATGTTATCCACAGTGAATGCATTGAGTTTCAATCAGTTTCCTCCCAAAGTAATGAAGTTAGATTGCGTTTTATTTCAAAAATGTTGTGAATGGTATTCATTATTGTTATGGGAATAATCCGAAAAGCTAATTATAGTATATGGGCATATTGTTTCCTGCGGCGATGATGACAGTTACCCCGACTGAGCAAAGGATGATGATATTTTTTACTGATGCCGCAAAACAAGGGTTTGGAAATAAAAGAAAATAGAAATAAAAGAGTGTCGTCCTAAAGGACGTTTGTTAATAAAGTTCACTCTATCATTATCCTGTGCTTTTCCTCGATCTCTGCTTTTGGCAATGTAATGGTAAGTACGCCATCTTCAAGTTTTGCACTTGCATCTCCTTCTCTGACAGCTGCAGGCAGATTGAATGCACGTGCAAACCTGTTGTAGCTGCGCTCACGCATAAGATACCCTTCCTTTTCTTCCTCGGATTCTTTATGCGTATTGGCACTTATCCATACCATATTATCTTTGATATCGATGTTGACATCCTTTTTGTCAATACCAGGCAGATCAGTTGTGACAATTATATTGTTGTCTTTCTCTTTGATGTCCACAAGAGGTGAAAGCGTATCTATGTCCATCATCTCTGATCTTTTTCCCTCTTCTGAGAAAAAACGGTTGAGTCGATCATGCATGCGCTTCATCTCATCCAAGGGGTCCAATCCGGAAATCCCCGAGGTTCTCCAGGGAGTCAGTCCAAACTTCATGTATACCACTCCTTTTTATCTTATAGATGGGACTATCGATCCTATTGGTACTCCCATTACTCAGTAATATCCGGGTATTCTTATTTATATATTATGAGCTGTAAAAACAAGCTTATAATACCCACTTCTTACTGATCAGCATTTCCACTAGGTCAGCAGCATATACAGTTCCAAGCGACCCCTTTCTGACAGACTCCTCATCAAATGCATCTGCTTTGTCAGCTTCCTCTTCCAGGGTGCAGTATATTGCCACAGGGATTGGTGCGGATGTGTGTGTCCTTAATGCAATAGGTGTTGGATGGTCAGGCAGGACCATGATGGTTACGTCCTCTTCCATTTCAATGGCTCCCTTAAGTACAGTGCCAACGACCTTCTCATCAAAGTCTTCTATTGCCTGTATCTTTGCATTCACATCTCCCATGTGTCCTGCCTCGTCTGGCGCTTCAACATGCACAAAGACAAAATCATGGTTCTTGAGGGCTTCAATGGCGTACTCTGCCTTGCCTATATAATTAGTGTCAAGATATCCTGTAGCTCCGGGGACTTCGATCACATCAAGCCCTGCATATGTGCCAATTCCCTTAACGAGGTCAACAGCTGAGATAATGGCTCCGTTAAGTCCGTAAAGTTCTTTAAATGGAGTGAACGCAGGTACAAATCCCTGTCCCCATAGCCATATGGAGTTTCCCGGGTTCTTACCTTCTGCTATCCTCTTCATATTCACAGGGTGTTCTTTAAGTATCTCCATGGACTTTTCAATAAGTTCTGAGATGGCCTCGCTGTCCTCTCCTTTTGGCATGTGTTCATGCATGTTGGTGTCTATAACATCATGTGGTGGGACACATTCTGTATTGGCACCAAAGGCTTTCTTTGCTACCATAAGGTGTCTGTAGCTTATCCCGGGGTAGAACTCAAATCTCTCATCTCCAAGATCAGACCTGATACTTTGGATTAGTTCCTTTGCTTCCTCACTGCTTATATGCCCGGAGCTGTAGTCAGTTATCAGGTCGTTCTTTATTGTTATGAGGTTGCATCGGAATGCAACATCATCTTTTTCCAGTTCCACGCCCATACTCACAGCTTCAAGGGGTGCTCTTCCAGAATAGTACTTTTTTGGGTCGTAGCCCAAAATAGACATGTTCGCCACATCACTTCCGGGATGTAATCCTTCCGGGACCGTTCGTGCCAGCCCGGCCCTGCCATTTATGGTTATGTAATCCATGTTGGGTGTATTGGCTTTCTGGAGAACTGTCCGGTTCCCGAATTCTTCGAGGGGCTCATCTGCCATTCCATCCCCTATGAGTACTACATATTTCATATTTTCACCTATTCGCCTATATTAGTAGAAATCAATAAAAACCATAAGACAATAATATGCATACAAAGTAGCATAATTGAATGTCATTTTTATCCGGTCCTATGATGTGAGGTTTCGATGAAATATATACGTTTTGTAATTATCTTTATCTGTCTTTTGTTCATGTGTGCCTTTCCTGGAGCAGGTGTCAGCACAGAGACAATGGTTCATTATTCAGAACCTTCGGTAACCATTAAGGATGAATTGTTCCTGGAACAGGGTTATTCTGTCAGGATAGTGGATGTGAGCAGTAACACCGGTGAAATGCTGATAGATGTATATCTTCATGGTAAGCCTGTTAAAATTGAAAATAACCTTGCAAAAAAAGATGTTCCTCTTGAATATATCCGCTCCGTTGTAACGGATAATGAGAAAGAGAAAGATTATCTGATCCTGCGGATAACTCCAAAAGGCTCTGTGAAAAGATCAGGCGGTGATTTTTATTCCACTGTATACATTGAACAGTATCTTGACCCTGTGGAAGATGTAGGACATTATTTTCTCCTTGATAAGAGCTATTCACTGAAAAGTGGTTATGAGCTTGATCTGGCTGGACTCTACACACTTGAGACTGGTGGTGTGGATGATGAGACGGTATCTCTTAGGCTCAAATACGATGGTAAATTATTAAAAGAAGATGAAGTTGGTTATGAGGATTATTTTTATTACACGGTTTATTCAGAGAATGGCCCAAGGACAATCTTTCTTGCCAATGTGAAGGCGTTTTTCCAGTCCGATGATTCAACCACTGTATTCCTCAAACACGTTTCATTGCGTCAGGAGCAGATATCAGAGATAGGTGCTGGCTCGGGGGATGCGGTAGACATTGAGGTTATCTCTCCGGTAGAAGGCGGACTGAAAGCCGGACATGTTGCTATCATTAGTTACATTTTGAATGTTCCTTCTCCTGAAGTTAAAGTCCTGATCGATGGGGAAATCATTGATTCCAGGAAATATGTGCATCCAGGTACCTATAAAGCCGTGACAGGGGAGCTGGATGCAGGTATTCATAATGTTACCCTTATGATGCTTGATAACGATGGGCACTTTTCATATTATTCCAGGGAGTTCTCGGTGTCATCTAATATCAGGAATAATATTACAGGCTCAATAATGGGGATTGCAAGTTCGGCTACAGGAAGCATAGGTGAAGAAAACAGTTCCTCAAACAAGTCTTCCGTTTTGTCTCTCCAGTCTTTGCCTTTAACATCGAACATTTCAAACATCATTTCTCTGGTTGTAACGGCAGGAGTTTTTTTTGTATTCTTTGTTTTCTTGAAGAAGTTCAAATAACATGTAATTGCAGGCTATATGTCATTTTACACTGGCCTGTTCTTTCATGACACATAATCTTTATATCGGTCCGTATTGTTTATAGACGAAATCAGCTGACAAAGTAAATGTGGTCTTATCATGAGAATCGTAATGAAGTTCGGCGGGACTTCCGTTGAAAACGGTGAAAAGATCCGTCATGTGGCAGAGCTTTTAAAGCAATATCATATGAACGGTAATGAACTTGTGGCAGTTACTTCAGCACTTGGCGGTGTTACAGATGGGTTGCTCAGTACTGCAAAAGAAGTTTCAAGAAACGGCAAAGTAAGCCAGGTAAAGGAATTCATTACCGACCTGTCAAAGAAGCATTACGATGCTATCAATTTTGCCATTTCTGATGAGTCTATCAGATCAGAATGTATAGGCGTAATAGACAGCAGGGTCGATGAGCTTGAAAAGGCCCTTATAGGCATATGTTATCTTGGTGAACTGACCAACCGTTCTATTGATTATATATCTTCATATGGGGAGCGTCTGGCTGTTCCTATTGTAAGTGGTTCTATTCGCTCTTTAGGTATTCCATCAAAGGCTTTCACAGGTGGGGAGGCTGGCATTGTAACAGATTCCAACTACGGGGATGCAAAACTTCTGGAGGATAGCTATAAACAGGTACATGAACGGCTTTGTCCTTTGCTGAAGGACCATATTCCCGTGGTCACGGGATTTATTGCTCAGAACAAACAGGATATCATCACTACTCTGGGCCGTGGGGGTTCTGACTTCTCTGCTTCGATTATTGGGGCATCTATAAATGCTGATGAGATATGGCTGTGGAAAGAGGTCCATGGAGTGCTTACTACAGATCCTAAGATAGTGCCTGAAGCAAGGCCACTTGCGCAGATATCGTATATAGAGGCAATGGAACTGTCTTATTTCGGGGCTAAGGTCCTTCATCCAAGGACCATTGAACCTGCTATAAGGCACAAGATCCCTGTGCGTGTGAAGAACACATTCGAACCTGATTTTCCCGGTACACTTATCGTTGCGGAACAGCAGAAGATACAGGATGTTGTTAAAGCTGTAACACTGATCAACAAGGTAGCTCTTATTAATATCAGTGGTGCCGGCATGGTGGGGACCATAGGTACAGCAGCAAGGGTGTTTTCTGCACTTGCAAATGCTGGTGTGAATATTATCATGATCAGTCAGGCCTCATCCGAGGCTAACATGTCACTGGTGGTAAATGAGGATCATCTTGAGGCCGCGGTGGCTGCCATAAGGTCTGAGTTCACTACCAATGTAGTGGGTGATGTGGCATATGATAGTGATATATGTGTAGTTGCCGTTGTCGGTGCAGGTATGGATGGTATTCCCGGTGTTGCAGGAAAAGTATTCAATTCCCTTGGCAAGGCCGGTATAAATATTATTATGATAAGTCAGGGTTCGTCGCAGCATAATATCTCCTTTGTGGTGAGCATAGAGGAAGCTCTTGATGCTGTAAGGACGCTGCATAAAGAATTCGAACTTGATAAACAATGCAGGGATTTCAGATGAAAGATAAGCATCTTACGTATGCCGGGTCAGGGGTTGACATTGAAGAAGAAGAAGCCACTATCAAGGCACTTACACAGGGTATGGATTATAAGCGGGAGGGTCTGGGTGCCCCTTTAACAGGCATTGGTCACTATGCCGGATTAATCGATTTCGGTGAATACGCCTTAGCCCTTGCTACGGATGGTGTGGGTTCAAAGGTCCTTATAGCAAACGAGATGAAACGCTGGAATACAGTGGGTATTGATTGCATTGCAATGAATGTGAACGACCTTCTGGCCATAGGCGCTGAGCCTATATCCTTTGTTGATTACCTTGCCCTTGAAAAGCATGATGAGGGCTTCGCTTCCCAGATAGGTGAGGGTCTTAAGAAAGGTGCAAAGATATCACGTATGTCCATAGTTGGTGGCGAAACGGCAACTCTTCCGGATATTGTGAAGGGTTTTGACCTTGCAGGTACATGTCTGGGAATGGTCAGGAAAGATATGATCATTACAGGTGAAAAGGTCAGTCTTGGAGATGCCATAGTGGGCATTCCAAGCGCTGGGGTTCACAGTAATGGTTATACTCTTGTAAGGAATATAGTGGAGAGTTCCAAGTATTCATACAGCGACCCTTTTCCCTTTGACAGTTCTACGACTATAGGAGATGAGCTCCTGATACCGACCAGGA
This sequence comes from Methanolobus sp., assembly GCA_029762595.1. Classification (GTDB taxonomy): domain Archaea; phylum Halobacteriota; class Methanosarcinia; order Methanosarcinales; family Methanosarcinaceae; genus Methanolobus. The sequence goes on along the minus strand of JARVGJ010000001.1, from coordinate 99,573 downwards.
TCTATATGGAGGTCCTTGATGTGATAAAGGAATGCGATGTCCATGGACTTGCCCATATTACAGGTAGTGGGCTTTTGAAATTAAAAAGGGTTACAAAACTTGGCTTTGATTTCTATGATCCTATAGAACCAAACCCCATCTTTAAATTCCTTCAGGAAGAAGGTAATGTTGATGACCTTGAAATGTACAGGACCTTCAATATGGGTATGGGATTCATTATCATATTGCCCCCTGGGCAGGCAGAAAAGGCTGTTGCCATGACAGGTGGTAAAGTTGTTGGCCGTATTACGGAAAAAGGTATTAAAGTGCGCGACCTTGTAATTACTGAATGATCAAAGGTTATTACCATGGCTTGCATCAATGATATTCCTTTTGAGATCCTCCTGAAGGGAGCTAATCCGATCCAGTGTGAGAGACTTATTCAGGAAAAGTCTGATAAGGTCTATCACGTTCCAGGTGGTTACAGGCTACGTGGTGTGGCTTTAATGGGGGATAATGTTCCTGTGGGTGTAAAAGGGGATGAGGTTTTTTTCCAGTTCATCAAACCCTGTTTTGGACTCTTTGTACTTCGGGTGCCGGATGCTGCGGATATTGCAGAGCAGCTTGGTAAGGATTTCAAATAATAAGGGTTATAACCTGCTTTTTTTTGCATTCCCTGTTATCCATTTAAGGAATTCTCCTGAAGGAAATTCATGGATGGTTGTTGCAATTATCCTTCCTTCACCTATCTCTTTTACTACCATGAGGGGATTTCCTTCCTTACTTTTAAAGACGACTTCTCCATCAGTTTTTGAAAAATATCCGTCAAACTCAACTTCACAACAGCTGTCTTCCACAAGACATTGTGCTTCATGTTTCTGATCATTGGATATATGGGTGACCTGGTGTTGTTGTGTGTATTCCAGTTCTATTGGGAGCCAATCGTATCTGTAGCTGGGAACCATCGGGCTGAATATTATAAGGTTGCCACCTTTAAGCACAAAATTCTCTAACCTCTTAGCATTCCTTTCAATCCCTGGTAATATATTTGTATAGGCCTCATTTGCAAAACCGGTAGGTATGATCACACATTTGCATGGTTGTATAAAGGGGGTGCCTATAGAATCGGCTATGATTCTCTGGCATTTGATATCATACTCCCTGAAAAGTTTTTCAAAAAGCAGTGGATTATCCCATATCAATATTACATCCGTCATGTTAGGCGATAGTATTCTCTACTTTAATAATTTTGCTGACATTGGCTCTGTAGAAAACCTATTATCAATAATTTGTGAACCGCAGATACACTCACCTCTTACAGAGTTGAGTGCCTTCTAAACCTCCGTTTAGCAGGTAACGCTGATGCACGCAGATATTTTTCATCTGTGCTTTATTAATAAAGAAAAGATTTCTACAGAGCCCTGACATTATTGTTTTTATTTTTATTTTGCTTTTTTTAAAAGTTGCTATCTTTTAAAAGTAAAATTCAGTATATAGGTTAATGTTCATTATATGGACAGTATTAATGTACGTTAAGGTTTGGAAGTGGGTTTTTATCCAAGCCTCTGGCTGCTTGCCAGAATGCTATAAATAAAAAAAGAAAGCTGGTTTGTTTAAACCAGCTTGTTGATTGGATGGTTGGGGTCTTTGACCTCAATACCAAGTTCTTTTGCAGTCTCTGCCAGCATGATGTCTACCATTGCTGTTGCAGGGAATATTTTGTCTGTATTCTCGATAGGTCCAAAGAGCTGGAAGTTGGAACCGAGTACCTGTGGTACAAGGTTTGTTCCGATATCAGCTGGCATGTAGATTGCCTGCCTTTCTTCTTTTGTCTCGAACTGCTTCTTATATGTTTTCATCCAGTCCCATGCAGATGCCATGTTGTGATATCCACCACCAACAGGAAGTCCAAGGTGTCCCTTGATTGCGAGAACCGCTCTCATGGATGCGCCTGATCCGGCACCTAGCGGGGTTGCAGCTACATCGATCAGTGGTTTTGTGATCCCACATTCCTTTGCGATCTCAAGCATACCTTTATCCTGTCCTGTACCGCCACTCTCAAGGATCTCCAGTTTTCCTTTTACGCTAGGGTCGGTTGCGTTGAAAGCAAGGACAATTGAACAGTCAATGTCACTGTCTCTGATGGCCTCTATTTCCTCTGCATGGACACTTGCGTTTATGGAGTTGTAGATGGCCCTGTCCGCGACACCTATCTCAGTGACGTATTCTGCAGCAGCTGCACGTACATCTCCTGCTGATGAGTCGATTAAAAAAGGTGTCTTGTCATCAAGTTCAATGAACCAGTCAATGTACTTCTTGATAGCTTCAGGTGTTTCACCTACTATCTGGTTCACATATGGGTTACCTGTTACTTCTCCCATATCTACAATACTTTGCCAGAGCTTATCTGCTGCTTCCTTGTCGAAAATTCCCTTGTCCTCGTCAGTCACTATCTTGTGTCTGTTATAGAACATTGTTCCCACAAGTACGGTTGGGTATTCACCAGGCTGGCCACCGAACTTAACTCCGCCGACCTCGAATACTTCTTGTTTCTTGTCAAATCTGAACATATGATCAACCTCTTTATTTTAAATGCCGAGCATAGGTGCAAGGAACAGAACGTAGAGCAGGAATATGATTATTCCGGCAACAGCTCCATATAATATTCCTATGTCTCTTCCTACTTTCTTACCAATACGCTGTGCAACTTCACTGTTTACGAACTCGATCTTCTCATCTATCTGATTGAGCTTCTCAAGTACTGCATTAAAGTCATCCGGGTTTGTAACCACGCTTGGTACCCTGTCGCTTCGGTCAGTCATTTCACATCACCTTCCATACGAACATAGGGACTATTACTACCATTAACAGTGCAAATATGAATCCTGCTAAAAAACCAGCTATGCCAGTTGCAGATACTGCTGAATCGAGTTTCTGATTTCTTGCAATAAGCTGGGCCCTGTAACGGATATCCTCGATAACGGCTTCAATGGGTCCCATTTGTGGGTTAATCACCATTGGTACGCCTTTTCCATATTCTTCTTCTGCCATATCAGTTACCTCCAAACAGTAGCATTCCAAGCAACGTTAGTGTGATCGATAGGCCTATCATTGCGCCTTCTATCTTACCTGCATGAATACCGGAATGGAATTTGTTGAGGTTACCGATATCGATCATCTCTTTCTTGATGCCCAGTATCCTATTTCTGATGGTTCCGATCTCGGATGCCATTGGCTTCAATCCGCCTGCCTCTGATCCTTCATCGCCGCCTGCTTCGCCGACTTCAAGTACCATCGGTTCTGCGTCGAATGCCCCCGGATCCTTTGCAGCATATTCCTTGATCTTTGCAACAATAGCATTCATGTCCTCTGTACCGATGAAATCGATACATTCTATCTGTTGCTGGAATCTTTCAATTGCTTCCTGTGTGAGGTTCTCTATGTAGGGAATAGCACCAGTTGCACCGACAATCCTGTTATCCTTGATCCCGTTCTTGTGGATCATGAGCATTGCCTGTCCGGTAATGTGACCCTTTACTTCAGATCCGGTTACAATAAGGTATCTGATGTTGGGGTTAGAGATCACATGAGCGATTACCTTTTCAAGACCAAGGTTTTCAGTCTTACATGGGCCTGTTACAGCTGCACCCGCTTCTAACTGAGGACCGCCCGGAAGGTGTGAACCACATGTTATGACTGCAACACAGTTCTTAACGTCGCCAACATCGTACTCGCCCTTCAGGATTGGCCACCCGGAAGCGGGTTCTCTTTTATCTGCCATTTTACATCACTCCTAATGCGCTCATGACCAGAAGCATAAGTCCTGCAACACCAAGGCCTACTATAATTCCATAGAATGCGTTGCTGTAGAAACCTGCTCCCATGGATGCGTTTTCACGTCCCGGGAATGAGTTGAGCAGTGCCTTGTCAGGTGAGAGGGAGTTCATGAGGTCATCTGTTATCTTGTCCAGCTCATCAAGCTGTGCCATTATCGGATCCATGGAATATTCTATTATATCCTCCCTTTCTGCAGCAAGCAGGGATGTAAGGGGATCAAGTACCAGATGTGCTTCCGGAGCTACGTGGATCATGCTCATTCCAATTCCTCCTTTGAAGGCAGAAGTCCTGCACCTGATATCATGTATGCATCTCTCTTCACAAGTTTGTAGTATTTACTGAATGAAATATACCAAATTGCCACTCCTATCAGGATGGTGATCGCACCTGATGCTAACGGTGTTATAGTAGCCACTATACCTGCAATTATCATTGCTATGGCTCCCTTCTCGAAAGCACATGCAAGTGTACGGTCCTGTTTTTCATCAGGTCCGAGATTTGCATTGTATGGGTGCAGAATTGCAAGACCGCCGGCAATGAATATGACTGCTATGTATCCTGTTGTCATGACTCCGGTGGCAACTCCCTGTGCGACTACGACTCCGTTTACTACCTCATCAAAGAACATGAATGTCCCTATCATGGAAGTACTCAGGCCCACAATTGCTATGGCTCCCGCTGCTGCGATCTCTATCATGGACTGTACCATGATAGGTATTCCCATGTTGAGTACCTTGTTTGCAAGAACACCGACTACCAGTCCTATAAGTGCTGCAAAGATGAGTGCAACAACAGGTCCGGCTATCCCGCCGACGGCAAGACCGAAAGTCGTAGCGATTATTCCTATACCTAAGGCAAGCATGCCAATTGATGGTACACCTGTACCCAGACCGTAGTTTGCAACCCTTCTGACTGCTGAAGCACCCCATACGATACCGCATATCGCACCGAGTGCACCCAGGAATGACATATAGGGGCTGATCATATCAACAAGGAAGTGAGCACCGTATATCCCTGCAAGGCCTCCAATTACTCCGAAGGCGATTATATTGTTCTGTGGAATTGCACTGTGTGCTCCTCCACTTCCTCCTCCTGCAGACATATTACATACCTCCAATAGCTACTACACCCATTATGGCAGCCAGGAATGTTGCAATAAAGGATGCGAGCACAGCTTTTGGGAATCTCTTGAATTTCGGATCATGGAATCCTTCAATGGTCCCTCCTATGTTATATGAGGGTATTACTGCGTTAACGAAGAAAAGGCCGATCGCAAAAATACTGGCGATTCCTATAAAATCTGCTTCTGGAAGTCCGTTCTCGATGCTTAGAAGATAGAAGTATATCATAGATCCTCCCAATCCGCCAAGTCCGGCACCGATGATTCCGCTTACAAATGATGCGGTTGGTATTCCGTGTCCTTCTGTACCCTGTGATACGTAGAGATCCTGTCTATCCTTGGTTATAGGGTCATATTTGACCTTTGCAGATGCAGGTGGACAACCGACTCCATATACGTATGACCATTGTCCAACCAGCATTGTGACTGATATCATTATCATAGCACCGATAGTTCCGGATGCGATGATCAGGCCCATATTGTCTGTGACATTCATCATAAAACCTGCCGTTACAAGGCCTGTAAGGCCTGCTCCTGCAGCAAGCTGGACTGTACCTGTACCTACACCGGTAGCCTGTGCCATTGCAGCAGGGGCTCCTCCAACAGGTACGAAATGGACACCTAATGAAATAAGCACTCCACCGAGGGTTATCATGGCTATGTTAAGAAAATCTTCTGCTATTATTCCTGCAATGTCTATCAAGCTGCCACCTCTTCCTCATCTTTCTTATAAGGTCCGTATGCTTTACGGGCATCTACTTCGATCTTCCTGTTCCAGATGGCCAGCAAAAGTACAATGACAGCGCCTGCTATAATGGCTTCCCAGCCCATGGTTTCACTGATGGACGGATCGAATACGACTGTGATCCATCCGGTGAGGAATACGACCATACCGAAAGCGATCCCTGTCACAGGTCCTCCGAACTTTGAGCAGAACCAGGAGTTGTCGATACCATTTCTCAGACCGGATTCTGCTTTTCTCACGATGTTACCGGAGTTAGCAGCGTTGAGGCCTGATCCAAATTCCACATTCTGGAATTCCCTTTCTGCACCGTAATGCACGTCACCGGTAGATGAACCAATAGCACCAACAGCTATTCCCCATATGAATGCCAGAAGTGGCAGTGGGAATGGATGTGCCATTGCAGTTATCATAAGATATGATACTACAAGGATACAGAATGTTGTGATAAAGGCATATCCCATAATAACGGGTGTGTGAGTTCTTATCAGATCAAGATAAAGTGGTTGCTTGAAACGTTTCTGACTTGCTGTTCTTCCTATGTATGATGTAACTGAGTAAGTTCCGTGTATCACTGCAGCGATAATTGATCCAATCGTCAATGCCAGCATTACGGATGCGCCTGTACTCATCAGAACTGATGCGGTTGTTCCACCGATTGCACACATAAGTGCATTTGATGGTGGTTCACCAGAAACGGCTTTGTTGTAGATCCTGTGTGGATACATCATCTGAGGCGCTAACTGTACCTGGGAGTTGGGGTTACTCTGTGACCCGACATCTGATTCAAGGTCTTCAGAGGCACCTGCAATAGTTGCGGCAGCTCCCATAAGTGCCAGTATGCCCATACTTGTGAGCGGTTCCATTCACATTTCCTCCTTTTATATTATTATTTATTAGCGTAGATCGTGCCAAAATTACAATAATTATTTTTAAAGATCTTATTATAATTGATATGGCGTAAACTAACGTCAGGTGGTTTGCATTATATTAAATACTTCTTAAATCTTTCGTATGGATGTAATCAAAAGTGTTGTTATTTTTAGTTGTATTGCGGAGAAATATCCTGTTGTCGTAAACAGTAGCAATATATATTGCTGCTCACGCCAAAAAAAAGTATCTTATTCTCTGCGCGTTAAGTTAAGTATATATATGTCCGGCCTTGGTCTTTTCCCACTCCCCCGTGCAAAATCCATGTAACACCTGTTACAAAGTACCCTGCTATTGAGTGAGGCAACTTCTGCTGTGCCGGGCACAAGTCGTGCGAAAAGAAAAGAAGGCTCTATCTCAAGTCCCTCTGAACTCTCTTTCAGGTATTTCCTGATGTGTTCCTCAAATATGTCCAGATCTTCATATTGCAATCCCCGGGTATTTATCGTGACACCTTTACATCCGCATGGAAGGGCAAAAGCATCCATCTCTATAATAAAGACCGGTTTTGCTAACAGGTCCCTCATTTTTACCTCAAGCTCACCACGGTTCCTTGCTAATGTTTCTGTTATGGTCATTATTTCCCTCCTTTGAATTTAAGGGGCTTTAGTACGTTTTTTCCATCCTCTGTGGAATTGACTTTTATTATTTTCTCTGCAAGCCTATTGCAGTATCCACATTTATTGCAGACCTTATTGCACTGTTCCCATTGGGATATTGCACCTCCAAGCTCCTTATTTGAGATGTAGAAAAGATCCCTTATATCCCTTGGACAATCCAGCAGGTCCATTAGGTTGCCATCGTATGACCTATTTGCATAAGCCTCTACATTGTTCAATATCCAGTTGGGGAAATGGGTCCTTCCTCCTATCTTGAAGATATCTGTTATGTGCTCGTATTCTCCCAGGTCCTCGGGTCTGATCCATGGGGATTTGATAAGTTGCTGTGGGTCATTTATTCTCATTGAGAGGCATTTGTAATAATAATAGTCATCCAGTACATTCAGTTTCGGCCCCGGTCCGTTTGCGTGAGAGAAGAAATTGAAATGTGCATACCTTAAAGGGCACTGGTAAAGACACCCCTCATTCACAAGCAGTTTCAGGTCACATGAGACTGCATCCTTGGTGGCCTCAAGTTTTTTAAAATCTCTGTTGATAACAGGATCTATTACTATAGTGTCCGCACCAAGTCCTTCATAGAATTCAGCCTTTTGCGGAGAATCCACAAAAGAAAGTACTGATACCACCACTTCCATATCAAATTCCCTTGAAAGCATTTCAACAAAATAAGGTTCCGCAACCGTTATTGAATCCACTCCAATGTTATTGAGCTGTGTAAAATACCAATTGATGCGGTTGAATCCTTCTGCTGTAAGGTGCTGTCCTCCCATGCATGAGCTGTTTAGGACAATTTCCATCTTCACGCCCATTTCATGTGCGTAGGCAGTTTGCTCTGCTATATCTTCAAGCCCTGGAGCACTTAAGTTTGTTCTCCCGGTGCCCACATAGTCAGGAGTGCCTGCCATATAGATCCCATGGATGTTCTTTGATCCGCTCAGGAGTTCTTCAAGTCCTTCAAGATGTCCTGCATGAGGTACATAAAGTTTCATTGTTTGCTGGTAATCTTTAATTTAGATAAGGATTTTGGTTACGGTTTAACGAGCAAAAGTGTTATTAACTGCTTACCTAAGCAATTAACTATGATCTTAGGTGCTTCGTCCTTTGCCGGGAGTTTTTCCGAGATTGCTGCCGAATTACAGTCCGTTGAACTTTACATGCCCAAACTTGGAATATACAGGAACTCTATTTTGCAAAAAGACATCCTTGAACGGATACTTGACGAACTTTCAGTTACCGATCTGCAAACTTCTTTGCATGCCCCATATTTTGCAGATACTCCTGGCTATCCAAAAGACCTTGTAGTTGATACTGCAAATATGGGTGAAAAGGAATTCCGTCTTATCAGGGAATCTATTGAACTTGCCTCAAGACTTGGTTCAAGGGCAGTTGTCCTGCATCCTGGCAGATATGAAAATGACTACAATGCGAGCTTTGATAAAATGGTGTCCAATCTGCAGGCCCTGGCATCATATGCGCAGGAATGTGGTGTGATGCTGGGTCTTGAGAACAAGGAAGGTACATCTGCAGGCAATATGTGCTGTAACGCCGAAGAACTGGTGCGTGCAGTAAAAGCAGTAAATTCTGAAAGTCTGGGTGCAACCTTTGACATCGGTCATGCGAACCTTACGTGTGGTGGGGACAATTCAAAGCTCAGGAAATTCATAAAGGACCTTGCTCCATATGTGGTTCATGTACATGTGCATGATAACAGAGGGTTGTGGACGGAACAATATGATGGCGATGAACATCTGGCTCCGGGGGCAGGCTGTATTGACTACAGCATATTGAAAGAACTGAAAGGTTATCGTGGTATCTATAATATGGAGGTCTTCTCCATGGGAGATGTACGCTCAGGAAAGTCTTTAATAAAAAAAATTATAGGAGTATACTAGTATTCAAATACCGCATTTAAGTCCTCTGATATGACCTTATTGAGGCCTCTTTTACACTCTCGTTCAGGGCGTGTAGTTTGGAGGCACCACCAGTACAAGGACCTCGGATGTCTGTAGCACCTTTTCTGTAACAGAGCCCATGAGTTTTTTAATCCCATTCCTGCCCTGTGTGCCAATGATTATACGGTCCACTGCATTGTCTATGGCGACTTCAACTATCTTTTCTGCAGCATTGCCGTCCTCTATAAGGGTCTCAATCCTTTCTCTTTCACAGCCAGAATCGACCAGTATATCTAATATCGCAGAGATTGCTTTCTCAGCACCTTCATTCTGCCATGTCTTTCTTGAGAATCCTTTGTCAGGGATAACGTGGAGGATTATCAGTCTGTAATCATGTTCCAAAGCTATCTTTGCTGCGACCCTGGCGGCATTTGAAGAGTATGAGGAACCATCTGTTGGGATAAGGATTTTCATTAAATCTTGGATTGTCCTGGTTATTATTAAATATGTTGGAATGCATATTTGTGTATTACATTGGCTGCAATACTATATTGTTTATTTTCTATATTGTAATTTTATGGTGAGTAAATGTCAGTAAGCAAATATCGCAAATTCAAAAAGATGGATAATAAAAGTTATTCCGATGTAACCCGTTTCCTTAAAAAGAGCACCCATCTTACGGCTCGTGAGTGGGTGATTGCCCGGATGTGTGCTGATTTTAAGAACCTTTCAGATCATTCAGAGATGACGTGGATAGGTGAGAATCTCCCGGCTATGGTTCCTTTTATGGATGAGGCCTATTCAAGGCAGGAAGTCTCAAACGCCAGAGCTTCCTTCAAGAAAAAGGTGCAAAGAAGTGGCACTACTTTCTTCTATGCTTATTATGCAGGCCTGATCACTCAGGAAGAGATGATCTCTATGATCCATCAGATGGTAAAGGACATAAGGAAACTCATGGATACAGAAGGGAGCGAAGTACCTCAAGAGCATGCGACCGAGGTCCAGTTGCTTGTTGCTGAGGTGTTAAGGAATATAAATGAATCTCTGGACGAAGGATATTAAGAGTTCAATGGAGGATACACATTAACATGGTTATTGGTATGGCGGCTGTACTATATGTTATGTATTAATACTCCTTGATCCCGGTTCTTTGACAATAGTTGAGGTAACCAAAAAGCATGCTAATCTCCACCTGTCTGATATATCTTGCCTGTACCCTGGAAATGTGCAATGTGTTATTTCCAATCTTCACTTTTATATCTGAATTCTTTGGTATGCTCATCGCCACAGGAACAATGGCAGGTCCTCCACAGGTTGTGCATAAGCGGTAATCCTTTCCGGATTTACGGATAAAGTCTTCAACCTGAGCTTCGACCTTTATTTTTTGTGGTGTATCTGCCATAGCTACTAGGGAGTATTCTCTATACTTAAGCCTTGTCCATCCAATTAACCCCTGTGATCTGTATTAATCCGGTGTTTTCAGGGCAAATTTAAATTGAATGAGTTTCATTGTACTACCCATGTTGATGAAAGACAGGGGAAAACTGGTCATTTGGCCTGCATACATCGATAAAACAAAATCCCGCAGTCATGGCCGTATTGTTTCCAGAAGGACTTCTGTGGAGTCTCCTACCATTGCTGAGATTGATCTTGCAGCTCAGAAGCTTGGTCTTAATCCTGAAGTAGAGGCAGACAAGGCTTACCCTCGCAGCTGGTGGGAAGGTCGTGGCAGGGTGCTCATTGATAATAGTGCAGCAAAGACCCATCACTGTAGAAGGATCTGTGCAATTATCAAGGAAATGCGTTCCTGATGCAATATGTTTTTAAAATATCGCTAAAAAAGAATAATTGTGGCTTTACGGAAGTGGCCATCTTCCAAAATTAGCCTCTAATATAATAATGGTAAGCCCTATTAGCAGACCGGCTATTACTACGGTTTTTGGATTTATGTGTACTGCTCTTTTGTCGGCGTCGTAATATCTCATAAGTCCTGCAGATGACATCAAGCCGTTACCACTGGATTTCTTCTTAGTCATTGTATCTCCGTATTTAAGTTTTCAAATAATACTTATGACCTCTTATATTGGTCATTATTAATCTATTTGTCCCTTTCATGTCTTTCATGGTTTAAAAGACTGTGCCTTCATACCAGGAGCTCGTCCAGCAGGAATGGGGGATAAAACACTCCTTTCTCTGTTATAATGGCTGTAACATTCTCCATGGGGGTGGCATCAAATGCCGGGTTATATACCTTTACATCTGCAGGCGCTATCTGCTGATCCTTTAAGAAGCGCAGCTCGTTTGCATCCCTCTGTTCTATTTCCACGGTATCCTCCCAGTTTTCCGGGTCAAATGTGGATATGGGGGCTGCGACAAAGAAAGGTATCTCGTGCTCTTTTGCAAGCACGGAATGGGTGTAGGTTCCTATCTTGTTGAACACCGCATCCCCTGTTATCCTGTCCGCACCAACGATCACCTTGTCCACCATTCCTCTGCTCATGACATGTCCTGACATCGAATCGCTGATCAAGGTCACGTCTATATTATCCTGCATAAGTTCCCAGGTCGTTATCCTTCCTCCCTGGTTAAGTGGCCTTGTCTCACAGGCAATGACCTTGATGTCCTTGCCTGTTTCCACAGCAGAACGGATTACTCCAAGGGCCGTTCCCCAGTCAACGCATGCAAGCCTGCCTGCGTTGCAGTGTGTCATGACGGTATCACCGCTTTCAAGCAGCTTTGCCCCGTGCTTGCCTAATCTTCTGTTAGTTTCAACGTCCTGGTCAGCGATTTTCCTTGCTTCGGAAAGCACCACATCCTTAATGCTGCCAAGACTGAATGCATCTGATATGGCATCCATTGTGCTGTCAATTCCCCATGCCAGGTTGACAGCAGTAGGCCTTGTGGCCTTTATTGTCTTTGCGGCTACCTGCAGGTCCTTTGTAAGGGCATCCATGTCGTTTGCGCTGCTTAATGTTGCGGCAAGTGCAATACCATATGCTCCGGCAACTCCAAGGGCCGGAGCTCCTCTCACACGCAGGGACCTTATCGCTTCACAGAGCGATGAAAGGGTTTTGCACTCAATGATCTTGTACTCCAATGGCAGAAGTGTCTGGTCTATCATCACAATTGAATCTGATTCATCATTCCAGTCTATGGTTCTCATGTTATCTGTCTCTTTAGATGTATGAACCTGAATAAAAATGTAAAGGTTGTGGATATCAGGATTAAAGGGTAAATGAGTATGGGCGCATTTTGCCTTCTCTTTATATACTCTCTTCTCCTAATAGCACCCAATGCAAAAACCCCTCATAATCCATGATCCTGTCCATAAGACTATCATTCTTGATGAGTTCGAACAGATGGTCCTGAACACGAGGCACGTGCAAAGGCTCAGGAACATCCAGCAGCTCGCTTTAGTCGACCATGTATATCCTGGTGCCAAACACACTCGTTTTGAGCACAGTATAGGCACCATGCACATGGCTTCGGTAATCGGGCGTTCTCTTTCACTGGATGTGGATGACATACGCAAGGTAAGGCTTGCAGGTCTTTTGCATGATGTGGGGCACTCGGCATTCTCGCATGCGGTGGAAAATGTTCTCAAGCGCAATCCGTCTCTTCAGCCGGATGTCATGGGGAAGAAATTCATCAGGCACGAAGCATTCTCAAAAGATATTATCTCCAGGATATTCCCGCAGGATAATTATATTGCGAGGTATGTTGAAGCAGAGTTTGCCACCGATCCCTTTGACTTCTTTGATGAGATCTCAAGGATAGCCACCGGGGATACAAGCTCCATATCAAAACCCTATCTTGCGCAGCTTATTGCAGGTGACGTGGATGCCGACAGGATTGATTTTCTCCTGCGTGATTCCTATCATACAGGTGTCTCTTTCGGACTCATAGACGTTGATCAGATAATTGGGAGTCTCATTATCAAGGATGATAATGTAGTGCTGGGAAGTTGCGACGGTTCCACCTACGGGGATGATATGGCTCTGACTGCTGCAGAGTCCCTTCTTATATCCCGTGCACATCATTACACAGCAATCATCCATAATCCCAGAACGCAGGCAGCCAGGGTGATGCTGCTCCACTCGCTTGAGGATGCACTGGAGTGTTTCAGGAATGTTTTCGGTCAGGATGCGGCAAAGGATGAGATCCTTCGCTTCTTTACCGAATACAACGATTACGATCTTCTAAACTTCATCCGGTCCAATGCATCTGATAGCTCCATCGTGTTGCTGGATGATCTGCGTGATGGGAGGCTTTATGTACCTATTGCAAGGCTTAGCCAGAAGATATTAAGGCCTTCCACAAGAATGGCCCTTTCAACCATTGCCCGGCATGGTCTGGCAACAAAGAGGCTTGAGGCACGAATTGCCCGGGAACTTGGGGATGTCCTTGTAGATCTGACAGTGGCCTCGGGGGTTCCCAAGAGCATGCGCATTGTAATGGATGACAAGGATGGCTTCTTCTATGATGAATCAGCACTTGCCAATGGACTGGTCCGGGCAATATCCAGGCAGTTATCCCTCACAGCCTTCTCACATCCTGATATTGTAACAGAAGGGGATTCTTCTGCTGTGCTTATGGAATTGGGCAGGGTGGTGGATGACCTGTCTCCAAGGCTCCTCAAATTCACGCGTGAGGATCAATACCTTCCAATAGAGGGAATTATTCTCCTATTCTATACGGTACATTCCATTTTCACTGTTGAGAAACAAGGATTTATATCAATACCTCGACTCAGGCATATAACATGGCTCTATCGCACCATCCGGGAGCTAAGTACTTTCCCAAGGCTCAGGAACCTCTTTGATTATTCTTTTCATGAAAGGTACGGTTTTCCTTACAGTGAGAAAGTTTTTGAGGATATACAGGTGCTTGTTGCCATGGGTATTGTGGATGAGGATCTTCGTTACTATGAAAAGGATGGCCGTTTCCGGCAGAGTTATGAATATGTGCTTACATGGGAAGGAGTTGAATATGCAGAAGTACTTTCAGAGGCATACCGTCCTGAATTAGATGAGATGTTTTCCTATCTTTCAATTAACAAGCATTCTATAAGGAGGGATATGGTTACAATCCCTTCTAACCGGTATACATCAAAAAAACGTCCAGCAGGTGTAAGATAATGTTAACAGGTGAATTGGTTTTGCTGAAGACCTCCCACAAGGGCAAGCTCAGGGAATTCATTGTGAAGGTCTGTGATGATAGGATGCACACGGATTTTGGTGTTGTGGACCTGTCAGAACTGGTAGAAAAGATGCCTGGTGATATCGTAGTATCTCACAAAGGCCAGGAGTTCACTATTCAGAGACCTAAGATGCCGGATTTCTTCCGTCATGCGAAGAGGACCGGTGCTCCCATGATGCCCAAAGACATAGGTATGATTATCGCATATACAGGGATAAACAAGAACGATACTGTTCTGGATGCAGGGACAGGTTCAGGTATACTCGCCATGTACCTTGGCTCCATCGCAAAACGTGTGGTTACCTATGAGATAAGGGAAGAGTTTTTGGAGGTAGCCCGTAAAAACGTAGAAAGCGCAGGTCTCAATAACGTGGAACTGAGATGTGGCGATATTGTTGAGGAGGTAGGGAAGCTCGATGAGAAATTTGATGTCATAACCCTTGACTCCCAGAACACAAAGGATGTCATTGCCCATGTAAAGGATGTGCTGTATCCGGGGGGTTTTCTTGCTACATACTCTCCATTCTTTGAACAGACAAAGGAGATACGCGATGCCATGGAGGCCGAACAGTTCTATGATGTGATGACGATCGAATGTACGGAGCGTGAGATCTCCTTTTCTTCAAGAGGTACACGTCCCTCCACTTCTAAAGTGGGGCACACAGGTTTTATTACAATAGCAAGGGCATGAACTGGTATTTTTGGTATTTGACCTGTCAATACCATATTCTTTTTTTACCTGACACCTTCGCCGGTTATGGTGAATTCGCAGGTTCCTCCTTCGGGAAGTGAGCGGTGTTTCCAGAGTTTGGCCCGTCTTTTCCCATCGCCGGTCCTTTCAAGCTGGATGATGGTCTTTGATATGTGTTCGATGCCGCTTCCACCGATTGGTCTCACAGAACCTGTTGCGATGTCGTTGTAAACCTGGTTCGTTATGACTGCCACTATCCTGTGTTTGCGCGCTATGGCATGTATGAAACCTATCTGGTTTGAAAGCTCCCTTCTGGTCCTGATGCTTGATTCTTCCTGGTCGAGCTCGAATCTGTAGAAAGCAGTTGCAGAATCGATGAGTATAAGCCCGATTCTGTCTGAAATCAGCTTCTCTATTTCCTTGACAGCTGCGTACTGTTCTTCAAAAGTATGAGGCTCAAAGATGATTATTTGCTGAGCTATCTCCTTTGCGTTCTCTCCGGCTATCTGCTTGAAACGCTCAGGTGAGATTGCTTCGGTATCTATATAAATTACCTTTTTACCTTTTTTGGCACACTCCACTGCAAGCTGCAGGCAGAGATTTGTCTTGCCACCACCGGGTTCACCAAATATCTGAGTGACTACGCCTGCCTCAAATCCTCCACCCAATAGATTATCAATGGGCTTGCAGCCGGAACTTAGTTGCTCGTTTATCTTGTACACCTCTTTATGGGATTATGTGCTATAATGGGACTCATAATATACATCTTTTGGCAATAGGTCTATGCTTTCAGGGGACACTCGGGAATCATCCAATTGCCCGGGAAGTATTGTTTCGCTTTGAGCTTTTCCGGATATCTGTGTCTATTTCTTATTGACTAATAATAAATAGCAGTTTTTAATAGCGGCGTTTTGTTATGTGAACTGCGGATAATTTTAAAAATTTAATTGCCGGATCTTCCGTTGGAATCTATGATAACATATCTGATTCATATATGTTATCAGATATGTTTCATTTCAGATGCGCTACTTGGTGTAATATTCTTCGTTGTATATTCAAACGCAGTTTGAAAAAGCATTATTAAGTCATAGGTCATTTGTATAATTTACCATCCGGTGAAAAAGGTAACTATTATAACAATGTCAATCGAATGTGTTTTTTTGATTGGCATTGTTGTTCCTCTCCGAAATGGCAATAATATAATAGCTTATTTATATACTATGAAGGGACGCGAGAAAATGGTTGAAGTGGTAATATATACAACAAAGACTTGCCCAAAATGCGAGCAACTCAAAAAGGTACTGGTATCAAAGGGAGTTTCCTTTGAAACTGCAGACATGTCTACTCCTGAGGCTTTGACCGAACTGAAATTCAATGGTGTTTTTACCATGACTGCCCCTGTGCTCCAGATCGGCGATGAGTTTTTAACTCATAAGGAACTCTTCACTGGTCCTGACGTGAACCTGGAAGCATTGGGTGGGGTACTCTAAATTAAGTGCAATCAAATTGAGGTGGGAATGATGGACATATGTGCTACCAGCGTAAAGGAAAAAGCAGAACTTGAGAAGGCAGACCTGGGAAATGACCTTCCGTTTCGCTCAGAGGAAGACCAGAGGACAGATATCAATATGACAGCATTCACAAAACATCATGCTCTACAGAAGACACTTGACGGGCATACTATCCCTATAATGCCAAAGGTGCGTACAACATCAGGGCATATGGTAGACTGGGACCGCAGTGTTATTGTCGATCAGTTGCTCAAAGAGACAAAACTTGCAGAGAGATTCCATGGCAAGCCCGGCATTGAGAAAGATGAGGCCCATGATATTGCAAAAGAAGTTGAGCGCCGCATCAGGTCAATGGATCTCAAGTTCCTTTCCGGTCCTCTCATAAGGGAGATTGTCAACATGGAGCTTCTCCAGAGGGGACATGTGGAATGGAGGAACATCTCTACAAGGATAGGTACCCCCGTGTACGATGCCTGTGAAATAGATCTTGGAAGTGGTTTTGAGGCAAGGGACAACGCGAACCTCCAGGAAAATGCTGAGACTTCCCACAAGAAGAAGGCAGACAAGATATCCAAGGAACAGTACCTGCTCCTGCTCCCTCCAAAGATAGCTGACATGCACCTTAACGGTGATATCCACATTCATGACCTCGAATACCTCGGAACCCGTGCATTCTGCCAGGATTGGGACCTCAGGTATTTCTTCTACTATGGTCTCATGCCGGATGGCTCAGGTGCCAAGGCAAGTGTGGCCGGTCCTGCAATGAAGGCAGAGGTGGCAATACTCCATGCTGTCAAGGCCCTGGGAAGTGCCCAGACAAACTTTGCAGGAGGCCAGGGATTCTATAATTTCCTCACATTCCTTGCTCCGTACTTTGAGGGCAAGAGTTACAATGATATAAAGCAGCTAATGCAGATGTTCGTGTATGAGATGACCCAGATGATGGTAGCCCGGGGTGGACAGGTGGTTTTCTCCTCCGTACAGTTGTCCCCGGGTGTACCAAAACTCTGGAAGGACAAGCCAGTTGTCTACAAGGGGCGCGTGCACGATGGTACAAATGGTACGCAGAAGCGTACCTACAGTGAGTTCGAGCGCGAGGTCCGTCTATCTTTCCAGGCGCTTATGGATGTAATGATCGAGGGTGACAATTGGGGCAAACCTTTCAATTTCCCTAAGCCGGAGATATCCATAGAGCCAGACTTCATGAAAGAAGATGAGTTCTTTAACAAGGCACATCCTGATCTTCTGGGCTATGAGGAACTCTACGACATGACCTTTGAACTTGCAGCAAAGTTCGGTACTCCGTATTTCGATAATCAGCTGCCGGAATACAGAGGAGCAGGTGAAGGTATTTCCTGTTATCAATGCTGTGCATATCAGTTCTCAGCAAATGCTGATGCAGATGACAGCTTTGATGACAAACTCCTGTTCAAAGATGGAAAACATTTCTCAATGGGTTCCTGGCAGGTAGTGTCTCTTAACTGTCCAAGAGCTGCATACAGGGCAAATGGGGATGACTCTGCTCTGTTTGCGGATCTCAGGAACCTCATGGATCAGTGCATAAAGCTCTTCAAGACCAAGCGCAGCTGGATGGATAACATCATCGAGAACAACAGGATGCCATTTGCGACCCAGAGGCCAAAGGACCCGCTCACGGGTGAAAAGGGTTGTATTGCAGTTGATATCGATGCACTTGTGTGTACAATAGGTGTTATAGGTATCAATGAGATGGTGCAGTATCACACCGGCTCCCAGATACATGAGTCTAAGGATGCATTCAAGTTTGCAATCAGGGTAATGACTGAGATGGAGATGTATGCACATGAGCTCAGCCAGAAACACGGCCTGGAAATTGCTCTTGCACGTACTCCTGCCGAAACAACAGGTCAGAGATTCTCTGTATCCGATATGCTCCATGAAGAATACAGGGATTGTGTGCTTGAAGTTGTAAAGGGTGACAAGGAAGCTGCTCTTGCAAACCTCAAAAAGACAACCGATTTGCCTGTCTATTACACCAACGGGACCCATGTACCTCCAGGTGCCAATATATCACTTGTTGACAGGCTGAACATCGAGCATGTATTCTTCCCTATTGTTGATGGAGGAAACATCTGTCACATCTGGATGGGTGAAGGTGCTCCTGATGCAAAGGGCCTTAAGGAGTTTGCAATGAACATCGCAAAGAACACCCAGATAGGTTACTTTGCCTTCACCAAGGACATGACAGTATGTCTTGATGATTTCCACATGATGTCCGGCCTGAAGGAAAAATGTGAGAATTGTGGTTCCTCGCATGTGGAGCAGATGTCCAGGGTAACAGGCTATGTGCAGGCTGTTGGCGGCTGGAACAATGGTAAGAGGCAGGAACTGGCAGACAGGATGCGCTACAGCTCCTCAGACATGATCTGAACCTGCTATCCATGGAAATAAATTATGGGAGCAGTGTTCCCATATCAACTGTAGATTGGCACGGAAAGGTGTCAATCGTCTTCTTTTTACGGGGATGTCCCTACAGGTGCCCTTACTGCCAGAACCATGAGCTTCTTTTTGAGCGCAATATGCTTGATGCATCTGTGCTTGAAGCAGAGATCAGGAAGTCCCGGCCTTTTGTAAGCAGTGTTGTTATCTCGGGTGGTGAACCCCTGATGCAGAAGGATGCTGTGATGCATCTCGCACGCTTTGCAAGGAAGAATTCCCTGCTTGTGGGCATCCATACCAATGGTCATTATCCTCACGTAATGGCCAAACTCATAGAAGAAGGCCTGGTCGATAAGTTCTTTATCGATGTAAAAGCTCCTCTGGATGATGCAGGGCTGTATTCAAAGGCTATTGGGTGCATAAGCCACTGCGCCATCCAAATAGACCCTAAAGTTGCAATGGACAAGGTTGCAAGCTCCATCAGCATTGTTTCTGGGAGCAAGGCCGGACTTGAGCTAAGGACCACCATTATCCGGGATTTTATGGGTAGTCCTGATGAAATACGTCTTATTGCAAGGTCCATTTACATACTCACTGGCAGGCGGGATCTCACATATGTGCTGCAGCAGGGAATTGCTAAAAATTCCCTGCTTGGATCCCTGAGGGACAAAAAGCCATTGACTAGGGATGAGCTTCTTGGACTGGCTGCTGTTGCACATGAGTTTCTTGATAATATCTATATCCGGACAAAAGAGAAAGGTAATGAAAAGGTTAACTTCGAATCAGTTTGAAGCTTAAACAATTTTTTAATACTTCCCTGTCATTCATTCAATCAGAATATAAGCGGTGTGATCGAATGAAGATAAGACTTGTTTCAGTAATTCTGATTTTACTTATGGCTACCCTTGTAAGCGGATGCATGGCGATAAACGATGAAAGCTATTCACAATCTGGGGATTCTGTTGATATGGGCTACGAGGAAATCTATGATGGCTCTTCTGCAAGAAAGGTAACAGTAACAGGTGGAGGGGTGGATCATGGCGGCGCTGAATCCGGGTCTGTGGAGCGCAGGACCATAACAACCGTTGATATGACCATACAGGTCAATAATGCTGCAGAAGCTGTGAATATGATATCGGATATGGCACTTGCAGCCGGGGGCTATGTATCAGGTTCATCTGTATATGATTCGTATTACAGCGGCTCAGACTCCAGTAAAGAAGGTTATGTTACGGTCAGGATACCTGAATCTGCGTATCCCTCTTTCCTTGATGAGGTGGAGGAGCTTGGTGAAGTTACCCGTAAGAGTGTCAATGCCCAGGATGTAACTGAAGAATATATCGATGTGAATGCGCGCCTGGACAATCTCAAAAGACAGGAGACACGCCTTCAGGAGATACTTGATATGGCCGGGACTGTTGAGGAGGTCCTCAGTGTTGAAAAGGAACTTGAAAGGGTGCGCGGTGAAATCGAGAGCCTTACTGGGAGGCTGAACTATCTTGAAGACAGGATAGAGTACACAACGATAAACATCCGTGTCACAGAACCCCGTCCTATTGCACATTCATGGGGTATCAGGGACGCAGTATCCGAATCTGTCAGGGGCTTTATTTCAACGGTAAATGCAATGATAGTCCTGGTGGGGTATCTTCTACCTCTCTTGATCGTTTTAGTGGTTCTTGGGGGCGGCCTTGTGGTAATTGGGAGAAGATTGCGCAGGTGACTTTTGCTGCCCTGTCTACTCCTTTTATTTATGTGAAAAGCATTGTTAGTTTGGTCTGAAAAAAGATTAGCATTGTTATTTTGGTATGAAAAAAGATTATTTACTACCAAAACGTTCCATTGCTTCATCATCTCTAAAGCATCTCTACAGTGTTAAGTAACTATATATGACATCAAAATAGCAGGTTAAATATGAATACTCCTATTCCTGTATCCGGGATCGGCGAGCGTCCACTTATAAAGCTCATATCGGCTATCTTTAATAGCGGCTGTAATCCTGATGTTCTCATAGGTTCGGGAACTGATGACTGTGCTGTCATCGATATTTCCGAAGATGAGTGCATGGTGATAACAACGGACATGTTGCACCGGAAAACGGATTTTCCACCACAGATGACCCCCTGGCAGATAGGCTGGATGTCGGCTGCAGTCAATTTCAGTGACGTGGCATCAATGGGTGCGCGACCCGTGGGTTATCTCTCAGCCATGGGCTTTTCCAAAGATACCGATCTTTCATTTGTCGAAGATATCTGCAAGGGCATGGATGATTGTGCCAGGTTCTGCGGTACTTCGGTAATAGGTGGGGATATTGATACCCATGATGAGCTGACTATCACCGGCACAGCACTTGGACGGGTACGAAAGTCAGAAATGCTGACCCGTAAAGGTGCCAGGGTGGGTGATAAGGTCTGTGTGACAGGTCTTGCAGGCTCCGCCGGAGCTGCACTTCATGCTATTGAACATGGTATTGATATTCCGGACAGTCTTCTCAACAAACTGATCACGCCCATTCCCCGTGTCAATGAGGCAATGAAGCTTGCAAAGTCAGGTGCTGTGACATGTATGATGGATACGAGCGATGGTCTTGCCATGTCCCTCCATGATCTTGCAGATCTTAACGGAGTAGGTTTCCTGATAGATGAAGCATCTCTGCCCATACAGCAGGAGATCTCTGAATTTATCACATCTGATCCCGGATCACTTACAGAATTGGCACTTTACACAGGCGGCGATTTCGAACTGCTGTTCACGGTCTCCCCCTCTATGCTTGAGGCTGCCCAAAGCGCATGTTACTTAAATGTTATAGGCGAGGTAGTTTCTCAGGAAGCTGGTATCGTCCTTACGTCCCGAAACGGAAAAATCCTGACGATAAATCGAAAAGGTTATCTACAATTAGGAGCCTAGGATTAGGCAGGATTAGTTTACGATATTTAATTCAAGTTAATTTAATTCAAGGAAGGTTTATAATGTTTAAAAAATTCAAATTGATATTAATTGCACTATCATTAATATTCCTATTTAGTAGCGTTGTTTCTGCTGCAAATGTCACTGCAAACTTTACTGCGAATACCACTTCTGGTGATGCTCCACTTACTGTTCAATTTACCGATGCTTCTATTAATGCCACTGAATGGTACTGGGACTTTAATA
Organism: Methanolobus sp.; assembly: GCA_029762595.1. GTDB lineage: Archaea > Halobacteriota > Methanosarcinia > Methanosarcinales > Methanosarcinaceae > Methanolobus. Next base: position 77,481 of record JARVGJ010000001.1, on the reverse strand, counting down.
ATGACGGTACCAATGATTCTACATCACAAAACGCTGTTTATATTTACAATTCTCCCGGAACTTATACTGTTGTTCTGACAGCTGTAAATGGTACTCAGAGTGATGTTGAAACTAAGACAAATTTCATAACTGTAAATTCAGTACCCCCTGTGATGACGCCAACTGCCGATTTTACAGCTAATACCACTTCCGGTGATGCTCCGTTTACTGTTCAATTCACCGATGCGTCTACTAACGTCACTAAATGGTACTGGGACTTTAATAATGACGGTACAAATGATTCCACATCGCAAAACCCTGTTTATACTTACAATTCACCCGGAAATTATACTGTTTCTTTGATAGCTGTAAATGGTACTCTGAGTGATGTTGAAACTAAGACAGATTTCATAACTGTAAACTCAGTACCCCTTGTGATGACGCCAACTGCCGATTTTACAGCTAATATCACTTCCGGTGATGCTCCACTTACTGTTCAATTCACCGATGCGTCTACTAACGTCACTGAATGGTACTGGGACTTTAATAATGACGGTACAAATGATTCTACATCACAAAACCCTGTTTATACTTACAATTCACCCGGAAATTATACTGTTTCTTTGATAGCTGTAAATGGTACTCTGAGTGATGTTGAAACTAAGACCGATTTCATAACTGTCACGATCCCTTCACCGACGCCTCCGGTTGCCTCTTTCACAACAAATGTGACAGAAGGCCCAGTGTCTCTAACGGTCCAGTTCAATGATACTTCGACAAACAGTCCGACTTCCTGGGCATGGGACTTCAACAACGATGGAACTGTGGATTCTACGTCTCAGAATCCTGTGCACACATTTACTTCCACGGGCACTTACAATGTTACACTTACAGCAAGCAATGCCGACGGTCCTGACAGTGCAAGTAAAACAATAACTGTCCGCTCAAAAACCTATTTAACAGGTGATCGTATCTGGGACGAGAATGCAGACCAGTCATATAAATATACATGGAATGCAAAGAGTTTCTCTGGTTTCTTCTATGATCTGGATTCGGGATTCAGCTCTGAAACGATGGAAATAACGATTCCCTCTTCAGGAAGTACTATAGCTAACAGGGATCTTGTGTACACCACCAGACCTGTGGAATCCGGCTTTGAACATAGCGGCTGGGGTAAGTATGATGTCATTGGTTTCATGGCCGAGAAGTATTTCGCAGGATATACGGCAACTACATCTATCGCCGGAGTCAGTCCTGCCAGTCTCATATCATCTGGGATCCTTACCAAAGTACTTCTTGATGATGACAGTCGGCAATCGGTTTTCTCCGGCTCATCCCTTATCCTTGAGGATGGTTACAGGCTTAATATCGTTGAGATCGATGTGAATGGTAATAATGTATTTATTACCCTGACAAAAGGCGGTAACGAGCTTGACAGTGATGTTATTTCCGCAAACACTCCATATATATTTGAAAAAGAGCTTGGTTCTGAAGAAGTTCCGATTATCATAGTTAACTTCGATTCCATCTTCAGGGGAACTGAAACAAATGCTGTCTTCATCCAGGGTATATTCCAGATATCTGAAGACTACGTCGAGTTAGAGGGTGGTGAAAAATACGGCAAGATGGAAGTCACCGGATTTGATTCAACATATATTGAGATGAAGAACGATGGTTCTTTCTCCCTTACCAAAGGCAGGACCGTTCCTATTATGGGTAAGATCAACTTCATAGTTGCTGATTCTAATGACCTGCGTTTTGCGCCATTTGTTGATATGTCGGAACCAGGCACATATGAGCTACGTGGTACTGTTGTGGAAGGAAATGACGAATTCACATGGACTCCATTAAACTTTGAAGGTTTCTATTATGATATAGACGAAGGTATACAGACTGAAAAGCTCGAATTGAAAAGCATATCAGGCAGAACCATAAATGATCTGGTGTACACAAGTAATCCGGAAGAAGTTCTATTTGAGCGGTCAGGCTGGGGCAGGTATGATGTCATTGGTTTCATGGCTGAGAAATACTTCGCAGGATACACTACAAACACATCCAATTCAATAACAGGGGGCAGTCCTGTCAGTCTTATAGCCACTGGAAAACTCTCAAAGGTGCTCATTGATGAGGATGATAAAAAATCGGTATATTCCGGTTCATCACTTGTTCTTGAGGAAGGATACAGACTTAACATAGTAGAGGTCGATGTAAACGGGAACAATGTCTGGGTGACCCTTGCAAAGGATGGCAAAGAGGTTGACAGTGATATTGTTTCGGGAAGTGGTACCTATGGCTATGAGGAAGAGCTTGGTTCAGACAAGGTCCCAATAATTGCAATCCACTTTGATTCCATATTCAGGGGAACAGAAACAAATGCTGTCTTCATCCAGGGTATATTCCAGATATCTGAGGATTATATTGAGCTTGAAAGCGGGGATACCTTTGGAAGAATGGAAGTCAAGACATTCGATTCAAATGCTATTGTGATGGAAAACAAGGATTCTATCACTTTGACAAGGGACAGGTCAATTTCCCTGATGGGAGATATTAATATCAAGGTGGCAGATGACTCCAATACTGTGCGATACTACCCATATGTTTCAGTCACTACTGCGCCTTCCCAGTCTCTGAGTGTAAAAATTGATAACTCTGTAGTCATTAGGGGAGAAGAGGTAATTGTCACTGTTACATCCCGTGGTGCCTCTGTTAGTGATGCCACAGTAAAGATCGGAAGCAACACAATAGGAAAAACCGATGACGAAGGCAGGGTCACTTACACGGCTTCAACTGTTGGAACCTACACGGTCACAGCTGAAAAGGATAATTTTGTTTCAGGAAGCACTTCACTTGAGGTGATATCCCCGGATGATGAGACCAAAAAGATGAGCATAGAAGTATCTCCTTCTGAGGTATACGAAGGTACTTCCATGACAATATTTGTGATCAAGGCAATAGGCGGGGATGGCATCTCCGGGGCTGAGGTCACTTATAATGGAAAGATTATTGGCACCACAGGCAGTGAAGGCACTGTCACTTATACTGCAACAGAGGCCGGAGTTCACAAACTGAAGGCAACACGATCAGGTATGGTGGACGCAGAGCTTGATCTGAGGGTGAACGAACTTGCTGCCAAATTCACATTCACCGATCTGGAGATATCCCCTCTTGAAATAAGACAGGGTAAAGAAGCTACTATCACTGTGGATGTAACCAACACAGGTACTGCAGATGGTGAATACACAGTGGACCTTAAGATCAATGATGTTGTGGTTGATTCACAGCTTGTAAGTCTTGCAATGGAGGAATCCACTACCATTGAGTTCAAACACAAGGAGCAGGAACCCGGAACATATAAAGTAGAAGTCGGTGGCCTTAGTACCACTTATGAGGTATTTGAGAGATCAGGCACAGTGTGGTACGTTCTTGGGGCAATTGCTCTGGCAGCAGTGGGCGGAATTGCTTATCTGTTCACAGCAGGCGGATGGACCGTTGAAATTGCACAGGCAAAAGTGGCCGAGGCTATCGAGGCAATAAAAGAGTTGGTCGGAAACCTCCGCTAACCTTTTATTTTTACTTTCAATTTTAATTTTTATAATCCAGGTTGTAAATATTCTGGCTCTTCTGCTGTTTTAATTTATTTTTTTTGCCACGTTCTCTATAGCTTCAAGAAGGCTGTTCTTTGGCATTATAGTGGCAACGGGTATCCTTAATATCTTCTCCACAGTAGGGCTTACTATAGGTGCACACACAAGCGCTTTCGCACCATCCCTTTCAGCACGTATCGCAGCAATTATTGCCTCTTCCATGGAAGTTGCGGAGTATTCCCTTATAGTACACAGGCTCCCACATATCTTCCTTTTTGTTTCGCTGATATTGTCAAGTACCGGCCTGGCAGCAATGACGGCGATAAACTCGCCCTTTTCCGATCCTTTAAGCCTCTTTACGGTCTTTATTATCTGCCTGAGCGTCTTGACATTTGGCTCTCTTTTTCCCGACATTATCTTATACAGAGTACTTGCAGGGATATCCGCATGCTCGGCAAATTCTGCCACGTTCATATTCATATCTTCTTTTATGGTAATGGAAAGCACTTTCCTGAAATCGTCATCTGATTCAAAAACAGCATCTATTATTTTCTCCGCAGCATTCATCTCCGCACACCCTATATTTACATTCTTCCAAGGTTAATCATCCTTTTAAGGTTAAGCTATATCATGGATTAATACTTTTGGGTCATCTCTGGTACGAAATGTGGAAATATATATAATATATAGGGTCATGCTTTCAGATTATCTGAACATAAACCAGGTGGTAATATGAATCACAAAAATACATTTAAATTAGCTTCAACTTTATTTTTTGTCATTGTTCTTATCATGGCAGTATTTATTTCAGGATGCACTGATAGAACAACCGATAGTGAACAAGCAGACGGTATACAGAAGATAACTTTTGGTTACCAGCCAAGTACCCATCAGATAGCATATATCACTGCAAGGGAAAAAGGCTGGTGGGCTGAGGACCTTGCACCATATGGAGTAAAGACTGTAGATGACCGTCTTTTCCCAACAGGTGCACCTGAAATGCAGGCAATGCTTGCAGGGGATATACAGGTTGCCTATGTCGGTGCCGCACCGGTGATAGCAGCTCTTTCAAGTGGTCTGGATGCAAAGATCGTAGCTGCAGTCCAGACACAGGGCTCAGATATTGTAGTGCACAATGATCATCCATATGAAACCCCTGCAGATCTGAAAGGTCTTAAGATCGCAACTTTCCCTCCAGGGACCATACAGGATACTATACTCAGGAACTGGCTGAAAGAGAACGGTCTTGATCCGGAAACGGATGTACAGATACTTGGCATGGGTCCTGGTGATGCAATGACTGCTATCACTGCAGGTCAGGTCGATGCAGTCTTCCTTCCACATCCTGCTCCTGCAATGATCGAAAACAATGGTGTTGCCAGGTCAGTTGTCTCTTCCGGTTCAATGCTTAACGACCATGCTTGCTGTGTCATTGCAGTAAGCGGGAACTTGATACGTGATCACCCCGAAATAGTCAGCCAGATAGTAGAGACTCATATACGTGCGACGGAATACAATGCTGAGAACATGGATGAAGCGGCACAGATATATGCCGATGATCAGGAATGGGATGTAGAACTTGTAAAGAAGTCACTGGAAGAATGGGATGGTTCCTGGATAGCTGACCCTAACCTGATAGTCGACTCCACAGTGGAGTATGCGCAGGTTCAGTACGAACTGGGATACATAAGCAGTCCTCTTACACAGGATGATATATTTGATCTGAGCTTTTACAACACTCTGGATCAATAATCTTTTTTTCCTTTTTTGAAAATAACTTAAATAATAAGCTGTCATTTCTATTGTTTATCCAAAGCTTATTATCTCCAGCAACGGGGGCTACATGATAAAAAAACATTTGCAGGAACTAACTGAAAAAAGTGTAGGATTGATGTCAGTCTTCTCTTCTGCGATACGCAACAAAAGCATGGAAATAATTTCCATCTTTGCTGCAATACTACTATGGGAGATAATTGCTGTTTACTTTGTGCAGAACAAGTTCTTTCTTCCAAGTTTTACTGACGTTACCTTTGCATTTGTGGATGTCTTGTCCAGGGATGCTCAATTAAGTATACTGGGTATTGATTTTCAGTTTCCGGTTTTGGTAATGGATATCCTTGCCAGGTTTGGTATTATTACGGGTCCTGACATAAGGCTTCCTGTTCTTGTGATCGATCTTATTTACAGTTTAATGCATTTTCTCATAGGTTTAGTTTCAGCGCTTTTAATTGGTATCCCTGTGGGGATGATAATGGGCTGGTTCCGTACAATTGACCGCTTAGTGGATCCTTTGATAGAGATCATACGCCCTATCCCTCCGCTTGCATGGATCCCATTTGCTATCATATGGATAGGTTTGAACCCGTTTGCAGCTGGTTTTGTGATATTCATAGGTGCGGTCTTCCCTATCATAATTAATACCTTTACCGGTTTTAAGAGTGTTTCCCGGGTCTATGTGGAGGCTGCAAAGGTACTGGGCTGTAACAAGGACCATGAACTGATACGTTATGTGGCTCTTCCTTCCGCCCTGCCTTCAATTGCTGCAGGTATCAGGATAGCTATGGGGGTTGGATGGATGTGCCTGGTAGCTGCTGAGATGTTCGGTGTTAGCAGGTACGGACTTGGCTATAAGATATGGCATCATTACTACCTGCATAACATGGATCTTGTGCTGGTATACATGATAATCCTGGGCTTTTTGGGATTACTAATTGATCGATTGCTGCGTTATTATATAGATGGCAGGCTCCTGAAATGGCGCAAAGGGGTAGTGATATAAATGGGAATGGTAAAAGTGCGAAATGTTTCCCGCAGGTTTGTAAAGGACAAGGATACTTCCACACTTGCGCTGGATAATGTGAGCCTTGAGATTGACGATAAGGAATTCGTTTGCTTCATCGGTCCATCAGGCTGTGGTAAAACAACATTGCTCAGGATAATGTCCGGTCTTGACCTGCCGGACGAAGGTGAAGTCTATCTGGATGGCAAAGTTATCAAAGGACCTGGTCCTGACAGGGGTATGGTCTTTCAGGAATATTCCCTGTTCCCATGGAAAACAGTTACGGACAACGTTATCTTTGGCCCGGTTATGCGCGGGATAAAAAAGAAAGATGCACTTGTTGATGCTGAGAAATATCTTGAACTGGTGGGACTCACCCAATTCAGGAATAGTTATCCCTATGAGCTCTCAGGCGGAATGAAGCAGAGGGTAGCTATTGCCAGGGCTCTTGCCAACGAACCTTCCGTGCTTCTTATGGACGAACCATTTGGAGCACTGGATGCCCAGACACGCAATATACTCCAGCAGGAACTTCTTGAGATATGGCAAAAAAAGAACATCACTATACTCTTTGTAACCCATAGTGTGGATGAGGCCGTCTTTCTGGCAGATAAGATCGTCCTGATGAGCGCCCGGCCGGGTAAGATAAAAGAAATTATCCCGGTTGAGTTTCCCAGGCCACGTGAGAGGACCAGTCTTGAGACTAATGTTCTTCGTGACAGGATATTAAAAACTCTAATAAAAGAACAGACAAAGTGAAATAATGTGTGTTCAATCAGAACGCACGATAACCTTTGTTCCGGATTCTATCTCCTTTATACTGGCCTTACCTACGATTTCCATTGTTCTGCTGGCTTTTGCAAAGCTGAGTTTGCAACCGGGGCGGACAAGCATTTCCTCTCCTGCAATTGCAGAGCCATTGATTATTGTGCAGTCAAATATCTTAAGATTCCCAGATACTTCTATATTACCCATGATCTCTGATCTTGCGCCTATCAGGGCCTCATCAGCTTTAATGTTCCCTTTCACAAAACTTCCTTTTCCAAGTTCCAGTTTCCCTTTCACATTAAGGTCTTTCCAGAAATTAACTCCCGCACCGACCATGAAATTTCCTTCAATGTTGACATCATTTTCAAAATAAGTATTCCTGCGGGCAACATAAGTATTTGAATCTCCATGATATCTGATCGTATTTTCACTCATCTAGGTCACCGTGCTTATTCAATAGTTTTTAAATTATAAATACTACTCAGGATGCCAGGACTTGAGTACTTCTACTGGTATCCACATCATTCTAAATTTTCTTGCGTAGGTATATGTCCAATTGTAGTCTACACAAGAAAGATGGTACAATTCAAATACTAAACATTATATATTATATATATGATATAATTATGTGTATCCGGTATTTACTAATGTAGTTTTCTACAATCTGTTTACCGGGTTTAAAGGTGTATGGATGGTCATCAAAAAAGAAGTAACCGATTTTCCGGACGATAGCATTGCTCACTCTCCTGATATAGACGATTCTGTCTGTCTTTTAGCCAGCAGAATACAATTTTCGGAAATTGATCGTTCAAAAACATTTTTTGATCTTCTTGATCTACTTATATTTGTAGTTGATGAAAAAGGGCTTATAGCTCTTGCTAATAAAAAAGCACAAAACTACTTAAGGCCTGGGAAAAAAGGCCTTGATGATATATGCTTTTCAGACATTCTTTTATCCAAAGATGAAAAAGAAAAAACAAGTGTCCTCTTTTCATCTCTTCTATCTGATGAAGGTACAGTACCCCAATCATTAGAAGCTACAATTGTGGGGTCCGATGGGATGCGGAAGGTCTTTCTTATCAACGTGAGTTTGCTGGAAGACGAAATGTCTTCTGAAAAAGCCCTGCTTTTAACCTGTACGGATATACAGGAAAAAAAAGAACTTGAAAACGAGTTGATCATTGGTACTGAAAAGATATTCGATCACCTTGAGTCTATTCCTTATGCTATGGTCCTTTCCGATGATGTAGGATGTATAACTTTCTGGAACAGGAAAGCATCCAAACTTTTCGGGTACATGGAAGAAGAGATTATCGGAAAGCACATAACTGCTATCATGCCTAAAAGATATCGTAAAGCTCATGAAGGCTGGGAAGAGCTTATATCCATTGGTAAATCTCCTGTAGTTGGAAAAATAGTTGAAATGACAGGATTACGCAAGGATGGTACGGAATTCCCTCTGGAATTGGCTATAACGACTACAAGAGTAAAAGGGGTTGTATTCCACGGTGCTTTGATCAACGACATCTCCCAAAGGAAAATGAAAGAGCGCCTGACAACAATTGCCAAGAACAAATATCGTATGATGTTTGAAAAATCTCCTCTGGGTATTTTCCACTTTGATGAGAAAGGCGTGATAACACAGTGCAATGAGAATTTGGTAAAGATCCTTGATGTTCCTGCAGAAAACGTGATCTCTAATTTAATTGGTTTCAACATAATAGAATCCTTTGCTGAAGACAATTCAATCAAAAAAGCTATCATTCAAGTCCTTGCCGGAATTCCCTCGCGGTATGAGGATGAATTCCGTTCTCCTTTCTCTGATAAGGTAATCCCTATTAAGGCAGAGTTCAGTCCTGTTATCTCTGAGGAAGGTAAATTCATGGGTGGTGTATGTGTAGTAGAGGATTTCACCGAGCGAAAAGCTGCAGAAAAGGCTCTTAACCAATATGCTGCCGATCTTGCAAAAGCCAATGAGGAACTGAAATCATTGGACCGGATGAAGGATGAGTTCCTGTCTAACCTGCGTCATGAGCTGAAGACCCCCCTTATACCTATCAAAGGATACAGCGAGCTTATGTATGAAGGAGCACTTGGGGAGCTTAACCAGAAGCAACAAGATGCAATGGAGAAAGTTATGCTTAGTTCTGAAAGGCTAAGGAGGCTGATAGATTCCCTGCTCTATGTCAGCATAACAGAGGGTGGAAATATGGAATACACTTTTGTTCCGTTAAGGATATCCGAGGTAATAGATTCATCATTACATGACAGGTCTCCAGAGATCACAAGTAAAGGACATGCTATAGAGAGGTCCATTCCTTCCAATATCCCTCTCATAGAAGGTGATCTGGATTTCCTTGAAGAGGTATTCATCAATATTATAGACAATGCCATCAAGTTCACGCATCAAGGGGGGAAAATATCCATATCTGTCAGACTTCAGGAAGATAAGAAGATACACATATCAATTACTGATAATGGGGTGGGCATACCTGAGGAAAACCTCACTCAGGTATTTAACAGATTCTATCAGGTTGATGGTTCCTCAACACGTAAGTACGGTGGCAATGGCCTTGGTCTCTATATTTGCAGGAAGATAATCGAGGCACACAAGGGTACGATATGGGCAGAGAGCAAAGCCGGTTCAGGCACTACTATTCATGTACTTTTACCTGTGAAATGATCATGTTTGCTATATTCCTTCAGGCTGATAAGTGACAGTGATGTTGTATTGATTTCCCCGTTATCTTTACCCCATGAACCATTAATGTTCATACTTGATAATAGCCATTTTATTGGAATCGTTGTTTCCTTTTTATGTCCTGCAAGAAGAAGTGCCTGGATTACAAGATTGCTGGTGGCCAGTGTTTTCCATGCCTTGTTGTTCTCTCTTTGCTCAATTATCCATTTTGTGCGATTTTCTACAAAATCGGTGAATATCTTATTGTTTCCGGGAAGGGTTTGTTTTATGAGTGCAGTGATGATGAGGGCAGTAGTGCCAGGATGTTCCCAATCATGCCCATAATTCTCAATAAGCCACCCACATCCTTCTAAATTATGCGAACCCATGTCAGCAAGTGCTATTAATGCGTATGCAGTGTCATAGGCATCATTGTTCCATGACCTGTCAGCCTGCTTTGAAAGTATCCACTTTTCAACGTTTTTACAAATAGTCCCCGTAATTGCAAGGACTGAAGCAGCACGTGCCGTATTTCGCAGGTCTGAATTCCACGAGCATTCATTCTTTAGACTGATTAGCTTTTCTGAATATTCTTTTTTTGTGTTCCACAGATAATCTGCCTGTGCCATACGTGCAAGGTCCTTTACACTTGATATCTCTTGTGAATAAAGCCACTTGAACGATGTCTCACTCTTAAAGTCCATATTGCTTTTGAAGGCACTGGACTATATCTATTTTTCCACTTGAACCTCTGATTTTATTCAGATACTGTTCATGTGCTTGATACATAATTTCTCTTAAAAAAAAGAAGGTTAAAATAAAACAAAAGCAAAAATCAAATATAAGTCAGAAAGGATTTTTATATGTATTTTTACATATGTTTTTATTATTTTTTAAACCTCTCAACAGTATCAACAATTGCAGCAAAACTCTTTGCCCATGGGATCTCTTCATTTATGTCCATGTGCACCCTGCCACTATCCTCTATCTCAGCGATCTTCGGGTCCATGGGCAACTCACCAAGGATAGGTACATTGAAATCATTTGCAGCCTTTTCAACACCACCTTTTCCGAATATGTCGATCATCTTGTCACAGTGGGGGCAGATGATACCACTCATGTTCTCAACAATACCGATCACAGGCACTTTGAGTATTTCTGCGAATCTGATGGATTTCCTTACACTTACAAGCGCCATGTCCTGTGGAGTTGTTACAACCACCGCACCTTCCATCTTCTCTATCAATTGTGCAATGCTGAGGGGTTCATCCCCTGTGCCAGGTGGCAAGTCCACAATGAGGTAGTCCAGCTTGCCCCATGAAACATCTTCAAGGAACTGCTTAATTGCTGCCATCTTTGCCGGCCCTCTCCATATTACGGGTGCATCCCTGTCCTCAAGAAGCAATGCCACTGACATTACGGAAAGGTTCTCAGTGACCTTTATAGGTAATATGCCATTCTCATCAACTTCAGGTCTGCGGCCTTCTATGCCAAACATCTTTGGTATGCTTGGTCCGTGTATGTCCGCATCCAGGAGCCCTATTTTATGTCCACGTTCTGCAAGTCTTGCAGCCAGGTTTGCGGCAACTGTGCTTTTACCGACTCCTCCTTTGCCGCTCATCACCATAATCTTCTTTCTGATGGCTCTCATATTCCTTATTAGCTTTGGCTCCTCTGCTTTTTTCAAAAGATCATTAGTACTCTGGATATTTTGTGTCATATAGGTCTCCTTATTAATGTTATGTTACTGGTAACTAATAGAAATAACAAATAACTATGCAGGAACTATTTCTTTTCATCCCGGAGCTTGCCTACTATCTCGATGGCCATTCCTTTTATAAGGGCTAAAGCTACTTTCTTTCTTGCATTCTGCAGGTCCTGCCAGAAAGCTCTCCTTGAGATTCCCATGCTAATAGCAGCTTCTTCCTGCTGCAAACCCTCCAGGTCCGCCAGACGCAGTGCCTCAAGCTCTTCGATTGTAAGGGGTACTGTTTCAAGCTCTTTCAGTGGCACCCCACGTGGCTTGAAGTATAGTACTTCCGGTGAGCATTCAACCCTTCTGGGTGATCTGGGTCTTCCTCTACAAGTCATTGTTATGCAATGATTGCATAGTTTCTTATTTAAGGATAACTCAAAACCTTTAAATATTTATTCTCTTTTGTGGCAAAAGACAGCATTCATAGAAAATATGCCAGTATGCTGATAATGCCGAGGGCTATGCAGAACTTTGAAAAATCAAATATTTTTGCAGCTTTGATGAACAGGTCAATTGTGAGTATGCCAACTATGAATGCAAAGAACAGTGCCAGCATTGAAGCTATATCAAAACTTAGAAGCCCCATAGCTCCCATTCCAAGATCTGCTGCAATGACTGCCGGTATACTCATAAGAAAACTGAGTCTTAGTGCCTGAGAAGCCTCTATATTCCGAAGCAGGAGTGTTGATACGGTTATTCCTGACCTGCTGATTCCCGGTAGTGCTGCAAAACCCTGGGCAATTCCAACAATAAGCGAATCCATAATCACTGGTTTATCCCTTTTTTTCTCCATATTTGAGGCAGATATCTGCAGCAGACCTGTTATTATCAGCAGTAATCCTATGAGTGCAGTTGCAAGCTTGCCTGAAAAATCTTCTATCCCGGTTGCAAGTAGTATAAGCGGAAGTCCTATGATCCCTGTTATCAGTGTTGATATCAAAAGGAATGTTATCAAACTTCCCTTTTTCTGCCTTAAATCTCTGCTTGTGAGATATGCGGGTATCTCTGTTATTATTTCTTTTACGTCCTTCCTGAAATATACAACAGCCGAAAGAAGCGTGCCTGTGTGCAGCCAGATGGCTATAGGTAGTGAATCTGCAAGCGATTTATTGAACACATTGATCATTATAAGGGATGTCATTCCTTGACTGCTTATAGGGAGCCATTCCGTTATCCCCTGAATAATTCCAAGTATTATTGCCTCAAAGATGGTCAGCATCACGGCTACTTTGGCTTTATTTGTATATATACGGAGTGGTTCGCGGGTATTATTGTTCAAATGGGTGAAAATATATACTCTTTATGGGTTATCTATTTATATTTGTTCTCATATGTGTGTATATATATCAGTAAAATAGGAGAATATAAATGAAAATATGTGTTACAGCAATAAAACCCAGTCTGGAAGCACCAGTGGATCCTCATTTTGGCAGATGTAATTATTTTCTAATGGTTGATCCTGTTACCATGGATTTCAAATACATAAACAACAGGCACGTTTCTGCTTCTGGTGGTGCTGGCGTGCAGGCCGCACAGGAAACAATAGGTGAGGGTATAGACGTACTCATAACCGGCAGTGTAGGTCCCAATGCATACTCGTTACTCTCATCGGAAAATGTCACGATAAAATCATTCTGTTCAGGATCGGTCCGCGAAGCTATTGAAGCTTACAGGTCAGGGTCACTGGAAAACATCGATGCAGCAAACTCTCCCGGAAAACACGGGCTATAAGTCCAGTTCACAGGACATTGATTCTGACAGTGATGTGATATAAACAACAAGAACTACTAAATAAGAGGTTTAAATATGAAACTATGTATACCTTCAATGGGACAGAACGGTATTGGTGATACTGTGGGGCAGCATTTTGGAAAAGTGCCTTACTATGCAGTATGTGACACAGAAACAAGGGAAGTCTCTGTTATTGCAAATACAAGTGAACACAACGGTGGCACAGGTCTGCCTCCGGAGATCATGGCAAAGGAAGGCGTGGATATTATGCTTTGCGGCGGTCTTGGAGTTAAGGCAGTTGCCATGTTCGAACAGTATGGTATAGATGTCTTTGTAGGTGCCACTGGAACTATCCAGGATGCAATCGCTGCCTGGGAAGAATGCAAGCTTTCAAAGGCAACAAGGGACAATTCATGCAGTGGACATGGACATGATCACGGTCATGGACATGATCATGGTAACTGCCAATAAATGTTCTTTTGGGTGTATTCAATATGAAAATAGCTGTCGCAAGCGGCAAAGGCGGTACAGGAAAAACGACAGTAGCCGTAAATCTTGCCATTGCCCTTGGCAGTGCACAGATCCTTGATTGTGATGTGGAAGAACCCAATTGCAATCTCTTTCTTGGGTATGACCTTGAAAAACAGGAAGACGTTGAGATAATGGTCCCGGAACTGGATTCTGGGAAGTGTACTCTTTGTGGCAGATGTGCAGATCTATGTCAATACAATGCGATAGCTAAACTTCCCCGCAGTATCAGGCTCTTTCCCAAACTCTGTCACGGCTGTGGTGGTTGTACTCTTATATGTCCTGAAAAAGCGATAATAGAAAAAAGACGTTCCATAGGGCTTATTGAAAAAGGCACCAATGAGAATTGCAGCATTGAACTTTTTCAGGGTACTCTTGATATCGGTGAACCTATGGCTTCACCGGTTATCAGGCAGTTACAAGCACATATTGATGAAAGCACAGTTGCAATAATTGACTCTCCTCCGGGGACTGCTTGTTCCGTCATAGCTTCTGTTGCAGGGATGGATTATTGTGTGCTTGTGACTGAACCTACTCCATTTGGTTTGAATGATCTTGTCCTTGCAGTGGAAGTTGTAAGGCAGATGAATATTCCATTTGGTGTCGTTATAAATCGCAATGGCCTGGGAGATGGGCGGATAGAGGATTATTGCAGGACAGAAAGTATACCTGTCCTGATGAGGATACCTTTTGACAGGGATATAGCTGTCCTTTACTCAAAAGGCATTCCTTTTGTTGAAGCGATGCCAATCTGGAAAGAGAATTTCCGGGAGCTTTACAAGCACATATCTAAGTCCGTCTCTTACAGGGGAGGTGTCTGATGGTAAAACAGCTTGCTGTCATAAGTGGTAAAGGTGGCACCGGTAAGACTACCATCACGTCTTCTTTTGCTGCACTTGCCGAAAATGCGGTCATTGCTGATTGTGATGTTGATGCTGCAGACCTTCATCTAATTCTGGATCCCAAAACCTTTGAAACATATGGTTTTTATGGTCTGAAGGTTGCCACTATCAATAAAGATCTTTGTACCGCTTGTGGTGAATGTACTAACTTCTGCAGGTTCGATGCAATAGATAAGTATATGCATATCGATGTATACAAATGTGAAGGCTGTGCCGTATGCAAATATGTTTGTCCTGAAAATGCAATCATCATGGCTGATAAAAAAGCAGGTGAATATTATTGTTCAAATACCCGTTTTGGGCCGATGGTGCATGCAAAGCTGAGTGCCGGTGAGGAGGCCAGTGGAAAACTTGTGTCTAATGTGAAGAGAAGGGCACATGAGCTTGCATCTGAGGATGACAGGGATCTGATTATCATCGATGGTCCTCCTGGGACTGGATGTGCTGTAATCGCTGCAATAACAGGGACAGACCTTGTTCTGATCGTCACCGAACCCACTGTTTCCGGACTACACGATCTTGAAAGGGTCCTCTTATTAGTGGAGCACTTCAGGATACCCGCGCTTGTATGCATCAACAAGTACGATATCAATGAAGAGATGTCCTGTGATATGATGGCTCATTGTCAGAGCAGGGGTGTCAGTGTTGTAGGATTGCTTCCTTATGACATTTCTCCTCTTGATGCCATGATGAATTCGAAAGCTGTTGTGGAGTATTGCGGAAATGAATTTTCAGACAGAATCAGGTCCCTGTGGTCAGAGGTCATCTCGCAGATGCAGGGGATGCACTGACCTTTTTCTCTTTATAATGTATATCCGACTTTCACTTCTTATCTGGGTTTGCTGTTTTATTATATTAAAAAATCCTCATCATTAATCGGTATGTTTTTATTATATCATGGCAGAGTTATATCCGGGTGATTTGATGGTCCACTCTGCAAATGAAAGCATGGGCTCCTTTGCTCATATTGTGCAGTCACTTCCGGATTATTCGGAATTGATCATAGCACTTTTGATTCTGCTACTGTTATTGATATCTTTGGATGAGATAACAGATTTCATCTATATGGTCAGGGAGATCTTTACATTCAGGGGTATGCCATTCAGTTGAGCCTGTGGTAATCCACATCCGCTAACGTTGAGGCTGCTATATCTTCTTTTCCTGGCCAAGCTACTTGTTTTTGAAAGGTGCCCATGGAAGTACGCATCTTGGACATTCCGGTCCGTATCCTGCAGCTGCATATCCGGCCATCCCGCCTGCTGCGTTTTGTATGTTATTGAAACCTTTTTGCAAAAGGATGCTGCAGCCCATACTTGACCGATGTCCGGAACCGCATATTAGTATATTCTCTGCATCCGGCTCCAGTTCAGTATAACGCTCCCTGAGTTCATTCACAGGTATGTTGACCGCACCTTCTATGTGGAAACCCTCAAACTCAGAGAGTGCTCTGACATCAATTATTGTCGTTCCTTCTCCTTTGTTTATTCTGTCATGCAATTCCGGGGAAGATACCTGTGGGACATGCCCTGCGGGAAATCCGGCTGTTACCCATCCGTACATTCCGTTTTCAAGGTAGCCTGCAATCCTGTCCATCCCTACACGGTGCAGTTGTGTGAATGCTTCAAAAGCCTGTGGATAGTTTTCAGAAACCAGTATTATATCTTTTTCAGGAGGTAGTAACCACCCCGCATAGGTTGGGAAATTGGAATTGATGTCGATGTTAAAGGCATGAGGTATGTGCTGTCCGCCAAAGGATTCGAAGCTGCGCACATCAAGGATAATGGAATCTTTAATCCTCTCCCTGAATCTTGTGTTATCCAGGGCTTGCGGACGATGCAGGTCTTTTAGTTCTCCAGGTCCTTTGCGATTAATGTCTGTGCACCTGCTGAAATGATCAGGTGCCTCAGGCATGTTGTTTGTCAGGGAGTCTATAAAACTTTCCTTTTTTTCAATGTTGAGTGCATAGTTGTATCTCTTTTCATAACCTATGGTGCTGCTTCTTTTGGAAGCCATGGCCCTGCCACATAGGGATCCTGCTCCATGGGCAGGGTATATCTCGCAGAAATCAGGCAATGCCAGAAGCTTATCATGCAGGGTGTCGTATAATTTAGAGGCAAGTTCTTCAGCTTTTCCGGGGAAGAGGTCCGGTCTGCCGACATCACCTACAAATATGGTATCTCCGCAGAAAAGTGCCAGCGGTTCTTCTCCTCTGGATATGTCTGTAACTATGTAGGATATATGCTCGGGTGTGTGTCCGGGTGTCTCGACTATCTCCAGTTTGATGTTCTCTATGAAAAAAGAGTCTCCTTCTTTCAGGGGTATATGTTCAAAATCACAATTTGCAGACTTCGGGGCATATATATAAGCATCTGTCCTTTGTGCCAGGTTCATGTGGCCTGATATAAAGTCGGCATGTAAGTGGGTTTCAAGGACATGTGTGATCTTAACTCCGAGCTCTCTTGCAATTTCTATATAGATATTTGTATCTCTTCTTGGATCGATGACAGCACATGTCCGTTCTCCTGCAAGTATGTAGGAACTATGCGCTATTTTTTCTGTGAATATCTGTTCTATTAACATTTCGAACCCCTTTTGAAATCATAATTATATATCCTATATATCTTTCATGTGAGCAATAAAACCATGTTTTCTCTTTTGAACCACTTTTTTTGATGAAACGATGTAAATTGAAACATCATTCTTTGATATGACTCCAAAAACCATGTGTTAATTTGAGTACACTTCAAAAAACATATATACTTCTTCTTTATTAACTGTTAACATGCAGGAAATCACAGGATTAGAGCTATCTCCAAAAAAAGTCGAATATCTGAAGTTCCTTTTTAAAAAAGGGGATCTTGTCAGGACTACAGATATATCCACGGAACTGAATGTTGACCCTTCTACATCTACAAAGACTATAAATGACCTTTCTGGCTCCGGGTATGTGGACCATGTCCCTTACAGGGGAGTGCGCCTTACTGAAAAAGGAAGGGCTTATGCTGAGTTTTTCGTAAACAGGCATAACATCCTGAGTCTGATGCTTAGTCATTATGGTCTCTCTGCGGAGGATGCATGCTCTGAGGTGTCAAGGTTTGAGGCATTTGTCTCAAAAAATGCCATCGATACTATATGTGGGGCTATGGGCCATCCGACTGTGAGTGTGTGTGGGAAGATTAAACATATTTCGTGCGTTTCTCGCTGATCCTCTCTCCTGCTATGCGATCTTATGTGGGGTTAATTCTATTCTTTGTTGGTATATATACAAATAAATTGGTTATGGTACAAAAATTGATTAGATTGGTGAACAATGAACTACAAAAATAATGGAGTAATGATATGAAGAAAACTTTACTGGCTTTAACGATGCTTCTTTTGATATGCATCATTCTGACCGCAGGTTGCGCGGACGAACAGAATATCTCTGGAACTGCTTCTGATAGCATGGTAGTTGCTGTCAGTATACTTCCACAGGTCGAGTTTGTGGAAAAAATAGCAGGGGATAATGTGGAAGTGATCGTCATGGTCCCTCCCGGAGCAAGTCCCCACTCCTATGAACCCACTCCGAGTCAGCTCACAAGCCTTAGCAAAGCACAAATGTATGCGATGGTAGGTTCGGGAATAACTGTCGAAGATGCCTTGATGGGTAAGATAGCAGGCCTGAATCCGGATATGATGATTGTGGACTGCTCTGCCGGTATCAAATTAGTGGGAATGGAACCCCACTCACATGGGGATGAAGATGACCATGACCACGAACATGAGGCAGTTGATGACCATGACCACGAACATGAGGCAGTTGATGACCATGACCACGACCACACGGGGCTTGATCCTCATATCTGGACATCGCCTGACAATGTGAAAGTGATGGTGGAGAACATCTACAATGGACTTGTAGCACTTGACCCTGAGAATGAAGCGACTTATCTTGAGAACAAGAATGCATATCTTGCCGAACTTGATGCTCTTGATGCAGAGATAAGGACCACACTTTCAGGTAAGGAAGGCAGCAGCTTTATGGTCTATCATCCTGCATGGGGCTATTTCGCAAATCATTACGGACTGATACAGGTCCCTGTTGAGATCGAAGGCAAAGAACCAAGTGTCAGCGACATGAAGAATGTTATCGATCTGGCAAAAGAAAAAGGTATCAAGGTGGTCTTTGTTCAAACTGGTTTCAGTACTGTCAGTGCATCTGCCATTGCAAATGAGATCGGGGGCGAGGTCGTGGAGATCGACCCTCTGGCAAAGGATTATATAGGTAACCTTGCAAAAGTAGCAGAAGCATTTGAAAAAGGACTTGCTTGAAATGGAAAACGTGATCGATCTTAAGGATGTATGGGTAAGCTATGATGGTGTCAGGGTTCTGGAGTCCGTAAACCTGACAGTTAAAGACAAGGATTTTCTTGCTATCATAGGGCCTAACGGAGGGGGCAAGAGCACTCTTTTGAAAGTCATCCTTGGATTGATCAGGCCTGACCGGGGTTCTGTGAAACTCCTGGGAGGCAAACCCCGGAATATGAGGAGCTATGTGGGATATGTTCCTCAGTACCACTCCTCTAATCTGGATTTCCCGATTACTGTATGGGATGTTGTGCTAATGGGCCGGCTGGCTCACAAAAGACCTCTTCAGAGATATAATGAAGAAGACCGCAAGGCTGCACACGAAGCACTCGAAACTGTCGGAATGCTTGATTTTAAGAAAAGGCAGATCGGTGAGCTGTCCGGTGGTCAGAAACAAAGGGTTTTCATTGCCAGGTCTCTTGTTACTAAACCGAAATTGCTGATACTGGATGAACCTTCCACAGGTATAGATTCAAAGATGCAGAAAGAGTTCTATGAACTTCTTAATCGGCTCAAATCCGAGATCGCCATCATAATGGTGACCCACGACATCAGTGCTATTTCGGTATATGTCGATAAGATCGGATGTCTGAACCGTCAGTTCCACTATCACGATTCTAAAGAATTGAGTCCCCATGACCTGGAAGTGTCTTATCAGTGTCCGGTAGAACTGATTGCACATGGCATACCGCACAGGGTCCTTAAGGAGCATTGAGGTGGATCATATGTTTGAAATACTTCAGTATGATTTTATGCGAAATGCTATTCTCGCTGCTATTCTGGCAAGTGTGGCATGTGGTATCATCGGTGTCTATGTGGTTGTAAAAAGAATTGTTTTCATAAGCGGTGGTATCTCTCATGCATCTTTTGGAGGCATTGGTCTTGGATATTACCTTGGGCTCAATCCCTTATACGGGCTGATCCCTTTCAGTATTTTTTCTGCTATTGTTATGGGTCTTGTAAGTAAAAGATCAAAGGTGGCTGAAGATACGGCCATAGGCATACTGTGGTCCCTGGGAATGGCAATTGGTATCATTCTTATCTACTGGACCCCGGGGTATGCTCCTGACCTGATGACCTATCTCTTTGGTAATATCCTGACCGTTCCCATGTCGGATATCTACCTGATGCTGGTGCTGGATATCGTTATCATCTTTATCGTTTATGCATTCTATAAACAATTCATGGCACTTTGTTTTGATGAGGAGTTCACCACTGTTGCAGGTTTATCGGTAGAGCGCCTCTACTTGCTTTTACTTTGTCTGATTGCGCTTACTATTGTCCTGCTGATCAAGGTTGTCGGAATCATCCTTATAATCGCACTTCTCACCATGCCTGCATCCCTAAGCAGGCACTACACCAATAACCTTGGGAAGATGATGTATCTTGCAACGATCTTCGGTATTTTTTTCAGCATAAGCGGATTAGCACTGTCCTATCTGTTCGATGCGCCATCCGGTGCAACAATAATCCTTGTCATGTCAACTGTGTACATCCTGCATTTTGTGTATGACGGTCTGAAGCCAAAAATAGAGGGTTGATCATCCTCTGCTTATCATTTTTATTTTTTCCAGGACCATGAGCGCATCTTCTCTTTTTACATCACATTCATGATCAATACAGAAGTCAAGAAGAGCTTTTGAGCTTTCCTGGCAAATGATACCTCCTCTGTAAGCTTCCTTTGTGATTCCCATATAACTTCTGTCAGTATAGTGTGTGTTCTTGGCGATTTCAATTAAATGCTTGAATTCAGTATCACTGATAATATCTGAGTCTAAAGCTGATTTCAGGGTTTCTCTGATATTGACCATGGGGCTGGATACAGGCTTAAAGGTATCAGGATTCGTTGTAACTGCCACCTCATCATCATCTTCAATAATGCCGTCCCTATACCACTCATATATTTTACCCACTCCTATCATGCCATGGGTATCCAGTTCAGAAGCCCTCAAAGCTCCCATGCTGCAGCCACCAACGACAGTAGCTCCCTCCTGCATTGCCTTTATTATTTCCTTGTGAGCCACTGCAGCCTGACTGAAAAATATCCCGTCGATGATACCTATCAGTTTGTATCCCCGCCTTATGGCCTTGTCAAGGTCACCTCTGGATATTGGTGGCAGGTATGTTGCATCAAGCACCTCAAAAGCTTCCTCATGGCTTATGCTTGTGCCTGCGAACACAAGGATATTGTTACAGGTATTTTTTTCATTATCTTCTTTTATTTTCTGCGTCCGGTCCGCCATGGTCTTTCCTGTGCTGACATTTTTTTTCTTTTTCCTGATTTTGCTCTCATGCCGATACGCTCTCTGTCAAGCGTATACATTTCAAATGTTGGTATGACCACCCTTACCACAGGCACGGGCAAATTTTCCCGCGAGAGATCTGCAACAGCAGCAGAGGCATCTATCTTTTTCAACTGTTGTAGTACTGTGTCGATGCTTTCTGCAGGTGAGTTCCTTGAAAGGTCATTAAGTTCCTGCATGCTTATGCGTTCACTTTCATCGTACCAGTATTTGTTAATGCGCTTTATCCTTTCGTAACCTATCTCCCTCACAAACTTCTCACGCTCGGTGTCCTCACGGGCACCGTGTATCTGTACGACCCGGGATTGGGCTGCTTCGGTAAGAGCCCTACGAACTGCTATTTCTGGTTTAAGGTGTGTTCCTGCTCCCATCACAAGAAGTGCGGCATCCCTGAGTCTTATATCATCGGTGACCGCTACAACTGTTGTGATGGCTGTATCATGCGGCAATGCCCACAACCTGACATCGATCTCATTGTCTGTGAACCTGCAAAGGAGTTCATAGTTCTCTCCATCATCTTCTGTTAGTATTATTTCCTTCCCCGGGTTACGGTTGAACTCTGCAATGCTTAGTGCATCCCTTTCTATCACTTCCAGCAAACCATGAAAGATTGCTTCCTCGATGGTGTTTCCGGATGCAAGCCCGTTAGTGTTGCTTCTGAAGAGTTTCAATGTCCTGCCTGGTGCATCATAAGGATGGTAAACTGCATTTGCAGGGATCATTATCTCTTCTTTTCTACAGAGGTCCCAACCGCTTATCCATTCAATTAATGCTTGAGGACTGTAACTTTCAGCTAAAAGAAGGGATTCGGGGTCAATAGTGCTACAATTTTTCTTTATTGCCTCATAGCTTTCGATAACATGCAGTGTCCTTATATCTTCATTTATGTCTTTGTTAGCTCCCCTTCTTTCTGCCAGGCAGCGTTCAAAACCTTCCATCATTGCAGATATCCTTGCCTGGTCCTCATTGTTACCTTTTCCCGAATATACCGAAATTGCGCCGTCTGCTGCACTGGGTCTGATTGTGGAGAATACAGGTATGCCCACTCTGTCAAGATCAGTTATATTCGCTATTCTGGTAACTCCTATCTTCTTAAGATTATCTTTTGTTCTGGCAAGGGTACTCTTTTCATCAAGAACCCTTTGAGTCCCTTCCAGGAACATGAGTGTCCTGTCTATGTCTATTTTCGGCATTATTAGCGAAAGTCTCCTGCATATTTTATATCTCTTGCGACAAGGAATGCACTGATTGTCTAAGTAATGATTATATACTGTGGCGTAAGTCTATTTATGGGGTTACAATATGGAAATCAAAATAATCATGCTTTTAATCCTGATATGCATTATTGGTATATCAGGCTGCGCCGATCAGGAAAACGATAGTGTTTCTGAGGGTAATGAAGATGGAATTGACTCACAGGTGCCGATTCCGGATGCTGGTGCGATTTTCTCAATATTTACTATAAATGACAGTTATAATGATTGGAGCATATGGCCCGGTCAGGTTTCCCATGCTCAGGGTAGCGGTGTTCATGGGGATTATATCACTATATATGTTTCAGATGATGCATTGTCTCTGGCAGAATCGGGGGGGCAGGTAATGCCATATGAAACAATGGTGGTTAAAGAAGGATTCAATTCCGACAGGGAACTTATAGGGGTCTATCTTATGTATAAGGCAGAGGGCTTTGATCCAGATCATAACGATTGGTTCTGGGCTTCCTATTCTCCTGATGGGGATGTACAGGCCGAAGGAAAGGTTCCTGGCTGCATCAACTGCCACGAGAGAAGGAAAAATATTGACTATATATTCTCCAATGTATGATGGGCTTTAATAGTTATATTCTCATCTATACTTTTTTTGATTACAGCTGACCCTGGCAAAATTATTTATAACATAATGGCTAACTGTTATGTTTAGTAAGCAATTGTATAATAAATATTCTTATTATGTATATATTATTATCTGTACGGCTTCTAATGAATATCTACACTAAATGAGAGACAGGAGGTAAAATATGAGAGACTCGAAGAATAACATAAACAGGGCTGATGTCTACAAGGGCTGCCACGAGGTTGTTTGTGGGGTGTCAGCAGATAAGCTTAACGCCGAGGAAATGGAACTTTATCGTTTCATGGTAGGCGGCGTGCAGGCAAAATAGCCTGCAAAACTATTTTTACATTCTCTGCATAGTGGCTTTTATGTATGATGTTCTGACTGTCAGAGAAGATTTTCCTTTATTAAAGAATGTGATCTATCTTGATAATGCAGCCACGACACAAACGCCTGTACAGGCAGTGTCTGCAATGCTTGACTATTTCTATAAATATGCAGCAAATCATGGAAGAGGAGCTCACAGGCTTGCAAGGGAAACCACTGATCATTATGAAGATGCCAGGGATGAGCTGGCTTCTTTTTTTAACATGGATGTCGAAAAGACGGTTTTTACTAAGAATGCCACAGAAGGTATCAATGTGGTATCAAGGGGATTCCCATGGAAACAGGGTGGTCACGTTATTGTTACGCTTGTTGAGCATCACTCCAATCTGCTCCCATGGATGCGTTTAAAGGAATCAGGAGTTGAACTTACCGTTATTAAACCTGGCAAAGATGGAATTATAGATCCTGAAGATATACGTTCTTCCATCAATGACAGGACACAACTCATAGCAGTAAATCATGTTTCCAACGTATTTGGTTCCATACAGGACATCGGTAAAATAATCAGCCTTGCGCGTATGGAAGGTGTGAAAGTATTGGTCGATGGCTCCCAGTCAGCCGGCAATATGCCAATAGATATAAAAGTCTGCGACCCGGATTTTTTTGTATGTCCCGGCCACAAAGGCCTGCTTGGGCCACAAGGGACAGGTTTGCTCTACATAAAAGAACCAGATTCAATTGAGCCTCTGTTACTTGGTGGGGGGATGGTAAGCTCTGTAACTCCTGACAGTTTCAGGATGGAGCCATCTCCTGCAAAATTTGAAGCTGGTACCCCCAATATTCCGGGTGTGATCGGCCTTGGGCGTGCGGTGGAATATGTAAAGGACATCGGAGTTCATAATATTGAAAAACATGAACTTTCCCTGGCCAGGAAAACAGCCCTGCTTCTATCTGAAATCCATGGTGTTGAAGTCTATGGTCCACAGAACCGTGCCGGCGTCGTTTCTTTTAATGTGGTTGGGATGAATGCGCATGATGTGGCTATGATCCTTGATCAGACGCGTAATATATGTGTCAGAAGTGGTTATCATTGTGCAATGCCAAGCGTTGATCATCTTGGTGTCAAAGGTACTGTGAGGGCTTCGTTTGCCCTGTATAACACCGAAGAAGAGGTGGAAGCCCTTATAAGGACAGTTTCTGATATAGTTTCATTGGTTTTGTAAGGATATTTGATCTATGCTTGCAACAAAAGCAAAAAGTTATTATGCGCAAATAATTATATTAGTCATACATTAGTCATACAAAGCTGCCGGTCTTAGAAATCATCAGTTTGCAATACATACGCATATATATCACAATAAGTACTGGCATAAATTTAAAAGCAAAATTTGCAAAAGGGGAATTTTAGTGGAAAAGGACATGCTTCTGTGGGATGAGACAATTTTCAGTAACGGGGAGGTACTCGAATTCGATTACCTTCCGGAATATTTTGCACACAGGGACTCCCATATGCAGTCTTTGCGCTTCAGCCTTAAACCTGCCATGAGGGGTATGCGGCCTGTCAACTGCCTTGTAAAAGGTCCGCCCGGGACGGGAAAGACCACTGCTGTTATAAAGGTCTTTAATGAGGTCAAAGAACACACTGACAATGTGGTCTTTGTCAAGGTTAACTGCCAGATGGAGTCCACAAGGTTTGCAGTTGTTTCAAGGATATATGAGCAGCTTGTTCATATAAGTCCTCCTACATCCGGTGTGGCATTCAGGAGACTTTTTGAGAAGGTGATAAAATACCTGCTTGACTCGAACAAGACACTTGTGGTGGCTCTGGATGATATCAATTACCTTTTCCCTGAAGGGCATGCAGATGAGGTCATGTATTCCCTTTTAAGGGCTCATGAGCAGTATCCCGGAGCGCGTATATCTGTAATTGCCATCATCAGTGATGTGGGCATTCCATACAGTTTTGATCCCCGGGTAGGCTCGGTTTTTTTGCCGGAAGAGATTGCTTTTCCAAGATATGAGATCAATGAGATCTCAGACATTATTGCTAACCGTGTAAAACATGCCTTTTTTCAGGATGTTGTATCCGCCGAGGCGCTGGACAGGGTTGTTTATTACGTTGACCGAACAGGGGACCTGAGGATAGGTATTGACCTGCTGAAGCGTTCAGGGCTGAATGCTGAGAGGCGGGCCAGCAGAACAATCTTGGTTGAAGATGTCGACAAGGCTTATGAGGCTTCCAGACTACTTCATCTGTGCCGCAATATCAGGTCACTTTCCGATCATGAGAAAACACTGCTTGGCCTGATAGCAAAGGATAGCAGTCTCCAGGCAGGTGAGCTCTACAAGACATTCCATGAGATAACAGGTCTTGGCTATACGCGGTTCTATGAATTAATTGAGAAAATGCATGTTTCAAGGCTGATAGATGCAGATTTCTCCGGTAAGGGCATGCGTGGGAGAACCCGCTACATAGAACCTGTTCATGACCGCAAGGATATACTCAAGTGTCTTGAGTAATATTTTGGCTCTGTAGAAATCCTTTCTTTATTAATAAACCACAGATGAAAAATATCTGCGTTCATCAGCGTGACCTGCTAAACGGATGTTTAGCAGGCACTCAACTCTGTAAGAGGTGAGTATATCTGCGGTTCACAAATCATTGATAATAGGTTTTCTACAGAACCAATATTTTGAAAGATTAAAAGTGCATTAAAAAAGCAGTTTTGCGCAGAATTCTGGTGAACCTGCGCAAATGAGTTTAGTCTATATTTCTTGTTTAAAGGATATTTACATATCCATGCCGCCCATTCCTGGGGGCATTCCGGGCATCATATCTTCTGCAGAAGGTCCGGCTGGTCCCTGCTTGGATGCGATGATGTCATCGATCCTGAGGATCATGACTGCGGACTCAGCAGCTGCGTTGATTGCCTGGGTCTTTACCCTGAGTGGCTCTACTACGCCTGCTTCCCACATGTCGATAACCTTTCCTTCGTAGACATTAAGACCTGCTGTCTTCATGCCCTTCTCGTGGTGTGCACGCAGTTCCATTAGCATGTCTATGGGGTCAAGACCTGCATTCTCTGCAAGTGTCCTTGGGATTACTTCAAGGGCTTCTGCAAATGCTTTGACTGCAAGCTGTTCCCTTCCGCTGAGGGTTGCTGCGTATTCCTGAAGTCTCAGTGCAACCTCCACTTCAGGGGATCCGCCACCAGCTACGAGCTTCTCATCCTCGATAGCTACACCGACCACACGGAGTGAGTCATTAAGTGCCCTCTCAATGTTGTCTATTACGTGCTCTGTACCGCCACGGAGGAGGATGGAGACTGCCTTTGGATTCACACAACCTGTCACGAAGGTCATCGGATCGCCGCCAATCTTCTTCTCTTCAACAATGTCTGCATTGCCAAGGTCTGAGTCTGTGATCTCATCGACGTTTGTGATAAGCTTTCCACCGGTTGCCCTTGCAAGTTTCTGCATGTCGCTCTTCTTGACACGCCTGATTGCAAACACTCCTGCCTTTGCAAGATAGTGCTGTGCCATATCATCGATTCCCTTCTGGCAGAATACGACATTTGCACCACTGTTGACGACCTTTTCCACGAGTTCTTTGATCATCTTCTCTTCCTGGTCAAGGAATGACTGAAGCTGCTCAGGTGATGTAATGGATATCTCAGCATCAACTTCTGTATCTTTGAGCTCTATTGCCGTGTTCAGCAGTGCGATCTTTGCATTGTGGACCTTCTTTGGCATGTTGGTGTGGACACGTTCTTTATCAATGATCATGCCTTTGATGAGTTCGGATTCCTCAATACGTGCACCGACCTTCTTCTCGATCTTGATGTTTTCCATATCAACCTTGTTGTCTTCATCAACAATGCTTGTAATGGCATCAACCGTGATGTTTGCAAGAACTTCCTTTGTTGCTTCGGCACCCTTTCCGGTCATTGCGGTTCCGGAGATGTTGATAAGTATGTCCCTGTTTTCTCTTGTGACTTTTCTAGCGAGTGTTTTTATGATCTCACCAGCTTTTTCTGAAGCCATCCTGTAACCGGATGCAATTATGGTTGGGTGTACATCCTGCTCGATAAGCTCTTCTGCCTTTTTTAGCAGTTCACCGGCAATTACAGCAGCGGTGGTTGTTCCGTCACCAACCTCATCATCCTGGGTCTTGGAAACTTCCACGATCATCTTTGCTGCAGGGTGCTCGATGTCCATCTCTTTAAGGATGGTAGCACCATCGTTTGTGATGACCACATCTCCGAGACTGTCTACAAGCATCTTGTCCATTCCTTTGGGGCCAAGTGTTGTCCTTACAGCTTCAGCTACTGCCTTTGCAGCCATGATGTTGTTGCTCTGTGCTTCTCTGCCTCTGGTTCTCTGGCTTCCTTCTCTTAATATGAAAATTGGCTGTCCCGCCATCTGTCCTGCCATAATTGTCTATCCTCCTGTGTGTATGAAATTAAAATGACATTTGTTTTCAAGTCGTTTTTTAATGTTTGTAGTTCTATATAAGCGTATCGGATGCAGGTCATTCCACATGAATAAAAAGTAAACTACTGGATTAGGTCAGTATGAAAAAATGAATAAAAAAGTATAATATGAAAAGCGAGGAAACTCACTTAACAAGTGCTTTTGGTGACCTGCGAAGGAACCTTCTCTTTGCACCTGATGAACTGTAGCGCTGTGCAGGTCCGGGATGTGCCTTTAATGCCTTGCACTTCTCTACTTTAATTGTCCTTCCTTTGCGTCCTTTAATTTTTACCCATTCAATGCTGCCTGTTTTACCCATAATTGATCCTCTTGAATATTGATTATTTGTAATTTGTCATAAACCTTAAGTTTAACCTGGATATGTGGTTCCAGTCCTTGAGTTTACTTCTAGAGGTAGTGCTCATTATTAAACTTTGCGGGAAAAGGGACCAAAATTGCTTTTTAATAAAACGAATATGCAATCCATCAAACAGGAGTTGATCTAGTTTATTCCGATAATAGAAAAACAGCTTCATTTGACAGACATGGAGCTTAAAGGCGTGCAGGACTATCCTATAGGGGATCTGATATCCATTATAATGGAAATTGGATTTGAATGTGACTTCTGTGCGCAGTGCTGCACCCGACAGTTCAATGACCACGTCTTCCTGCTAAACGCCGATGCGGTCAGATTAATGGGATCTGACAGTCATTGTATGGCGCCTGCGCCATATTATGAACTTTGCGACCAACATGGGCGCTTTTACGTATCAGGTTATGCGCTCAGGGCAAAGGATGACGGGTCCTGCATTTTCCTTCGGGATAAAAGATGTGCCATATACCAGCAGCGTCCTATGATATGCAGGCTTTATCCCTTCATGTTGCACCGGGAGCCGGATGAGGAAGGAAATATCGCCTGGCGCCAGATAGCCGGTCTGGACCTCCATGGTTGTTATCATGCAGAAATAGATGATGAAGAGGCAGAGAAAATAGCCATGCAGATCAAGTCCTATGAAGTGAGCTATCTCACGCAGGTTAAGGATTTCCTCAAAATGGCAGAAACCCATTTCCAAAAGAACGGTCTGAAACATGTACAGGGTGTATATGACAGGGAAATGAGAAAGTTCAACAAAGGTGAACAGATAACAGTATTCGTATACCTTAATGGGGAATTCACAGAACACCGGGTCCGTAAGTAAGTTCTGCAAACATGGATAGTTTCAAAATTCATTCCGGTTATTTTATTCCTCATTAATTTTGAACAGGAACCATTTGAAAGTGTGTGTCTGGTAAAATGAAAGGAAAAGCCGTTCTTTCCCTGATCTGCCTGGTGGCATTCTTTGCAATGTCGGCCGGAGCCCTGCTTGGCCCGGTGCTTCCTTTCATGGTGGAGCCTCTGAATACCTCAAGAGAGGCCGTAGGGCTGATCCTCGGAATCTATACTTTCTCAACAGCTCTCTCTATGATATTGGTGAGCTTTATTGCAGATCGTGTGGGACGTAAAAGCATACTAGTACCCTGCCTCCTTATAAACGGTATGGCAGGTGTGGCCTGTTATTTCTCTACTGATATGAATACTCTGCTGGCTTTGAGGTTCATCCAGGGTATGGGTATTGCAGGAATGCTGCCAATAGCTATGACAATGATAGGGGAACTATACTCTGGCCTTGAGAGGGTCAGTGCCATGGGGAAGATGAGCATGACAACCGGTGTTGGTGCCGTATCTGCTCCGCTGATCGGTGGTTTCCTTGCTACTTACGGATGGAATGTCCCGTTCCTCTTCTATGGTCTTTCCATACCTCTTGCCATTGTCGTATTGTTCGTCCTGCCTGAAACCAATCCTCTACAGAACAGGACTAAAGTGGGAAGCTCGGTTATTGCAGTTCTTGCTGAGTTCCGTGTCCTTTACACCATTATGTTAAGCTTTGCTATATTCTTCCTGCTTTACACCATGGTCATCTATGTCCCTTTCATCCTCAAGGACAATTTTGGTTTCACTGCAGCAGATGCAGGTCTTGCCCTTGGCCTTCAAGGGATGGCAATGGCAATGATTGCTTCCCGGGCCAGGTCATTCTCTGCAAAATATGGCAAACCAAAGCTTCTCATGGCAGGATTTGCTATAACAGGGATTGCACTTGGTGGCCTGATACTTGCGGATTCTCTCTGGCAGGTACTCGGACTGATATTCATATTCGGGGCAGGTTTTGGAATGGTGCAACCCCAGCTTAACACCCTTGCAACTCAGGTAGCTCCTCCTGGGATGATGGGGGGCATCGTATCCGTGTTCAATATCATGAAATACGCCGGACAGACCGCAGCCCCGCTTGTACTTGCTGTGGTGCTGTTGTACAGTGGTATGCAGATGGTCTTTGCAACTTCGTGTGGCTTTGCTTTTCTCGTGGCCTTATCAGCTTATATTTTCAAAAGGACCTATGATGGTCTGGATTGATGATGCGGGCTTTTCACTCCCATGATCCCGTAACCTTACCCTTAAGTGCCATCCTGCCCATCATTTTCCTGTAGCGTTCACTGACGGGTGAGGGAGTGATGCCTGCATAGGGCGTCCCCGGCAGAGGTGTCAGGTAATGTGAATGCACATGACCACCTTTTTTGCATATCCATCTGATAAGCTCCAGGCTCATGTCCTGTTCCTCTTCGGTCTCATCAGGGAAACCCACCATAAAATCAACTACTGGTGTGATGCCGTGACTAAAAGTGAGTTCAAGGCTTCGCACAACATCATCGACCGTGTGCCCCCTGTGTATCTCTCTGAGGATACGGTCACTCCCTGACTGTGCACCGAGGCTCACTTTTGCATTGGTGCAGTATTTTGTGATAAGTTGAAGTGATTCATCAGTAACGAATTCCGGCCTGATCTCCGATGGGAATGTGCCAAAGAAGATGTTCCTGCTCCCTTGTTCATGAATGCTTGAAAGCAGTTTTTCAACCTTATCAAGTCTTGGGTGTATCCCGTCGCTGCCGTAGGCCAGTGCATTGGATGACGTAAATCTCAGGTCTTTATAATATTTCACAAACATCATGATGGAATCCAGACTTCTGTGCCTCATCCTATTCCCGAAGATGCGCGGTGTCTGGCAGTATTTGCACCTGAAAGGGCAGCCCCGGCTTATCTCCAGAGGTGCCATCACCACATCCGGGTCAAAACAGGGATATTTGTCAAGATCAACAAACCCTCTTTTTTCTGTCATGACAGTTTTTCCGTTCTTATCCCTATAGGCGATGCCTCTCACACCGGAAACATCCTTTCCTGCAATGATAGTCCCTATAAGTTCAGGTAAGGTCTCTTCTCCCTCACCTATGACTGCATAGTCAAAATGTTCAAGTGTCTCATCCGGAGCACCCGTGGGATGGGGGCCACCTGCTATGAAAACTGTGTCTGTCTCTGCCTTCTTCACTTCCCTGTAAACCTGGTCAGCCTGCAGGGTAGCGAAGCTGTATATCATTATTCCTTCATGTGGTTCCTTGACCCTCAAAGCCCCGGGCACAAGGGGTACCAGTGCTGCAAGGCTGTAAGTGTTCTTCCTGTTCCAGCGAAAGCAGACATCCATGGATTGGTATCTATTCATTTCTTGATCATGACAAAGGCATCTGTACTGTTTACAACAACCCTGTCTCCATTCTTCAGCAATCCGAAGGGGTCCTTCTCAAGCCTGTCAACAAGCGGGATGCCTGATATTATCGCTCCTACAGCTACAATGGGTTCTGATTCCAGATTTATCATTGCAGCAGGAGCTACATTGTTCTTGAAAAGCTGGTAGATGACATAAGAACCTACTGTTGACCCTTTCCCATGTGGGAAAACAAGGATCCTCCCGCCTATGGACTGTCCGTAAAGCTCATGCTGAGGCTCCACAACAATTCCAGTCTCAGGATCTACATTGCCAAGGAATGATATTGCGTCATGGGTAAGAAGCACTTCTCCCTCTGCAACACCTCTGGATATTGTCCTGCAATTAATTCTCATCCAGAACACCTGCCTCTTTTATGCAGTCTGCTATAGTTGCATACCTGGCTGCTACCTTACACATGCTCGGAACATATGCAAGCGCTTTTCCCGAATTAACGGTCATGGAAGAATACCTGTTGGCTGCAGGTGATACCACCATACAGGTGTCACACACGATCTTTGCCCCGCTTTTCTCGATCTTCCGTACAAGATCCGGATGCCTCTGAGCAACTTCCCTTGCAGTACATACCCACATCTCCTTCCTGAGCTTTTTTCCATCTACAAGCTCTGCGATCTCTTGCAGCTCTTTGGGTGAACAGTGAGGACAGCCTACCGTTATGATCTCTGTAGAATCTATCTCCTTATTGGCCTCATAGACATCGTCTATCTGCTTTCTTTCAACTGTTATAGTCTCTTCAGGTCTTGTAAATTTGTTCCTGACAGCTTCAGGTGTCACACCTTCGATATGATAAAGGGCAACAGCACCCGAGGCAGCCATTGCAGCACCAAGGGATTTCATCTCATCTTTGGAAGGTATGTCCTTCATGTGGAATATGGCTACCCGGCTTCCAATATCCTTCCCTGCAATGTATCCCAAGGCACCGTAATCCGCCCCTTCCAGATGGCAGTCTATCTCTACGGCGATGACAGGCTCTCTCATATGGTCAAGGTGGTATCCGTAATTCGCGGTTTTTCCTACCAGTGCCGCAGCCAGTGCTGAGGGCCCACCCTCACGATTAGTCCTGGCACCGATGACAGAGTTGGCATAAGACACGGCAGAGGACTCGCTCCAGGCGATATGGTCATCCATTCTGACGTCAAATCCTTCCAGATAGTATGGAGTGCATGTACATTTGGTCTGGATACCAAGCCTGGCATAAGCTTCTATGATCTCCTGTTGCTTCTTGGCAAAAAAGGGGTCAATCCCCATCTCATCCCATCTTGCGATGTCCATGCCGGCAGGATTTAGCACAGAAGGTATCCTGACCTCCCCTTCAAGGTCGCTGATCCATTCCAGTCCAGCATCGCCTATGGTCTTATAGGAAACACCGGCGATCTGCGCACTTTTCACGGGTATGAGCCTGTCAGCACCGTAGATATCACCAAGTGCAACAAGTATCTCTATGGCTTTCTGCAGGCTCCTGCCATATTCACCATCAAGTGTATTTTCTTCTTCAGGTGTAAGGTACATCTTTTTCCCGCCGCTCTTATTTATCTTTTTTATTTACTTAGATTCACTCAGGCATCTTTGCACGTTCGAAGTTCTGAGCCTCTTTCAGAACCTTTGTTGCATCGATACCCACTTTTGTAGTGGTTCCGTCCGATAATCCCCTGGGATCAAGTGAGCTTCCCCTTACATTTGGTATTATCATGATATCCATGTCACCTTTAACCCTGGTGGCAATCGCAAATTCCACATCATGCAGGTCAAAGATATCTATATCCTCATCCACAACGACCACATGTTTCAGGCTTGTATGGGCTGCAAAAGCTGCCATGATGGCGTTCTTCCCGTCGCCTTCGGTCTGCTTCTCAATCTGCACCACAGCATGCAGGTAACAGCATCCGCCTTCTGTGAGTACCACATTCTTTACCGTGGTGACCTCGCTCACAGCGTTGAATATCCGTGGCTCGTAAGGCACTCCCATCATGAGGAGGTGCTCAGGGCCTGCAGGCAATATCCCGTGGTATATGGGATCCTTGCGATGCAGTATTCTGGTTATGTGTATGACCGGTTCCTTCCTAACCAGGTCATAAGTACCTGTGATATCTACGAAGGGACCCTCATCAACCCTTTCCTTTGGATCGATATAACCCTCAAGCACTATCTCTGCATGGGGCACTTTGATACCATTTGAACATTCAAATAGCTCTACCGTTTTTCCCTTAAGGGCAGCCGCATAATTGAATTCCTTTCCGGCGGGCACACGTGTGGTCGATGCGAAAGTAATTGCAGGTTCTGCTCCGATCACAATAGCAATGGGTAGCTTCTCTCCTTTTTCCGATGCTTTCCTGTGCATGACGTAGCTGTGCCTTGGTGCCACAAGCCGTGCTGCAAGCCGTGTCCTGTCCACTACCAGTAATCTGTGGATGGCTGCGTTCATCACGCCTTCATATTCCGTAACAACAATCCCAGCTGTGATGTAAGGTCCTGCATCCTTCTCAAAATGGGTCATTATCGGCAGTTTTGTAAGGTCCACATCATGCTCGATAACCTCCATTGTGGGAGAGTCCTCAACAACCACCACCTCGCCATCAGGCGATACCTCTGAGAGTCTCCTGATTATCTTATCCTTGTCCACACCAAACATTGTTGCAAGTTCATCCCTTGAACCGAGCACGTTCATGATGGCCCTGTTCCCGTCAATGTCATGGAACATCACCGGTCCAGGTGTCCTTTTTGCAATGCGCGGTGCCTCGAACACCTTTGAAACAGGCTCTGTGATCTCTGTAAGCTTCCCGTTCTTCCTGAGCTGGTCGATAAATTCCCTCATGGTATCATCCGTGTAAAAGTTGTAATATTTGCGATTTTTAGTGAGTATCTCGTTTTAGGACTAGCATATGAGCCAATTATATTTGAATGCATATACTAAAAGAGATGTGCAGCCTTTTTATTTTTTCGTTTGCGGATGTAAGGGTATAAACCTTAAAACTTCCGTTTTTTAGAATAAGTATTTACTCCATATTCCCCTTCACAATTAAACCTGAAATTGCACCAACGATTATATTTTGTATAGGGATTAAAAAATAAAAAACAAGTCCAAATCCCAGAGTTATCACTCCTACCAGAGGAATAATAATAAAGACTTCCACAAATAATAATATCCAATAACTAATAAGTAATATAATTCCAATTACTCCTTTACCGGAGTATATCCAGCCCGATCCCAGCAGACAAAACACTGCCCCCACAATCTCAATTAACATTACGGTTCCTGGATTAAGATCTTTATTTTCATTCATAAGTTCGCATCCAAAATGCATGGTTTAGTTTTTTACTCTACTAAATAAAGTAAATATATTTCAAGTAATAATAAGCAATGAAATACAAGTTATTATAATTTGTGAATATATGTGGAAGCCTGATAATATTTCATATGTGTTGGTATTGCTTTTATGAATTGTATTTTTTGCATAAGATTCTAACCTGAAACTTAGTAAAGAAAATTCATTCAGCACCAAGCATGATAATATCCCTTGTCCTTGCCAACCTCTACCGGAATGCCAAATAACTCCGTTAGTTTCCCGGCAGTAAGTATATCCTCAATATCCCCATCAGCAAATATCCTGCCATCCTTCAGAAGGACCGCACGGTTTATTTCAGGGACGATATCTTCAAGGTCGTGGGTCACAAGGACTATGCTCTTTCCGGATCTGGTTATTTTGCTTACGGTTTCCCTGAACTTCCGTTTGCTTTTCATGTCAAGGCTGTTGCTGGGTTCATCAAGTACGAGTATCATGGGGTCATGTACCAGTGCCCTGCCGATAAGTGCTCTTCTTGCTTCGCCTGTTGAGATCTCCGATATGTTCCTGTCTGCAAGGTGTTCTATCTCCAGGAACCTGATTATCTCTGCAGTTCTCTTAAGCATATAAGGCCTGATACGAAGGTTGGGGTGTATCCCTATACTGCTGAAAAAACCCGAGAGTATCACTTCGATGACGGTTATGTCCCTTGTATACTCTAATTGGAGGTCCCCTGAAACAATTCCCAGCAGGACATTAAGGTCAGCCAGGTTCCAGCGTTCCTTTCCAAGTATCCTGAATATCATCTTCTCGGTTCCTGCAATGGGTCTGTAGTCACCCGTTATGGTCCTGATGATGGATGACTTGCCAGAGCCATTGGGTCCGATTATTGCTACGTTTTCTCCCCTTTTTATGTTAAAAGATATAGAATCGAGGATCACTTTATCTTTTTTGCGGACAACTATATTCTCCATTTGTATAAGTGAGTCACTGCTGTCCTCTTTTCTAGTTGTTGGATCGTACATCTGATCATCACACGATTTATGTTCATTCTGATAAGCATTATCCTGCTAACAAGTTAAAGATAATAATGTTTTGCATTATCTGTTTTTGGATATTTCCGGACATGGTGTTGAAAAAAGCAGACAACAATCTTTATATATTTATCTATGTATTTTTATTTACACTCATTTGTGACTGCTAAGTTGCAGGTGTTATAACACCAATTGGGTGTTGAGGAGGTTTTCTATGGAAGATGAAATAATTGGTATTGTTCCCAGTATGAGTAAGAGTAAAATGTTAGGTCTGTTGTCTGATACTTTCACACTTGTTGCAACCCCGGATACTACAATATTTGCAAAGGTAACAAATGATGTGATGAAGCAGGTTGTCCTGGAATCCCGTGAAAAGGCAAAAGCAGAAGGCAAAGGTTTCTTTGGAAAATGGGGTGCGCAGATAAAAGGTTCTTTCAGGTATGCTGAAAGGTATGCTGGGATGAGTGCACAGGCCGTGCTTGCAGAGAGCCCGGCAAATTTCGCTATTCCCAATGCAGGCATAAGCTCCATAAAGGTAAAGAAAAAGACCACTCATGACGAAGATAATTTTTCATCTGATAGTTGGCATGTCACAATACAATCAGATTCCGGGAAGTTGAAGTTAACAACAGATTTTGATCCAAAAGGTCATCTGCAGAACATATATGGCAATCGTGTGAAGTGATATTCAGGTGAGGGATGACAGAAGCAGGTGTTCATTACATGAATGCCTGTTATCATGGTGTGCCTGTTATCATGGTGGATACTACTTTACTTTTTAATTTATTTATGCTCCCCCATAGCCATTGGAAATACATCTATATATGTTGATGTTTCCTTCTAGTATTGTGGACGATGATCAACTTTCCCTCATTGGCCGGAGAATGGCTGCTTTTGGCGCACTGCCGATAATAGGAGGTTATTATCTCGTACTTGGCGGTGGGAAGATAGGAACTGATTTTGCCAGGTATGCAAAAGAGAGGTCTTTCCCTTTTGTGGTAATAATCGATATTGATGAGAAGGCAGAAGCATCAGGTATTTCGGCAGTGGTTGGAAGGGAAAGGCTTTTGGGGCTTATCAGTGATTACAGGGAATCCGGATACAGTCCTGAGGAAGTATATTTCCATTGCATGGATGTCCGTGATATAACTGAGATCCTGGATGCGGGTATCCCGGAATTTATCATCCCTGCTGTTCCAACGCACGCTGTTGTGAATATGGCAATCGATATGCTGGACACGATAGCTTCAAAACCGCTGATCCTTTCTTCTCATATTGATGAACAAGATGCAGGACTGAATACATATTTCAGCACTATCCTTTCAGGGATTCCCAGGGATCTTGTGGTGTTCAGTTCTGCTTCTGATGGGGTTATAATGCTCTCGTATGCACGGAAGGGTGAGATATGCCCGGATAACTGCATGGGTCCTGAGAATTACTGCTATTCTTTCAAAAGGGAAAAACCTGAAACAATAACCGCTGATGTAAGGAAATTGCTGTTTTCTCACCGTGGCTTTGTTTTTGAAAGCTGTCAGATGAAACCGGGCATCGGAGGAATAAAAGGTGAAGACTTCAAAGAACATATGCTGTCTATTATGGGGTATGTTAAAGCAGTGAATGAAAAGCGCGATAAACATTCAGCTGAGGACAGGTTCTTCTTCATCGCAACAACATGTAATTGTCACGGGATAATGAATCTGCTTGAAGTTGTCGGATAAGGAAGGCAATTTTAAAAACCAAGTGGATGTCTCACCTTACTTGTCTGTGTGATAGCAGTGACTTTATATGCCATGTGGTAGTATTACGTACTAGTTCGATTGCTCAACGATTTATAAAGGGTTGCTCTATTTTTGCGTGCTTCTTTTGATAATTGCTTGACAGTGGAGTTAGTCGTATCGTAATGAGCGATCTGGTAATATCCGGTAAAACTAATCGTGCGATAATTCTCGATCTCGGTTCTGCTGAGCGAACTAGATAAATTACAGGAGATAAAAATATGGGATTTAATAACAGAGGCGGAAACAGTAGAGGCGGCGGCGGCGGTGGCTTCAGGTCTAACAGCGGTCCGAGAGAGATGCATAAAGCAACTTGTTCCGATTGCAAACAGGAGACAGAAGTACCTTTCCAGCCATCCGGTGACAGACCTGTATATTGCAGGGAATGTTTCCAGAAGCACAGACCAGCCAGATACTAATTATATTTCGATATAATTCTGGAATATTTCAACAAAAGACAGATACATGCGGTCAATTTGATTTGATCCATATCTGTCTGATTCGTTTTTTCTTATTGTTTTTCAAAAAAGTAACTTAGCTTGGCTAAGCTAAAGAGGAGTTATTATGAAGATCGAAAATGTGTTATGCCCTGGGTGTGGAACTCATGTTCTTGCAACAATACCTCTGGGGCAGAGCATCGTATGTGTTTCTGTCAGCTCCGGGAAACCGGTTGATTTCGGGGCAACGTATAAGTCAAGTTCAAAATGCACCAGCTGCAAAAAAAGTTTTGCATGTTATACAAAAAACGATTGAACCTGAAACCGTTCAAGCTTTATGGTGGATTTCCTTTACTCTTCCGACGCTGCCATCTTCCAGTTGTACTTTTATACCGTGTGGATGGGATGAGGAATTGGTCAATATTCTTTTTACCACACCTCTGGTTATTTTGCCGTTTTTCTGATCATTTTTCAGGACTATTCCTACACAAAGTCCGATTTTGATGTCCTTTCTGGAACTTCCCGGATTCATGATTCTAGGTGAGTTCGAGTTAATATAAAGCTGTTTGTTGTTACTTGTAAATTTTCAATCAATTATCATTTGTATACACACATATCTATATGTTGTAGGTTTATATTTTCATTTCATATCTTGTGCAGAGTATTCTGTTTAAGTTTAGCAGTAAGTTGATTAGTTGAAAAAGGTTGGAAAAGCGCAAAATTATTAAATTCGGGGTTCCATTTTGCCAAAAAGGTTTTAGACATGTCGGTTCTATTAACTACGTATTTGCGGATGTGAAAATGTGAAGGATGAAAAAAAAGAGTACCTTGTGCACAAACAGATATATGAGGAGACTGTGAGAAGGAATAAGAAGATAGGGATGGTAAATTTGTTTATCTTCGCTATTGGACTGGCCCTTAAATACTTAGATAGGCCTGAAACAGGAAGTCATTTTATCTGGCTGGGTGTTATAATCCTCATATACACTTTCGGCTCCAATATGATCGCAAAACGTGAGATGCAGAAGCATCAGTTCAAATAAGGGATTATTATTTGCTGTTCTTGCTGTTCTTTTAACTTTTGTTTTCTGCTGCAATCAAAGCTGATAGGAGGTCAGCAAAGTGTTCACTTCCAGAACAGGTGGTCAGAAGGTTTATGCAAAGTGAACAAGTCCTGCTATGAGATCAGTGCAGGATCCTTTGTAAGATCCTTTATATTGCGAAGTGTCCGTCAATTCGGGAAATAAGCCATGAGTTGAGAAATGTGATGAAGCTCCAGGAGGAAATTCAACCTCGTGTTAAAGGTCTTTGTTTTCCATCGAGCGGAAATTGGATTAAAAGAGATATTAACTTACCCACAAGATGATGAAGAGAACCAATCTTTTTCATTGGATGTGCCTACTTAAAGATTATCTTCACCACAGCCATAATTCCCAGAACAACTACTGTAAACACAATTAGAAGATAAACAAAGCTGAATGCCAGATGGAAAAAGGCTCCTACAAGATTAAGGATAGCTTTTGTCAGGGCGAAAGCAGCTAAAATGACTACAATTACCAGAATTATCTCTTTAGCATCCAATGATATGCACCTGCAACTCAATTGGCATTCTTATTATTTCACGGTTTTGAAAATCCGGATATGTAAAATAGTTTACACTAAGAGCTTCTAACAAAGTATCTCAATAAGAAAATATGAAGCCTCGAGCGTGATTTGAACACGCGACCTAGTGATTACAAATCACTCGCTCTGCCGGGCTGAGCCATCGAGGCATAATGATGGCATATTCCACATCTATTTATGGAAAGTATTCCCTTACATAACATAATAGCAGATAAATTTTATGGTAGTATTGGCCGGAGAAGTCTTATGTGGCGTGAAATATCAAGGATCGGAAAAAAGCTTGTTGAAGGCGGGCTCGTTGAATCTCATTTCGGGAATATCAGTGTCAGAGCTGGTGGCAGCATGCTCATTACAAGGAGCGGGTGCGCCCTTGATGAGCTAAGCGAGGACATGGTCGTTGAGGTCAGCATTGAAGGAACGTGCGCCCTTGATATGATAGCATCATCTGAGGCCATTGTTCACAGAGAGATATATAAGAGCACACCAGCACTTGCAATAGTTCATGCTCACTGTCCTTTTGCGGTGACATCATCCCTGCTGGCAGAAGGTGACAGTATCACCCCTGTGGATAGCGAAGGGCAATATTTCCTGGGTGATGTTCCGGTTGTCAGAGGTGGCATAGGCTCGGAAGAACTAGCCCAAAACCTCGCATCAGTCCTTGCATCCCATAAGGCAGCTATCATCTACAGCCACGGTACATTTGCCATAGGCAAGATCCTTGATGAGGCATATGTGATAACCACACAGGTAGAGCACTCCTGCAGGGTAAAATACCTGTACGACCTTGCAAAGAAAAAGTAAACAGGATAATTCGTGTTAATGATTCGGGAAGGGAATATGAAGGTTGTTATAAGCATATGCCCATCTCTGGAAAACGTTAAATCATAAAAATACTCATTGGATACAATATTCATGACATTCAATGCTTTAAGGCCCATGGCATCAAAGGTACTGGAACCACTTGCAAGACTTTTGGCAGATTCAGGTCTATCTCCAAATCTCATATCAATGCTATCTCTGATGTTTGCGTTATTTGCGGGTCTGGTTTATTACTACTCATCCTTTGACCCTTTGCTTGTACTGGCAGCCGGTTTACTGGTTGCGCTCAACTCACTGCTTGATGCAATGGACGGTCTTATGGCCCGATATCTGAATGTGGCCAGTGCCAGGGGTGACTTTCTTGACCATGTAATAGACCGTTACTCGGATGTATTCATCATTTGCGGCATCTTCTTTGGAGGTTACGTGGACTGGCGAATAGGTGTCATTACCATAGTAGGAGTACTCCTTACAAGTTATCTTGGCACACAGGCACAGGCACTTAAGCTTGGAAGGTATTATGGCGGTATCATCGGGAGGGCAGACAGACTGGTACTCATTATGGCCTCCTCTGCAATCTATTTTGTTTATCAGGGTGATGTATATGGTTTTTCCGTCCTGGGGTGGATGATCATTGTTATAGGCATAGGCAGCCACATAACGGCTTTCCAGCGTATAATGCACATATGGAAAAACCTTAAGTGACTGTTTTTCCCTTTTGGTATTGTATGTTGTGATAAAAAACAGATTAAAAAGCAATCCATATCAGCTTTGATTGCCTTCTGGCATATTTGCCCGATATAAATGGTGAAATAGCTGAGCTATCCTGCAACATCAAAGAGAACCATTTAACTATACCAACGCCAATTAAGGTTCATGTCATCTGTTCCCATCAAGGACTTCGAGTATCTGGATCACACGGCGGATGCTAAATTCCGGGCTTACGGAAAAAGCCTGGCAGAAGCTTTTGAGAATGCAGCTCTTGCCATGCTCAATGTTATGGTCGATACGGGGTCAGTGAACACCATATCTTCTATTGAAGTTGAACTGAGTTCTCCTGATACGGAAAGTCTTCTATTTGACTGGCTTTCGGAGATACTTTTCGTTTTTGAGGTGGAGGAGATGGTCTTTGGACGTGTCAGGGTCAATGAACTAATTGTTGGTGATGATGAATGTTCTTTGCAGGCAACCCTGTTTGGTGAGGCAATTGACCTGTCTGTTCACGTATTCGATACTGAGGTCAAGGCGGCCACGTACAACGACATGAAAATAGAAAATGTAGATGGTGGCTGGATGTTACAGGCTACAGTGGACACTTGAAATTTCCAATCATGCTAATTTCCGATCATCAACAAATTCATACGTTTAGAGCATATAGTTTTGATTATAGATGTTTGACAAGAGGGATCAATTATGTCACATGAAAATGCAAGTTTGGTATCTGATATTCTTACTAAGGTGAATGATTATACGTGGGAGGTGCCCGGTAACTTCAAGCCCGGGATGAATGTACCCGGGAGGATATTCGTATCTAAGCCCCTTCTTGACATTCTTGAAGCCGAGACCATTGACCAGGTTGCAAACGTAGCTTCGCTTCCAGGAATACAGAAATATTCAATGGCTATGCCGGATGCACATCTGGGCTACGGTTTTCCTATAGGTGGAGTTGCTGCCTTCGATAAACACACAGGGGTTATTAGTCCGGGTGGTGTTGGTTTTGATATTAATTGCGGAGTCCGCATGATACGCTCCGATCTGAGCGAAGCTGATGTCCGTCCAAAATTGGCCGAACTACTGGATGCATTGTTTGATGCCATACCTTCTGGTGTAGGTTCAAAGAGCCGTATCAGGGTCAATGATAAAGAACTGGACGATATTTTTATTCATGGTGTACGCTGGGCAGTGGATAATGGTTATGGTGTTGAGGCAGATATCAGTCACTGCGAGAGCAATGGGACCATGCCTGGGGCCAACCCTTCCAGTGTCAGTGTAAAGGCTCGTAAAAGAGGCAGGCCCCAGATTGGAACCCTGGGAAGTGGTAATCATTTCCTGGAGGTACAATATGTGGACAAGGTGTATGATGAGGATGCTGCAAGGGTCTTTGGCCTTAAGGAAGGCCAGGTTACCTTTATGATACACTGTGGTTCCCGTGGCGCTGGTCATCAGATATGCACAGATCATCTGCAGGTGCTTTCCCAGGCATCCAAGAAATATAGGATAGATCTGCCTGATAAGCAGCTGGCATGCGCCCCTGCTGAGTCTGAAGAGGCACAGGACTACTTCAAGGCCATGGTCTGTGCGGCAAACTATGCCTGGGTCAACAGGCAGGTGATAATGCACTGGGCTCGCGAGGTCTTTGATAATTTCTTCCAGGCTGAACATGGTGAACTTGGACTTGATCTTGTATATGATGTTGCCCACAACGTTGCAAAGCTTGAGAAACATATCATAGACGGGAATGAGAGGGAAGTGTATGTTCACAGGAAAGGAGCAACAAGGGCATTTCCTGCAGGACATCCGGAGGTTCCTGAAGATTATCGTGCTATAGGGCAGCCCGTGATCATCCCTGGAAGCATGGGTACTGCATCATATGTTCTCAAAGGCAGCCCTGCAGCAATGGAGCTCACATTCGGAAGTGCCTGCCATGGTGCAGGGAGGGTGATGAGCCGCAAGAGTGCAAAACATGAGCTACGTGGTGAAGAGATACAGAAGAAATTAAAGTCACAGGGCATAATTGTAAAGGCAACTCAACCTTCTCTTATAGCAGAGGAAGCCCCGGAAGTTTACAAATCCAGTAGCGATGTTGTTGATGTGGTGCACAATCTTGGTATTGCAACAAAAGTTGCACGTGTCCTTCCCATGGGGGTTGTAAAAGGTTAGATCATCTTCATGATCCCGTTCTCTTTTTGCAGCCTATGTATTTTCCTGCTGTATACAGTACATTCTTAAAACCAAGCTAACATAACGTTATTAAAAATGCTGTCAATGTGTTGATTTCACATTCATCTAATATACTAAATAATGTTAAATTATAGTTAAATGCAAAAAAAACAAAGAAAGAAATGCTGCCTCTATTTGAGCAACGAGGAAACGGGAAATGTTTGAGGGGATGAATGGTTTTGCTTGGTTACAGTCA
This sequence comes from Methanolobus sp., assembly GCA_029762595.1. Lineage (GTDB taxonomy): Archaea > Halobacteriota > Methanosarcinia > Methanosarcinales > Methanosarcinaceae > Methanolobus. The sequence continues at coordinate 33,736 of JARVGJ010000001.1, read as the reverse complement.
TTATACCTTTGAATAAAGGTTGCAAGCAGTTTTCCCGTTTCCTCAACTTATAATTAGTCATTATTATATATAAATTTGTTCGGCATTCTTTATATATGGATAGTAGTTCTCTCTAAAATAAGAGCTTAACTATCTCCTGAGTAACCGCTATCAATTTAAGACTTCTGTTTTATTTAGCATCTATGAGCAATGCGGATAAAAATCTCATAAAAGTAAGGGTAATGGCTGATATCCAATTCGGGAAAGGCTGTGGTGAAGTTCTTTTTCCGGATGGTGTTACTTTCCAGTTATCTAAAACCAGGCGTGTGAGGCAGATCCAGTACAATGGGAAGCATATTGCAACTGTCCGTGCAAAGGACGGCATGCTAACTCTCAGTATCGATGGTGCTATTGCCCTGCATGATATGCTTGAAAGGCCAGCATCAAGAGTGGTCATCTGTGAGGATGCAGTACCATTTGTATCCAAAGGCAAGACTGCTTTTGCCAAACACGTGCTGGATATGGATCCTGGATTGAGAGCGGGTGATGAAGTTATAATAGTTGATAACTCAGATGTGGTCCTTGCTACCGGTCAGTTATTGTTATCTCCACAAGAAGCCATTCATATGGATCGCGGCCCGGCTGTTGATGTCAGGCGTGGGATAGAGCAATCCTAGAATAAGTATTTATAAATCTATATCTATTAAATACGATGAAAATAAAGTCATAGTAATGCCTTTGATACAGTTAATCCCTGCCTGGAGAGTGAAAGCATAGAAGAGGAGATTTTTAAGACCTTTGTAATTCCAGACAATACAAGGATGGAAGAACATACAATCGTCGTAGATGGGGATGTCATTGCCGGCAATCACTCTGAGATCAGATATGGTATCATCGCACATTCTACAATACTGGGGGAGAGGGTCATCATTTCAGGGGACCTTACTTCCACAGGTGATACAAGGATAGATATCTGGTCACAGGTAGGCGGGAATGTAAAAACAGATAAGAATGCCTACATCGGTGAATTCGTTACCATTGATGGTAAATTAGTGGTAAAGGGAGATCTTGATATTGGCAATGATGTAAAGATCAACGGAGGCTTTGAGGCCAAAGGATGGATCGTTGTAAGGAATCCGGTTCCTGTCATAGTTTATCTGTTCCTGTATATTAGCGAGCTTTTAAGGCTTGGGAAAGATGAAGCAGTTGAAAAGGCATTGGAAGAGTTGTTTGAGGATGATGCGGAGTCCATAGGTTTTAATTCTCTGATCATACCAAACGGTTCAAAGATATCCATGGATTCTATAAAAGTGCCATCAAATGCTATCATAGGGCACAAATGCAGGCTTGTTGGCAATATACGCGCCACTTCCCTGGAAATCGCAACAGGTACCACTCTTTATGGGAGCATTCGTACTATACAGGATGTAAAATTGGGAAATGACAATATCATCCATGGAAACATCATTTCCAGGGGTAATGTCTATATTGCTGCGGGGACCCATGTCCTTGGAGAGGTAAATGCCCAATCGATAACGATACATGAAGCAGCCCGTGTGGATGGTGTGATGCGTGCACCGGGAGGTATCATATTTGAGCGTGAAGGGGATGATCCTTTAAGTGATAGTGAGATGATGGACCTGGATATTTGATACATGAGCAGGGTGATACACAATAATGAGGGGATGGTTATGAATTCAATTGAAATTTTCAATTTCATCGATTTTGCATTTCGTCTATGCATAGTTATTTTGTCATTGTTTACAGTCAATCTACTTATTAAAATAGATGCAGATGTAATTCGTTCACGTATTTATGTAGCGTTCAAGAATCTCAAAAAGTATTTCATATTCCTTACATTTGGATTCGTACTTTACCTTTTTGAGGCCTTCATTTCTGTGAACTCTATTCCGGGAAGTATTCAGAATGATCCACTGCAAGGCATCATGATGATGATTTTCCAGCTTACAGTCCTTGTTTTCCTATATAATCTCTATGTGGCGATAAGAGTTCCCAATAAACGTATCCTCTAATATTTTCTGTTTGTCACTTGAGGTTAAGGTCCTTTTTTCTTTATTTTGGTTTGTATCGATAGTCAGATTTAAAACAGGTTCCAATATTATAATGAATAGGTGTTAATTTGCAACAGGATTATGTCTCATCATCATTGCATTCACAATCAATATTCGATAAAGATTCCAAATATGTAATGCAGACTTACGGCCGCCAGCCAATTGTCATAAAAAGTGGAAAAGGTTCTCTGGTCTACGATGTGGAAGGCCGGGAGTATATAGATTGTGTTGCCGGTATCGCAGTGAATAATATAGGACACTGCCATGAGCGTCTGGTAGATGCCATTAAGAAACAGGCAGAGGAATTGATACATGTTTCAAATCTGTACTATACTGAACCACAGGCAGAGCTGGCCCGGGAACTGGTTAATATCACGGGTATGGATCGTGTGTTTTTCTGTAATTCAGGTACTGAGGCAGTGGAAGCAGCCATGAAACTTGCAAGGGTAACAACCAAAAAGACCGATTTCCTGGCAGTTGAACATTCTTTTCACGGGCGTACCATGGGTGCGCTGAGCCTTACTTACAAGGATATGTACCGCTCGCCTTTCAAACCACTTGTGCAGGAAGGAAAGTTCGTTCCCTTCAATGATGCCCAGGCGATATCCGATGCCATTACTCCTAACACAGCAGCAGTGATAGTTGAACCTATTCAGGGTGAGGGCGGTATAAACGTTCCTTCAGATGGTTACCTCAAAGAAGTCCGTAAGATCTGCGATGAGAATGGTGCTCTTCTTATCTTTGATGAGGTTCAGACAGGTTTTGGAAGGACGGGTGCATGGTTCTGTAAAGAGCACTTTGGCGTTGAACCTGACATCATGACAATGGCCAAAGCAATTGGCGGGGGTTTCCCTATGGGTGCGATTGCTGCAAGGGAAGGTATCTCTTTTGGCCGTGGTGAACATGCAGCAACCTTTGGCGGTAATCCCCTTGCCTGTGCTGCCGCACTTGCCTCAATTGGTGTCATACGTGAGGAGGATCTGGTCAGGCGTTCAAAGGATATGGGGGAATATTTCTGTAAAGAACTGAGGAGGCTTTCCACAGAAGGCCTTATTGAGGTTCGTGGAAAAGGTCTTATGATAGGTGTACAGTTCGATCGTAAATGTGCAGAACTTGTAGAGCACGGGCGTAAGAATGGAGTTCTTCTCAACTGCACATCTGAGAACATTCTTCGTATCGCTCCTCCTCTGAACATCACTAAAGAGCAGGTTGATAAGGTGGTGAGTGTACTTGAGCAGGCCTGAGCTTATAAAGGAAGTAGTTAACTCCATTGAAGAATATGTTCCCGGGCGGTCTATTGATGAAATAGCCAGCAGATATGGTCTGGATCCTTCCGGGGTAATCAAACTAGGTTCCAATGAGAATGTGCTGGGCCCGTCACCCATGGCAGTCGAGGCCATGTTATCTGCTTCATCAAGGGTCAACATATATCCTTCAGCTGATGCTTCAGAACTGGTGGAAGCAATATCTGCATATACGGGACTTCCTGTGGCGAACATATGTGCCTCTGGTCCTGGCATGGATGGACTGCTGGATAATCTCATGCGTCTTCTTATATCACCTGGTGATGAGGTTGTGCTCCCAACTCCTACGTTCTCATATTATGAGATCGCAGCCCGGGCAAATGGTGCAAAGGCTGTCCATGTCCTGCCAGGAGAAGAGCTTGTATTTGATGTCTCTGCAATAAAAGATGCTATCTCGGAGAACACAAAAGTGGTTTTTCTCTGTTCACCGAACAATCCTACAGGCAAGGTGCTGGATGAAGCGGATGTACGTGATATACTGGAGTTCACAAAAGGGATTGTGTTCGTTGATGAGGCCTACGTTGAGTTTGCGGACCGCAACCTTTCACACCTTGTGACAGAATATGATAATATCATTATTGGAAGGACCTTCTCAAAGGCCTTTGGCCTTGCAGGACTTAGAATGGGTTACGGACTCATGCCTGCATGGCTAAAGCTACAATATATGAAGATTGCAACTCCTTTCAATGTAAGTTTTCCTGCAGTGGTTGCGGGGATTGCCGCACTTTCCGATAAAGTGCATCTTAAAAAGAGTATTTCATCAGCACGGGAAGGTCGTAAGTACCTGACAGATATGATTCCCTTCAAGGTCCACGATTCACAGGCCAACTTCGTGCTTGTGGACGTTGCACCCTTGCTCGCTAGGGATGTAGCTGAGTACTTCCTCCGCAAAGGTATCATCATCAGGGACTGCAGATCATTTAAGAATGCAGGTGATTCCCTGCTCCGTGTAACAGTGGGTACACAGCAGCAGAATGAAAAGGTAGTTGCAATATTTGAGGAAGCAAAGAGTTTCAGATCTCAATAGATCTTTTCTATTTTCATAAGCGGATAGTCAAGTATACTGTCAAAGGCCATGGTGACATCCGCTTTTACGTTTTTGAACCGGGCAGTGATCCTTACGTCAAGCATACAACCTTCCAGTTCACAATAGCCATATTCACTGTTGATTCTTGAGCGTATCATATCCCTGTTGATAGTGACTTTGATCTCTTCAACACAAGGCTGGACAGAAATACTCTCCTGGATTGCTTTTTCAAGGCTATCCACTGTTTTCAGGTTAACCGGTGATCCTGTAAACTGGTGGTAGAGTGCACCTAGTTTTATTCCTGCCTCAAACAGTACATTATCTCTGTTAGTTATTGCTACGCTTTGCTGCATTCTTTCCCTCTTCTGTTTTTTTGATGATGGGGGATACAAGATATATGGCCATAAGCCCGGACAGCAAAAAAGCCATCAGATGGGTATACCTTATGTCCACAGCATATGAAATGATAGTCATTGCAAAGACCATTGTCAGTGGCAGGAGTATTTTCTTTTCCCTGGCTTTGAGATATGGTATATTACTGATCATGAGCATTCCAAGAATTAGGGCTATGATTGCCATTATGTATTCGTTGAAAAAACTTTCTCCCATAAGCAGGTATGCTGATATGGCAATACCGCCTGCAGTAATTGGCAGCCCGCTAAACGAATTAAATCCCAGGTGCATCGTGTTGAACCTTGCAAGTCTGAGTATCCCGCAGATGAAATAAAAGGCCAGTGCAGGTAGAAGCATATATTTTTCCCCGGAATAGGAATAGGTGATTATCACAGGCGCAACTCCAAAGGATATGACATCAGCAAGGGAGTCAAGGTTTCCTCCTATCTCGCTGGATGAGAACCTTCTGGCAATCTGTCCGTCAAGCCCATCCGCAACTGCGGCAACAAGTATCAGCAATGGTGCCATATATGTAAAACCATCCATTACTAAAATAATAGCCACTACGCCGAAAAGAGCATTGAGGAGGGTTACATAGTCGGGCAGTTTCAAGGCACGGAATATCAGGTTCACTTCCTTTGTTTGATTTTGGCAATTACAGTTTCACCGGCAAACACTCTTTGTCTCTTTTTTACAAGGATGTCGAAATTCTCAGGTATTGTCACATCAACTCGTGATCCGAACCTGATCATTCCAAAACGTTGACCCTGCCTCATATGATCTCCTTCCTTTACATAGGAGATGATCCTTCGGGTCACGGTTCCTGCTATCTGTATCACTTCAACTGGCCCGTGTTCGGTATCTATTACGGTGTGGCTTCTTTCATTGCGGTGCGAGTCCTTACAGAAAGCAGGGATATAGCCACCTTTCTTATGCTCTATCATATGAACCTTTCCGTTGATGGGTGCCCTGTTGACATGCACGTTCTGGAAATTCATGAATATGCAGATCTTCCTGTCCCTTATGTCTACGATCTTCCCATCAGCAGGTGAAAGCATATGTTCATCATGCTCTCTAATTTCTCTTTCAGGATCCCTGAAAAAGAAAAGGAAAAATACAGTTACACATAAAGATAGCAGTGCGATGTTTTTCATGTACGGGAGATTGTAAAGCAGGTATGAGATCCAACTGGCCAAACTTACAATGATGGACGTGATGATCCATGGAAAAGAACCTTTTGCAAGCATTTACTGATTTCCTACTACTTTATAGAATATTTTTTGAACAAATCCGGTAATCAACAGCCAGATTCCTTCGATCAGATCTGTTAACTCAGGTAAAATACGCATGACTATGTATGCAATTACTAATAGGGCAATTCCCGATCCGATCTTTGCGATGGTATGGTGGGCAATATCAAAGCTGTTCGGTCCAAACCATTGGTACCCGTAAGCTACGATCACAAATACGTCCCTTATTATATTCAATATGTATATTACAGGCACTGAGGCCAGAAATGCCATAGCCTGTCTTCTGAATGGTGCATTAACAGATACAATAAGTCCTATGAACAGTGCTATGCTTTCAATTGCTGTGCAGGCGAGTATGATCTCTACCTGATATCCGTTAAGTGCAATCTTATTCCATGCGGTCATTTCAGCTGGTATCCCTAAAGCCCCCATCATCCAGAATACATTATCAGTCACCAGCGATATGATCCCTATGTTCAGGACCTCCATCTGGGCAAAGGGGAAATAGAACAGTGACCCCAGTGCTGTTGCAACAGTAGCCATTGAAGTTATGTCCGGTTCCGGGGCCTTTTCATCGATGCCTTTGTATTCTTTGATCATGGTATGCGCTATTATCAGGCATACTATTCCTACAAGGATGACAAGGGCCACATTGAAACGGTCACCTATCTCGATGTAGTGTGCTGGCTGGTAGAACCAGTGCACGGAAAAAAACAACCATCCAGTTGCAGAAAGCAATCTGCGGGCTCTTACTCTTTTAGGTATTATCGATCCCAGAAGCATAAATGCCACTGCGACCCACAGGATATTCTCGATCATTTAAGCACATCTTTAATAGGTATGGCTCCTATATATTTGATGTAGTCTATTAAGTTTTTGTTTCCCATGGCCTCTATTACCCCCAAACTTACAGTTGATGCCGTAATCATCTTAAATAGAAAAATAGTTCTTATCCAGCGAAAAAACCCTCCTTTCCAGGGGAAGTTTGCCCTTCCCGGAGGTTTTGTAGAGCTTGGGGAAACTGTGGAAGAAGCTGTTTCCCGTGAGGTTCTTGAAGAAACAGGGCTTATAATAGAAATAGTTAAGTTACTTGGGGTATATTCTGAACCTTCGCGTGACCCCCGGGGGCATACAGTGAGTATAGTATATCTGGCCATGGGGACAGGTGTCCCAAAGGCTGCTACGGATGCTGAAGAGGTGTGTTTGTTCGACCTTCAGGAAATGCCGGAGATGGCTTTTGATCATAACAGGATTATAGAGAATGCGAGAGGCGATATTTATGGAATTTTGTCCGGAATGTAAAAGCATGATGTTCCCTTCAGATGGTTCTTTGAAGTGCAGGAAATGTGGCTATGTAAAAGGGAAGCAGGCCGATTCAGATGCATTGCTATCTGTATCATCAAGGGAAAAGAGGGACGTTACCGTACTTGAAGGTAATGTGGACCAAGGTCTTCCGACAACTTCTGCCAGGTGCGAAGAGTGCGGTAATAACATTGCATATTGGTGGCTGCGCCAGCTCAGGTCTGCGGATGAGTCAGAGACACGTTTTTTCAAATGTACCAAATGCGGATGTACATGGCGTGAGTACGACTGAACGACAATTATCTGATAATATCCTGTTTTGGGTCTGTTTCAGATATAGTTAAAAGAAAACTTATATTACTTGTAAGGTATAATGACCTAGAAATTCAAATTATGGTGGCGAATCAAGATGTTCAAGGCAACAATTGATGCAGATATTCTAAAAACTGCAATTGAAACTCTTTCAGTTCTTGTTGATGAGGCAAGATTTAAGATCTCTCCTGAAGGAATAACTGTCCGGGCTGTGGACCCTGCAAATGTGGCCATGGTCAGTTTTGAGCTTAGCTCTGGTGCTTTTGACCAGTTCAATGCTGATGATTGTGAGATAGGTATGGACCTCTCAAAGATCAATGACATTTTTGGCGTTGCGGGCAAGGATGAGAAGGTTGTCATGGAACTTGATGAGATGTCCCAGAAAATGTCATTGCAACTTGGTGGTCTCTCTTATACCCTTGCATTGCTTGACCCCTCTACGATCAGGGCAGAGCCAAGGATACCACAACTTGAACTTCCTGCAGAGGTCGTCCTTAATGGGAAAGACCTGCAAAGGGCAGTTAAGGCTGCTGAGAAGATAAGTGACCACATGCTTCTTGGTATCGATGGTGATACGTTCTATATGGAAGCAGAAGGTGATACCGACCGTGTTCGTCTTGATATGGGCCGCGACAATCTCATCGACCTCAGGTCAGGCGAAGCTCGATCACTTTTTTCGCTTGATTACCTGTCCGACATTGTCAAACCTGCATCCCGTTCCAATGAGGTCACAGTGGAAATTGGAAAGGACTTTCCGGTCAAGATAAGCTTCTCCATTGCAAATGGTGAAGGAAAGATAGGTTATCTCCTGGCCCCAAGGATCGAATCTGACTGATCTATGGATGAAAGGGACTTTGCACTATATCCTTATATTTCCGGGGCATCTTCATATGTGAGGGACCTCGGAATATCCCTTGAGCGTCTGGCTACGTCAAGGGCCATGGATTCAGCTCGTATCCGTGGTAAAGAGAGGGTTCTGCAGGCTATCTCCGGTGAACTTATAAAGCCAGGAATTTCCTGCTCTGATGAACAGAGGATAATGCTGGAACTGTTTTCCTATCCATTTTCCAGGATACTCGTTTCATGTGTCGATGATGCTTTCCTTACCCGCAGGTTCTGCCTTGCAGAAGCGGTTGCTTCCTATAAGCTCTTAAAGATACGGGACTTTGCTTTTCTTAAGGAGTTCGCTTCGGATTTCGGGGTTTTTCCCGATGAAGGTGCAAACGGATTTAAGCTGCACTTCAGTTCATATATACGCATGGCAAGCTCTCTGAAGGCCATTGAATGGAAACTCGTCAATCGCAAACTGGATCATGGCAATGTAAATGTTTCAAAGGAAGAGTTTGCCCGTCTTTTGCAGGAACTGATAAAGAGTCGTGTTGAGCAAAACCTCCCCATGCCGGTACCTGATGAACTTAACATGGCTTGTGAGCCATACCTGAGTGAGATCCGTGAAGCACTTGAAGAGAGAAAAAGTGCTTTTGGTGAGTCTGAATTCGAATCTGTGGAAACTGATCTTTTCCCTCCGTGTATCACATATGCCATTGCAAATACGCAGGCCGGGGTGAACCTGGCTCATTCGATGCGTTTTGCAATGACCGCTTTCCTGCTGACCATTGGAATGACCGTGGATGATATTATTAACCTCTTTGCCACATCTCCTGATTTTGATGTGGAAAAGGCCAGGTACCAGGTAGAGCACATTGCCGGCTCTTCAGGCACTCATTATAAGCCTCCTTCGTGTGCGACAATGCAGACATACGGTAATTGCTACGCTGCGGATGAGACCTGTAAAAAGATAAGCCATCCCCTGAACTACTACAGCCGTAAGATGTGGTTCAAAAACAGGGATTCCCAAAATCAGGAACAACAGCCAAAAACAAAGATATCAGATGAAAGCCAGATCGAGAATCGGTCCGGCCACTGATAAAAACACTAATCGGAGCATCAGCTCCGTATTTCATTCCTTATATTCAGTCCTTCCTGCGCTGCATTATGAATGCAAGTCCAAGGATGGCTATTACCGGGAGGGCTATGGTTGGAAATTCCGGGATCTCTTCTGGAGTGCATTGTCCAATAGTTGCAGTAAATGAACCAATAACGGGTACCTGGCCGTCAACAGTTCCCATTGCATTGGTAGTGTAATAGTTTTCCCCATCACCTATGAGTGTCATCTCACCTTCGAATGAGTGTCCCATTGCACATGTGCCACTTGCATTGAGTGTGATCTCTTCCTTATAGAGACTGAGTATATTCAGTTCGCTGATTGTAACGCCGGGGTTGCTGTTAAGGACAGTTACTGTAACATCTTCTCCTGATTTACATACCTTTGCATCTACTTCTATATGATATGTTGTGGGTATTTCCATCATCGGTTCTGGACTTGAGGGATGTTGATATTCAGGTATTCCGTAATCTCCTGCAAGTTTTACACAGTAACATCCATCATCGAATTCTGTCATAGCCACAACTGCGCTTGCTGTATGTGCCATTGAAAGCAGCAATACTGCAAGTGTTATTACTAATAGTATCTTCTTCATTCGTACCACCATTATCTGTATTTATCCTAAGATTATTATTTATAAAGCTATATACTCATTGCATATATTTGCAATGTATGTTTGGATGTTGGTCGCTTTCATATAAATATTTGTCGAATTTGCATGATATTTCAGATCCGTTAATTTTTGTTACTTTTGTTGTTTATATTCTCTGCATTTCTCTACAAAATCTTTCACGGGGAACGAAGCGGGATGGGCGTGGGTGTAACTTGCAATGGAATTGTGCTCAAAGAGTCCGTCCTTTCCGTCGATTATACCTTTGCCCCGTTTCATTTCATAGGCAAGCTTTGCATCGTTGTCGCAGTATGTCACAGAATAATGGAACTCATGTCCCCGTATTGTCCCTTTGATGAAATCCCCGTTTGCCTGCCCTTCTGTATATCCCAGGGCCTGGAGTTTCTTTGTCATGACGGTCTGTGCAGGAAGCACATCAGCCATCCTGTAAACTGTTCCTTCTATCTCATATGATGTGGATAGGTATTGTAATCCTCCGCATTCACCATATATGGGTATACCTTCGGCTGACAGGTCTTTTAGTTGTTTTGTGGTTTTTGAAGCTTCCAGCTCGCTGATGTGCAGTTCCGGATAACCTCCTCCAAAGTACAGGCCATCAACCTCGGGCAGTTCTCCCTTTATCGGACTGAAGAACACCGGCTCTGCACCTGCTCTTCTGAATGCGTCGAACATGTCCTGGTAATAGAAACAGAAGGCACTGTCATAGGCAACACCAATTTTCACATCAGCATCACATTCTTTTTCCGCTGGGTTCTTTTCAGTATCCGGAGCACTGCTGGCAATGGATATTATGGCATCAAGATCGATATTCTCTTCAATGAAGGCAGCAAGTTTCTGTGAATCAAAATCCTGTTCATGGGCCATATAAAGTCCCAGGTGGCGTGAAGGCACTGTAACATCCTGGTTGCGCGGAAGGGTGCCTACAACGGGTATGTCGGGGATGGAGTCTATTATCATCTTTGCATGTCTGGGGCTTCCAACCTTGTTAAGTATCACTCCGGCAATTTTCACATCCCTGTCATATTCAGCAAACCCTTTCACAATGGCCGCTGCACTTCTTGACATTCCATGGACGTTCACTATCAGTATTACGGGTATATCAAGTGATTTTGCAACATGCGCAGAACTTGCTATTTCTGTGGAATCCATGCCGTCAAAAAGCCCCATCACTCCTTCAACGATATTGATGTCTGCATTTTCAGAATACCTGGAAAAGGTCTTTCTCACACCTTCAACCTGCATCATGAACGTATCCAGGTTCCTTGAGGGCTTGCCGCAGATGGCCGTATGGTATGTGGGGTCGATGTAATCAGGCCCGACCTTGAATGGCTGGACTTTCATTTCCCGTCTTTTCAGGGCTGCCATAATGCCCATTGAAACCGTAGTTTTTCCAACTCCGCTGTTGGTACCTGCAAGTAACACCGCTTTTGTCATGGAGTTAATTGTGTACAGTTTCTATATATGTATTATTCTCCACGCAAAGCATTCAAAATAGTTAAATAAATAACGTATATCTAGGATACTATGTCTTCTGCAGGAACAGGGCAAGTCCTCTCAGATTCCTACGGCCGTACTTTAAGGAGTCTGAGAATGTCCATTACAGACCGTTGCAATCTCAATTGCATCTACTGTCACAACGAGGGCCATATTGGCCATAGCCGCGAGATGCCAGTGGATACCATTGTAAATATTGTAGAGGTTGCTTCCCAATTCGGTATGGACCGTTTGAAGCTCTCAGGAGGGGAGCCTTTGCTCAGAAAAGATCTTGAGGAGGCACTGGCCCGTCTGCCTGATATGAGGGATATATCCCTGACAACCAATGCGACCCTTTTAAGGGACAGGGCAGCTTCCCTGAAGGATGCCGGTCTTGACCGGGTCAATATAAGCCTTGATACCCTGGATCCTGAAAAATATCATATGATCACCAACTGTACAAGAGGCACATTTGACAGGGTACTTGATGGCATTCACGAGGCAGTGGATGCAGGACTGACTCCAGTGAAACTGAATATGGTACTGTTGAAGGATCTCAATGATAATGAGATCGAAGAAATGCTTGATTTTACCAGAAGTTACAGGGGAGCTGTTATACTGCAACTGATAGAACTTATGGATTTCAGGAACATTCCCGGTTACAGGATCGATGCCAATGAAGTGGAAAGGTCCCTGCTGGCAGTCTCATCCGATGTTTCTGTACGGGAGCTGCACAAGAGAAAAAAATATATCATAAATGGTGCGGAAGTCGAATTTGTAAGGCCTGTGGATAACACGGAATTCTGTGCTAACTGCAACAGGCTAAGGGTCACAGCAGATGGCAGGTTAAAACCATGTCTGCTTGTCAATGATGATCTTGTAGATGTTTCAAAAGCATCCAAAGAAGAGCTGCCTGATCTTTTCAGGCTGGCAGCCAGCCGGCGTGTACCTTTCTGCAGAAGTCTGAAGGAGCAATAAAAATGGAAGTTGAATTAACAGTTGACGGAAAGAACATAGAGATAAATCACTTCGTCCAGGCAATTCTTGGCAGCACAGTAATTGGTGCAGCGACAACCCTGCATGGTGTGGACAGGGATTGCAAGGAGATCTTCATAAAAGTTAAACAATGATAATTTTTCCGCAATTCTTCGTTTAAATTGCAGAGATCATCTTTCAAAGAAACCTGCCTACAGCAGGTGTTCTATTTCTGAAAAGTCTATCGGGGATGTTGCATCCAGGGATATTGGGGTGACAGAGACATTTCCGTTGTGCATTATGGCATGAACGTCAGTTCCTTTTTCCTCGTCTGCTACAAGTTCTCCTGCTATCCAGTAATATGGTCTTCCTCTTGGATCATGTCGCTCTTCGACATCCGTCTTGAAGAACTTCCTTGCAAGCCTTGTGATCTCTATCACAGGCTCATTATCCACATGATGAGGGATGTTGACATTAAGCAGGTCTACTTTTTCAGGCAGGCCGTACTTTAGCACGTTCTTTGCTATCCTGTTGACAACCTTTATGGCCACATTGTAATCATGTTTGAACTCTCTGTTATCATCAAATTTGTTTCCCTCTTCCATAACCTGTATGGAAGCAGCGATTGCAGGAATTCCGTAACTTGCACCCTCAAGTGCGGCACCGATGGTTCCGGATGTGGTTATGGTATCTGTGCTGATGTTCTCTCCGATATTAAAACCTGAAAGGATAAGGTCTGGCATCTGTCCCATTATCGAGAATATGCCAAGGATGACTGAATCTGTAGGGGTTCCGGCAACAGCATTGACTTCCATTCCATTGACTGTTGTTCTGGTTATCCTTAGTGGCTCAAAGATAGAAATAGAACGTCCAACACCACTCTGTTGCGTCATTGGGGCGGAGATGGTGACTTCTCCTAGGTCTTTGACACTATTATAAGCTGCATGTATGCCTGTAGAATAAACACCATCATCGTTTGTGACCAATATCTTTTTTGACATGTCTACATCATTGTAAGCTCATGCCTTAAAACTAATGGGTAGAATAATGCTTGTTAAAGGTGGGATGTGTGTTCAGACGTTTGCGTAGACCTTGTCTTTGCTATGTAATGATTTGCCGCGATTGTTTCCCTGCTCGCTCATATCTGCAAGGGTTTTCACTTCTTCCAAAACCTCTATCTCATCACTCATTTCATCGAGCTTGAATATCATTTCCACGATTACTTCATTCTGTTCACTGGAAAGGCATGAGCTGTCCTTTACTATCTCCAGCAGTATCGATGCATCGTCTATTACCTGCGCAAGTATTGTCCTGTCCATGTATGATTTTGCAATTTCTGAATCCCTGCCTTTGAGAGTTTCGTTAAACTCATTGAGCTGTTCCTCAAATAAACCAATGTCATAATGAGAGCTTCTGAATATCTTCTTGATATAGTCTTCCCTATAGACTTGTTTTGAGTTCTTGAGTACCTTCAGAAGTTTTTTATAGTCCATTGTTTTCCACCTTGTAGTTTGTGGCGTAGGTGCCTGTTCCCTCTTTCCCGTGCAATGTTCCTTTATTCAGGCACCCTACTCTACTTGATTGAAAAGTTATTATCGGGCTTATTGTTTTATATCTCTTCGTTGATGAGATTGTGCTTGATGATTTCCGTCGGGCTTAATCTGTTTGCAAAGAAGTTCTGCGTGAACTGTCCGCCATTAACATCATATTCACTTTCCACATCGATTCCATATTCCTCATCCATTTCATCAATTATGGGATCGCAAAGATATACCTGCAGGCTTCCACCTCCGTCCATAAAGACGGATGGTCTGACTCCAGTGTTGTTATATTCTTCCACAAGCCCTCTGAATACTAATGACATATAACGCATTGATTCCATCGGTCATCACCTATATCTGCTTTTCATGACCATGCACTTAAGTGTAATGTATCCATTATTTTCATGATGTACAAGAATAGATTAGCTTATGTTCATAAAAAATATGTATTCTCTTTGTAATTTTTGGACTAATACATATCAGTAGGATTTATTCTGTATGTATATTTATATTGTTTATTGTATACTGTGTCTGACTTTTGGAATAATGCTTGGTGTGGTTTGATAAGAAACGTTTTTAATCATTGGGACGATAGTTGGAAGAATAAATTGCCTTGATGTACTATGACTGATTGACCAGATATACTAAAACCCATTGACTATATTCATATAAACTAAACTCATCGTTGGAATAATTATGCTTGAAGACGAGTATCAGCTTGATTTTTTCTCAGAGAATGGATTCGTTCGTAAACAGTGTTCCAAATGTGGAAAACATTTCTGGACCCGGGATACTGAAAGAGCTACATGCGGGGATGCACCATGCGATCCCTACTCTTTTATTGGTGAACCGGTTTTTAAGAAAAAGTTCGATCTTGCAGAAATGAGGGAATATTATCTCCGTTTCTTTGAAGAGAGGGATCATACCAGACTTGAAAGATATCCGGTAATTGCAAGATGGAGGGATGATATCTATCTGACAATCGCCTCTATAGCTGATTTTCAGCCTTTTGTAACTTCCGGGCAGGTGCCGCCACCAGCCAATCCATTAACTATTTCCCAGCCATGCATACGTCTTTCTGACCTTGATGCAGTTGGAAGGAGTGGCCGTCATCTGACCACTTTTGAAATGATGGCCCATCACGCTTTTAATAAGAAAGGTGAGGAGATCTACTGGAAGGACCACACAGTCGGCCTGTGTGATGAACTTTTCAATTCCCTGGGTGTGGATCCCATGGCCGTTACCTATAAGGAGGAACCATGGGCAGGCGGTGGGAATGCGGGACCATGTGTTGAGGCACTGATTGGTGGTCTTGAAGTTGCTACCCTTGTTTTCATGGACCTGCAGCAGTCAAAAGATGGCGACATTGTGATCAAGGGCAATAACTACCGTAAGATGGATAATTATATCGTGGATACCGGCTACGGACTGGAAAGGTTTGTGTGGGCATCAAAAGGCTCACCTACGATATATGATGCGGTTTTCCCGAATATCGTGAACGAACTGATGGACCTTGCAGGCATCGAGCACGAGCTTAACAACACAGAATATGCAAATATACTTTCGCAGAATGCCCGCCTTGCGGGTCTTATGGACGTAAGTGAAAAGGCAAATCTTTTCGAGCTCAGGAAACAGGTTGCTTCCAGTATAGGGACAACAGTTGAGAAACTATCTGCAATCATGGAACCTGTTGAGACCGTGTATGCAATAACCGATCACACGCGCTGCCTTACCTTCATGCTTGCCGATGGTGTCATTCCGTCCAATGTCAAGGCAGGCTACCTTGCAAGGCTGGTACTTCGCCGTACCCTGAGGATGATGAAGGACATGGGTATAACTATCCCTCTGTCGGATATCGTGAAAATGCACGTACAGAACCTTCCTGAGTATCCGGAATTTCAGGAGAAGCTTGACGTTATCGAGGATATACTCTATCATGAAGAGCGCAAGTTTGCAGACACTCTGGATCGTGGAAGGCGTATGATTCAAAAATCTGCCAGGCACTATAAGGAAGCTGGTGAGAAGATACCTCTTACAACACTGGTGGAAATGTATGATAGTCACGGCATCCCTCCTGAGATCTCAAAAGAGGCAGCATCCGAGGTTGGTGTGGATGTAGATCTTCCTGATAATTTCTATTCACTTGTTGCTGAAGGGCACAGCAAGGCAGAGGAGAAGGAGGTCAAGGTCTTCCCTTACGCAGAAAGGGTTTCCAAATTACCCAGGACCAAGAAGCTGTTCTATGATGAGCCCACACGGATGAATTTTGAGGCGGTTATCCTTGATATCTTTGACAATCACATCGTGCTTGACAGCACTCTCTTCTACCCGGAAGGCGGCGGACAACCCGCTGATCATGGTACTCTTGCGGTCGAGGATATTGTCCTCAATGTGATAGACGTACAGGCATCAGAAGGAGTGGTCGTGCACATCATAGAAGATGTGGAGGATGGTCTTCACGTACGCAAGGGTGACATGGTGCAGGGAAGCGTGAATGAACAGCGCCGTATGTCACATGCGTGCCACCATACAGCAACGCATATCGTCAATGATGCCGCACGTAAGGTACTTGGTGACCATGTCTGGCAGGCAGGTGCCCAGAAATTCGTTGACAAGGCACGTCTTGATATATCTCACTACAAACGTATAACGCAGGAAGAGCTTAACCAAATAGAGCTCATAGCCAATCGCACTGTCATGGATAACCAGCGTGTTACTGCAGAATGGATGGACAGGATAGAGGCCGAGAAGAAATACGGTTTTGGTCTGTACCAGGGTGGTGTTCCTCCCGGAAAGACAATACGTGTACTGAAAGTGGCCGATGATATAGAGGCTTGCGGAGGCACTCACTGTGTCAGTACCGGGCTTGTCGGTCCTATTAAGATATTAAAGACAGAACGTATCCAGGATGGTGTGGAGCGCATAGAATATGCCGCAGGTCTTGCAGCGGTCAGGGCCACACAGGAAATGGAGTCTTACCTCAACCAGTCTGCAGATGCACTGCGCGTAAGACCGGAACATCTTCCATCCACAATCGAGCGTTTCTTCTGTGAGTGGAAGGAATTCAAGAAAGAGAACCAGAGGCTCAAGGAAGATCTGGCACATGTTCATGTCACCCAGATGGCAAACGAAGCTATAAGCATAGGTGACCTGAGGCTGGTGGCTGCTGTCATTGCACATGCAGACATTGATGAGCTCGTGAAGATAGCCGGGGAACTGACAACTAACAGGGACATGGTAGTGCTTCTGGCAAGTGATTCATCGGGAGTCAAGATAGTTGGTGCTGCAGGAGAGGATGCATTGAAAGCCGGTGCTGACGCAGGAAAACTCGTCAGGAGAATGTCAGAGGTAGTGGGGGGCGGTGGCGGTGGTAAACCTGCAATGGCCCGTGGCGGTGGTGTCGATTGTGGCAAGGTCACAGAAGCGCTTGAAAGTGGCCGGAATCTGCTTGAAGAACAGATAAGGAAATGAATTGTATACCGGATGAATTGAAATGATACCAAATGAGGTTAAGGAATTCTTCTCATCCCAGTTTGGTAAATCCTTTCTCGTAAAAGGAAAACCAGGGACTGGGAAGACTACTTTTGTCTTTGGAATACTTGAGGAATTATGCCCGGAGGGTAATTGTGTCTATATCTCGCCACGTATAGATAAATCGTCCAGTTATGGTAAATATCCGTGGATAGAAGGGGATTTCAATAATAATGAGGATTTCCTCAGGATGCTTGCATCCCGCATAAAAGTTATATGGGAATCAAGTGATACAAAACCCGTAATAGTTGTGGATTCCATAGACTCTTTAAGTATTGCCACTACAAGGTCTGCAGACTGGGAGGACAATAAGTTCGAACTTGAGCGCCTGCTCTTCGATTTTTCAAGAAAGGTAAATGCGGATATAATAATGATCACAGAGCAGACAGATGTGACATCTCTCGATTACCTTGTAGACGGTGTTGTATTTCTTGACATAGCTGATATTTCAGAGCGTGATGTCAGGAAGATAAACCTGCTGAAGATGCGCGGAGTGGAACTTTCCCAATCAAGGTATACTTTCACCCTTGAAGGTGGTGTTTTCAATAGTTTCGAACCTTTCAAGGTCTCATATCCGGACCAAACCCAGGTACCATCGCCTTTAGTGGACCCTGCTGAAAGCAAAATATCAACCGGTATCTCTGATTTTGATGAGGTGCTTGGAGGCGGCTACCAGAAAGGAAGCTTTAATCTCTTTGAAATAACAAGTGGGGTAGGTGACTCTTTTTACAGTTTGCTTTTGCCCGCTTTCATCAATCATCTGAATATGGGCCGAGGACTTCTTAGCATGCCCACAGAAGGTACAAGCGTCGAGACTGAAAAACGCATGATATATCCTTTTACGGGCGACAGTCACTTCCATGGGCAATTCGTGGGTTTTGAGATACGTGATCTAAAAGGGCGGATACCGACATACATCGAACCTTTCTCAGGGAACATTTACAAAGACATGGATTTATTCCACAAGGCCAAGAATGAACTGATGGCTCGTTACGGTTCTCCAATCCTTGATTATATAGGCCTTGACAGCATGGAATACAACTATGGCTGGGAGAACATAGGCTCTATAATCGGGCAGATGGCATCCATTACAAAGACAACGGAAAATGTCGTTCTGGCCGTTGCAAAACACGGGCAGAGAATCAATGAGTCTGTTGCCCACATGGCCACAACCCACTGGAAGTTTGAGAACGTTGACAAGACTCTTGTGATGTATGGCATCGTACCCAGGACCGGAGTTTTTGCAGTTCAGATGGAGTTCATTTCCGGTTATCCTAAGGTGCGCCTCATTCCTCTGAAGTGAATGTTTTCATGCCGCAAGTACATTTTCTTCCCAAACATTAATAAGAAAATAAAACTAATAACCGTTGCTAAACTAAATTAAAAGGTACTTGTCAATGAATATTCAAACACAGGAAATCCTTTCTACTCTCAGGACCGAACTGTCAAGCAAGAATGCATTGTTCCTTGCTCCAGTTGACAGTTTTATTGAGCGGTTGGTATATTTTTACATCTCCAATATACAAAAGGAAGAGAGTGCCAGGACCATTGTGTGGTTATGCCTGAGTTCTTCAAGGGACAAGGTACTTACCCGCTTTGAAGACTTCGGTTTTGATATTGATTCCTCACAGATGCGTTTCATTGATATTGATGCACCAGGTAAGCAACATCATCCTGATACCTTTTATTGTAGTTCTGTTGCAGACTATACAAAGATGGCTTCGCATATATCGAACATCTTTCAGAATAATTCGCGTTCCGTACTCATCATCGATAATATGAACGTGCTGGCAAGCGACAATATGCAGGTAGTTGAGAATTTCATAAAATTCATTGAAAAAAAGGTTGCTGAAAACAACGGCAGCATCCTTTCAATGCTTTCCCGCAACATCCTGCCCCAGGAGGCAGAAGTTCTTATTACATCTTTCTTTGATGTGGTCATCGAGATCACCAATCTAGGTGAGATCCATACGGAAATAGGTATGAAGGATTTTGATTTCAGGTATTCTGTAGAGGATGGTTCCATAGAGTTTGAACAGATGCAGAAGAAGGCCAAACGGGATAGGCTGAAAATACTTATCGTTGATGATGAACCGGATATACCAGAATTGTTAAAGCTTTCTCTTATAAGTGAACCATACGATTTCCTGGTAGCTCATAACGGTGAGCAAGCCATTGAACTCACTCTCAGGGAGCTTCCTGATCTCATACTACTTGATATCATGATGCCTGACATGGATGGCTATGAGGTTGTGGAACATCTCAAAAAGAGCAAATCAGCAAGTGACATCCCCGTTATAATGATCTCTGCCAAGACCGCTGTTGAAGACAAGGTAAAGGGAATGGAACTTGGCATTGATGATTACATTTCCAAGCCTTTTGATAAGAGGGAGGTCAAGGCAAGGATCAAAATGGTCATGAGACGTCTTGGCTGGATTGAAGAGGAATAATTATATATTTTTGATGTATAATGTAGATGGTATAATATCATATAATCCTTTTCAGGAGCTGTAATGATCATGTGTCCCAAAGTTATGGTCGTGGATGATGAGCCGGATACCATCGACCTTGTAAAGCTTATATTGGAATCAGAGAGCATAGATGTCATCGGGGCCAAAAGTGGGTTCGAATGCCTTGAATCTATCGAGAAAGAAAAACCGGATGCTGTTCTGCTTGATATCATGATGCCTGATATGAACGGCTGGGAAACCTTTCATAAGATCAAAGAAAAACAACCACGTTTGCCAGTGGCCATGCTTACTGTGAAAAGCCAGGAGTTTGACAAAATGCTTGGTTTGCATGTGTTGAAAGCAGATGACTATATAACCAAGCCCTTTAGCAGGAAGGAACTCATAAAAAGAACAAGGGAATTGCTTGAAATGGAATTTCAATGATCCTGCAATTCACATAGGACTGCATAATTATCCTTTTGGAACAGGTGTGCTTTTCTTTCCCCTGAAAGTCCTTTTTCCAGAGCATTACGGACATCCCAGTAGCTTTCAGGTTCAACTGAAGTTCTGATTACCACTTTTCCAAATGAATTGTTCTTCAGATATGAGTTCACTTCTCTCATGTTAAAATCCATGAACTTTAGTACTCTGTAATTGTTCTTGAACAACTTGCATTCAAGTGGTATATCTGAGCTTACAAGTACTCTTTTCTCATCAATTTCAAAAACATTTACATCAGCTATTTGTCCTTTTACTTTCTGCTCTTTTAATATACAAACCAGCTGATCAAGAAGCCCTGCTTTTGTTACACATTCTTGTGGCTCATAGGCAAAACCTCCGGGCATGTCAGTTCTGTGTGCCTGTAAGGTCCGCTTTTCCTTCCTGATCACATGGGCACCTGGAAGTGAAACTGCTGAAATCTCCGCCTTTTGAAGTTCCCCAAAATAAAGGTTTAAGCGGTTCAATTTACCTTCCAGGGACATATACTCTTTTTCACATTGGAAAGGTATTTTTTCAGGGCTCAGTTGAGGTGGCGCTTCAAATGCAAAATTTGAGCTTTTCTCAGCATACGCTTCAATGACCGCAGGTATCGCAGGTCTCAGGTTGTCGATATTCCTCTCTTTTTCTGCAGGTGGTCGTGCCGGATCAGAGAATACAACGTCAAGTGCAGGCAATTCTGAGATGGTTTCCGGTGAGAGTGCATCTGCGTTGATGAACTCTATGTTATCAACACCCATTATCTTTGCATTCTTTTTTGCATAGGTTATTTTTTTATGGTCTATTTCTACTGCGTATACCAGGTCACAGTATTTTGCAAAGTATAGTGCCTGCCCGCCAATACCGCAACTTATGTCGGCGATGACCTGGCATTGAAGCCTCTTTGCCCTGTACTCTGCAACAGGCTGTGGTGTTGCAAATCTGAATCCATCTTCATCGGATATGATTTCTGTCTTTAGTATTTTCTTGCGTGTCAAAAATATCAGGTAAACAATGTGTTGTAAATGATTTAAATCCATCTGGATAAATCAGGGACTACCTGATATGGTATTTTATTCAAAATTTATATATATTATTAAGGGTATATTCTAAGCAGTATAGATGTTTCTGCCTCTTTATATAAATGATTGTCAGTGGAACCATGGCTGGACTTAGCGATAAAATAAAAAAGATGACCTCTGTTATCTCAAGAAGGGACAAAAAAAAGGGGAAAGCTTCTCCTTTCGATTCGGATGTTCCCCCCTTTCTTCAGGACACTCCTGGCCTAGGTTCAATACCGGGTCTGTCGGAAGGATTGCCGCCGATTCCGCCAGGCGGGCCTTCTAACTCAAAACCTGGTTTCCAGGGTGCTTCGGGTTCATCCGCTGGCCCGTCTTTCCCTCCTGGCATGGCTCCTGCAGGCTCTCCTCAACATGCATCTCAGCAATCATCAGCAAACAATGAAATGGTGGAAGAGAACCGGAAAAAGATCAAGGATGTCGAGACCAAGCTTTCAAAAGCTGATGTAACTCTAAATATGGTCCAGAGGGAGAATGAAGAGATCAGAAAGACCGTTGATAAGATTGACCAGAGTGTTCTTGAATTATTGTCTTTATACGAGATTGTATCCAACCAGGTCAATCCTTTTGTAGGGGATGATGTTGCAAGTCGTGCCACAATCGAAAGATTTGAAAAAACGGAGAAGAGGCTTACTGAAATTGGTGATATGCTTATTCTCCTGAAAAATGAACTTGATTCAGCATCTCAGAAACTGAGTATGCCACAGGGCATATCATCTGAGGCTGAATCACGAATGCAGAACATTGAATCCAAGATGGATGCCTTTGCAGATGCCATGGTGATGATGCATGAAGGCATAGAGCAATTATCTTCCCGGGCCGAGGATTTGTTCTCCAGGACCGACACACTTGACCAGAACATAGTAGATCTTGCAGAAACTACTGCCAACATCACCACCCGTCTTGATGTTCTGGAACAAAGGCCTGTAATGGCCAACAATACTGTCAGGTCTGAAAGAAAACTTTCTGGTGATGATGACCCGGCAGATGTTGGCGATATTGAAGAGATCCCCCGAAAAACATCTGTGCCAATGGTAAGGCTTGAATGCATAAAAGCTGATCCTACAAGTGTTGTTGTCTTGCTAAACTGGATAGAGTTCCTTATGGAGCGCGTGGGAAGAAACAACCTCATGGATGCACTTGATTACTATGTGGACATAGGATGGATAAGTGAGGATGTAAGGTCTGAGATAATGGCCTATGCAAGAGGTATTGATTATTATGTAGAGAAGCCCACCTGGCGGCTTCTTCCTGAGGATCATACCAAATCCCTGCTTTTCATAGAAAGATTATCCGGACGTAAGATAGACAGGAACATGCTAAGTTCAATAGACAGGGAAATGGCAAAGGTCAAACACGGTCTGGAGGAACTTTATGGGATTTGAACTGTCTGTAGTTGCGATAATATTTTTCATATCTGCAGTACTCATGGGGACCTATTCTTATACGATGATGAGCACTTCCAATGATCTGATGGATGATGCATCTGCTGAGCAATACCGGATGCAATTCTCAAAGTTGCAGACCGATATAGCAATAGTTGATTACATTCCAGACGGTTTTGGGGGTACTTACAACCTGACAGTGAGCTTAACAAATACAGGTAGCGAATCGCTTCGTTTTGACAGATTGAATGTCATTGTGGATGGAAGTCTGGAAAGTTACACATATGACGATGTTGCAGCTACATGGACACCATCTGAAACACGAAATCTTACTGTGGCAGGTCTGTCAGGTTCTGGAATCCATCGTGTTAAGGTTGTAACAGAGAATGGTGTTTCTGCATATGGGTCATATATGGTATGAGCAGAATAGTAACTTTATATACCATTAATTATATATTATACTTTTAATTCAATTAACTCCGGATTTACACAAAAACATGATGGACATGCCAATTATAGACCAACACAGATCACTTGAGGACAATAGAGCTGAGACAGCTGTCACACATATGATCTTTTTCATAGCGGCTATCATCCTGGCAATAAGCGTAGTTGCCCTGGTATCAGCAGATGTACAGTCTATGATGGCCTCTTCAGGTACAAGCAGTAAACTGCTTTCGGAGCAGATGAGGACAGACCTCACAGTTGTCAACGATCCGGAAATAATTCCTTACAATGAGCTGAGCAAAACATATACTTTCTATGTAAAGAACACCGGTAAAACAGAACTGGTGCCTGAATATGTTACGGTTTTGGTTGACGGCATACTTATAGCTCCTGAGAATGTGGATGTCAGCCTTGTAGATGGTGATGTTGTATGGAGGCCGGGAGATATCCTTACTCTGGATGTCGTTACTGTACCTGCACCTCTTGAGCCGGGGGATCACAGGATCCTTGTTGCAGCAGAAAATGGTAAATCCGGTGCTATGAGCTTTAAAACATAAGAGGTAAAAATGGCAAAGATCAATTCATTTGAGATACCAAGGGACGACCTGAATTCAAAATTGGGAGGCGGATTCCCTGCAGGTTCACTTGTGGTAATAGAAGGAGGAAGTGGCGGCGGTAAGAGTTCCATTACACAGCGGCTTTCTTTCGGGTTGAATGAGAATGATGTCAGTGTTACCTTCATTTCCACACAGATGACAACAAAAGGTTTCATTAACCAGATGTACTCGCTGGATTATCCGATAGCTCCATACCTTCTGAATGGTCTGTTGCTCTACATTCCTGTTATCCCGCTTGTACAGGCTGCAAAATCCCGTTTTGACTTCATTGAAAGGCTAATGGCAGCAGAAGAGCTTTTTGAAAAGAACATTATAATTATCGATACACTCTCCTCATTGATCAAATACAGTGCCAACACAGAAAAAAGCCTTGATCTGATATCCTTTTTCAAGAAACTTAATGGTATGGGCAAAGTTATCATACTGACCATCGAGCCTAACCAGTTAAGTGAGGATATTGCATCCATGTTCCGCTCTTCTTGTGACGTTTATATAACGCTCAAATCAAAACCTCTTGGAAGTGAGGTCAAACGAACCATTCTTGTAAATAAGTTCACAGGTGCAAAAGGTCCAGTCGGGCAAATGATAGGTTTCAGGATAGAACCAAAGGTAGGTCTTGTTGTGGAGATAGCGTCTGTATCCTGAGATTGAAGGAGTGCTTATATGGATCCGGAATTTCAAAAAGCTATACAAAGAAATCCACATCTTGGCATATATGTAAAGCGGTTCATGCAGGAGGCTGGAGCTGCTGAACCTACTTTTATGGTTAGTCTTTCAAAGGATCTGGACAGGGAAAATGTGAATATCATCCTGCCTGTGGGGGATCCTGTGTTCATCCATCTCTACGGCACTCCTGAGCTTGGAGAGGTAAAGTATTATGGTATCGAACCTGAACTCAACGATTCTGAGAAAAAGAAATACCATACGATCCTGGACATAATTCTTGAAAAATCAGCAAGTGAACCCGTCCCTGAATCAGAAGCTGAGCTGAAGGAGCTTATTACCAAGTTACTGAACTCCTCTATCGATATAGGAGCAGGCGGCAGGGTTGAAGAGGGTGAAAGTAATAAATTCAATATTCTCCAGAAACTGATGCCTGTACAGAAAAAAGTCCCTCTGACCCAGGAAGAATACAACAAGATCCTATATCACGTAGAGAGGGATATCATCGGTTCCGGGCCTATAGAGCCTATCATCAGGGACCCTTATCTTGAAGATATCAGCAGCATAGGCGTGGATAATATCTTTATTGTTCACAAGATATTCGACACCATTAAAACAGATCTCACTTTTGGGGATGAGCAGGGACTTGATAACTGGCTTCGCAGTATGAGTGAACGTATAGGCCGTCCGGTCAGTGATGCCAGGCCAATAGCCGACGGTGCACTTCCGGATGGTTCCCGTATCAACATCATTTACAGTATAGATGTGAGCAAGAGGGGAAGCAGTTTCACCATGCGTAAATTCAGTGAGGTGCCGGTGAGCATCATCCAGCTTATCAACTGGGGTGCACTGAGCCCGGAAATGGCTGCTTATATGTGGATGTGTCTTGAGAATGGGATGAGCATCTTCTTCAGTGGCGAGACAGCCAGCGGCAAGACCACAATGCTAAATGCGTGCCTTGCTTTTGTTAATCCAAAAGCAAAAGTCTTCTCTGCAGAGGATACGGCTGAGGTCCAGCCGCCACAGCCAGTGTGGCAGCAACTGATCACCCGTGAGGAAGGTCCTCCTGAGTCAAGGGTCGACACCTTTGCCCTGCTAAAGGCCGCTTTGCGTTCAAGACCAAACTACATTATAGTTGGTGAGATAAGAGGAGCCGAAGGTAATGTAGCTTTCCAGGGTATGCAGACGGGTCACCCGGTACTTGCAACATTCCACGCTTCTGCCGTTTCAAAGATGATCCAGCGTCTTACAGCTGACCCTATCAATGTACCCGTAACCTTCATCGACAATCTTAACATTGCAATGATACTGTCTGCTGTCTATCGTAAGGGCAAGTTCCTCAGGCGTGCCCTTGCGATCGAAGAGATAGAAGGTTATTATGAAGAGATCGGCGGTGTTGCCACAAGGGCTGTTTTCCAGTGGGAACCTGATACGGACCGACATAAGTTCCGTGGCCTGAACAACAGCTATATTCTCGAGGACAAGATAGCTACAAAACTTGGTTATGAGGATAAGAGGATGATATATCAGGATCTGTTCCTCAGGGCTAAGATACTGGAAGAGATGCGCTCAAGAGGTATCGAAGATTACTATGATGTTCTTGAGATCATAGTCAATTTCTATAAACACGGTGTAGACGGTCTTCCTTTTATGATCTAAGGTGGGTTTCATGAGCTATGAGAAGGCATTCAAGAATATCGGCATGGAACCGACTGCTTATCTGAAAAAGTTTGCCTTACCCATAATAGCATTTGGTTTCATCTTTTCGGCCACTCTTTTGCTTGTCTTTCCCACACTTTTCACAGGAACTACCAGATACATACCGGCATTGATACCTGTTGTATGTATCATTTTTGCATTTTCCTATCCTCTGTCCATTCTTGACGCAAAGGCTTCCAGGATAGATAACAATATGCACTACTATATCACCCAGATGGGATCTATAGCCACTGCTGAGACTCCCAGGCTTGATATAGTGCGTATCGTTTCAGAGAACGATGACTATCAGGAGCTTGCTGAGGAAACAAGGAAGATATATGACCTTGTTACTGTCTGGCATCTAAGTCTGGCAGATGGATGTCGTTTTATTTCCAAAAGGACTCCCTCTATAATATTTGAGGACTTCCTTGACAGGTTTGCCCATGCATTGCAGTCCGGGGAAGATGTGAAGGCATTCCTTTTTGCCGAGCAGAACGTTGTAATGAACGAGTATGAATCAATGTATTATGGTGCTTTGTATGTTGTGGAGATCATCAAAGAATTATTCGTATCCCTTGTAATGTCTTTGATTTTCATGGCTTCATTTGCAGTGATAATGCCTGTTATAACCGGTATGAATGCAGAGTTGCTTATGGGTGTTGTCGTGCTCATCTTCCTTGTAACGGACGTTGTCATGGTAATGTTCACAAAGAGCAAGATCCCAAAAGACCCCGTATGGAGCCGTTCTAGGAATATCACTGAGAACAAACTGAAACTCTATCGTTCAATACCTATTTCTATAGCAGGGTGCATCATTGTTTTTATTGCAGTGAGCCTTTATGGTGAAATTGAAACCTCAATTGCAGTGGCTATGGTGCTCACTCCTCTTGTTTACACTGGTCATGTATCAAGGAAGATAGAGAAAAGTATCAGAAGAAAGGATGAGAACTTTCCTGCATTCATACGCTCACTTGGAAGTTCTGCCGGCGCAAGAGGTGGTGTTATAGATGATGCCCTCAAGGCTCTCAGGGCACATGATTTCGGTCCCCTTACAAGGGATGTGAACAATCTCTATAAGATGCTTGTTACCAGGATCAACAAGTTCAGTTCCTGGGAATATTTTTCGGCCAATACCGGCAGCAATCTCATCCAGCGTTTTTCAGGTATGTTCGTACAGGCAACAAATCTTGGTGGCCAGCCTGAGGTAATAGGCGATATAATAGCAACTAATTTTCACAGGATAGTGACCCTAAGGAAAAAAAGGTCCCAGTCAGCTGGCAGTCTTGTAGGTGTCCTGTACGGGTTGACAGGCGGTATCGGTTTTACCATGTATATTTCTCTTGGTGTGGTAGGACTTATGCAGGATATGTTTACGGCCGTGGAGATGCCTCCGGGTATGTCCATGGGCATGGTGATCTATACTAATGTAGGGAGTATGGATACCCTGGCAAATATGGTCCTGGCAATCATGATAGGCCATTCCCTGATGTCTGCCATCCTGATCCGGATAGTGGACGGGGGGCATATGTTGAGTTCCACCATCGACTTTGTGATCATGGTGTGGATATCCGGAGCCAGTGCAGTTGTCACCATGGCAGCAGTATCTTCATTGCTGGGTCTTAATTAGTGTGCGTGGTGTGAGGATAAATTCATTTCAAAAATTATATGAGTGAAAAATGATATGCTAATGTATTCTTCACTCCATTCTTGTGCTTATATACTTTGCAATGAGATTACCTACTTCTGATGTCGTGTTCCTGCCGCCAAGGTCCGGGGTACAGACTCCCATATTGAGTGCAGTATCCAGTGCTTCTTCCACGATTGCAGCTTCTGCTATGTTCCCATGCCACTCAAGGAGCATTTTGAGGCTGAGTATGGCGGCAATAGGATTGGCTATGTTCCTGCCTGCTATATCCGGTGCGCTTCCGTGTACCGGTTCAAAGAAAGCATACCTGTCACCGATGTTTGCGCTGGGCAAAAGGCCAAGGCCACCCACAAGTGCTCCTGACATATCGCTCAGTATATCCCCGAAGAGGTTTGTGGTGACTATTACATCGTAGTTCCAGGGTGAGCTTATAAGCTTATATGCAAAGGAGTCAACAAGTTCGTCCATGTACAAAATCCCTTCATCTGTTGCGGCCTGCCGGCACACGTCAAGGAAGAGTTTGTCGGATTTGATAACATTGGATTTGTGGACTATTGTCAGTTTGTTCATTCTGTTCTTTGCAAGTTTGCAGGCATAATCGGCGATCCGTTTGGAACCTTTTCTTGTGATGACCCTTGTGGTGGTTGAAACATCGCTTCCTATATCCTCTATACCCGAATACAATCCTTCTGTATTCTCCCTGACAATTATGAAGTTGAAATCATTGCGCTCATGGATCCCCTTGACAGGGGGTAAGGGGTGTATGGGACGGATGTTTGCGTACATATCCAGTTCTTTGCGGATGGTGAGAAGCACACTTTTATAATTCGGATCAGGTGGTGTGGTCACGGCACCAAAGAGAACACAGTCGCAACTCTTCATTACGGATATATCTTCGTCTGTTATTGCAGAACCAGTGCGTTCCCATTTTCCATAACCAAGCTCAACTGGTATCTTCTCGATATCAAGTCCCAGGGAGTCAAGGACCTCTATTGTCGCTGGTATTACTTCTTTTCCAATCCCGTCACCTTCAACAACTGCAAGTTTCATGATAACTCCTCTTTTATCTTTGTCCTTTCATTTATATCGGCAACAAGGTCCCATATAGCTTTTGCCACGTCAAATTCCGATGCTCCCCAATGGACCACAACTCCCCGGATACCATTTATTGTAACGATGCCGGATTTTTCCGAGCGGCAGCATCTTGTGATGAATGGTTTTTCAGGCCTGAATATGTCGGACGTGAAAGGGCATATGTTCACAAAGGAATACTCAAGTCCGGGAAACCTGGATTCAAAAAGGCTCCTTGATATCTCACATCCCACAAGCAGTGCACCGTCCTCTTCTACCACATCACAGTCAAGACATTTCCCCTCCAGTCCTGAGGAAGAACATGGGAATACCGTATTCTCTCCCTGGAACTTCCTCAGGTCTGTCAGTTTTTCTGTGAACCTGACAGTCAGGTCCCCGAATATGCCGCTCTTCTCCAGCCTGTGCACAACACTGGCAAGCCAGGATGGTCCGGGAGGCACCACGTCCACTATCTCTATGTCCAGGATGGCTGAAAGATCAGGTTTATGCACAAAGGTCAGGTGTTTGTCAATACCTGTGAATATGACCGTGTTTATCTTTTCCTTGCAGAGCAAGGATGCCGTTTCTATGAGATCTCTTCTGTCCTTGATGTTCAGTTCCCTGTGGTAGCGGGTGATCTCCTCACCCGAGGCAAGCTCCTCCAGGGATGTAACGTCCCTTAGTAAGTCGTTTCCCTGATGTACTGCCCTGTACAGGGAGTAGCTTTTATCGCAATGTTCCACTATCAGGTACTTTGTGAGGAAATATATACGCCTGTCATCACGATCATCAAGTTCCCTGCTGTATCCGACATGCTTGTATTCAAGGGGAAATATCATGCTCATGTGATGGGTATCCTTATTCTGTTCTCTTCTTTGCTTTCCGGTGGGCGACAAGTCCGCCATCGGTCAGTATCTCCAGCAGGAAATCCGGGAGTTTGTTTCCCTGGAATACATTATCACTTACTTTGACAGTTCCCTGAAGCAGGTCGATCTCCACCTCATCCCCTTCGTTGCATTGCACATCCGCTTCCATAAGCGGCAAGCCTACATTGATGGCGTTCCTGAAGAATATCCTGCCAAAAGACCTTGCCACCACACATGCAACACCTGCATATTTCAGCGCCAGTGCGGCCTGTTCTCTGGACGAGCCGCAACCGAAGTTGTCATCTGCAACAATAACGTCTCCTTTTTTCACCTTCTTTGGGAAATCCGGATCTATTCCTTCCAGTACATGGTCTGCAAAGACCTGCATATCCGTTGTGCGCAGGTATTTTCCGGGAATGATAACATCGGTATCGATATCGCTGCCAAATTTCCATACTCTTCCCTTGATAATATTGTCCAATATATCACCTTTTAAGCTAGCTTCGGCATGATGTTATTTGTAGATGTCGGGGAAATTGTTAACCGTTGATCTCATTCATGGCAGCGTGACAGCTTTTTGATTGCATGCTTGTGAAATCCGCCTCTGTAGAGATCCTTTCTTTATTAATACACAAGAGATGAAAATATCTGCGGTTCACAAATTATTGATGATAGTTTTTCGACAGAGCCAATTTTTGCACCAAAAGGCATCCTAATCCAAAATAGAAATTTCTATAATCGAATCTATTAAAAACAAATCAGATATTGAAAAATGATTATGATGAATACAATAGATTGTTTGGTTATCACAATAGATAATGTACTCTTGAACTATTTCTGAGAAACAATTTCAGGGATTATGCAATTCAAAAATAAAAAGAGATAGAAGCCCTTACACTTCTATCGTGTTCCCGTTCAGGACATCCGTTTCACTGACACGGACCTGCTGTGTAACATTGCCGTAACTTAGCACGTAAGGTCCGGCTGGCATTGCAGCAAACTGCGTCTGGCCTTCAATGGGTCCTTCTGTGGAATATGGGACTATGAAGGTGTAGGTCCCGTCAGATGTGGCGGACTGGGTATATGTGAATGTCCTCATCTGGTTTGTCATTATGCTGTTGCTTATTGTAACTGTCTCACCTTCGGGTGCTGTTCCTGTTATGCTTGCACCGTTGACGTATTCGAAGATCTTCACATATCCGGTATTTGTCTCAGGAAGGTTCCCTCCGAAAAGAACGTTATATACATTCTTATATGCGGGTTCCTGGGTGTTGGCAGCTGGTGATTCATATACCATGCGGTATTGCTTGAGGCCGTTTCCGTCGAATATATGAAGCCTTGCTTCCATTGAATTGAAGTAGCGCTGCCCGGGAACGGTCACGTATCCTGTATCGGTTTGAGCCTGCACGTAATAACCCTCGGTGTCAAGTGTCCAGGCGGACATGGCGTAGAACTTGCCTGTGGCCATCTCAACGTCGGATACCACATAACGTGCGCCTGCCCTGTCCGGATCAGGATGGACTGCTTCAAGGACCGCAGTTGCCTCTTCTTCTGATTGGGCTGTGAAGAATGTGGATGCGCCCGGTCTGTTCTCTTCTTCAAGGCTATTGGTACGGCCACCTATCCCCTGCTGGAAGGGATTGGCATTAGGTATGCGATGCCCTATGACCTGTATCCAGTGCCCGTAGTCCCACCAGGACATAACACCATATGCTGTATCAGGATACTGGTATCTCTCACCGGCAGCAGGTCTTTGGTAGTTCTCATAGTAATCAAGTCCAGGGTCCGGGGTATTGTGCCTAAGCCACATGGTTGCCTCTATCCAGTAACCATTGGGTCCGCCTGTGCCCTGATTCTGCTGCATTGCGAGACTGTAACCGGGATATATAAGGATAAGTATGACAAATGCCGCTGAAAGGATGTGCATCAGCTTAACATGCTTCGCATTGAACTTCTTTGACCTTACATTGGACAGCAGTTCTTTCCATCCTGAAAGTTCAAGCGCCTTAATGCCCACCCAGGCACTGAGAATGGCAGCATTTACGGAATAGTAATATGCAAAACGGTTCTGCTGCAACATAGCCCAGATGATCATCAGGGACCATACCAGCAGGAAAGTGTTCTCCGATGTGTTCTTCTGTGTGAATGCCCGGTAGGTAAGTATTGCCAGTGCAATGAACGATATATACCCAAGTGTGCCGAAGTTATACCAGAGAGGCTGGAGGGAGAACTGGCCGCCCATGTAGAGGAGAGGGGAGGCTTCTGCTACCGTTAGGCCGCCGCCTGTGCGCATGAAGTAGCTGAACACACTTGTCACGAGGGAATAGGCTGATTCTGAGAACAATCTTGCTGCACCAATGCCACCAATAAATAGGATTGATATGGATACTGGATAATAGTGTCTCTTCAGCCCTCTTCTATTGATCTCAATAGATATTGCTGTGAGTAGTGGGAAGGCAATGATACCTGCAAGAAGTCCTTTTATGTATAATGATTTTGTTCCTCCCAGGTATGGTGTCATGAGTATCATAACCAGGGCAATGAGGAATACTATGATGCCACTGATCGCCAGATGTTCAGTGGTTTTTCCATGCATATGGTTGATGATATGCTGGATCGTTATATAGACACCAATTATGAAACTGAAAAAAAGTGCTCCTTTCCATGCCAGGGAATAGGCACCCAGTGAAATGCCAGTGAGGATCAGATATGGTATTGCCGGTTTTATCTTATCAAAGCTTTTGTTGCGAATATCATTAAAGGAAAACCTCTCCAGATCTGCTTTTTTTATTGCCATTATCAGGAACATGGCTGTAACAGTGCTCAGTAAGGTTTCCGCTATGTGATGATCATTGAACCCTATCATTGACCTGGACAGGAACTGGCCGCATGATACTGCAATAAGGAGTGATGCCAGTAAGCCCACTTCCCGGCTGAAAATCCATTTTGCAGCAAAATATGTTGGTATGACCACAAGTGCACCCAGAACTGCAGGGTAGTACGCACTGACAGTGTATATCAGGTTCTGGTCAGGATTACCTGCCCCCAGGACCCAGATGATCGTGGCAAGGACCATGTCGTAGAGTGGTGCAAATACCTGGTTGCTGCCATTTGGGAACTGGGTATAAGCATCGAACCATATCATGCTGGGGAAGTTGTGTATGATTGATTCAACATTCCTGAGATGGTACCAGGGATCGTTCCCGCCAAAGCGCACGAAGGTGTCGGAGATGAAGACGCTTGCCTTGGGGATGGTTCTGATGTAGAAGGCTATTATAAAAGAAATTATCAATCCTATAATATAGGGTAAATTGGCTTTAAGATTTTTATTTGATTTGTCTTTAGTGGTCATATTCTCCTCTCTTTAGAGCAAGCCATATGTAACTTCTTATTTATATGATGTCCAGCATATATTATCAAAATAATAGCATATAATTGTATTATTAGATGGAGTTATGATACAAATAAATAACTAGTATTCTGGCTCTGTAGAAATCCTCATTTTGACAACAAGTATAACCTTGATATACCTGTCAAGGTTATGCACTAATATCTTTAATTTGATCTCTTTTAGTTGATTCCAATACCTTTTTGCCCTTACAT